>JBGVCU010000053.1:0-2353 GCA_045119035.1 Bacilli bacterium | reverse complement strand
ATATCTGATTGTAGTTTAAGTGTTTTTGATTTTGAAAATCTAAACACTTAAAAGCTTTATACTCCGAGAGTTCCTTCCCAAGAGTCTGGTAAGATTTGTTGTAAACAACAAATTCACCAAATTTTAAAATATTAAATATATCTTATTTATATAAAATCTGTATATATGAACCTGAAGGTTCATATTTTTATTTGTTGGTTTTATATAAAATACATCATATTTGTGAACTGCTATTGACCTAAAGGTCAATAGCTTCTATTTACAATTAAATATTTAATTGTAGTTTAAGTGTTTTTGATTTTGAAAATCTAAACACTTAAAAACTTTATACTCTGAGAGTTCCTTCCCAAGAGTCTGGTAAGATTTGTTGTAAACAACAAACTCACCAAATTTTAAAATATTAAATATATCTTATTTATATAAAATCTCAACGTCTGTATATATGAACCTAAAGGTTCATATTTTTATCCGTTGATTTTATATAAAAATTACATATTTCAGAAATAAAAAATCCCGAGTTATTGCTAACTCAGGAAATATAAGGAACATTGCTAGTCTTATTATAATTAATCGATAATGTAAGTTTGTGAATGAACTTTACTTAATCCAAATCTTTTAAGATAAGCATTTAATCTTTTTACAAACTTAGCTTTTTCTTCTTTTGTCTTTTCAATTAAATTTTGTCTATCTTCTTTGTTTACTTCAACTAATTTTTCATATTGATTGTCTAGATAACATTCATCATCAGTTGTAATGTTATAAATATTTGAACAGCAATCATATCTGCGAGGACATAGATATAATTTTTTATCTGATGTGTATAGTTTTAATTCATCGTCAAACTTTGCTACATTATTACGTATGAACTCTTCAACATTGAAATGTATTTCTTTAGCAGCATTGTTAGCAAATTCAATCGTGCTTTCGTCGTAATCAAGGTAACCAAAGCAAAATGAAGTGTTAATACGTTGTTTAATAAACGCAATAAAGCCATTTAATGAAGTCAATTTTAATTCATTTGAAATTTCTTTAATGCAATAATCTCTCATTCGCTGATTATCCCATTCTTTACAAATTTCATTTTTAAGTTCTTCAGACATTACGTATTTTTTCATTTTAAATTCCTCTCATTTCTAACTTCTGTATTAATTATATAACATAAAAAAATTAATACAAGCATTTTTTTATAAAATTTTATTTAACTTCAACAAATTTATTTAAGAGCAATTCTATCAGGCTTATTCATTTTGTTAGATTTGTAAACAATGCCTTAATATCATTCTCGCATTTAATCGTGCTTCGAAATAATGTCATCATTTGATATGATTTATAATCTTTAAAGAAATCAATTGTTTCATCTAACAATTCTATTTCTTCTTTAGAAAATGTATCTTCAATCATATCATCCATTTCTAGTAATTTATCATCAAATATAGGATTTAAAGCAAATTTATAAAGATTTTTAAAAATACACAGATTTGTCGGTTTTTCACAAAGTTGTTTAGTTGTAAATGTTAGAAAAATTCCATAACACGCAAATACAATAGCCTGACATTTGTATATATCAATATAAAAATTATTTTGATATGCTTTCTTATAAACATAAGAAGCAATTTCTATATTTTTAAGGTATGGTTGCATCATTATTTGTCTTTTCGTATTTCGTATACGCATAATAACGTTCTTCAACTTCATATTTCGTCTTCATCCTCATCATCCGTTTCAGATGGTAATAACGAATATAAGTGAACTTTGTTTATCCTGTCGGTAAATTCAACAACAGTCCAATCATTACAATCGTAATCGAAATCAACACTACAATCTTCAGATGCTTCAATTACTGCACAATAATTTTTAACGCCTCCGAATATTTCTGTTAACTTGTCTAAAAATTCCTCAGTTACCGGACAAACACAAACTAAACCTGAATCCGCACAAAATTCCTTATTGAGAACGTTAACATTTGGATTGTGAATATTGTCTATGATTTCATTAGTCCAATCACCAAATCCAGTGTCAGATACCCACATCTTAGTCAAACCTAACTCCTTAGCAAGATATTCAGCAGCTAGGTGATTATCATCTTTGTAATTGTAATCTAGCAGAGAACAAAATTCATTCCAAACTGAGTCTTTATTTTCTAAGACGTCAACTAAGTAACAAGGGTCAGTAACGACATATAACATAACAAATTCCTCTAATTTCAAATTACATGTATTCAAAAGTATTAAAAACTATTAAAAAATATATAAATTTTTTAACATTAAAATACTTTTATTTAATAGAATGAAATTCTATATGGTCTATACAAAAGACCTCTATCAATTATTTCCTGTATAACAGGAAACTCATT
>JBGVCU010000052.1:0-6942 GCA_045119035.1 Bacilli bacterium | reverse complement strand
GAGAATTAAAGATTACAGATATACTGCATAAAGCATCAAGATATCTTGTAAATTATTGTGTGAAACACAAAATTGGTACAATGGTTTTTGGTAGAAATAAAGAATGGAAAGACTCCATTTAGTTAGGTAAACAAACCAACCAAAACTTTATATCAATTCCATTTTATAAGTTATTAAAGATGCTTGAGTATAAATGTAAGATGATAGGTATAAATCTTGTTACACAAGAAGAATCCTATACATCAAAGTGTGATGCTTTAGCTTTTGAAGAAGTTAAACATCATGATAAATATAAAGGAAGTAGAATTAAACGAGGTTTATTTTTGTCTTCGCTAGGTAAAGCATTAAATGCAGACATTAACGGAGCTTTAAATATTCTACGTAAATATCTACATTTAAAAGAAGTCAATGAGTTTCCTGTCGTACAGGAAATAATTGATAGAGGTCTTTTGTATAGACCAAACAGAATTACATTCTGTTAAATAAAAGTGTTAAAAATTATATATTTTTAATACTTTTGAACACATAATATATTAAACAAGAAGGTTAAAATTATGTTTAACACATTTCTAAACGAAAATGCAGATAGCATTAAAGATAAGAATGACAAAGTAGCAGATGTTTCAGAATTTGCAAAATCAAATGGTTTTGATTACACCGTTTTCTTTGAGCAAACAATCGAAGGTTTAGCAGGTTATCGTAAAGTAGAAGTTGGTTCAGTTTGTAAAACTGTTGTAACGGATGACTTTGGCCCATTTATTGTAAGACTTTCTATTTTTATTGATGGTGTTAGTCTTGACCAAAAGGTTATTGCATCTGTAACTGTTGAAAATGACGGTGCACCATTCCAAACTGTTGATTACGGTCAGTTAGGTGATTTAGCAAGTTTCTATAATGAAGTACATAAATCTGTTGATTTAGTTGCATCCGTTGCAAATTATATTTCACAATTTACTTATGGCGATTTATTAATAAAAGATTAGCTTGAATTTTGACAATTTAATCACCATATTAGGAATATGAAGACTGCTAAACCTTTTGATACTAAAACATCATTAAAAGTCTTAAAATCCTTGTTTTATGAGTATAAAAACAAAACAAGGCATGGTCATCCTTCGTGGGGTAATGTAAAACCAGGAATGATCATGCTTTATAGATATGATGCTAAAGACAAGACTAAAATTTTTGATAAATATCCGCTAACATTAATTTTACATAAAAAAGGAAATTATATGTTAGGTGTAAATTTACATTGGATTGAAATTCATTCAAGAATTAAATTTGTAACAGCACTAATCAAAAGTAATACTGATAGAACAGGTAAGTTTCATTATCCGTTAAGATTTAATTATAAGCAAATTGTACCTTTGTTAAAGCACAGCGCTTATAAAAACTGTGTTAGAATGTATATCAAAAGAAAGGTAACGTCAGTCGGAATTATTATTGAGCCTATGCATCTTATGGATGTTGCAAGAATGAAATTGGCTCAATTTGTTAAACCAAAATAAGGATTAAAAATGTCTAAAATTTATTATGTTAAAAAGTACGATAATCACGGAATGATTAAATATCCATTTGAAGATGTTGTTAAAGATCTACTTGGAGATACTTCAAACTCTACTTCTAACAGTACTGATTTAAGTAACGTATCATGCTGTGATTGTTGTAGCAATTCTCTTTATAATATTGGCTATAAAGATAATAAAATTGTTTTAGAACTTAATTTATGCGGGTATAAGAAAGAAAATATTTCTTTAACTAAAAACGGTAATGTTTTAATTGTTAAAGCAAAAGCAGAAAATTCAGATGTTAGTTATACCGTTAAAGGATTCGAACTTAACGATATTGAGCAACGTTTTGTTTTACCTGAGCAATTTATCAATGGTGATATTCAATCTAAGTTACAGAACGGATTACTAACCATTCTAATCACAAGTAACGAACAAGTTGATAATATTGAAATTAAAGATGAATTTGATGAATCTGAAAATGAATCTGATGAATCTAAAAATGAAAATTCAGACAATTTAGAACAAGAATAATTTTATATAGGCATTTAGGAAATTAAATGCCTTTTCTTTTTCTACATACAATCACATCTTAAATTATTTCGTAACTAATATTCAATTTAAAATCTAAAGTTTCACTCCTCGTTTTTATTTAATCAAACTTATAATTGTATTAAAAATATTTTTTATAGTTATTAATAAAAATATAAATATATAAAAAGATTTAATGGAGAAATATAATGACAGAGATGGTTAGTCCAGGTGTCTATGTTTCTGAAAGTGATCAATCTGAAATTGCAACTAACGTTTCAGCAATTGCTGCATGTTTTGCAGGTAATTTTACAAAAGGTCCTTTAGAAGAGTACACTCAAATTACCAACACTGACGATTTAATCTCATTTTATGGTAAACCAACTGACGATAACTACAATGATTGGTATCAGGCATATAATTATCTTCAATATGCTGATAATCTTTACATTTCAAGAGCATGTAACATTAATGGTTATGCAACAGATACAATGGCAACGTTTGTTGCTTACGAAACTGCAGTTGGATATAGTATTCAAAAATGGGGTACATCTGAATACGGTGGTGTTGTAGACGACAAAGCAAAATGGGTATTCATCAGTAACGAAGCCGGTATACAAGAAGGTGACATTATTGTTTTTGGTGAATCTGAAACAGATGTAGTTGGGTCAGGTTATCCAAAATTTTTAGTAGTTGAAGTAAGAATAGGTACAAGAGTGGAAGATGGATTAGAAGTTCCTGCTTATGCGCTTTTACTTGACCGCTCACCAACTACGTTAAACGGACATAGTGAGGTTTCTGTATCTAAAGGTATACATGTTTACAAACTACAGGTTGCATTAAACGGTTCATCTGAAGCTCAATCTTACAATAATTCAACAGATATGTTAATTCCTTGGAAGAAGACTTCTAAAGTAACATATAGTTGTGCTTTAAAAATTCCTAATTATTTAGATAACTCTCGATATTACAATTCTGAAGCAACAATTGTTGAAGAAGATAAAGAAGATATCGATACGGGTGACTGGTATACTGAAACATATTCAGAATTTCTGAAGAAGAAGCCAGCAAGAGCAGATAAAACTATTCTTTTTGCAACCAATAAGCAGATTAAAAATCATGAACATTTTAATTTAGTTAAAGATAGTATTGCTTTTGCGAACGCAACATCAAAACTAAAATTCTTTAGCAGAACACCAGGTACAGTTGAAACTAGGTTTAAGATTTGTATTGCTCTACCTTCTGATTTTGAGGTAAACGATGTTCGTTTTGTTGGCAATCATTGTTCAAGATATGCTTTTGAGGGCATTGCATTGGATGGATTGTATGAATATGCACCAGTTTTAGAAACTGCTCAAATTGCTGTTATTGTATATGACTCATTGGATGAGGAAATTAAAGAAACATTCTTAGTTTCGCTTGATCCTAAAGATGTTGATAGTTACGGTAAATCAATCTATATTGAAGATGTTATCAATACACAATCATCTTTAATTTATGTTAAGGATAACAAAGCGGTTGATCCTTTAATTGAGGTAGAAGAGTATGTTTTAGATGTTTATGGTAACAAAATACAGAAGACAGTTACTGTAAATGGTAAAACTACCTTTGTTACAGCTATTGATACAGCAACAGGTAAAACCGTTCCTGTATATAGAACTCGTAAGGTTAAAGTTCCTAATGTTTCATCATATACATTTATTTATGATGGTATTAATAATAAGTATTATGGTAGAAATATTGAATTATCAAATGCTTACGACTCCCCAATTCAGGCTGATGATTTACTAGATGCTTATGAAGTCTTTGACAACAAAGAAGCTATCGACATTGACATTATTATTGCAAACGAACTTGATAATGGTATTTCTGCTAAGAAATTAGCTGAAACTAGAGGTGATTGCATTGCTTATATGGGCATTCCATATGAGTATAATGGCAAGATTATGACAACAGGTCAAAAAGCTGTAACTTCTACTGCTAATATTGTTAAGTTCAGAAACAGTATTAACTACAATTCAATGTGGATTTCATTATACGCTAATTATAAACAGCAATATGATAGATACAATTCTGTAAATCGTTGGATTAATATTGCAGGCGACGTTGCAGGCTTACGTGGTAAGTGTTCAGTTGAAAATAATCCATGGATTGCATCAGCTGGTCTTGATAGAGGTCAAATTAAGAATGCTATTCAACTTTCATATTCACCAAATAAGACACAACGTGATACATTGTATCAAAACTGTATAAATCCTGTACTGACATTCCCATCTGAAGGCGATGTAATATGGGGACAGAAGACAATGTTGTCTAAATCAAGTTCATTTAATCGTGTTAACATCAGAAATCTATTTAACATTCTTGAAAGAACTTTAGCTAAGATGTCACGAAATTCAATATTTGAGCAAAACGACTCATTTACTAGAAATCGTATTTTAGCTAAGATAAATCCATATCTAAGTCAAGTTCAGAGTGATAGAGGTATTGACGACTATAAAACTATTTGTGACGAAACAAATAACACTTCACAAACAATAGCCGAGAATAAGTTAGTTGTAGATATCTTTATTAAACCTACATACGCAGTTGAAATGATACACTTAAAATTCACCAACGCAGGAACTAATGATTTTAGTTCAATCATTGATGAATAAATATTTAAAAAGCACCTTTATGGTGCTTTTTTACATTGAAAAACTAAATTACCACAATCATAAATTCTATAATAACCGTTATTAGTCATATTCTGATATTCAGTTAAAGTATCATCATAATTTTCTAACAAGTCTTTTAACTTATGTTTTTGACATTTATATCTACTTAAAACTTCATTACCTTTAATATAATAGTAATTAGGTTCAGTATATCCTTTTAACTCAAATCCTAACAACATATATATTGAACCATTAGAAAAACGTCTATTTGCATAACTAATAATTGATGTAGGATTGTATTTAAGTTTAAAGTAATTAAATAACTTAGATGCTCCACCTATTACATAATGATATTTTAATGTACACAATCTAATCAGTTCATACTGATATTCTTTATTAAATCTAGGCTTAGAAAATGTCATTACTTCTATTAATATATTATTATAAAATAAACCTATATTAATATTCGAAACACAACTTCCTTGAAGATGATTTTCATCTAAAAAATCTTTAACTTCACTGTATTTAAGTTCTTTTATTATACATTTTCTAGCATATATCTTTTTATTTAACTTTAACTTATTAGAAATCATTGATTTCCAAATATTTAAGTCATCAAATTCAAAAATATGAAATAATTGTATATCTTGTTCTAAGCACTTTAATGTTTTATTAAGATGATAATTTTTATCATATTTTGAATGCCAATATATCCCATTATACTCTATGCCAATTTTAATATTAGGAATTAAAATATCTATTTCAGATGGATTTAATACTGTTCTATCATTGTGAATTTTATTATCCGTTGGTATCCAATTAAATAACTCAGTTTCTGCTTTTGATGTTCCATCAAATACAACTTTGTTGGGAATATCAATTCCTAATCGTTTTTTAAGTTTAAATGCATGACTATAAGAGCAACAAAAATATTTTTGAAATTTCTCAATATCAAATAGATTGTTTTCAACAAAATTTTGAATACAATAATCTTTGTTAAAATTATTCATTATTTCATCAAATTGTTGTGTTGTAATGCTAGTGTTTTTACATTTCAATTCATACATTCTGTGATACCAAGCATCAAAATTTTGTTCTTTTGATACTCTATGCTTGTTTATATTAACAATGCCTTCTTCTGAAAAATATGCTTTTCCATATTTTTTATATCTTGTTTGTTTTTGTTTATCTGGATTATTATAGTTTTCTGAACCGTATCTTTCTAATTTTGTTTTCTTTTGTTTTAATACAATTTCTTTTTTATCTAATTTACTAATACTTAATTTCCGCTTTTCTGCGATTTTACGTTTTTCTTCATCGGATTTCGATTTATTAGCGATACTAATCTTTTTATTGATTTCTAATTGTTTTTCTAGTGGTATTTTATTGTGCAATTTGAAATATTTTGTAACACATGAATGATTACAGAATTCTCGTTCTGTTAATTTTCCACACATTTTACACTTATTATATCTATGTAATAAGTAGTTAATAACGGAAATATTATCAGGAACCTGCAACGGATATGTCTCGTTTAATTCGTTAAATACACGATCAAATGTATTGTAGTGATTAAAAGATAATAAAATGATTTTATAACAATCAAATACAGTATGATTTACAGTAATCAACTTCATCAGTTGAATACAGAAATCTGTAAAATTTTTATAAGTTGTTGGCATACTACGTATAACATTGACAATATCATCATCAAAGTTATGTGTTTGTAAAATCTTTGTTATATTCATTTGAATTTCCGTTCGTAATATTTCATTATTGTACACCTAAAAAACATTTTAACAAACCCAACTAAATGTTTACAAATTATAATATATTATATATATATATATATATAAAATATAAAAAAAAACAGTTTACATTTTATAAAATATATATAGTATACAAAAATATTAAAAACTATTAAAAAATATTTAAATTTTTTATCATTTTTGTTATTTTTAAAAATTAGAATTGTAAATAATATTAAAGAGTATTAAAAATGAAAGCAAAAGAAGTTTTAAAATTATTAAATATAACAAGAGTTATTTTACATAATTATGTTGAAAAGTATTAATTATTTTAAAACATCTCTTGATTTTTCTATGTAAAAAATTATAATAATATAAGTTATTTTAAAAAGGATTATAAATGCAGTTAAGTGCTAATGTTCTAATTGATTCCAATACGTTCTTTAGAGAGCAATTTTTGCTTTCTAAGAACCTTTATAATCAAGGAAGGTACTTAAT
>JBGVCU010000051.1:0-9697 GCA_045119035.1 Bacilli bacterium | reverse complement strand
GATTTCAAAGTGTAGTTGAACTGATGTTTGAACTACTTAACTAATTGATTTATAAAAGAATAGAAAATTCTAACAAAATATTATGTTTTTATTAATAACAAATATAAAATAACTTTTAATATGATTGTGTACTTAATAGATTAAATCAATTTTATTACCTATTAACAACGCAAACATAATTATGATATTTTTCTATTTTGATATAGAATAAAAATACAAAATCACATTTAATTTCTTTTTAATTAACGTTACAAAGTATGATTATTAAAATAGCATCTTACTTGCATTTATGCTTAGCAATCATAAAATCGTTTATAATACGTCAAAAACGCTCATAGAACGATATAATTAAGTTTATAATAGGAATATACACAAACTTAAGTAATCTTAGTCTATGAGCGTTTAAATAGTGTTATAGACGATTTTTAAATAAATCTTAAATAGCTCTTTAAATTTTAACAACAACGATATATAATTAATAAAAAATTGATTGAGAGATTTGTAATGAATGTTTTAGATTATACAGTAGAACAATTACAACAGTTATCTAATGAAGAATTAGAAAAACTATACAACGAATGTCATTTAAAAGAAGATTTTTATCATATTCAGCAATATGTTAAAAAGATTATGATTAACTCTTTATATGGAAGTGTTGGTAATAAAAACTTTATTTTGTTTAATGAAAAGGTTGCACAAGCAATCACAGGAAATGGAAGATTTTTAGTTCAGAATACCTCACGAATGATTAATGATGCTCTTGATGGTATCAATAACGATAAATCACAATTTGCAGGTATTACGTATAACGATACCGATTCTGGTTATTATACAATTGCACCTATAATGAACGAAATCATTAAGAACAATCCAAATAAATCTATTAATGATTACGTGGATATTGCAAATAAATTTGAATTAAAATTTATTGATCCTGTAATTCAAAAATCAGTGGATATTGCAACCACACATTTAAATGCACGAAGACCTGAAGTAATAGGGGCAAAACGAGAAATCATTGCTGACACGTGCTTTGCGTCTAACACTACATTACGAGTTAAAATAGATAATGAAATGAAATCGATAAAAATCGGAGAATTATTAACGAAGTTTGCACCTAGTACGTATAATTATCGAGTTCGTGCACCATATACAGTAGATTTAAAAGATAAACAAGTATATATTATGAGTTATAACACAAAAACTTGTAAAAATGAAATGAAACAGGTTTTAAATGTTCAAAAGAAATTAACCGAAAAACGTATGGTTGAAATTTCTCATCCAAATGTTGGAAAAATAAGATGTACTGAAGATCATAAATTCGCAGTAAAACTAAATGGGCAAATTATTTGGAAAAATGCTATTGATATTACAGAAACAGATGATGTAATATACAATGAAAATAGATTATATTCTAAACAATATTGTAAGGACTGGGATTTACAATATACAAATGCATCTTCTTTACGAACATCATCAGAACGTAAACATGCGGGAAACCATATTAAAGAAGCCAAAGAAAGGAATAGAACAAAACTAATATGAATATATATTTTATACATATTAGCTAAGATTTCACAATTTAATCGATTGAAAACTCGATATTCTGGTAAATGGTTTAGAATGATTTATTTGCTTACAAAAAATAAATCAAGAAAACTCAAGGATATTGTGTATAAATTTTTAGCATGCAATACTGATATCGATATTCGATATTTAAAATTAAGAATTTATATAAAACCAACGGATAAAAATATGAACCTTTAGGTTCATATATACAGACGTTGTACTTTTAAATATTTAAATTAAAAATTCAAAAACCCGTTTAAAACGGAGTTTTTGTAATTGTATAATTTTTTATAAAAATATTGATTTTTATTTTTAAAATCGTATAATAAATAAAACAAAATAAAAATGCATTCTAAATTGAAAAGGAACAATTCTGAGAAAAATAATAGAGGTTTAGTGTTAACACTAAAGCCTGATAATGCTCAGAAATTGCTTTTAAATAAACATTTGAATGATACAAGATTCATTTATAACAAATATGTTGAAGAATATTTAAAAGCACTTAAAGAAGAAAGAATCCCAAATTATAAGGATTATAAGGAATTATGTACTGAGTATGAATTTCTTAAAGGTTCTTATTCATGGACTGTTCAACAGGTTCTTTATAAATTTAAATAAACCAATTCAATTAATAGATCTAAAAGATCAAAAGATCAAAAAGTAGGATTGATTAAATTTAGATCTAAAAAATCCCATTCAGATTATTTTTATAGTAATAATATAAAATTTTCGTATAATCATGACTGTAAGTCAGAATCTTATGTTTACATTCCAAAAATAGGAAAAGTTCAATTCAGATGTAAAAATATTAAATCTGAACTTTTAAATGGTAAAATTAAATCAGCAATAGTTAAAAGAACTAAAACTGGAGTTTATACGATTTCATTATGTATTGAGGTCAATAAAATTCATGAAGATCGTAAAGATAATAAACATATAGGATTAGATTTTTCATTAAGAGATTTCTTCGTTGATAGTTTTGGTGCGAAAGCACCAGAGTTTTCAACAAAGAGATCTAAAATGGAATCACTTCAAGAGAAGATTGATTTTTTAAATACGACTATTTCAAAGATGAGAAACAAATCTAAGAAAAAGCGTAAGACCTCTGTTAAACTTTATCGTTTAACGATAAAATGTAACAAACTGTACGAAAAAGTTCATAACGTTCAAAAAGATTATATCAACAAGTTATCAAGGTCATTATGTCAACATAATGAATTGATAGTACTTGAAGATTTAGATCTGCATGAAATTGTCTGAAAGAACTTCTTATAAGGATTCCAAGACTTCCACCAAAGGTGGAAATCATGGAAAATCTATAGGTTTGTTACAATGGTATTATTTCTGTCAAAAGTTAGAACAGAATTCCGAGAAATTTGGAAATGTCATTGTCTACGTAGACAAATTCTTTCCAAGTTCTCAGATCTGTTCTAAATGTAGAAAAAGACATAAAGAAATGTCAGATGTTACCAATCGTACACTAAAGTGTAAATGTGGTAACATCATTGATAGAGATCACAATTCAGCTATTAATCTTTTAAAAGCTGGAGAATATTATTTTCAAAATAAGACTCTTGGGAAGGAACTTTCGGAGTATAAAGCTTTTAAGTGTTTAGATTTTCGAGATCAAAAACATTTAAACTGCAATTAAATATTTAATTGTAAATAGAAGCTATTGACCTTTAGGTCAATAGCAGTTCACCTTTGAATTTGGAGGAAACATGAGAAAAAGAATGATTAAACGAAAAACTACATACAAAGCAAGAACAAGAATTTTTCACACTAAAAAATAGTTGACAATGTTAATATTGTTTTTGTATAATATAAAACAATTAATTTTTTTAATGTAGTATTCTTTTAGCTGTTTTAGCATAATTGGTAATGCAACTGTTTCGTAATCAGTAGAGTGTAGGTTCGAGTCCTATAAACAGCACCAAAACTTTCAACAAGTGAACTGCTATTGACCTGAAATTTAAAACAGTTTCTGGAGAAGTAACTGCGTAACTTTAGAGGTTAAGTATGGAAAAAGTTAAGATTATTGATTTAAACGCTTTTAAGAAGTACGACGAACTTTTAAAGCAGTGGATTGCTTCACAGTTTGTTTACGCAACTGAAGAAGAGATTATGAACTTGTTCGCTTAGTTTATAAAGTGTATTTAAAACGGATTGAAGAACTTTTCAATCCGTTTTTCTGTTTTAGTAATAGTCCTCGAAAGCTGAAGCAGTTCCAACGTTGAATTTTTCTAGATGAACTTTATTGAAAGAGTCAAATACAATTTTAACTCTGTCATAAATTTTCAAATCAGAAATAGTTCCTGAGAACACTTTTTCTCCATCACATTCAACATCAACTGTTACAGCAGTAGAGTATCTTGAACCAAAGTGTTCTGAAAACCAACCATACGCGTTCCAAGATGGGAAAAATTCAATTCGATCTAAACTGGAAATTTCCATTTCCATATAATACTTATTTGGACTACCTTCACCACCTAAACACTGTCCTACACCTTCTAAAACAGATTCAACAGAGTACTCTGTATAATTGAAACTTCCCGAAGGATACAAATAGCCGTTAGGAGCGAATTGACCATTCCAAAGTCTTGACGGAGTATAAAAATGTAAAGTGTACTTATCGTCAAAAACTGCTGTGCAATCAGTATTCAATTTACTTTTTAATGCTGTGATTGTTGCTTTACCAGTCTTTCTATGAATATTCAAACGGCACATTGCATTAGTGTGGCCATATGAAAATGTCTTTGGAAAAATGCAAATCTTGTACTGATGCAAATCTTGCATTAAACCATCAATGTCAGATTCTGTAGCAGTTTCAAGAAGATCCGGAATATAAGTTTCTAATTTATTTTTATAAAGTTTTAAAGAATCAATTTTTATTGTTTTCATTTTTATCCGTTGATTTTATACAAAAGTTGTTACTACGTACAATGTTTAATCTAACAGTATTGTTAGCTTCGTGTAACTCTCTTAGTCTTTTTAAATTACTTAACGTTTGTTTCTTTCTTAGCGGTTTCAATAACTACTTTGTTTGTGTTTTTGTCATCTTTTACAACATTAATTTCTGATTTCTCAGCTTTTTCAATAACTACTGTATCAGTCTTAGTATCCTTTTCTTTAACCTCAACTTTTACAGGTTCTGTCTTCTTAACAATAGTAGTTGAAGTTTTAACATTCTGTGCAGCAACTGATGCATTTGCTTTTAAATCCGCAACTGCTACCACTAAACGATGTCTTAAACACTCATCAATAGGACCATCTAATAATGTTCCTACTTTTAATAAACCTTCGGAAGTATAAAATGGTTTAATTACTTTATACAATCCATTTTTTGCTTCTGATTTATCTTTAATAACTCTCATAAAATTACCTTTTTAAATGTAGATATACTTTATTTATATATAATCTGTATATATGAGTCTAAAGGCTCATATTTTTATCTGTTGGGTTCACATAAACGCCCATGGATTAAGATTACTTAGGGCGTTTAAATAGTGTTATAGACGATTTAATCGACTAATAAATCATTATAAGTAGAATTCTTTATGATTTCACTTACCTTTGAAATTGCGTCAGAAATATTAGCAAGTGCATAATATTCACGTGTAATGTTATCCTGAGCATTTGCATTATAATCATATCTGCTTGAACTTACGTTAATTTCAACCTTAGCTTCAACCTTAGTATCCAGCTTAGTGTTAGAGATAGATTTCCAGCCACCATCGATATATAAACGAATATCAGGACCTACATTTGAATCAATATTCAACTTTACGTCAGATAAATAAAATACATCATCCTGTCTGATTAAAATTGGAAGTTCACTGGCTCGTTCAATTTTGAATCCAACACCTGTTAGTATGTTGTATATTTTCTTAATTGTTTTATTTTCAAGTGCATTGTTTAACTTATCACGCTTTTTAATAGTATAGTCACGACGTTTTTTCATTGTCTCAATACTATCTTCACCAGACTGTCTATCACTTCTTGTACGTTGCTTCTGTTTTGTTGCGCTACCGTTATATCTGCGAAAATCTTCTCTACTAGCTTCAATTGCATATACTGATATAATTTTACCGTCAGTATCGCCAAATTCAGTACGACTATCTCTGCTTATGTTTACATCTCTAAATCCAGGTTTAACAGTTCTAATTAGAGTTACACCTTTGGTATCGTGAACAAAAATTAAATAACCACCATTAAAATTGCTTAAATAGCTATTTTTAATTTCCTTAATTGCACTTGTGATTCCAAGTGGCTTATTATCAATAATCTCATCTAAATCTGTTCTTGTTTTAGCGTCATTAACTGAAACACCATTATCAGCTAACCAATCGCCAACTTCCTTAGCTAATCCGTATGCTTTCAATTGCTTAGAAAGCTCTTTGGAGTATCCTTCGTTTAAATAATCAGTAAAATTCATTTTTTTTCTCGTTGTAATTGTATAGTATTTATATGAAACAATTTTTTTGTTAACAATAACTTCGTTGATAATCAAATTAATTTCACATTTAATACTTCAGTTTGAAATTCTTCAGGTTTATAAGAACTTTCTACCCTGTGTTTAAATTGTTTTACAAATATTCCATTCGGTTTTCTGATTCCAAAATCATCAACAATATCAAAAACAACGGACTCAGTTTTATTTTCGTGTAATCTCATCAATCTACCGACTGACTGTGAAACAGTTGTGAATGATTTCATTGGACTTGCAAAAATCATATATTGCAATGCTTTGATGTTAATTCCAGTGCTTAAAATTTGATAATTTGATACTAGAATTGCATTTGGTATATCATTTAAGATTTTTCTTGCTTCTTCTCTTATTTTTGAACTCTGTTCACCATTTACAAAATAGACGTTGTATTGCTTTTGAAATTCTAATGATTTCTTACCAACTATATCTTTCTCTGTAACTTCTACATTAGGATACAATTCTTTCATTATATCAATAAACAACTGTTTGCCATGTTTAGTTCTTTGGTATAAAACTAAGCAATTTTTATTTTTTGTTGAAATTCCGCTTGCTAATTTTACAATTTTATCATTTCTTTCCTGATGCTCAATAACGAATTCTAGTTGTTCTTGATATGTTTTTAAATAATTAAATTTAGTAATATCTTCATTATTATATTTAAACATTAATGCTTTGATTTTAACGGGGCATGCTAGTTTTCTATTAATTAGTTCCTTAGCAGTAATTACCGTACTTGGAGGACCAAATAGTCCTACTAAAGTCATTTTATCAACTGGATTTTCGGGTAATGTTCCTGTAAATCCTAATTTAATTTTGGTATGTACGGCTTTGCGAATAATATCACTTGTAATATCAGAACTAAAGCGATGTGTTTCATCACAAATGATAAAATCAAAATTATCAGTATTATTAGTTTCACATAAACTTTGCCACGTTGAAATAGTTAATGTTTTAGTAAATGTTGATTTATTGCCATCTCCGTGCAACTCAATTTCATCACTAAGTTCTTTTAAATTGTACGACTCAATATCTGATTTGAACTGTGTTAATAAATTGATGTTTGGAACACAAAGAACACCTTTTAAATTATGTTTTCTAAAATATTCTATAATAATAGAAATAACTAGTGATTTACCTGAGTTGTGATGAATGATACCATTTTGAATATACAATCCATTTGCATCATCAATTTCAAAATCTAAATATTCCTGTTTTGGAAGTTTAGTTTTTGAAATAACTTTTTTATGTGAATTGTAATCAATATCGCCAATTTTAATTTCAGTTGCACCTTTTAATTGATCGTTAAAAATCATATTATGTGCAACTGAACAATTAGTTTCAGTTCCATCGTCGTATTTAATAAGATACCCTTCCGATATTTTTGAAAATTTATTTAAAATTTTCTTTTTACCTGAAGGAGTATCAACATACATATCAATTCCTTTATCCAGTAATTGATGAATTTCCTTATAAGTTAGTTTCATCTTATTAAGGCAAGGAGACCACGACCTCTGTAGGTCGTGGAGGAATTGCCGTCCTCCGTTCTACTAAATAATGTTTAGCACGCTCTAAGAGTTTTAGTTTCTTAAAGCTAATGCTCCCTTTGTTAACTTTGTTACCAGATAAATCTCTGATATCAAAGTAACCTGATTGTCTTCTACCAAAGACAAAGTAAACTTTGCCTTGATATAAGACCTTATCAAATAATCTAAACCCTTTAACCTCATAAGGGGCTTGGTTTAGTTTTCTAATACCACCTTTAATGATATTAAACTTATGAATTTGTCTGTTATGACAACGTACCTTCTTTTGGTAGTAGTAAGTACCATCAGATTTTGCTAATGGGTTACCACTAATACATCTAGCATCAATGTGATGGTCTTTAGGTAAGTTGTTAGTTATTCTTGTATGCTTAGTAATGTAGCCATAGGTTAAAGAGACATTTTTGTAAGTCTTCTTTAACTCATTGTAGAAGTGCCATCTCATAATACCCATGAAGGTAGCATCTTTTAGGATGGTACCGCGCTTAATTGTGCTAGGTAGTTTAATTAAGCCTTGATGTAATAATCTATGGCAAGTCTCACATAGACAGATGAGGTTATTTGGAGCGTTACCACCAGTCTTTCTTGATTCAAGGTGATGCACATTTAAAATGTCATCTTTACGCTTACCTTTGCAACATTGACAAGTATGGTTATCTCTAAAGAGTACATACTCTCTTACATTCCAAAAGTCTAATTGCTCACCTTGCTGATATTCAGTACCTTTAATATTAGGATTTTTAATCTTCTGCATATCAAAGAAGGCAACTTCAACTATGATTTTGGCAATAGGTAATATCTTATGGATATTAGCTACAACTTGAAGATGACTATCTACCTTTTGCTTAACTGATGGGGCTGAATAGCCCTCAGCTCTTCTTCTGTTATCAAAGCGTGGTGCTCTATATCTGGTCTTACGGTTACGTCTTGAACGTCTAGTCTCTCTTTTAGTTGAGATTAAATCAACAATATCGTTTCTTAATTCTACTTGAGCTTCATATAGTACTTTGTCTTTGGTAGTTGCACTAAGACCTATTATCTTAGAGCCAGCGTCTACTCCTAAATTGATATCTTGGGTTATCTTTGTATTCTCATAGGTAAGTTGAATGGTAAATGGACTAGTGCTTACAACCTTAGCCTTGCCATCACGTAATAAACGTCTAACGTGGCCATACCTAGTTGTAGGCATTAGTGGATTTCCATTTATGTCTAGTACATATACCATGTTGAGTACTTAGAGTTTTCCAAAATAAAAGTTAATGAATAAAAGTTCTTTGATATGTTCTATATGGTAAATCAGTACATATCTAACTGTTAGGTCGCCTTCGACAATGTTATTTGAGGTTTATGTGCAAGCATCACTGTTTCTTACCCTATCAAAACTGTTTAAACACTTACCGTAGAGCTACAGACTAGACGATACATCTGTAGGTACCTATATCAATTTCTCAAATAACGTAGTGCTCTAAGCACTTAGTCTAGTCAACCAGGCTGTGAAGCCCCCGCTTCAAAAGCGTAGCTTTAAGCGGTGGGTCGTTGACCGTTGTCATTTGAAATTTCTTCTGCATTTGTTTCTTCTGATGCATCCTTAGTATCATCTGATGTATTAGCATCGTTAATCTCTAAATTAACATCATCAGAAGACTTTACCTCTACACTTGTTTCTTCAGGCTTTGCAATTTCAATATCTATTTCCTGCTTTGGTTTTTCTTCAGGTTCAACCACATTAACAGTTAAAGGCTTGTCTAATTTATCTAGCATATTTGGTGTTTTTAATTCAGTTTCTGCATTCGTTTCAGGATCAATAATTTTGATATTAAGTTCAATTTTATCAAGATCGTCAATCTTTGCATAATTGTCTAGTAAATCTGCTTGAATACTTTGTTCCTGACCAACTTTAACAGGTTTTAAAACTTCTATTGCAGTTTCAGTCTCAGTGGTATCTGCATCATTTGAATTGTCCAAATTATCTTCAGTATCATCAACTTCATTATAATCAGTATTATCAACTTCATTATAATCAGTATTATCAACTTCATTATAATCAGTATTATCAACTTCATTATAATCAGTATTATCAACTTCATTATAATCAGTA
>JBGVCU010000050.1:0-14939 GCA_045119035.1 Bacilli bacterium | reverse complement strand
ATATTATTACTGTATTTACTGAAAAAATTCCTGCAACAGTTTTACTTAACGTTTATTCATCATTATTTGCAGTTCCACTAGGTATAGCTTTAGGTATCTTAGCTGCACTTAAGAAAAATAAATGGCAAGACCATTTCATTAGTACAATCGTTATGGTATTTATTTCTGTTCCAAGCTTTGTATATGCATCTTTATTGCTATACATCGTATGTTTTAAATGGAATTTACTTCCAAAAACTATGAATCCAGGTTATGAATATTTTACTTGGGATATGTTTAAATCAATGTTACCAGCTGTTTTCTCATTATCATTTGGGTCAATCGCTGGATATGCACGTGGTACTCGTGCTGAATTAACAGAAGTACTTACTGGTGAGTATATGTTACTTGCTAGAACAAAAGGGTTAACAAAACCACAAGCTACACTAAGACATGCTCTTAGAAACTCAATGGTTCCTATTTTCCCTTCAATTATTGGTGAATTTATTAGTGTTCTTTCAGGATCACTTGTTATTGAAAAAATCTTCTCTGTTCCAGGAGTAGGAGATTTATATTTAAGTGCAATTAACGCTAAAGACTATGACTTATTTATGATGTTATCTGCATTCTATATTTTAATTGGACTTGCAGCTGGTCTTGTTATTGACTTATCTTATGGTATCATTGATCCACGTATTAGAATGGGGAGGTAGATAGATATGAAAGCACAAGATTATCAAATTTCTAGTGAAAAATTTGTCTTCCATTCTCATGGAGATACATTACATGATAAAAAATTAGAAACAAAACCTATTGGTTATTTTAAAGATGCTTTCCATCGTTTTACAAAAAATAAAGGTTCAATTGTTGCTGCATTTATTATTATGTTTTTAGTTTTATTTGCAATTTTTGGAACTTTATTTACACCATATAATGTTGCATATAATGATTTATTCTATGCTCATGTATTACCTAAAAGTGAAGTTGCTTCAAAATTAGGTTTCTGGGATGGTAAACAAAACAAAACTATTAATAAATCTACATTTGATTATTATCGTGGTATTGAACTTGAATTAGGTCGTAAAGTAATTGATGATGACTATGAAGAAATAGTTGAAACTTACTTTGGGAAGGAAAAAATCACTTATAAAGTTAATGTTGATACTTATACTTCTGTAGGTGCTAAATTTATTCAATTAAACGATAAAGAGTATAAAGCTTTACAAGCATATCAAAATAGAACATGTATTCAAGTAATATTACCAGTTACTGATCCAAAATTAAGACCTAGCGGATTTGGTGGAGATGATGTTGATGCTAACTACTGGTATCTAACAAAAACTGGTGGTGGTGGTAAAACTGTCATTGAATTTGATGAAAATGGTAATTTTATTCCTATCTATAAATTAACAGCTGAACATGAATTAGTTGATGCCGATCAATACAACAGTATTCGTGTTGAAGGTAATGAACGTATTTATGATTATGCAGTTAAAAAACAAGGTCTATGGGATGTGCGTGTAGACTATGAAAAATATTACACTTACTATCATCAAGAAGTTTTAAAAGATGATATTACTAAACCATTATTCTTATTTGGAACTGATATTAATGGTAAAGATATTTTCACTTGTTTAGCAAGTGGTGCTAGATTCTCATTTATTCTTGCAATTATTGTTGCATCAGTAAACTTATTTGTTGGTGCAATTTATGGTGCTATCGAAGGTTACTATGGTGGTAAAGTAGATATTATCATGGAACGTATTTGTGATTTATTAGGTGCGATTCCATTTATGATTGTTATCACATTATTAAAATATCACTTACAAGTTTCTCATATGATCGTGCTATTTATTTCATTCTTCTTAACTGGATGGATGGGAATGGCCGGAAGTACGAGAATGCAGTTCTATCGTTTCAAAAACCAAGAATATGTTTTAGTAGCTAGAACATTAGGTGCAAGAGATAGAAGAATTATGTTTAAACATATCTTCCCTAATGCCATTGGAACATTAATTACACGTTGTGTACTTGTAATTCCTGGTGTTATTTTCTCTGAAACAAGTTTAAGTTACTTAGGTATTATCGATTTAAATAACGGTAATATGACAAGTGTTGGTACATTACTTGCTAATGGACAAGCACAATTATTCACTTATCCACATATCATTATTTGGCCAGCATTATTTATCAGTCTATTAATGTTAAGCTTTAACTTATTTGGTAATGGATTAAGAGATGCATTCAACCCATCTTTAAGAGGAACGGAGGAATAGATTATGGATAAAAAACTAGAAGTCAAAGATTTACAAATATCATTCCGTACTCAAGGTGGAATTTTAAAAGCTGTTAGAAAAATTTCATTTGATTTACATAAAGGAGAAACACTAGCTATCGTTGGTGAATCTGGTTCTGGTAAATCTGTAACAAGTAAAGCTATCATGGGTATTCTTTCTGGAAACTCAATTGTTGAAGGTGGAGAAATTCTTTATGATGGTCAAGATTTATTAAAAATTGATGAAGAAGACTTCCACAAAATTCGTGGAGATAAAATTGCTATGATCTTCCAAGATCCAATGTCAAGCTTAAATCCAATCATGCGTGTTGGTGCTCAGCTTACAGAAGCAATGATTTTAAAAGCTAAAACTGGTAAGAAAAATGCTCGTAATGCTTTTAATACACTACTTCAAAAATTACAAGAAAATATCAATTTAGCTCAA
Organism: Bacilli bacterium; assembly: GCA_045119035.1. GTDB lineage: Bacteria > Bacillota_I > Bacilli_A > ML615J-28 > CAG-313 > CAYVQA01. The sequence continues at coordinate 12,240 of JBGVCU010000050.1, read as the reverse complement.
AACGATCCTTTATTAATTCCAGGTGTTGTTGAAAAAATCACTGCATTTGATTCATTCTGTATTTTAAATACTAAAATTGAAGAAGTATATAATGAAGCTTATACTCAAGCAATGCAATTAGATGTTAATATTGATAACGTACTTTTATTATTAAAGAAACAACGTAAATTTGATTTACTTGATGAAGTAAAAGAAATTAGTAAATTATTACAATTTTCTTTACACGAATATGTAATTGTTGATACAGAAAATGTAAGAAAAATTATTAATGATTTAAATGGTCAAATTTTACTTAAGAAAGAAATTAAAGCACAAGAAGTTGTAAGTATTTTAAATGAATTACATCCAATTGTTAAAGAAACTTTAAATAAAGAAAAACCAAATTTCTTTACATTAGCTTATTATAAATTTGCTAATCCACAAGGTGATTTAAGCAATTTATCAATTGATGAAATGAATAAATTAACTCGTAGTTATTTAGATGAAAACTTTATGAACGAATTTATTTCACTTGCTGAAAAAGGTGTTGATTATTCTCATAATTTATCATTAAGAAAAAAAGAAAATATTATTCCTGATTTAGAACAAGCAATTGTATACTTTAAATCTGGAAATTTAGATTCTAAAACTACAAGAAGATTAGTTAAAGACTTATCTGTAAAAGTAAATGATGCTATTGATCGTTTAAAAGTTAAGAAAAACAGTTTAGAATATGTATTCGAATCTGCTTTAAATAGTGCTGTTAATAAATATTTTAATGGTAGAAAACAAAATCCTGTTGAAGAAAAAATTTATTTAAAGAATAAAGCTAAATATGATAAAATGATCAAAAATGGAAAAACTCCTGACTGGGTATTAAAACCTCAAGTTGTTGTTGATTTAGATTTAGTTTTATCAAATATTAATAAAATTTTAGTTGATTTAAAATCAAGTTATCAACGTGATTTAACAAATAGCAATTATAATTGTAATCAAGAAGTTATCGATATTATCGATTTCTTAAAAGAACAAGCATCTCGTCTAGTTGTTAAAATGAATAAACAAATTGCAAAAGCAAAAGCAATTAAATTAATGGAAGAAGTAGGTATTCCTGAACCTTCTATGCGTTTTAGACAATATCCATTTGAGTTCTCAGGTGGTATGAGACAAAGAATCGTTATCGCAATTGCCTTATCTGCTAACCCAGATATCTTAATTTGTGATGAACCAACAACTGCTTTAGACGTTACAATTCAAGCTCAAATTCTTGAATTAATTAATGATATCAAAAAGCAACGTAATTTATCAGTAATCTTTATTACACATAACCTTGGGGTTGTTGCTAATATGGCTGATAGAATTGCTGTTATGTATGCTGGTAAGATTGTAGAACATGGTACAGCAGAAGAAATCTTCTATGAACCAGCTCATCCATATACATGGGCATTATTAAGTTCTATGCCTGACTTACATACTACAGAAAAATTAGAATCTATTCCTGGTACTCCGCCTAACATGATTTATCCTCCAAAAGGAGATGCGTTTGCGGCAAGAAATAAATATGCTTTAGATATTGATTTTGAAGTAGAACCTCCACTATTTGAAGTTAGTCCTACTCACTATGCTGCTACTTGGTTATTACATCCAAATGCACCTAAAGTAGAAATGCCAAAAATTATTCAAAATCGTGTTGAAAGAATGAAGAAGGAGCGTGAATTAAATGGATAATAAAGAAGTTTTATTAAAAGTTGAACATTTACAACAATTCTTCAAACTTGGAAAATACGAAAATAAAGCTGTAAATGATGTTAGCTTCGAAGTATATAAGGGAGAAGTATTTGGATTAGTTGGAGAATCTGGATGTGGTAAAACTACAACAGGTCGTTCAATTATTCGTTTATATGATATTACAGGTGGTTCTGTATATTATAAAGGGGAAAGAATTTGCGCAGGAACAAGAGTGTATAAAGATGCAATTAAAAATGCACGTAAATTATACAAAGCAAATCAAATTTCACAAGAAGAGTTTTCAAAAATTGTTACTGAAAACAAAGCAGAAATTAGATCAGCTGTTGCAGATCATAAAAAATGGTCTCGTAAAAAAGCTGGACAAAATAGCTTAATTAATGAAATTCAAATGATTTTCCAAGATCCGATTGCTTCACTTGATCCACGTATGACAGTACGTGAAATCATTGCAGAAGGATTAATTATTCGTGGTATTAAAGATAAAGAATACATTGATCAACAAGTTTACAAAATCTTAGATACTGTAGGACTTGTTCAAGAACATGCTTCTCGTTATCCCCACGAATTCTCTGGAGGTCAACGTCAACGTATCGGTATTGCTCGTGCAATTATTATGAATCCTGAATTAATCATTGCCGATGAACCAATTTCAGCTCTTGACGTATCAATTCAAGCTCAAGTTATTAATTTATTAAATGAAATCAGTCAAAAAATGGGATTAACAATTTTATTTATCGCCCATGACTTAGCGGTAGTTAAATACTTCTCTAATCGTATTGCGGTAATGTATTTTGGTAAGATTGTTGAACTTGGATACAGTGATGAATTATTTAAACATCCATTCCATCCATATACAAGAAGTTTACTTTCTGCAATCCCTCTACCTGATCCAATTTCAGAAAAAAATCGTAAGAGAATTACTTACAACCCAATGTTAGAACATGATTATTCTCAAGAAGGTCCTTCAATGAGAGAAATTTATCCAGGACATTTTGTATATTGTAATACTGAAGAATACGAAAGATACGTTAAAGAATATAACGAATCTAAATAATTAAATGAAAAATCTTAAAAAATATTTAATTTCATATTTTGTTGCTTTAGTTATGGCATTTATTGTTTTTATCTCATGTAAGGGATTTAAACAAGACACAACTAAAGAATTACTTCGTGTTCTAAATGATAGCACATTCATTACTGCAGTGTTGTTTACAGGTTTTGGTTTATTAATATTTGCAAGTAATGAAGGAACATTTGATATGTTAGTATATGGTATGCAATCATTCTTAGGTCTATTTAGATCTAAAGCAAATAGACGTTATGATTCGTTTGCAGACTATCGCGCTCAAAAAGCTCAAGAAAAAATCAGTAATGGTTTTATTCTTGTTACTGGATTAACATTTTTAATATTGTCAATAATCTTGTTTATTATTTATAAGAACTTAAAATAAAACTATCTTAATTCTAAATATAAATGGAGCTATTTCTAGCTCCATTTTTTATTTAAGCATGTTTTTTTAAAAAAGCATATTAAATATGGTATAATAATATGGGGTGATATTATGAAAAAAATTTTTATAGTTATTGTGTTATTATTATCTATTATAACAATGTCTTCATGTGATACAATATTAACACAAAATAAAAAAACAAGTTTAGATCTAGAAATTGTTTATTTTTATGGATTTTTCGAAGATTTTATTGAAAATGATTATGTAGCAAGAATGTTATATGATTATAATGAAATATCATTTAATATAAAAAGTCCAGATAAGTTTTTAATCCCTGGGGATATTTTTCATTTAGAAACAAGAGGAAATATTTTCTGTGAAGAATCTTTTCCTGGAAGATTAGTTTTAGATAGTTATAGTATACTTAATAAACAAGAATATTATTATACAAAAGTAGTTGAAATAAAAGAAGAAGATATTATTAGAGATAGTAATGGATATATTATAGAAGTAAAAAATTTTGCTAAAGATGAAGAATTTATTATTTTAGATAAGAATTTATCATTTATTGAATTATCAAAATATAATGGTGAAAAATTATATGCAAGTTTAAAACTAGATGAAAATAAAGAAATAATTGAAAATAGTTATGCTTGTTTATTTGCTTATAATCCAAGATAAAGTATTTGACTAAATATGCTTTTTTTGATATAATATCAAAGTAATTAAATATATAATAAAAGCTATGAAAAGAAGAGTAGATAATTATTTCTTTTGTAGAGAGCCTATGTGTGGTGAAAATAGGTAAAGAGAGATTATTGAACATGGTCTTGGAGCTGTATTATCGAATTTTTTAGATAATAACGTGTTCGCCCGTTAAAGCGATAGGGTATTATAATGTACCCGTGAGTTAAATATAGTGATATATTTATAAAATAAAGGTGGTACCACGTGATTTCAAGTCTCGTCCTTTAAGTAGGATGAGACTTTTTTTAATTTTTTGGAGGTATTATGATAAAGATAAAGAATCTAACTAAAATTTATAAGGGTAAAAATGAAACAGTAGCTATTAAAAATATTAACCTTGATATTAAAAAAGGTGAGATATTCGGTATTATAGGATTATCTGGTGCTGGAAAATCGACACTTATTAGATGTATTAATATGTTAGAAAAACCTACTAGTGGTAATATTTACATTGATGGAGTAGATATAACATGTTTAAATAACAAAGATTTAAGAAAATTAAGACAAAATATTGGAATGATTTTCCAAGGATTTAATTTACTTGAACAAAGAACAGTTTTACAAAATGTTTTATTTCCACTTGAAATTGCAAAAGTTAATAAAGAAACTTCTTTAAATAAAGCTAAAGAATTATTAGAATTAGTAGGTTTATCAAATAAAGCAAATAATTATCCATCAGAATTATCTGGTGGTGAAAAACAAAGAGTTGCTATTGCAAGAGCATTAACTACAAATCCAAAAGTATTACTATCAGATGAAGCAACTAGTGCACTTGATCCAAAAACAACACAAAACATTTTAAATTTATTAAGAAAAATAAATAAAGAATTAGGAATTACTATTGTATTAATTACTCATGAAATGAAAATAGTTGATGAGTTATGTGATAGAGTAGCTATTATTAACAATAGTCAAATTGATGAAATAGGTAATGTTCAAGATGTATTTGAAAGACCTCAATCTGCGTTTACAAAGACGTTATTGAATACAAATACAGCGATTATTGATAAAACAAATGTAAAAAAAATTAGATTAATCTTTGATAATTTATCAACTTATGAACCAATTGTTTCTAATTTAATTTTGGATTTAAAAGTTGCACTTAATATAATACACGCAGATGTAAATGAAGAAAATGGTAAATTTGTTGGATCAATGTTAATTGAAATTCCCAATGATATTGAATTAATAGAAAAAGTTAATAATTATTTAACTAAAAAGAAAATTAATTTTGAGGAGGTAGAATAATGTCTAAGTTTGAAAAGTTTAAACTTTTACTAGAAAAAAATGAGTTTTTAGTTGCTACATTAGAAACAATTTATATGACAGTTGTTTCGATGATATTTGCCTACCTTTTTGGTCTTATTATTGGTGTTGTTTTATACATTACAAAAGAAAATGGTTTAAAACAAAATAAAATTATTAACAAAATATTAGGATTTATTGTTAATGTAGCAAGAAGTATTCCATTTATAATTTTAATTACTGCATTAATTCCTGTCACAAAATTTTTAATTGGAAAATCAATAGGAAATGAAGCAATGATTATTATTTTAATTATTGGAGCAACTCCATATATTGCTAGATTAGTTGAAGCAAGTTTAAATGAAGTTAATTACGGTGTAATTGAGGCTTCAATTGCAATGGGATCATCAACATGGCAAATTATAACAAAAGTTTTATTACCAGAATCAAAACCAGGACTTCTAAACGGATTTATTATTGCTACAGTAACAGTAATAGGTTATACTGCAATGGCAAGTACAATTGCCGGAGGAGGCTTAGGGGCACTTGCTTCTCAATATGGTAAAAATCAATACAATAATTATGTAATATGGTTCTGTATTTTAATAATTGTTGTTATTGTCCAAATTATTCAAGAATTTGGGGTTAAGCTTGTTAAGAAAATTGATAAAAGAAGAGGTTAATTATGAAAAAATTATTATTAGTTGTAAGTTTATTGGTTTTATCTATTGTAATTACAAGTTGTAAAAAAGATGAAAATGTTATTGTTGTTGGTGCAACAGCTGCTCCTCATGGAGAGATATTAGAGTTTGCAAAGCAATATGTAGAAGAAAAAGGGTATAAATTAGAAATTAAAATATTTGAAGATTATACTACTCCTAATTTAGCTTTAGAAGATGGATCTATTGATGTGAATTATTTTCAACATTTACCTTATTTAAATAGTTTTAATGAAGCAAATCATACAAGTCTAGTATCTGTTGCGAAAATTCATTATGAACCATTAGGATTATATGGTAAAGATGTAACAAAAGTTGAAGATGCTGGTAAGACAATTATTATTCCGAATGATGATTCAAATGGATCACGCGCTTTAATTTTACTTGCTGAAAATAATTTAATTAGTTTAAAAGATAATGTAGATTTAAATGGTAGTGTTACTTTATATGATGTAGCTGATTTTAAAGGTTATACAATTGAACAAGCTGATGCTAGTTTAATTCCAAACTTATATTTAAGTGGTAAAAAAGGTTTATTATGTGTTATTAATGGTAATTATGCTTTAGAAGCATCAATTTCTATTTCTTCAAGCCTTTTACAAGAATCAACTACTGGTGTTTCAGCAAATAAATATGCTAATATTTTAGCTTGTAAATTAGAAAACAAAGAAACTGAAAAGATTATAGCTTTAGTTGAGGTTTTAACTTCTGAAGTTGTTAAAAATTATATTCAAGATACTTATAAAGGAGCAGTACTTCCTTTATAAAAATAAATTAATAAATTAGTTTATTTTTTACTAAATTTATGATAAAATAGATTTATAAATAGAAATGGAGAATAAAAATGGCTAAAAGAAAACAATCATTAGAAAACAAATTTGAAAAATTACCTAGATTAATTCAAATCTTATTACTGCTTATTCCTGGAGTTAACTGGATTACTGAAATTGTTGTTAGATGGAGTCATGCTGCTAGAAAAGATTCTTTATTTAAATACTTATTAGCAATCATTGTTACTTTCTTTGGATTAGTATTTGGATGGATTGATTTAGTTTGGTGTTTATTATTTAAACATTTATTATTATGTGATTAATATTTACTCCCTTTAAAATTTTTAAAGGGAGTAAATATTATGAAAAAAAAGTAAAAAAGTGGTATAATATGTAATAATAATAATATTTTTTGTTTATTTAAATGAAGGTGAAGAGTATGATTACAATAAAAGAAGTTAAAAACAAAAAAGATATCAAGGATTTTATTGAATTTCCACTTAATTTATATAAAGATTGTCCATATTTTGTTCCTCCACTATATTCTAGTGAAAAATCATTATTTAAAACGAATAATATTTATTGTGATCAATGCGAATCTGTCTATTATAATGCATATATGGATGGCAAAATAGTTGGTAGAATCAGTGGAATTATTCAAAAAGTTGCAAATGAGAAATATAATCAAAAAAGAGTTCGTTTTACTAGATTTGATTCAATAGATGATCAGGAAGTTGCAAATTTATTATTTTCAACTGTTGAAAAATGGGCTAAAGAAAAAGGAATGACAGAAATAGTTGGACCTTTAGGATTTTCTGATTTAGAAAGAGAAGGACTTCTTGTAGAAGGGTTTGATCAATTATCAACTTTTGAAGAGCAATATAATTATGAGTATTATAAAAAATTAATAGAAAATTATGGATTTATTAAAGAAGTAGGTTGGACTGAAAGAAAATTATATTTACCTAAGGAAATAAATCCTAAATTAGAACGAATTAGTTCAATGATGATGGAAAAATATCATCTAAAATATGTATATCCAAAAACAACTAAAGAGTTAATAAATAAATATGGTGATAAAATATTTGATTTATTAGATAAATCATATTATGAAATTTATGGTAGTGTTCCACTAAACAAAAAAATGAGAGATGATTTAAAAGCAAGTTTTAAATTAATTGTTGATGTTAAGTTTGTGGCTATTATTGTGGATGAAAATGATGATGTTGTATGTTTTGGTATAAGTTTTCCTTCAATTGCAAAAGCAGTACAAAAATCTGGTGGAAGACTTACTCCTGCATGTATTATAAGAATTCTAAAAGCATTAAGAAATCCTGAAATTTTAGATTTAGCTTTAATTGGTGTTGAAAAGAAATATCAATTAAGAGGTATTAGTTCGTCTATAATTAGTAATTTGTTAAAATATTTATCAAATTGTAATATTAAATATTGCGAAACTAATTTGAATTTAGAATCAAATGATAATATTCAAAACCAATGGAAGAATTTTGATTCGATTTTACATAAAAAAAGATCAGCGTTTGTAAAAACTATTGAATAAGAGATTAAAAGCACTAATTTATTAGTGCTTTTTTGTTATATTAAAATCATATAATGTTTTAGGTGAATATTTGTGAAAAAGAAAATTTTTATTACAGTTATCTTAATTTTTAGTTTGTTTTATTTACTTAATATTAGAGTATTTTCAGAGGAATTAATTATAAAAGATTCTAAAAGCGCAATTCTTATAGAAAGTAATACAGGTAAAGTGTTACATGAATATAATTCTCATACAAGATTAATTCCTGCAAGTATTACAAAGATTGTTACATTAAAACTTGTATTTGATAGTTTGGAAAAAGGAATAATTACTAAAAACACTAAAGTAGTATGTTCAAATTATGCTTCTAGTATGGGAGGAAGTCAAATTTATCTATCACCAGGTGAGGAAATGATAGTTGATGATTTAATTAAATCTGTGGCTATTGCATCAGCAAATGATGCAGCTGTTGCATTAGCAGAACATTTAGCTGGAACTGAAGATAATTTTGTGAAACAAATGAATAAAGAAGTGGATAAATTAGGTTTAAAAGACACACATTTTAGTAATTGTACTGGTTTACCTATAAATAATCATTATACAACAGCTTATGATATTGCTATGTTAGCAAAAGATTTAATTAATACTCATGAAGAAGTGTTAGAATATACATCTATTTATGAAGCTTATATTCGAGAAAATAGTAAAAAGTTTTGGTTAGTTAATACGAATAAGATGGTAAAAAATATTCCTGGAGTTGATGGATTAAAAACTGGATATTTAAGTGAATGTGGTTATAACTTAGTATGTACTAAAAAAGAAAATGGTATGAGATTAATAAGTGTTGTAATGGGAGCATCAACTATTAATGAAAGAACTAAAGATACTTTAGGACTTTTAAATTTTGGATTTAATAGTTTTGAATTAGTTAAATTGTTTTCTAAAGGAGATATAATAAAGACAATTGAAAAAGTAAAGATAGAACCAAGTTCTTTTAATGTTGTATGTAATAATGACGTTTATTACGTGAAGAATAGAAATGAGAAAATGCCTAAAATAACTTATCGATATGAAATAGATAATTATAAAATAAATCATTATCAAAAAGAAAATATTGGAAGATTAATTATTAATATAAATGAAGAAGAATATGTTGTAAATTTAAATTTAGATAACAATGTGAAAAAAGTAAATTTTATGTCATTGTTATTTAAAATAATTAAAAGTATCTTTTAGTTTAGCTTTTAGCATAATGTAAGACAAAAACAGTATAAAATGGTATAATTAATAATGGTAAATAAACAATAAATAAACGAGGATTTATATGAAAAAAACATTTAATTTATTATTATTAATAGCATGTATGTTTTTTCTTGTGTCATGTGTTGTGCCTGGTACTCAAGCACATGTTCATGATTTTACAGGAAAATATTTAGTTAAAGGAACTGAACATTATGTTTTATGTTCTTGTGGGGAAATCGGTAATGTAGGATATCATAAACCTTTATATGAAGGAAATCAAGAAGCTAATAAATGTTCTACATGTGGATGTATTTATACAGATAATGATTCATATTTAAATATTGCTTCTCTTGGTGTAGATAAAAATGAAGTTCATAACGCTTATGAAGTTCTAATTTATTCTTTTTATGATTCAGATTATGATGGATATGGAGATTTAGCTGGTCTTGAATCTAAACTTCCATATTTAAACGATTTAGGTGTTGATATTTTATGGTTATCACCAATTATGGAAGCTGAATCATATCATGGTTATGATATTAAATCATTCTATAATATTGATCCTAAACTTGGTACAATTGATGATTATTTATCATTAGTTAATAGTGCTCATGAATTAAATATCAAAATCATGTTAGATATGCCTATAAATCATACATCGATTAATCATGAATGGTTTTTAGAATATATTAATGGAAATTCTGATTATTCTGAATATTATCAAGAATATAATTCATCAATTAGTTATGGTAATTCTAGTTCAATGGGAGCAAAAGCTAAATTCTATGAACAAAATGGAAAATCATATTTCTCAGCATTTGGACCTGAAATGGCTGATTTAAATTATCAAAGTCAAACTTTAATTGATGCTGTATATGATGTTTTTGAATATTGGATGGCACTTGGAGCTGATGGATTTAGATTTGATGCAGTTAAACATATTTATGATATTAATGAAATTTCGTCAACTGAAAATTCTTTAGAACGTAATAAAACTTTCTTTGAAAATTTAAAAACACATTTAAAAGATATTAATCCAAATGTATATCTTTTAGGAGAAAACTTCTCTGGTCAACCTGAAGTATTACAGTATGCAACTAGTTTTGATGCTGAATTTGACTTTGAATCATGGCATATTGCATTAGGTGCAGTAACTAATAATGATCCATGGGGTGGAGAAGAAAGAAGAAAATGGTATGATGATACTGTTGTAGGATGTACTAATGAATTATTACAAGCAAATTATGATTGGATTCCTACATTTATGACAGGTAATCATGATGTTACTCGTGCTGCTTCATATATTGGTGATAAAGTTGGAGATGACGATAAAGCGTTAAAATTATATGCTGCAATGACTATGCTTCGTCAAGGTATTCCATTTATTTATTATGGTGATGAAATTGGGATGTATGGTGAAAATAAAGTTGCTTATAATCCATCAGTTGGAGATAGTGAAGTAAGACTTCCAATGAATTTCCAAGATACTACAGTTGATGTAAATAGTGTGTTCTATTCATTTGGCGATGATAAGAGTGCAACGCTTGGGGAAAATATTTCTAAAGATTGGCCTACATTCAAAACAGATAATCCTGTTGTAGAAGAACAAATGTATGATGCAGATTCTTTATATAATACATATAAGGAATTAATTGAATTAAGAAAATCATGTCCAACACTTGCACTTGGAAATATGACTGTTGTAAGTGATTATTATAATGAAGCAACTGTATATAAAATGGAATATAATGGTGATACAGTTTATGTTGCATTTAATTTTAGTGAAAGAGTTATTAAAATTGATAATATGTCCTCAACTGGTGATTTAAGTATCGTTCATTATGTAAATGATGTTGATACTGATGGTTCTATGCTAAAGCTAGGAGCAAGAGGTGTTGTTGTATTTAGAACAAGTGGAACTGTTAGAGAATCTATTAATGAAACATTATCAAATAATAATCAATATCAACTAATTATTAATGATTCTATATATGTTGATTTAGAATTTATTGGACCATGGAGTTATGATAATACTTTTGTTGAATATAAGGCATTAGGCGTTGAACTTTCTGCTGGTGATATTATAACTTTATATGATGTATCATATGATGCAGGATGGGTATTAACAAAAATTGATCCATATTCAGCTGGAAAAATGACAGCAAGTGATGCTGGTATTGTTGTAGGTGAAGATGGAAAATATGATATTTATGTAAAAATGAAATATGAACAAGATAATATTTATTTTGGTAAAAGTCAATAATTAATATAAGGTAGACTAGCTATTTTGAAATGCACCCCATTTCCTGGACACAATAAAAATGTGTTATAATACAGGAAAGGGGTGTTTTTTTATATGCCAAGAACTAATAAAAAATATTCACCTGAATTTAAAATTCAAGTGATAGAAACAAAAATTAAAGAAAAATTATCATCATATGAAGCAGCAAGAAGATTTAATGTTTTAAAAAAAATTAATGGATATGAATATCCAGCACACAATTACATACTATCATGGGAACGTGTTTATTTAACAGAAGGTAAAGACGGTTTTTTTATAGAGAAACGCGGCAAAGGAAAAAAGAAAAATTTTGATCCTAAAATTGAAGAAGATTTAATCGCAAAATGTCAGCGATTAGAAATGGAGAATGAATACTTATAAATGTCAAGTTAAATATCCTCAATTTTGTTCATTTAACTATCCTCAGTTTGTAAAGGTTTAATTTTATCTTTTATTCTATATGATTGACCAGTTATATTAAATAAATATGAGTAATGTAATATTCTATCTAAAATAG
>JBGVCU010000049.1:0-2400 GCA_045119035.1 Bacilli bacterium | reverse complement strand
GATTTCCCTTTTTAATAGGAGGTAGAAAATGGAGTTTTTAATAGGGTTTAATTTAGCAGCTTTAGTGTTATGGTATTTATACGTATGCAATGTATTAAGAGATTATCCAGGAGCTGATTTACCAGTAAAAGTAATGGTAACAATAGTAATGGAAATACTTACTATAATACTTACAACAGGAATATACTTAATGGTGAATGCATTTTGACACAAGTAATATAATGGGGAGATTTAAAAATATTGATACTATTACGCACGACTTATCATATTTCCCACGTGGGAAATATGGTGGACAATAAAAAAATGATATTTTGAAGAAGAGTATAAGTATTGTGGAGAGTATTTTGGGTGGATTCGTGAATATAGATATAGATTGATAAATAAATAATTTGAATATGTAAATTAATAAAATTGAGGTGATAAAATGTATGGAATTGACTTCTATCCTACAGAACCAAAAACTATAGAGAAGCTTTTAGGTGATATTGATTTCAGAAAAGTTAATACGATATTAGAACCGAGCAGCGGCGATGGATCAATCGTAGAATATATTATTAGCAAAGCAAATAATATAAGAAGTAATCTTAAAACAAAAGTAGATATAGATTGTGTAGAAATAGATACCAACCTTAGATATATACTCAAAAGCAAAGGATTTAGAGTTGTATGTGATGACTTTCTTAATTACAACACATTAAAATCATACGATTTAATAGCGATGAATCCTCCATTTAGTTCTCAAGAGCATCATATTAAAAAAGCTATAAATATGTTAATTGAATCAGGTGGAGAGTTAAGAGCTATAACAAATAGTGAAATGATTAAAAACCCTTATTCTAATATAAGAAAAGAAATATTAAATATACTTCATAGCAACAATGCAGAAATAGAATTTTATCAAAATGAATTCTCAGATGCTAGAAGAGAAACAGATGTTGAAATCGCAATTATTAAATGTAAATTTGAAAAGAAAGAAATAGGTAGCCTTATCCTGAACAATCTTAAACAGGCGGAGGAAGAACAGGAAGATAAATACGAGAGTAATTGCATAGTTGAAAATAATTTTATTAAAGCAGTTATAAAGCAATATGAGTTTGAATGTAAGGCTGGAATAAAATTAATAAAGGAATACAACAAATTAAAAGCATTTACAAGTTCAGAATTCAATAAAGACAGTTCTATATTAAGTTTAAGATTGTGTAGCGATAGAAATTACTCAGAGCCTAGTGAAAATATTCTTTGTAATGATTATTTAAGAGAAGTTAGAAAGAAATATTGGAAAGCACTTTTCAACAATAAAGAGTTTACAAAGTTATTTACTTCTAATTTACAAAGAGATTTTTATAATAGACTAAATGAATTAGCTGACTATGATTTTAATGAATTTAATATCGAAGAATTAAGAAAGCAAATGAATAATCAAGTTGTTACGGGTGTGAAAGAAACTATATTGAATTTATTTGATGACCTTAGTAGAAAACATTATTGGGATAAAGATACTAGCAGCAATATACATTATTACAATGGGTGGAAATCCAACTCGTGTTGGAAGATAAATAAACGTGTTATAATTCCGCTTAATGGGTTCGGTAGTTGGAGTGAAAGTTTTGATCCTTTACATTATCAGTGTATAGATAAATTAGCTGATATCGAGAAGGTGTTCAATTATTTAGACACTGGGAAGACAGAAGAACTAACTTTAAGAGAAATACTACAAGAAGCTAAAGACAAAAATCAAACCAGAGGGATAATCACAAAATTCTTTAAAATTGATTTTTACAAAAAAGGAACAGCTCACCTAACATTTTTAGATGAGGAATTATTAAAGAAATTTAATGTTTTTGGTTCATTAGAGAAGGGGTGGTTGCCACCTTCGTATGGTAAAAAATCTTACAATCAAATGTCTGAGGAAGAAAAAGAAATTGTTGATAATTTTGAAGGCGAAAAAGAATATGGGAAAGTCATAGCTAATAAAGACTATTATATCTATGATGCAAATAAAGTATTAATGTTGGCTTAAAAGGAGAAGATATTATGACAAAAACAACTATATTGAAATTATTGCGAAGTTGTAGAGATAGATTAATTTAAGAGGTGATAAGATGGCAAATAGAGTTTTTATTTCTGGGAATTTAGGAACTGATATAAAAGTAACATATACAGCAGGTAAAGGAACACCAGTAGGAAGATTTTCAGTAGGAGTTAATGAATATAACAGTCAAACTAAACAAAATGAAACAATGTGGGTAAATGTAACGCTTTGGGGTAAATCAGCAGAAAGTTTATCAGCTTATTTAGTAAAAGGAACAAAAGTAATAGTGACTGGGAAACTTAGTATAAGAAAATACAAAGCAAATGATGGAACTGAAAAGTACAGCACAGAAGTAGTAGCAGATATGG
>JBGVCU010000048.1:0-31753 GCA_045119035.1 Bacilli bacterium | reverse complement strand
ATATTTTCTAAAATAATTCCTGTCATAATAATTACTTCCTTTCAATAATCATTATAACAAAAAAAGTACTCACTTGTGTTATTAAGAATTGGGGATTCTTACATGAACACAATTGGGTACTTTTATTTTAACATTTATAGTAATTCACATGATCTAAAAAAGTTGTGTAATTAAATTTACACAACTTTTAATTATTATGCTAAATCTCTTAAAATAATGAATACAACATAAGCAATGTATAATGAGAAGAAGATTACACCTTGCCATTTTTTCATATTTTTTGAAAGTTTTGCAATAAGTAGAGTTAGGATACCTGATGCAAGTAAGATTAATAAATCAAATAAAGCTTTATTCATTCCGAATGCAATATTATGTGAAATATTTAAAGGCTTGATTGTTGAAGAAACTCCAATGATGAATAATACATTAAAGATATTTGATCCAATTACATTACCTAATGCAATATCGTTTTCTTTCTTTATTGAAGCTACAACACTTGTAACAAGTTCAGGAAGACTTGTTCCAACAGCAACGATTGTAAGACCAATTAAAGCTTCACTCATTCCTAATTTTCCAGCAATAAAAACTGCATTATTAACAACAAGATTTCCACCGAAAATAATTGCTGCAACACCAAATACAACTTTAATTATACTAAATAATATGTCTTTTTTATTAATTACTTCAATTTGATCATTTGATTCATTTTCTTCTACATTTGTATTGTTTTTCTTTGCGCGATAAATTAAGAATAAAATATAACTAACTAGTAAAATTACTAAAATTAATGATTCAATTAGATTTAATTTATATGGAGTAATAACAAAACTGAATAATAAAAGTAAAGCATAAATTCCAACCATAAATGGTACATCATATTTACGCATATCTTCATCAAATGCTAGTGGAACAAATAATGCTGCTGCTCCTAGAATTAAAAATGTATTAAATATATTTGATCCAACTACATTTCCTAAACTTAAATCACTACTTCCAGCGAAAGCTGCTTGTAAACTTACAGATAGTTCTGGTAAACTTGTACCAAGTGATACTAATGTAAGACCAATAATTAATGTTGGAATTTTTAAAGCTTTAGCAATCTTGCTTGCTCCATCTACAAAGAAATCAGCTCCTTTAATTAAAAGAACCATTCCTACTACTAATAATAAACAGGCTAATAACATAATTTCCTCATTTCTAATTCATGTTTAAAAAAATATCTAATTTAAAATTTTATAAAATATGTCTTTGATATTTTTTGACTTATTGTAATAATTATATCAAAAAATGCCAAATTATACAAGTTAAATACAAAATGCAATTATTTATTTATAGTAAAAAAGTTGTTAAATTAATGTAAAAATGTTAAAATATATTAAAGAAATATTATATATAAGTGGAGGGTTAAATGGATAAAATTTTATTTGATACAAAAGTTCAATTTATTAAATATAAAGTATTAAAAGAAGTAGTAAAATTTGCGTATGAAGGAAATCTGCTTGAAAATTTAGTAGACATTCCAGAAATTGTAATGCCTGGAAAAAAAGCAACTTTAAGATGTTGTATTTATAAAGAAAGACATATTGTAAGAGAAAGAATAAAACGTGCTGTAGGTGGTGTAAAACCAGATGAAAATGTTATTTCAGTTATTCGTTCTGCTTGTGATGATTGTCCTTCTAGCGGATATACTGTAACAAACGATTGCCGTGGATGTTTAGCTCATAGATGTAGACTTGCTTGTCCAAAAGGAGCAATTTCATTTGATGAAAATTTAAAAGCTGTAATAGATAAATCTAAGTGTGTAAATTGCGGTTTATGTGCAAAAGCTTGTCCTTATAGTGCAATAAAGAACAGAACAAGACCATGTGTTGCTGCTTGTAAAATTAATGCGATTAGTGTAAATGAAGATGGTAGTGCTAGAATTGATAACGATAAATGTATTCAATGTGGTCAATGCGTATATCAATGTCCATTTGGTGCTATAACAGATCGTTCATCACTTGTTCAAATTATTGAACAAATCAAAAATCCCGAAAAACATGTATACGCAATTGTTGC
Organism: Bacilli bacterium; assembly: GCA_045119035.1. Taxonomy (GTDB): domain Bacteria; phylum Bacillota_I; class Bacilli_A; order ML615J-28; family CAG-313; genus CAYVQA01. The sequence goes on along the minus strand of JBGVCU010000048.1, from coordinate 29,695 downwards.
TCCTGCAATAGGAAGTCAATTTGATTATGCTAAATTAAATCAAGTTGTAACTGGTATAAAATTATTAGGATTTTATCAAGTAATTGAAGCTGCTCTTGGAGCTGATATGGTTGCTTATAGTGAAACAGAAGAACTTATTGAAAAAGGATTCTTAACAAGTTCATGTTGTCCTGCTTTTGTAAGTTACATAAAAAAATACTTCCCTGAAGTTGCTGATAAAATTTCACATAATCCTTCTCCAATGGTTGCAGTTAGTAAATTCTTGAAAGAACAAGATCCAAAGGCTGTTACTGTGTTTATTGGACCATGTACAGCAAAAAAACGTGAAGCATTAGAGGATGAAACTCATAGTATTGATTTTGTTATGACATTTGAAGAACTTCAAGCAGCATTTTCTGGTAAAGATATTACATTATCAGAACTAGAGGAAACACCACTAGATAATGCATCTTATTTTGGTAGAATTTTTGCAAGACTTGGAGGTTTAACAGAAGCAGTAGGTCAAGTTATTAAAGAAAAAGGAATTGACTATGAAGTTAAACCTGTTATGTGTGAAGGAATTGAAAATATTAAAGTCATGTTATCTAAAGTAAAACGTGGTAAAGTAGATTTTAATTTCCTAGAAGGAATGGCTTGTATGGGTGGATGTATTGGTGGACCATGTAATATTACACATGAAATTCGCGATAAAATAACTATTGATAAATATGGAGCAAGTTCTCCACATAAAACAATTCAAGATTCTTTATATAATAAAGAAGAAAATATTAAATAAAAGTATAAAAGCTATTATTTGGAAAATCCTGATAATAGCTTTTATTAAGAAGGAGTAATGATGATTAGACTTGCTAAAGTTTGTGATTTAGATGGTGTGATGAATTGTATTAATGATGCAAAAAATTTATTTAAAAAAGATAATTCCGATCAGTGGCAAGATCTAGATAATTATCCAAACGAAAATACAATGTTAAATGATATTAATAATAATGAGCTTTATGTTTATGAAGAAAATAATACTATTTTAGGTTGTATTGTATTAAGTAATAAAAATGAAGTTTGTTATGACAATATGACAGTAGGTAGTTGGTTAACAAATGGTAAATATATGGTTATTCACCGACTTGCAATTAATAAAGATTATTATAGAAAAGGAATTGCAAGTGAATTAATTCAGTATACAATTGATATTGCAAAGAATAAAAATGCTGTATCTATTAAGGTTGATACAAAAAAAGAAAATATAAAAATGCAAAATCTACTTTATAAATGTAATTTCAAAAAAGTTGGCATAATTTATTTATTAAGAACAGATGTGCTTGATAAAGAAAGAGTAGCATTTGAACTTGTTTTATAATACTTAGCATTTGTATAATTATTGTAAAAAACCATTAAAAATGGTATAATAAATAAGGTTTATAATTGTTAAAAACATATAAAGGAGAATTTTATATGCATATTTATGGAATAGCAAATTTAAAAAACTATGAAGATGGTAATAGTAGAAAATGGGTGTTAGGTAATGGATTAGGTGGTTATGCAAGCCAATCTATTATTAATTCTCAATATCGCAAACATGATGGTTATTTAATTGCATCACTTAAATCACCAGTTGAACGTTATATGATTTTGAATACAATTACTGAAGAAGTTGTTACAGATCAAACTTATGATTTAACTAATGCACATCTAGCTAATCACTTAATCGATAATACTAAACATTTAGTAAGTTTCAAACATGACATTGTACCTGAATATTTTTATCATGTTGATGGTGTTCGTTTTACTAAAACAATTTCAATTGAATATTTAAAAAATACAGTTGCAATAAAATATCATTTTGAGCCATTAAAAGATGCTAAAATATTAATTACACCTCATTTCAATTATCGTGAACATGGCGCTGGATCATTACCAACTGATTTTATATATAAGATTAAACAAGAAGATAATTTTGTTTATTTAAATAAAAAAGGTCAAAAACAAATTAAATTTTATTATAGTAATGGTAATGTTATTAATAATAAAAATATTGTTTTTGGACCAGTTCATTTACTATATGATGAAGCAACAGGAGATACTGCAGTAGATTATCATTATACACCTATTAAATTAGAAATTAATTTAAAAGAAGGTGTTGAATTTGATTTAGAAATTGTTACATCAATTGAAAAAAATGTAAATACTAATGCAACAGAAATTATTGAATCAAATATAAAAAGATTACAAAATTTAGTTAAAAAAGCAAATTTAAAAGATGAGTTTGCAAATAGATTAGTTTTAAATAGTGATGTATTTGTATCAAAAAGAAAATCAACAGGACTTAAAACAATTCTTGCTGGGCTTCCTTGGTTTACTGACTGGGGACGTGATACAATGATTGCATATACTGGTCTGCTTATTACAACAAAAAGATATAAAGATGCTAAAGAAGTTTTATTATCGTTTGCTAAATATGAAAAAGAAGGACTTATTCCAAATATGTTCCCGGATGATAATGCAAAACCTTTATATAATACAGTAGATGCTTCTATGTGGTATTTTTATGCTGCATACAAATATTTAGAAGCAACTGATGATTTAGAAACTATTAAAGAATTAATGCCAACATTTAAAAACATCTTAGATTTTTATCAAAAAGGAACACATTTTGATATTAAAATGAATGAAGATGGTTTGATTTCTGCTGGTAGTGGCTTTAATCAAATTACATGGATGGATGTATTTGCAAATGGAAAAGTTATGACACCACGCCATGGAAAACCTGTAGAAATTAATGCGTTATGGTATAATGCACTTAATACTTATAAGTATTTTGCAGCTAAATTAGATTTAGAATGTGATTTAGATAATCTAATTAAATTAGTGTATGATAGTTTTAATAAACGTTATTATAACAACGAAACTAAATGTTTATATGACGTTTTAGATGAGCTTGAAACAGGTATTGATGATGCTTCAATTAGACCAAATCAATTATTTATGTTTAGTTTACCATATATTGTGTTAGATGAAAAATATCATAAAGATGTTGTTGATACATGTTATAAATTATTATATAATGTTTACGGTATGCGTTCTTTAGCACAAAATGATCCGAAATATATTGGGATTTATGATGGGCCTCTTCAAAAACGTGATGAAGCTTATCATATGGGGACAACTTGGGGATTTATTTTAGGTGCTTTTTTTGATGCATATAATCATGTTTATCATGATAAAAATAAATTAAAACAAATGTTTGACAATATTATCCCTCACTTAAATGAAGGATGTTTAGATGGTATTGCTGAAGTGTTCAATGGTGATTATCCTGTGCATACAAGAGGATGTTATACTCAAGCATGGAGTGTTGCTGAAGTCTTAAGAAGTTATGTAGATAACTATTTAAAATAGGAAAATATCGTTAAGCAATTTAAAGAGGTATTTTATGGAAAAATTTGATCTTTATGATATAAATAGAAATAAACTTAATATAACAATTAATCGTGGGGACAAACTTCCTGAAAATACTTATCGATTAGTTGTTCATTTGGTAATCTTTAATTCAAAAGGAGAAATGTTAATTCAACAAAGACATCCTAATAAAAAGAACTGGCCATCACTTTGGGACATAAGTGTTGGAGGATGTGCAAGTAGTGGTGAATCATCAGTTGATGCAATGATACGTGAAACAAAAGAAGAACTTGGATTAGATTTGAGTGAATTTATTAAAAGACCAATATTTACTTTTAATTTTCATGAAGGATTTGATGATATCTACATAGTGAATAAAGATATTGATTTAACTAGTCTTACTTTACAAGAAACAGAAGTAGTAGATGCTAAGTGGGCAACAATTGATGAAATAATTGAAATGATGAATAATAGTAAATTTATTGTCTATCATGAAAGTTTTTTAAAGCTTTTAAAAGACACAAGATTTAGTGAAAATATTTATATAGAATAGAAAGAAAATTATGAAAAGAGTATTAACAAGATATCAAGAAATTGAAAGAACAATTTTAACATCATATCGTAAAAGACTTTGGGGTCCATTTGTTAAAGCTGTAAAAGACTACCAGTTAATTGAAGAGAATGATTGTATTGGTGTTTGTATTTCGGGTGGAAAAGACTCAATGATTATGGCTAAGTTATTTCAAGAACTATTAAGACATAGTGATATTAATTTTACAGCTAAATTTATTGTTATGAATCCAGGCTATAATGAAAGAAATCTTGAAATGATTAAGAAAAATTTAGAGATTTTAAATATCCCTGCTACAATTTATGAAACAAACATTTTTGAAGTAGCTAATAGTCAAATAAAAACACCATGTTATTTATGCGCAAGAATGCGTCGAGGAGCTTTATATAATATTTGTAAAGAACAAGGTTGTAATAAAATTGCTTTAGGTCATCATTATGATGATGTAATAGAAACAACTTTAATGAATTTATTAAATAATGGAACAGTTGAAACAATGTTACCAAAACTTCATAGTCAAAACTTTGAAGGAATGGAACTTATTAGACCACTTTATTTAATCCGCGAAAAAGACATTATTGCATGGAGTGCTTATAATGAACTAGAATTTATTCGTTGTGCATGTAAGTTTACTGATTCAATTGAAAAAGAAAAAGAAATTGAATCTGGTTCTAAAAGATATGATACAAAGAAATTAATTCAAAATTTATTAGAATATAATGAAAATGTAGAAAAAAATATATTTATCGCATCATCAAATATTAATTTAAATAAAATATTAGGTTATAAAAAAGACGGAAAGTATATTAATTACTTAGATCATTATAAAGATACTAAACAAGAAGAATAAAAAAGGTTTCTAATTAAAGAAACCTTTTGTTTTTTTATATGGCGTCCCCGAAGAGATTCGAACTCTTGCGTTTTAATCTAACCGGCCTTAGGAGGGCCGTGCTCTATCCAGCTGAGCTACGGAGACTTTTAAATATTTTAACATAAAATAAATTCTAAAACAAATAAAAAAGTAAAATTTATGATTAAATTTAAATAAACAAGTAATATTTTAAAAGATGATGATTATTATAAAGAAGGTCATATATTAAGTTAAATTTTAAATAATTTAATCAACAACTATTGTTTATAGTTTGCTATTTGACTTTATATTTATTTGTAATGTACTATTTAAACATGTTAATTCAAAATAAAGTATATTTAAAAAATAAAAATTTTCATTATTTTATATATTATTATAATAATTTTTTCTATATAATATTTCTTTTATTATATAAATTTTATATAGTGGTCTTTTTAAGACCACTTTTTTAATTAACTTCATTTTTCTTATTTTATTTTGTATATTGTAATAAACTTGTAAAATAATAAGAATTATGGTATAATAAATTAATAAATTATAGAAAATGAGGTAATCATATGAGTGCTGAATTACAAGTAAATAAAGTTAAATCTACACTGCAGAATCGTCCTGATGTTAAGATTATTGCTGCTGTTAAGTATTTTGATGTTGATAAAACAAAAGAAATTGTTGAAGCAGGTATTAATCACATTGGTGAAAACAGAAAAGAATCTTTTTTAGAAAAATATAATTCATTAAAAGACTATGATATTATTTGGCATTATTTTGGCACTATAAAAATACCTCCACGAATTAACTCTAATTTTATTGATTCAATTGATTATTTACATTCACTTGATTCAATAGATTTAGCTAATGCTATTAATAAATCAAGAAAAAAGAAAGAACCACTAAAATGTTTTGTTAAAGTTGATGTTACTGGTGGTAAATCTGGTCTTAGTGAAACAAAGGTTATTCCTTTTATTAAGAGTTTAGCAAAATATGAAAAAATTGAAGTTGTCGGTTTGATGACTGTTGGTAAAATGACATTTGATGAAGAATTAATTGCAAGTTATTTTGACTTATTAGTCGAATTACAAAAAGAAGTTCAAGAATTAAATTTACCTTATGCACCTTGTAAAGAATTATCAATGGGAATGAGTAATGACTATTTAATTGCTGCAGAACATGGTGCTACAATGGTTAGACTTGGTAGAATACTTGGATAGGAGATATTATGTTTTCAAAAAAAGAAAAGAAACAGTTAGTTAATTCATTTGATTTACTTCATCAAGTAATTCTAAAAAACGATCCTTCTCCTTTAGAAGAAATGCTTAATTTAGCTGATTTACTTATTGAAGGTAGAGGTGTATTAGCTTTATTTAGTGAAGTTGAGGATGCTTCTGTTGCAAATCATGTACTTGCTTTTTTATCAGGCGTAGTATATGGACTTAATGGAAGTGTATATCAAATTAATAAAGAAACATTTTTGTTTGCTTCAGAAGAAGCTTTAAAAGATGGAAGTTTAGATGAATATATTAAAGAAATAGGTGAATAAAAATGATGCTAACAGCATTAGCAAACTTATTAATAGTTCTATTTTATATTTTAAGAATATATCTTGGATTTATGTTAATAGTTTGCATATTATCTTGGATACCTGCTGTATATTCTTATAGATGGTATCATGTTTTAAGAAATATAAGTGATTTCTATTTAGGCAGATTTAGAGGTTGGATTGTAATTGGTCCACTTGATTTTACACCAGTTATTGGATTTTTGATTTATGAATTTGCCTTAGAAGTACTTGCAACACGTATTATTCCGATGGTTATATAATGCTTAGTGATTTTGAAAGAATTATCGGTGACATTGAAAAGAAGGCTAATCTTGGGGAAAATGTTTTAAGTAAGTTTCTTGATTTAAATGATCAAGAAGTTGCTAAAAGATTAGAAAAAGATTATCTTGTTAATTATTTTGGAGGCTATAGCGGAGCTGAGAGAGTAAGAGCAATTATTAATTCTTCTAATCCAAGAGTTGCTGAATATAATATTGTTGTTTATAAAATTGAATATCCTAAAACATTACAAATAACTCATCGTAATATTTTAGGTACACTTATGAGTTTAGGTATAAAAAGAAACTTAATAGGTGATATTATAATAAATGATGATTGTGCATATTTTATATGTGCAAAAGAAATATGTGATTTTATTGAACTTGAGTTTAATGAAATAAATAGACAAAAGATTTCAATTAAAAAAGTTTCATATCAACAACTTGATAATATTTTATTAGAAAGTAAAAAAATAGAAACAATTATTGTTCCTAGTTTAAGACTTGATGTTGTTGTTTCTAATGGATTTAATGAAGCAAGATCTAAAGTTGTTGATTCAATTAATTTAAAAGAAGTTTATATTAATAATAAAATAATTACAAAACCTGATTATGAAGTTAAACTGAATGATATTATAAGTTATCGTGATCATGGTAGAATAAAACTTGTTGAACTAGGTAAGGTTACTAAAAAGAATCGCCTAGTTATTGGTATTGAAGTGTATAAATAAGAGGAGAAGAGTATATGAAAGATTATAAAGATACCTTATTGATGATGAAAACTGACTTTCCAATGCGTGGGAATTTAGGTGTTAATGAATATAATATCCATAAATTTTGGGAAGAAAATAATATTTATGAAAAAGCATTAGAAAAGAATTTAGGAAATAAAGAATTTTATTTACATGATGGGCCTCCATATGCTAATGGTAATATCCATGTTGGACATGCTTTAAATAAAGTATTAAAAGATTTCTTAGTTCGTTATAAAACTATGAATGGATTTTATGCTCCAATTATTCCAGGATGGGATACACATGGTTTACCTATTGAAAATGCTTTAACAAAAAATAAAAAAGTTAATCGTAAGGAACTTTCAATTAGTGAATTTAGAACATTATGTGAAAAATACGCTTATGAACAAATTGAAAAACAAAAAGCTGGATTCAAACGTTTAGGTGCTTTTTGTGATTGGAAAAATCCTTATATTACATTAGATCCTAAATTTGAAGCTAATCAATTAAGAGTATTTGGAAAAATGGTTTCTAAAGGATTAATCTTCAAAGGATTAAAACCAGTTTACTGGTCACCATCATCTGAAACTGCTTTAGCTGAGGCTGAAATTGAATATAAAGATGTAACTTCTGCATCAATTTATGTCGCTTTCCCAGTTGTTGATGGTAAAGGTGTTTTAGAAGAAAATGATAATTTAGTAATTTGGACAACTACTCCTTGGACACTTCCTGCTAACCTTGCTATTTGTGGAAATGAATTATTTGATTATGTAAAAGTTTCAGTAAATGGTAAATACTATGTAGTTGCAAAAGAATTATTAGAAGGTGTTTCAAAAATCTTTGGATGGGAAGATGTTGAAATTGTAAAAGAATTTAAAGGTAGAGATTTAGAAGGTGTAATGTATCACCATGTATTCTTAGATAGAGTTTCTCCAGTAATTTTAGGAGATCACGTTACACTTGATGCTGGTACAGGACTTGTTCATACTGCTCCTGGTCATGGTGCTGAAGACTTTATTGTTGGTAAAAAATATGGTCTTGATGTTTTATGTCCTGTTGATAGTCGTGGTATGATGACTGAAGATGCTGGTGAATTTGCAGGTCTATTCTATGAAGTTGCAAATGAAGCAATCTTAGCTAAGCTTGTTGAACTTGGGGTTTTATTAAAAAGAATTGATATTACTCACTCATATCCACATGACTGGCGTACATTAAAACCAATTATCTTTAGAGCTACTGATCAATGGTTTGCATCAATTGATCCTATTAAAGATGAAATTTTAGATAGTATCAAAGATATCGAATGGGTTCCTTCTTGGGGAGAAGTTCGTATGCACAATATGATTAAAGATCGTCAAGATTGGTGTATTTCTCGTCAAAGAGTATGGGGAGTTCCTATTCCTGTATTCTATGCTGAAGATGGAAGCGCAATTTTAGATGAAGAAATTATTAATCACGTTGCTGATTTAGTTGCTGAACATGGTACAAATGTTTGGTTTGATAGAGAAGCTAAAGATTTATTACCAGTTGGATTTACTCATCCAGGTAGTCCAAATGGATTATTTACTAAAGAAACTGACATCATGGATGTTTGGTTTGATTCAGGATCAAGCCATGAAGGAGTTATGAAAGCTCGTCATAATCATTATCCATGTGATGTATATTTAGAAGGTGCTGACCAATATCGTGGTTGGTTTAACTCAAGTTTAATTAATGGTATTGCTGTTAATGGAAAAGCTCCTTATAAAACAGTAATTAGCCATGGTTGGGTACTTGATGGTAATGGTAATAAAATGAGTAAATCACTTGGAAATACAATTGATCCTGTAAGTGTATGTAACGAATTAGGTGCAGACATTTTCAGACTTTGGGTTGCAAGTGTTGATTACCATGCAGATGTAAGAATTTCAAAAGATTTATTAAAACAAATCTCTGAATCATATCGTAAAATTAGAAATACATTCCGTTTCTTATTAGGTAACTTATTTGACTTTAATCCAAATACAGATAAAGTTGCTTATGAAAAATTAAATGGAACTGATAAATATATCTTAGCTAAATTAAATAAAGTAATTGAAGCATGTCATAAAGGATATAACACTTATCAATTTGACGAAGTTTATCGTAGTGCATTAACATTTATGACTAATGAACTTTCTTCATTCTACTTAGACTTTACAAAAGATATTTTATATATTGAAGAAAGCAATAATTTAGAACGTCGTAGCATTCAAACTGTATTCTATGAATGTTTAAATAGCTTAGTATTACTTCTTAACCCAATTCTTCCTCATACTTGTGAAGAAGTATATTCATATATGCCAAAAGCTGAAAATTCTCCAATCAGTGTATATTTACTTGATATGCCACAAGTTAATAAACATGATGATGAAGAAGAAGTTGTTGTTTTATATGATGAATTTATGACATTAAGAAGTGATGTATTAAAAGCATTAGAAATTGCTAGAAACGAAAAAATCATTGGTAAGAGTATGGTAGCGCGTGTTACTATTAAACCAACTGATAAAGTAAAAGAATTAATTAGTAAATTAAATATTGATTTAGAAAAAGTATTTATTGTTGCTAAATTAGTAATTACAGATGAATTAAATGAAGGATTAACAACAGATTCAGGTACAATTTTAGTTGAATTACAAAGTGGTTCTACATGTAGTAGATGTTGGCAAATTGTAGATTCAATTGATGAAGATGAATTATGTCCACGTTGTGCAGGTATTGTTAAAAAATAATCCTATTTAGGAGGTAAAAAAATGGTTATTCATTTTTTTAGAGAGAGAATTAAAGAAAGAATTGATTTTTCAGATGTTATTGATGTTTTCTTTGGTGAACTTGAAAACTGCGAAATTACATCAGATGATGATCAAGTAGATATTTCAATTACAGAACCAACATTCGATTTTAAATATCATTTCTATATTACAAAACGTACAAGAGTTACAAATATTATAAAACTTAATCCAAGTTTTGTAAATACTAATATTTTAGTTGATATTCCAGTATTATTACCTAAATTTTTAGTTAGAAAGATTTTAAAAATAGTTGGTGATTTATGTAAGAAATTTGAACTTGCTATTTATCATGATATGATTAATGATATTCAACCTTTTTCAATGTTAGATTTATTAACTAATATCGATAAAGAAACTTATATGTATATTGAAAATCATCCTGGTAAATATCATTATCTTGATCAAAGAACATTAACAACTGCTTGTACTTTTTTACAAGTAATACCAGAAATTGCTGAATCTTTAGTTGTAGATACTGTAATTTCACCTTATGATGTTTTATATGATAAAGAAGAAGATAAAGTAGTTTTAGCGATGACTTGGCAAGCTGGGCAACCTACTGTCTTTCCTCCACTTTTAAACTATATTTTTATTGAAGAAGAAGGAAATTTATTGTCAGTTATTCCTGCTGAAGGATTCTTTAAATATACGAGAAGACTAATGCATGAAATTGTTAAAAATAAGAAATTCGATTATCAACTTGATATGGATTTATATTATTTAAACGAAAAGAATGCAATTAAAGCTAAAAAATTAGTTCGTAAAATGCGTAAAAAATATTTAGTTATGCGTAATAGATTTAATGAACTTAAAATTACAGAAATTTTAGAAAAGAATGGAGATTAATTATGGATATGAATAAATATATTGATCATACATATTTAAAAGCATTTGGTACTGAAAGTGAAATTATTAAATTATGTAATGAAGCAAAAACTTACCAATTCAAAAGTGTATGTGTAAACCCAGCCAATGTTGATTATGCTAAAAGATTACTTGCAGGTAGCGGTGTGTTAGTTTGTACAGTTATTGGTTTTCCATTAGGTGCAAATACTATCGAAGTAAAAATGTTAGAAACATTAGATGCTGTTAAAAATGGTGCTGATGAAATCGATATGGTAATTAACATTGCTAAGGCAAAAGAAAATGATTATGCATATCTTGAAAGAGAAATTAAAGCAGTTGTAAGTGCTGCAGGTGGAAGAACTGTTAAAGTTATTCTTGAAACATGCTACTTAACTGATGAAGAAATTGCTGCATCATGTCTTGCTGCAAAAGCTGCAAAAGCAAATTTTGTAAAAACTTCAACTGGATTTGGAACAGGTGGAGCAACTGTTGAACATATTAGATTAATGAGAGAAACTGTTGGACCTGAAATGGGTGTAAAAGCTAGCGGTGGTGTTCGTAATTTATCTGAAGCTAAGGCTATGATTGAAGCTGGTGCTACACGTATTGGTGCAAGTAGTGGTGTTCAAATTATGAAAGAAATTGAAACTGGTGTTTCAAACACTGAAACAAGTGGAGGAATGTACTAATGATCGTTAAACCAACTCCACATATTGAAGTAACTGACACTAATCAAATTGCTAAAACTGTATTAATGCCAGGTGATCCTTTAAGAGCAGAATATATTGCTAATACTTATCTTACAGATGTTGTGAAATTTAATAATGTTCGTGGAATGTATGGTTTCACTGGATATTATAAAGGAAGAAGAATTTCTGTAATGGGAAGTGGAATGGGAATGCCAAGTATTGGTATTTATTCATATGAATTATATAACAATTATGGTGTTGAACAAATTGTTAGAATTGGTTCTGCTGGAGCATATTCTCCTGAACTTGATTTATATGATGTTATTATTGTTAAAGATGCTTATTCTGAGTCTTCATATGCTTTAACTCAATGCGGAAATAAAGCAACAGTATTAGAAGGAACAAAAGAATTAAGTGAAAAATTATTAAATATTGCAAAAGATTTAGGAATCAAAACTCACTATGAAAGAATTCATTCATCAGATGTTTTCTATCGTCAAGGTGGTACAGATCATATGATGTTCTATAATGAATTAGGATGTGCAGCTGTTGAAATGGAAAGTTTTGCTTTATTTAATAATGCACAAGTATTAGGGAAAAAAGCTGCTTGTGTTTTAACAATTTCTGATTCATTCTGTAAAGAAGCTATTACATCATCTGAAGAAAGACAAACTTCATTTAATCAAATGATGTTAATTGCATTAGAACTAGCTGAATAGATGATTAAAGACTGATTAAATTAATATTTAAGCAGTCTTTCTTTTATTAAAATAAGATTAATGGGAACACTAATAAAGAAGGTGATAAAATGAAAATTGTTGATATTAATGGAATTAAATTATACTATTTATATGTAGATAAATTTACAACAAGTCGTTTTGGAGTAATTTTTGAAACAGAAGCAGATATTTTAACTTATCAGACAGAAAAGTTAATGAGAAATTTAATCACAAAAACTTCAAAATCTTATCCAACTGAAGAAAAGTTTACAAGTTTTTTACAAGATTTATATTCTGCATCTGTTGATGGAATTCAAGATATTATTGGTAATACGATGATTTCAAATTATTATTCAACTTTTATCAATGATGAATATGTAAATAATAATAGTAATATTTTTTCAAATATCGTAAAATTATTTAATGAGATTTTTACATCACCTACTTTTTATAATAATAATGAATTTAATGATAGTTTAATAAATAAAGAAAAAAGATTGATTCTTGATAATTATGATTTTATTGATAATGATGATATGATTCAAGCTTTATCAAATCTACTATATGATATTTATGAATGTCCTTTTGAAAAAGCAAAATATAGTAGAGATAAAGAAACAATTAATAATATCACTAATCAAGATTTATTAAATTGTTATAATAAAATTGTTAATTCCAATAAAATATTTTATTATATTGGTAACTATGATATTGAAAAAGTTATTTCTACAATAAAGGATAATTGGACTAACTATAGTAATAATAAATATGAAGTTAATTATATTAGTAAATTATATAGTAACGAAGTCAATTATATTAAAAAAGAAGTTGTTAAAGATAATAGACAATCATTAATTTTTAACGCTTATATAAAAGAAGATGATAATTTCTTTAATAATAAAATTGTTGGTAACTTGTTTAATAAATTAATTGGCGGAAGAAGTTCATCAGATTTATTCCAAGAAGTAAGAGAAAAATATAATTATTGTTATTTTATTAATAGTGTAAATTTAAAATCAAATCGCACATTTATAATTTATTCTGGAGTTTCAAAAGAAAATATTGATCCTACAATTGATATTATTGATAATATAATGTCTGATTATCAAGATGGTAAATTTACTAAACTTCATGAAGAAAATTTAGAGGCTGTTAAAATAGAATATATTAATGATTTTAATAAGCAATTAGATAAAATAAGCGGTTATTATATTTTTATTATTGAATCAATTCTTACTAATAAACAGTTTTCTATTGAAGAAGAAATTAATAAAATAAATAATGTTACTTTGAATGATATAATGGAATATTCAAAAGGTTATATTAAAAAAATGGATTATATCGTTATTGGTTCTATGGGTGATGAGTATGAATAAATTTGATTTTAAATTTAATTATCATGTGGATACACTTTCTAATGGATTAAAAGTAATTGTTATAGAAAAACCATTGTTTAAAAAAGTTTCTGCTTTTTTCACAACTAATTATGGTTCAATTGATATTAATTTAATTGATAAAGTAACAAAAGAAAATAAAACCTTTCCAGAAGGCATTACTCATTTTTTAGAACATATTGTTTTTCATATAGATGATGATAAAGATGCTACTGTATTATTTGAAGCATTAGGTGCTGAAGTTAACGCCTATACATCTAAAACTCAAACTACTTATTACTTTAATACCGTAAGTAATGTTGATGAGTGTTTAAATCTTTTATTAGATTTTGTTCAAACTCCTTATTTTTCAGATAAAATAGTTGATAATGAAAGAAAAATTATTGAACAAGAAATTAATATGATTAATGATAACTTTGATGAGCAATTATCCAGTGGTTTACTACAAAATTTATTTCATAAATGTCCGTTAAAAAATGAAATTGGTGGAACAGTTGATACAATAAAAGATATTTCTAAAGAATTATTAAATGAAGCTTATGAATATTTTTATCATCCAACAAATATGACTCTTGTTGTAATTGGAGGAGTTAATTATAATCATATTTTAGATGTTATTAGAAAAAATCAAAGTGATAAAAAATTTAATAAACTATCTGAATTAGAAATTCTTTATCCTAAAGAAGAACATAATGTAGTTAAATCTTTCTCTAGTGATTCAAAAGATTTAATGATACCAAAGACATCGATTGGATTAAAATTAAATTTTAATCATTTAAAAAATGATGAATTTTTTAGAACAACATTTGCATTTGGAATGTTAATGAATTACTATTTTCAATATACAGGTGTATATTATAATGTTTTAGAAAACAAAAAATTAATGAATGATTCATTTAACTATGTATGTGCTTTTTATAAATTAGCACAATATATAGAATTTTCAATTGATATTTTAGAAGTTGATAAATTTAATGATAAATTTAAAAAACTATTATTAAATATTAAAGAAGATAAAATTGATCTTGATAAATTTATAAAAATTAAAAATAAGTTTTATGCTGGATTTGTACACGGAATGAATAATTATGAATACATTAAAAATGTATTTGATGAATATTTACACCGTAATATTACTCCAGAGGTTTATCTTGATACAATCATCAATTTAACAATTGAAGATTTAGAAGATGTTAAAAAATATATTAATGAAGAATGTATTACGATTAATACATTTTATAAGAAATAAAGGTATTTTTATGAGCAATTTAACAAAAAATAGATGGTATATTTTAATTGCGACAATTGTCGTTAATATTTGTATTGGAACAGCCTTTGCTTGGAGTGTATTTCAAGCGGGTCTATTTTTAGAAGCACCTGTTATTTTTAAAGTATTTGTTTCTAAACAACAACTTGCTTTAGCTTTTACTATATGTAGCGGTGTTTCTCCAATCTGTATGATTTTAGGTCCAACATTACAAAAAAAACTTGGTAGCCCACGTATTGTTATTTGGGCTGGAGGAATTTTATTTGGTTTAGGACTTATTTTATCAGGTTTTATAAGTAAACTTTGGATGTTATACATAACTTACGGTATTGTATGTGGGTTTGGTAGTGCTCTTGCTTATGGTATCACTATCAGCAATACTGTAAGACTTTTTCCAGATAAGAAAGGTTTAGCATCAGGATTAGTTACAGCTGCATTTGGTGCTGGTGCAATTATATTTCCACCAGTAATTAATAGTTTAATTAATTCGAGTGGGACTTTATATGCATTTAAAGTATTAGGTGTTTTATTTATTGTATTAGTATTTATTGCGGGGTTCTTTATTAAAGAAGCACCAGCAAATTTTGTTCCTGATAATTTTACTCAAAAAGCAAATCTAAATAAAAAAGACATCCCTTCAAAAAATTGGAAAGAGATGTTAAAAGATTTAAGATTTTATATTATGATCGCAATATTTACAATTTTTGCGACTGCTGGATTAATGCTAATTAGCCAAGGTTCACAAATATCTCAAGCTGTTGGACATATTAAAGCTGAAAAAGCTGCTCTTATTGTAAGTATTATTGCTATTGGTAATACACTTGGTAGATTAATATTTGGTTTTATTTCTGATAAAATTGGTGCAAATAAAACATTACTTATTATGACATCGTTAGTTACTGTATGTAGCTTTATTTTATATTTTGTAATTCAAAATGAAATTTTAGTTTTATTTATTATTTTTGCGGTAATTGTTGCAATGTGTTATGGAGGAAGCATGGGGGTTTACCCAGCACTTACTCCACAAACATTTGGACTTAAATATAATGGTGTAAATTATGGTATTATGTTTATCGGGTTTGCTTTAGGTAGTTATTTTGGACCTGTTATTGCAAATTCTTTATTTGAAGTATCATCAAGTTATGCTTTAAGCTTATTAGTTGTTGGTTTCTTAGGACTTTTAGGGTTTATTTTAGTTAATGTATTTATTAAAGTAAATAAAATTAAATCTAAAGAAGCTTAATATTAAATTCATATTCTATAGGAGTAGTTTTATAATCTAAACTACTCTTTTTTAATTTAGCATAATGATTAATATTTAATAAATCAGTATTATTTAATTTTAAATCATTAATTAGATTATTAAATAAAGTTATGAAATACTCTTTTAATTCTTCATCAGTATTTTTTGAGTTTAATTCAAAACCTTCTATATTAAATTTAATATAAAACTTATCATTTTTAAATAAATAATCTATTTTATAAGATGTTATATTATAAAATAGATTTTTATCTATTATGCTAATTTCAAAATTTGTACGATTGTTTAGATAAATAACAGCCGGATATGAATCTTCTAAATAAAAAACAGCTTTATTATTTTCGTCTAAAGCAGAATAACCTCCAAAATAAATAGTATGATATTTTTCTTCATTATGAGTAAATACGTCTTTTTTATATAATACAATTGGATATTTTTTATTTATTGAAGCTGAATAAAAATCATTTATAAAATCATTACAATAAGGTATTTTATAATTAGAATAATTATTAGCATTTGTTAAAAGTGTGTTATATGCAGAAGTTTCTGTGAAATTATTAACTTTAAATATTTCATCAATTTCGTTATTATTACATACATAAACAGCAAAATTAAAATAACAATTAATATCATCAACAACAAAATTGATAAAATTTTCTAAGTTTTCTTTTGTAATAAAATTGTTTTCAAATAAAACACTTCGTAAATGTCTTAAATCTATATTTATATCTGAGTTTTGAAATATTTGATGAAGACAATTAAGAATACTTTTATCTTCGTATTTAGCAATGTAGGCTAAGGATTGATTACCTGATTTGGAGTTAATAACATTAGACATATTTAAAGTATTTAAAATATATAAGGTTACAGTGAATTTTTGATTTTCTTCATTATAAGATAAGCCCATCGAAGATGCATAGTAATAGGCATTTATTTCTCTATAATCAAAACAACTAGTCAAAGACATTAATAATATAATTAGTAATATGAAATATTTTTTCATTAATTGTTCTCCGGTTTAAAATAGGATTTAATTTTTTTAGTATTTGTTGGAAAAAATGGAGATAAATATGGTTCTGTTACTGATTTTTGTTTAAATAAATAATAAGTAATTAAGATTGAACTAACAAAAAAACCAATTAATCCGAAACAAAAACTGAAAAATAAAATTATAAATCTAAAGATGGAAATAGATGTTAAAAAACGAGGATTATTTGAAATAGAATACCCCGCAATATAACATAAAGAAGATATTAAAAGAACAAAAGGTCCAACAATACCACTATTAACGATATTTTGTCCTACAATTACACCACCAAATAAAACAACAATATTTTGAACATATCCTAGAGGTGACCTTGAAATAGATAGATTATATAATTCAAAACATAACATAATAAGACAAATTTCAAAAAACATTGGTAAAATTGTTCCAACCTCGGTAATTTTAATAATTCCGATAATTTTTAAAGAAAGAATACTGGAATGATAGTTACATACAGCAACAAAAAAACCTAAAAAATAGATTGAAAAAAACATACAAATAAGAACTAAACATCGTTTATATATCGAATTGAATTTTGGAGAATCTAATTCATCTTTTGTTGTAGTAAAATTTGAAAACATTGTAGGTAAAATTACACCAACACAATTGCAATCACTTAGTAATACAACTTTACCTTTTAAAATATTTTCTACTAGATATTCAGTATTACCGCTGCAATTTGTAGTTGGCACAAGAGAACTTGTTTCAAATAGACCACATAAAGTATTAATGGAAGTTATATCAGTATTTATATTGTTATTTAATGTTTCATCAATTCTTTTAATATATTCTTTATCTTTATAATCTTCATGATATAACATATAAACATCGTTTAAAGAGTTCTTACCAAAATTATATCTTTTAATTTTTAATTTATCTGTTTTAATTCTTTTTTTAATAAGTAACAAATTATCTTTAGCATCCTCTATGAGTCCATCTCTAGATTGAAATAGATTTGATGGATCTAAATGAGATTCACTTGGAGCTCTTTTGGGAAGTATATTAAGCGGGAAATGATAATAATATTTTTTGTCATCATTAATTTTACTAATTATTATTATTAAATTTCCCATTGACAATAAATAATCAAAATTAGTTAATGTATATTCATCTATTTTAGAACAATAAGAAGGAATATAATTATTTAATATTTTATAGTTGTCATCTGATATAAAAGGAAGAAGATAACTAATAAAAAATTTAAGATCTGTCATTCCCTGAATAAAGATGAAATCCATAATAAAATCATTTATTTTAATTGTACTTATTTTATAATCTTCTCTGTTTTGATAATTACTCATTATTTTCTGGTAGATATTCATTATTTACCTCCTTTTTATAAAAAATTGAAATAAAGAAAACTAGTATTAGTATAATTGTTAAATAAACACTTATTTTATTTATAATTAATTTTTCATTAAAAATTATCAAGTAAGAAAAAATACTGATAAGATAAATAATAATATAAGATAAAATATTAAGTGTTTTATTTTTATATTGATTAAAGAATTTATTAAATAAATTTAAATAGAAAGATAGTTTAGTAAAACAAAAATAAATAATATTAACGATTAAAATAATATCAATATTATCAATTAAATAATTTACAAAATATATTTTATATTTATAAAAACTAGGATTAATTGTACTATCAAATACATCAGGTGTTAAAAATAAATAATTTTCTAAAAGCATTAAAAAAGATGTTAGAATTATTATTAAAGTTGATATAAAAATATTTTTTTTGGAAAGTTTCTCATGTAAATTATTTGAGTATATTAACATTATAAAAAAATCTAATACAACAAACATTAAAAAGAAAGTTTTATAATTTAAATCTAATTTTAATTCTTTTATAAAATAGAAATTTCTAGGAATAGAGTTAAAGATTGGAAGTAAATTAAATATTATAACAAATATTCCTAATATAAATCCCATATAAAATATAAAATGATGATTCTTTGATATTATTAGTGAAGGCAAAAGAAGAAAAATTAAAATTATAAAAAAAGGACTTTTATGATAAAACCAATGATTTAAAATAAAAGTAATCATTCCAAATGAATAACAGATGAAAAATAGTAAATATATTAAAAGGATAAATCGAATTATTTTATGTTTAAAAATAATATTTAATAATTTATGATAGATGTTTGGATATATTGATAGAAATAATAAAACAATTAAACCAAATAATAAAATAATAATTGGTGCATTAATTTTATTATTATATATTAAGGAAGAAGAAAATAATATTTCGAAAGTAATAATGTTTGTTAATATAAAGTTAAATAGAAATAGTTTCTTACTTATTTTCATATAATTCTCCTAAATTTAGTTATATTATAGTATTCCCAAAATATTGGAATTATTTTCAAAAAAACTATAACTTTTATTTTAAAAAAATAAATTGTGTAATATTTATTTTTATTCAGAGATTTTAATAAGTAAATGAAAAGTTCTTAACTTTAAATTGACAATATAAGTTATTTAATTTAAAAAATCTTTAAAAATAGCAATTTGACAACATTATTCAAAATTTGTATAATATAAATAACATTATTAAATAGGGGGGATATTATGATAAATAATGTTATTTTGGTTGGAAGAGTGGTTGAACAACCTACAAAGATTGTTACTGAAAAGAATCAAACTTTGGCAAATTTGGTTCTTGCTGTAGTAAGACCTTTTAAAAATGTAGAAGGAGGAGTTGATACAGATTTTATTAAGTGTCTTGTGTGGGAAGGGTTAGTTGAGAGTGTTTGTGAATACTGCACAAAAGGTTCAATTATTGGAATAAAAGGAAGAATTAGTCCACATAATAGCGAAGTAGTGGTTGGAAATGAAAAGAAAAATATTCGTAATAATGATATTATTGTTGAACATGTTTCTTTTATTAAAACTTTAAAAAACGAAGAAAAGTAATAGATTATTTAACTTGAAAAAAATGTCTTATTTTAGTATAATTGTCTTAATTAATTAGGGAGATTCAAGATTATGAAGCAATATTTAGATTTACTTGAAAAAATAAAAAATGAAGGAATTAAAAAAAGTGACCGTACAGGTGTTGGTACGATCAGTATTTTTGGATATCAAATGCGTTATAATCTTCAAGAAGGTTTCCCTTTATGTACTACAAAAAAAGTACATTTAAAATCAATTATTCATGAATTACTATGGTTTATTAAGGGTGAAACAAATATTAAGTATCTAGTTGATAATAATGTTCGTATTTGGAATGAATGGCCATATGCAGCATTTAAAAAATCAGATGATTATAATGGAGAAACACTTGATGAATTTGTAGAAAAAATTAAAACTGATGAAGACTTTGCAAAAAAACATGGCGAATTAGGTCCAGTTTACGGTCAACAATGGCGTGGATTTAGAGGACCTGATGGAATTGTAGTTGACCAACTAAATAAAGTAATTGAAGAAATTAAAGTTAATCCTGATTCAAGAAGATTAATTGTTAATGCATGGAATGCTGCGCTTATTGATCAAATGGCACTTCCACCATGTCATACAATGTTTCAATTTTATGTAATTGAAAATCGTTTATCATGTATGTTATATCAACGTTCTGCAGATGTATTTTTAGGTGTACCATTTAATATTGCATCATATGCATTACTAACAATGATGGTTGCACATGTGTGTGGACTAGAGCTTGGTGATTTTGTTCATACAATTGGTGATGCTCATATTTATAATAATTTAATTGATCAAGTAAATTTACAACTTTCAAGAACTCCTAGAAGTTTACCTAAGATGGTTATAAAAAATAAACGTGATAATATTGCAGATTTTACTTATGATGATTTTGAACTTACAGATTATCATCCATATCCTAGAATTAAAGGAGAGGTTGCAGTATGATTTGTTTAATATGGGCAATGACAAAAGATAATTTAATTGGTAAAGGTAATGATTTACCATGGCACTATAAAGAAGATTTACAATATTTTAAAAAGACAACAATGAATAAAGATGTATTGATGGGATATAATACTTATCTTTCAATTTTTAATCGTTTAGGACATAGTTTACCTAATCGAAATAATTTTGTTTTATGTAATGATTTAGAAATTATGGATAATTCCATTACTCAAGTAAATGATTTAGATGAGTTTATAAAACAATATCAAAATACTGATAAAGAGTTATTTATCATTGGCGGTGCATCTGTTTATAGACAAACATTACCTGTTGCAGATAAACTTTATATTACTTTAATAAATAAAGAATATCTTGGAGATGTCTATTTTCCTGAAATTGATTTATCTAATTATAAAGTAATTAATAAAGTTGATTTAGAAGAATTAAGTTTTATAGTATATGAAAAAAGACTCTAAAAGAGTCTTTTTTTTATCATTATTAATTAGCAAATCCACCAAATTGGTTTGTTAGTAAGTACACAATAGATATCAACAATTATTAATACAACAAATCCACCGCATAATAATAAAACGATAGATAAGATTACACCTAGTGTGTTTTCAGCAGCTAAAGATTTGAATAATCTTAATAAGTTTCCGTAGATACCCCAGAAAATTACTAATAATAATCTTACTACTAAAGGAAGACTTTCTAAATCATTAACAAGTTTTTTCATTTCTTTTCTCCTTAATTAAAATTTATAAACAAATATTAAACTTACAATCTAATATTTTGTTTCCGTTAAATTTAAGAATATTGATATTATGATGTCCAAATTTTGTATCAAAATGAACATTTTCATCAAATTGCATAAAAATACTTTTTATTACATGCGAATGACAAACAACTAGAATGTTTTTGTTAGGATATTTTTCTAATATTTCATAAACTCCATCTAATGTTCTTTTACAAAGATCTTTTCCTTTTTCCATTCCAACAAAAGTTTCTTCAATAACTTTTTTGTAGTTTTCAGGAGTTATTGGTTGATTTTCTGCACTTCCAAATTCCCTTTCTATAAATAAAGGGTTTGTTAATATGTCAATATCTTTTAATGAAGGAATTTGATTTTTTATAATTTGTGCAGTATCTTTTGCTCTAGATAGAGGACTAGATATAATAACATCAAAATCTAAATTAGCTTTTTTTAACATATCTGCAACAATTACAGGATCTTTTTTTCCTTCTTCTGAAAGTGGATTATCAATTTGACCTTGAATTTTCATATTAATATTAGCGATAGTTCTACCATGTCTTACAAAACAGATTGTTGTCATTTTAATCACCAAAATTATTATAACATTATTAAACGAAAATTGCAAATTATTGACTAATGATTATAAAATTTTTTATGAAAAAAATTTTTAATATTATATGGTTTATTTGTATTTTATTTAAAAGTATGGTATAATTAGATATTAATAAATATTAAGGAGAACAGTTTTATGAGAATGGTTGATTTAATTTTAAAGAAAAGACAAGGTTTAGAACTTACTAAAGATGAAATTAATGCTTTTATTGAAGGATATGTAAATGGAAATATTCCTGATTATCAAGTTAGTTCTTTACTTATGGCAATATATTTTCAAAATATGTCAGATCGCGAATTAACAGATTTAACTTTCGCTATGCTAAATAGTGGAGAAAAAATTGATTTATCAAGAATTAATGGTGTAAAAGTTGATAAGCATTCTACTGGTGGTGTTGGTGATAAAACTAGTTTAGTTGTTGCTCCGCTTGCTGCTGCAGCTGGTGTTAAAATGGCTAAAATGAGTGGAAGAGGCTTAGGTCATACTGGTGGAACACTGGATAAATTAGAATCTATCCCAGGATTTAAAATCGAAGTATCAACTGATGATTTCTTCAATCAAGTAAATGATATTGGTCTTGCTATTATTGGACAATCTGCAAATATTACTCCAGCAGATAAAAAGCTTTACGCATTACGTGATGTAACTGGAACTGTTGAACAAATCGGGCTTATTGCTTCATCAATTATGTCAAAAAAATTAGCTAGTGGTGCTGATCATATTGTTCTTGATGTAAAGGTTGGTCATGGAGCATTTATGAAAAATGTTGAAGATGCAACGCTTTTAGCAGAAAAAATGGTCGCAATTGGTCGTCTAGCAGGAGTTGAAACTGTTGCAACATTAACAAACATGAATCAACCTCTAGGAGACGCGGTTGGTAATAGTTTAGAAGTAATTGAAGCAATTAATACATTAAAAGGTGAAGGTCCTAAGGATTTTACTGAATTATGTTACGCTTTAACAGCAGAAATCTTACTAATTGCTAAAATTTGCAAAACTGAAGATGAAGCTTATAAATTAATTGATAAATTAATTGAAGAAAGATTAGGTTTAGAAAAACTAGCTCAAATGATAGAATATCAACATGGAAATAGAAATGTTGTTAATGATTTATCAATTTTCAAAAAAGCAGAAAATGAAATTGAAGTTTATTTAGATATTAATGATAAAATGTATATAGAAGAAATTAATGCTTTAAGAATAGGTGAAGCAGCAATGATTCTAGGTGCAGGTAGAAAAGAATTAACTGATGAAATTGATCATGCAGTTGGTATCGTTTTACATAAAAAAATCGGTGATAGTGTATTACCAAATGAATCTATTGCTACAATTTATGGTAATGGTATAAACGAAAAAGAAGCAAAAGAAATGATTATTAATGCTTATAAATTAAGCAAAGAAAATATTGAAAAGAATAATATAATTATAAAGGTTGTGAGATAATGAATGAAACTTTAATGTTCTTATCAGAAGCATTTTATAAAGTATCAATAGCTGAACAAATTGGTAGATTGGTTTTAGCTACAATACTTGGGATGGTTTTTGGTATTGAAAGAGAATTAAAAGGAAAACCAGCTGGATTTATCACATTCATGCTAGTTTCTTTAGGAAGCTGTTTAATAGCTTTACTACAAATAAATATTGTGAGAATGACAATTGAAGCAAATCAAAGCTTAGGAACACAAACTAATACTGATGTTTCACGTATTATTGCTCAAGTTATTTCTGGTGTTGGTTTCTTAGGCGCTGGAACTATTATTCATAATAGAGGTAATGTTAAGGGAATTACAACAGCAGCATTACTTTGGGTAAGTGCTGGTATTGGGTTATGTGTTGGTATTGGGGGAGCTGCAAACTATATTATAGCCGTATCAACAGCTGTTTGGCTATTTCCTGCCTCACTTCTTGCAAGACGTGCTGCACGTAGATTTGCTAATCGTAAAAAGGTTCATCGTATTTTAATAGTATATGAAGAAAACTTTGAAGATGAATTAATTGAAAATATCACTAAAAATGGAGGAACTATTAAGAAAATATTCTTCCATAATAAATCACAAGAAAAATCTGTAAATTACAAAGAAGTATATTTCTATATTAAATTACAAAAGAAATTTTATTTTGAAAATTTAATTGAATTTATTAGCGAATTAGAATATGTTATTGAACTAGAAGAGGTATAAACAAGATGAAAAACAGTATTATAAATAAATTTTTAAACTATGTTTCATTTGATACACAAAGTGATGATTCATCAAATACTGTTCCAAGTACATTAAAACAAAGAAAATTAGGTGAATTTTTAGTTAATGAATTAAAATCACTAGGTGTTAATAACGCATATATTGATGAATATGGATATGTTTATGGTTATATTGAGTCTAATGTTAATTCAAATCTAACTATAGGACTAATTGCACACCAAGATACAGCAACTGAAATTAGTGGAGCAAATGTTGTTCCTAATTTAATTGAAGCATATGATGGAAGTGTTATTAGATTGAAAAACAATATAGTATTAGATCCTGCTGTTGATAAAGCACTATCAAGTAAAAAAGGTCATACTATTATTACAACTGATGGAACTACGCTTCTTGGAGCTGATGATAAAGCAGGTATTGCAATTATTATGGAAACAGTAGAAGAAGTTTTAAAAGAAAATTTACCACATCCAAATTTAATTATTACATTTACTCCTGATGAAGAGATTGGTAGAGGTACTGATTATTTTAATTATGAATATTATAAAGATAGAAATTGTACTTTTGCATATACAATTGATGGTGGAGTAAGTAATGAAATAAACTTTGAAAACTTTAATGCTGCTAGCGCAATGGTTAAAGTTATTGGTAAAAGTATTCATCCAGGATCTGCAAAAAATCAAATGGTTAATTCAATTCATATTGCGATGGAATTTCATAATATGTTACCAAAAACAATGACTCCTGAACTTACAGAAAATTATGAAGGATTTAATCATTTACTAGATATTAATGGAAGTTGTAATGAGACTACATTATGTTATATTATAAGAAATCATGATAAAGTAATTTTTGAAAATCAAAAACAAATGTTTAAAGATATAACAGATTTCTTAAATAAAAAATATGAAAATAGAATTACTTTATTATTAAATGATTCATATTATAATATGAGAGAGTTAATTTTAGCAAACCCTAAAGTATTAGAATATCCAATTAAAGCGATGAATAGAATGAAATTAAATCCAACATTTGTTCCTATTCGTGGTGGAACTGATGGAGCAAGACTTTCATTTGGCGGAATATTAACTCCAAATCTTGGTACAGGTGGATATAATTATCATGGAGCATTAGAATTTGTTGATGTTGATGAAATGGTAATTATGGTAAATGTATTAAAGGAAATGTTAAAAATTTGTACAGAATAATTTATTTGAGTTTAATCTATATGATTAAACTCTTTTTTTGTAAAAAACTTGAAAAAAATTAAAAAATCACTATAATATAAAAGGTTATAAAAAAGAAGGTGATTAGATGATTCCTTTAATTGTTAGTATTTTATGTTCATTGCTAATTATTGTATCAATTTTAGTATTTCCTAAAGTTAGAATATTTAATAAAAACATTGATATTTATTGGTTAATAGCATTATTTTTTGCAATACTATTAGTAATATTAGGACAAATTAATTTTAAAGAAATATTTAATATTTTAACAAGTAAAGATAGTATTAATCCAATAAAAATAATTTTATTATTTTTATCTATGACTTTACTTTCAATTTATTTAGATAAAGTAGGTTTATTTAGATATTTAGCAAATGTTACCGTTCATAAGTTTAATAAAAGCCAATATGGATTATTTATAGCTTTATATTTTTTAATTTCTATTCTTACAGTATTTACTTCAAATGATGTAATTATTTTAACTTTTACACCATTTATTTGTTATTTTTGTAAACATGCTAATATAAATCCTATTCCTTATTTAATAGCAGAATTTTTTGCTGCAAATACATTAAGTGTATCATTAATTATTGGTAATCCGACAAATATTTATATTGCTTCAATTATGAATATTACATTTATGGAATATTTTAGTTTTATGTTTATAATTGGAATTATATTATGTATTGCTTTATTTTTTATTTTACTATTTGTATTTAGAAATAAGTTAAAAGAACCAATGACAATAACAGATGATGAAGTAAAAATTGAATCTAAACCTATGTTAATAGTTGGTATTATACACTTAAGTTTTGCTACAGTCTTTATGGCTATTGCAAATTATGTTAATATCGAATTATATTTAATTTCATTGTGTTCTGCAATTTCATTAAGCATTATTTCAACATTTTATCATTTATTTAAAAAAGAAACAGATGTTTTATTAAAAGATACATATAAAAATTTACCCTATGCATTTATTCCTTTTTTAACTTCGATGGTAGTAATTATTGGAACACTTAAAAATAGTGGTGTAATGAATGATATAGCTTCAATTTTAGCAAAATATGATTCAGTTTTACTTTATAATTTATCAAGTTTCTTTTTAGGAAATGTAATGAATAATATACCAATGAGTATTTTTTATTCAGAATTATTAAATATTAATAGTTCTATAATAACAACTAAACATATTTATTCAACTATAGTTTCAAGTAATTTATGTGCGTTATTTACGCCACTTGGAAGTTTAGCTGGTATGATGTTTTTAGGATTATTAAAAAATCAAAATATTGATTTTAAATTTAAAAACTTTTTGAAATATAGTTATGTAAGTATAATATTATTATTTATAGCATATTTTATTATTATGATTAAATAATATTCTTTGAAAAATATATAATATTTTGGTATAATTTATTTAGGTGATTAAAAATGAGTTTATTAAATGTAGTTAATGTATCACATAATTTTGGTGGTAGACAAATATTAAAAAATGCAAGTTTTCGTCTTTTAAAAGGAGAACATGTTGGTATTGTTGGTGCAAACGGTGAAGGTAAATCAACATTTATCAATATTATTTTAGGAAATGAACTACCAAGTGAAGGTAAAATTGAATGGGCAAAACATCTAGATATTGGTTATTTAGATCAATATTCAACACTTTCAAAAGGTAAGACTATCAGGGATTTCTTGAAAGAAGCTTTCAACCATATGTATGAGTTAGAAAATGAGATTATGAAAAACTATGAACTAATGGCAGAAGCTGATGATGATGAAATGCAACGCTTACTTGATGATATTGGTGAAATGCAATCTATTTTAGAACAAAGCGGTTTTTATACAATTGATGTAAAAATTGAAGAAGTTGCATCAGGTTTAGGACTTCAAGCAATTGGACTTGATAAAGATGTTACAGAACTTAGTGGTGGAGAACGTGCAAAAGTACTTTTAACAAAAGTATTACTTCAAAATCCAGGGATCTTAATTCTAGACGAACCAACTAACTATTTAGATGAAAACCATATTAATTGGTTAAGAAATTATTTACAAAATTTTGAAAATGCCTTTATTTTAGTTTCTCATGATACTGAATTCTTAAATTCAGTAATTAATGTTGTTTATCATATTGATAATGCTGAACTTACTAGATATAGTGGTAACTATGAACAATTTATGGCAGCATATGAAATGAAAAAACGTCAACAAGATGCTGCATATGACGCTCAACAACGAGAAATTAAGAAAATGGAAGACTTTATTGCAAGAAACAAAGCTAGAGTTGCAACACGTGGTATGGCAAATTCTAGACAAAAACAACTTGATAAAATGGTTTTACTTGATAAGGGAAGAGTACATATTAAACCTAATTTTGTGTTTAAAGAAGGACGTCCATCAGGTAAAATCTTATTCCAAGCAGAAAACTTAGTTTTAGGATATGATAGAGCCTTAACAAAACCATTTAATGTTGAAATTATTAAAGGTGAACATGTTGTAATCAAAGGTATTAATGGTGTTGGTAAATCAACTTTAATTAAAACATTACTAGAAATTATTCCTGCATTTAGTGGTGATGTTAAAAAAAGTCCTACTATTACTTTAGGGTACTTTGAACAAGAAGTAGAAGGAAATATGAAAACTGCTAAAGATGAAATATGGGATACTTTCCCAACTCTAATGCAAGGGGAAGTTCATGCTGCTCTTGCTGCATGTGGTTTAACTAATGAACATATTGAATCAAAAATGATAACTTTATCAGGAGGAGAAGCTGCTAAAGTTAGATTATGTAAATTAACAATTGGTGAATATAACTGTTTAGTACTAGATGAACCTACAAACCATCTAGATGTACTTGCGAAAGAATCACTAAAAGAAGCGATAAAAGAATATAATGGAACAATTTTACTTGTATGCCATGAAGCAGATTTTTATCAAGATGTGGCCTCAAGAATAATTAATTTAGAAGACTTTGCGTTATAAGGAGTAAATATGGAAAGTTTAAAAGAACTATATAAAATTGGATTTGGTCCATCAAGTTCACATACTATGGGACCAGCAATTGCTGCGAAGATATTTAAAGAAAAACATCCTGATATTAATGATTTTAAAGTGGAATTATATGGTTCTTTAGCACTTACTGGCAAAGGACATTTAACAGATACAATAATTTATCAAATGTTAAAAGATAGAAATGTTGAAATTACATTTGATTATTTAAAATCTTATAACTATCATCCTAATGGTATGAAATTTTCGGCTGTTAAAGATGGAGAAATAATTGACGAATGGTTAGTGTTTTCTGTAGGTGGAGGATCTATTAGAGAACTTGATGAAGAAAGAAAAAGTAAAGTTGAAGTATATCCTCATAAAAACTTTGAAGAAATTTTGAAACATTGTGATGAATATAATTTAACCCTTGTTGATTATGTTTTAAAATATGAACCAAACATTTTAGAATACCTAAGTAGAGTTTATGATATCATGGAAAAATCAATAGAAGATGGTTTAAAAGCTGACTCAGTTTTACCTGGTAGATTAAAACTTGAAAGAAAAGCAAAAGATTTTTATAAAAAATATCAAGAAGATCATCGATTACGTTCTCTAGTATTTT
>JBGVCU010000047.1:0-3104 GCA_045119035.1 Bacilli bacterium | reverse complement strand
CACTATATTATCATATGATAATATAGTGCTTTTAGTTAACTTCTTAATTCTCTAACAGGGCCAATATGATATAAAGAATCTAAATATTTCATATCTTCTTCATCAATTACAAAATCTAATTCAATATTAGCTTTTATACGTTCTTTATTAGTAGACTTAGGTATAGGTAAGGTATTTTTTTGTAAACAATATTTTAAACATATTTTAGCTACAGTAACATTATATTTTTTTGACATAGCAATAAGAAGTTCATTTTCTAAAATATGTCCTGTAGCCAGTGGTGAGTAAGCTTCAACTAATATATCATTATTTTGACAATATTGAGTTATTTCTTCTTGTGTATTACCAATAAAATATCTAATTTGATTAACCATAGGTTTAATACCTGTAGCTTCAATCAGAGGCTTAATATCTTTTACTAAGAAATTACTGACACCTATAGACTTAACTTTACCTTGGTTCATCAGTTCAATCATAGCCTTCCAAGCTTCAATATTTCCAGAAGTACAATCACTTCCTACATTACTCCAAGGCCATGGCGCATGAATTAAATACAAATCTACATATTGTAAACCTAGATTTTCTAATGATTCATTAAAATACTTAATGCAACCATCAAAACTTTTAATATCACTTGGCAATTTAGTAGTTACAAATATTTCTTCTCTATTAATACCAAAATCCTTTATAGCTCGACCAACACTTTTTTCATTCCCATAAACATAAGCGGTATCCACATGACGATATCCAGCTTCAAAAGCATCCAAGCAAGCTTTATAACATACTTCTCCATCAGGAATTTGCCACGTCCCAAAACCAATGCTAGGAATTTCTAATCCATTATACATCACATAATTTTTCATTTATTTTCTTCCTCTTATTCAACCAATAAATTTCTTTTTATAAACTTTCTTTTAACTTTTTTATATACAATCACATAACATAACGCATGAACAGCACCTGTTAAAATCCAACTAATCGGATATGATATATACAAAATATTTAAAACATGATGATGTTCAAATATAGTGAAAATCCATAACAATCTAAATCCACAAGCTCCTAAAACAGATACTATCATAGGAACAATAGAATAACCTAATCCTCTTAATCCACCAACAAGTACATCCATTATACCACATATAAAATATGTCGTCATAATTATTGCTAATCTATTTTTTCCTATTTCGATAGCTTCAGGATTTTTTAGATAAATTGACAGTAACGCATCACCAAACAAGTATGCCATTAGTCCTAAACTAAGGCCAGTAATAACAACACACCCTAAACAATATAGTAACACTTTATTACAGTTTTTAAGTTTTCCGGCTCCATAGTTTCTACTTGAAAAAGTAATACACGCCTGATAAAAACCATTCATAGCAACCCAAACAAATCCTTCTAGATTAGCTGCTGCAGTATTTGCACTTACAATTAAAGATGAATCAAATGAGTTTACCGCACTTTGAATAAACACATTACTAATTGAAAACAAAGACCCTTGTATACCAGCAGGCAAACCAATTAAAACCATTTCACCTAAGCATTTCCAATAGATTTTAATTTTCTTAATTTCAAGTTTAACACTATCAGTTCTTTTCATTAAACAAAGAACAATCAACACACTTGAAATAGCCTGAGAGACAATTGTACCAATAGCAACACCAGCAACATCTAATTTAAACACAATAACCAAGACTAAGTTTAAAATTGCATTAGAAACACCAGCTATTGTTAAATAATATAATGGTTTCTTCGTTTCTCCAGAAGCTCTTAAAATAGAAGCTCCGAAATTATATAACATATTAAAAACCATACCACCAAAATAAATTCTTAAATATAAAGTCGCAAGTGGCAAACATTCTTCTGTTGTATCCATCAATATTAACAATCTTTCAGCCATTATTATTCCAAAAAACATTAATATTATACCAGCAATAATTGAAAAAGAAATTGCAGAATGAACCAACTTATGAACCCTATTATAATCTTTTTTACCAATGCTTCTTGCAACAGCAACATTAGCCCCAACAGAAACACCAATAAAAACATTAACTATCAAATTAATTAAACTACTAGTTGATCCAACTGCTGCTAAACTAATTTCACTTGAAAAATTACTAACAACAATCAAATCTATAGCATTAAATAAAAGTTGTAATATACTACTTAAAATAATTGGAATAGTAAATATTATTATTTTCTTTAATAAATTACCACTTTCCATATTCATATGTTTTTCCATAAAAATACCTCATATAATAATGAAATTATACTATTTTTTGGAGAAAAATACTAATATTTTACAATATAAATATTATAAAAAAAGCTCATCTATAAACTTAGATGAGCTTTAATATTTATTAATTAAGAAAGTGAATTACTATCTTTTTCTTCTAATTAATACGAAGCAAGATGCAGCTGTAGTTAATAAGAATGAGAAGAATGTAAATACAGAACCTTTCTTACAAGATCTTCTTACAAGACGTTTATGACAAATATCACAACGTTTATCATCATCTTCATCGATATGTAAACTTTCATCAGCAGGAATTTCTAAACTAATTAATTCTTTAGTTCCTTCTTGATCATCGTAATTTTTACCACAAACTTCACAATGCCAATGTGCCATTGTTCCTTCAGTACCACAGTTAGGGTCAATTTGATCAACAAATACTAGAGTATGTCCGATAGCTGGAGCTAATTCAATATGACAAACTGTACATGTTTGAGCAGTAGTACATGTTGCAGCAGCACCAAGAGTATGACCTTTTGCAGGAATTACTGTTTGAGGAACAGTAACAACACCACAAACTGTACATTGTTTTCCAGCTGTTAATCCGTCTTCAGTACATGTTGCAGGAACACCAGGAATAGTAGTTTCTTTATGTCCTAAAGCAGGGATAACTTGTTGAGGAACAGTTGTAACACCACAAACTGTACATTGTTTTCCAGCTGTTAATCCTGTTGTAGTACATGTTGCAGGAGTAGAAGGAATTAATACTTCTGAATGTCCTCTTGCAGGTACAACTTGTTGAGGAACAGTAATTGTACCACAAACTGTACATTGTTTTCCAGCTGTTAATCCAGTTTCAGTACATGTT
>JBGVCU010000046.1:0-21120 GCA_045119035.1 Bacilli bacterium | reverse complement strand
ATATTTTTCTTAATATACATAGTTTTTTACCTCGTTTATAATTGTAATAAAAAATACATTAGATTTCAAGTAATCAATATCAGATTACTAAATCTAATGTATCTTTTTTTTATTTGTCCGTTTTAATCAAACTAGTTCTTAAAGGTCTTATTTTTATGCTTTTTTAATTGATTTTTCTAAATTTTCTTGAACAAATTGTTTACGATATAGTTCAAAATAATATCCTTTTTTCTTTAATAATTCAGAATGAGTACCACATTCTAAAATAGTTCCATTTTTTAAAACAATAATCTTATCTGCATTAATTACAGTAGATAATCTGTGGGCTATAAGTAAACTTGTTCTATTTTTCATAATCTTATTCATTGCTTCAATGATATAAGTTTCACTTTCAGTATCAATTGAAGATGTAGCCTCATCTAATACAAGTAAAGATGGGTTGCCAATTATTGCTCTTGCAAAAGAGATTAATTGTTTTTGTCCAAGCGATAATTTATTTCCACCTTCTCCAAGATCTGTTTCATAGCCATTTGGAAGCTTAGTGATAAATTCATCTGCATTTACTAATTTGCAAGCTTCAATAATTTCTTCATCTGTAGCATCTAGTTTACCATAACGTACATTATCCATTATAGAACCATTAAATAATTGAGGAGTTTGAAGTACATAACCTAATTTTGAATGTAACCATTGAACACTACGGTCTTTGTAATTTTTACCATCTATTAAAATTTCTCCAGTTGTAGGTTCATAGAAGCGACAAATTAAATTTACAATTGTACTTTTACCACTTCCAGTTTCACCAACAAACGCAATAGTTTCTCCAGCTTTAATATCTAAATTAAAGTTTTCTAAAACATTAACATTTGTTCCTTTATAACTAAAAGTTACATTTTTAAACTCAATATTACCGACTAAATCTTCATAGTTTTCTTCAATTGGTTTTCCAAATTCACCATATTTTTTCATTACATCTTCAGTATCAACAATATCAGGTGTTGTTTGAATTAACCCAAGCACTCTTTCTGCTGCTGCTTGTGCTTGTTGGAAATCAGCTAATACTCTTGAAATATTCATAATAGGATCAAAAAATCTTGTAGCAAAGGAAATAAATAAATATAAACTAGATGCAGCAAGTAATCTTTGTTCCATTTCTTCAATTGATAAAACATCTTTACTTCCAACAATTACAACTAAAGCTACTCCAATATATCCAACAATTAAAATTGAAGGCCAAAAGAAACTTGAAAATAGAGCTGCTTGAATTGAACTTCTACGATGTTTTCCAATAACTTGAGTAAAATCGTCTAAATTATTTTTTTCTAAGACTAAAGTTTTAGAAGTATTTGCCCCTGCAAAACTTTCTGTAAAAGCTGCAGTTACTGCCGAATTAATTTTTCTTACATTACGATATTTCTTAAGAATTTTCTTTCTATAGAAAAATCCAATTATAATAAATAGAGGAATTAAAGCAACAAGTACAAGTGCTAGTTTATAATTTACAATGAAACTAATAATTAAAGTTCCAACCATTACAACTACCGCCCATAAAGTATCAACTATTCCCCATGAAATAATTTGAGCAAGTTTTTTTGTATCCGAAGTAAGACGTGCCATAATCCATCCAGATGAATTAACATCAAAATATGAAAATGACAATTCTTGAAGTTTAATAAATGCTTGTTTACGAATTGAATATGTTATTGTTTCTTCAATTTTTGATGCTTGTATAATAAATCCTGTTACTGAAACAAACATTGAGATAACAACAATAACGTATAAAATAACAAAGATAGTGTAATAAGAAAAATCAGGTTTTTCTACAAAGAAAGTATCCATTGCAAATTTATTTAATAATGGATATACTGTATCAATTAATCCCATAAAAATTACAAAAAATAAGAATAGGAATATTGTTTTTTTGTCGGTTAAAATAATTTTAGTTAAATTTTTCCAAATTTTAAGATCTAATTTCTCTAACTGATCATCATGTTCTTCAAACATTATTCCACCTCACTTTCAACTAATTTTAAAAATTCTTCTTCTACACTTCCTTGAATATCCCAAAGACGTTTATAAAAACCATCTTTGGTAATTAGCTCATCGTGTGTTCCAATATCGCTAATTGTACCATTATCTAAAACAATAATTTTATTTGCACTTCTTGCTGTAGAAATACGATGTGTAATAATTATTGTTGTAGTATTTTGATTATTTTCTTTTAAAGCTTCTCTAATCATTAAATCAGTTTCAGTATCAAGTGCACTTAAAGAATCATCAAATATTAATACTGGTTTTTCTTCCAATAACATTCTTGCAATTGCAACACGTTGTTTTTGTCCACCAGAAAGTGTTACACCTTTTTCTCCAACTAAAGTTTCATATCCTTTATCAAAGCCTTCGATGTCGTTATGAATAGCAGATATTTTTGAAACTTCTTTAACTCTATTTTCAAGTGCTTCTTTTTTAGTAATTGAAATATTTTCATATACTGTTTTTGTATACAAGAATGGTTCTTGTAAAACTAAACCAATATTTTGTCTTATATAATGTTTTTCAATCTCATTGATATTTACATCATTAATTAAAATTTCACCATCATTAACCTCAAGAAGTCTTGTTAAAAGTTTTGC
The DNA here is from genome assembly GCA_045119035.1 of Bacilli bacterium. Classification (GTDB taxonomy): domain Bacteria; phylum Bacillota_I; class Bacilli_A; order ML615J-28; family CAG-313; genus CAYVQA01. Next base: position 18,487 of record JBGVCU010000046.1, on the reverse strand, counting down.
TATTGTACTTTTACCACTTCCAGTTTTTCCCATAATAGCAACTGTTTCACCAGGAAAAATATCAAAAGTTAAATTTTTTAGTAAATGTTCATTAGTATCATCAAATTTGAATGAAACATTGTTAAAGGAAATTTTCCCATCAATAATAGGTGTCTTACACCCATTATCTAAAACATATTCATCTTTTTCATTTAGGATTGCTTTAATACGACCAGCTGATACACTACTCTTACCAGTATCACCAATGATTCTACCTAAACTTCTTACAGGCCAAATATAAGTTGCAACTAAAGACATCATTGCAGCAAAACTACCAATACTTAAAGTTGCTTGATTATTTTTTACTAAATTTATAGCCACAACACAAGTAATCAAATATTGAGCAAGAGTAGAAAAATCACAAAATCCCCAATAAAAAGCAGATACTTTATTTAGTTTATAATTGTCTTTTGCATAATCTAAATTCTTAACATTAAATTTTTCAATTTCATACACTTCGTTATTACATGCTTTTACAACTCTAACATTGTCAACATTATTTTGAATTAAAGAAATAAGTTCAGATTCTTTGGCTTCAATTATTTCAAATGCTTTTGCTACATGTCTACAATAAATAAATGAACTAATAAACGCAACAGGAATAATTATCAATGAAACAAAAGTTAACTTTGAATTAATATGTGTCATTTGATAAACAGATGAAATAATAATTGAAAAAATTGAGAAAATTTCTGGTAACTGATTACATACAGAATTTCTAACAATATCAATATCATTAGTACATCTTTGAATTAATTCACCTTTATCTGAAGAAGTATGATAGCTATATGGTAAATTTTGAATATGTTTATATAAATTATAACGCATTCTATGCACTAAAGTTTCACCTAAAATATTTCTAAATAAAGAAGATAAAACTTTTATTGCTCCACGCAAAATTTGATAAACTGCAATACCAATACCCGCATATATTACTCTCATATATGGATCTTTTCCACTATTAAAAATATCTAAAATAAATTGAGGTAAATTAATATCTGCTCCATCTTCTGTAAGAGTTGAAATAATATATTGAATAAAAATTGGTAAATAAGTATATGTGATAGAATCAATAATCGAAAATAATAGAACTATAATTATTAAAGGTAAAAATTTAATAAATTGTTCTGCAAGAAAACCAACCCCAATTCTTGCAAATGATTTTGATTCTTTATTTTTAGATTCAAGTGTTGTTGTCATAACATCCTCCAAAAAATAAAAGTACCTAAAATATTTTAGGTACTTTACTGTTTTAATTAAGTGGCTTCACTTCATCAAAGTGAAGATCTTGTGGTGTTTGTCTTCCGAAGAATTCTACTAATACTGTAACCATTTGATTTTCTTCATCAATTGCAGCAACTTCAACTTCTTGTCCAGCGAAAGTTCCAACAATAACTTGTACAGTATCTCCAACTTTAAATTTAAGTTCAGTTTCTAGTGAAACGCCAGCATTTCTTAAAATAGGAATATATTCTTCTGGAGTTAGTGGAACTGGTTTAGTTCCTCCTCCACTTGAACCAAGGAATCCTGTTACCATTGGTGTATTACGAACAATAAACCAAGATTCATCAGTAACGATCATATCAACAAAAATATAACCAGGGAAGATTTTTTCTACTATTTCTTTTGTTTCACCATTCTTCTTTTTTTCATATCGAATAGTCTCAGGAATTACTACACGAAAGATATAATCTTGCATGTTCATAGATTCAATACGTCTTTCAAGATTACGCTTTGCAGCGTGTTCACATCCTGAATATGATTGAACTACATACCAGTTTCTTTCATTTTCAAAAATGTTATCCATAATTACATCCAGCTAATTACTACTTCGATTAATAAATCGAATACGAAGAAAATTAATGCTAAAACAATTGTGAAAACAATAACTTTTAAAACATTACCGAAAAATTCTCTTCTTTTTAACCCTTTGATGTGTTTAATTTCTGATACACTTGGACGATAGAATGGAATAGCCCATAATAATAATGAGATTACACCTAAAACAATTAGTACCCATGCAAATACATCTCCGTATTGTCCTACTAAGAATGCATCAGCTGGAATAGAAAATGTGTCTTGTAAAATTAATACTCCAAATACGATTGCAAATAATGATAATGCAACTAATAAGAAGTTTTCAAATTTATATTCAGTGTTTAAGAATTGTGCAATTCTATTTGGTTTTTCTTGAACTGCTGGTTTCATATTTTCTTTTGACATAAGTTTCCTCCATAACTATTTAGTTTCTTTATGTATTGTATGTTTATTGCATTTTGGGCAATATTTTTTGATTACTACACGTGTGGTAGTATTTAATTTGTTTTTTTCAGTTCTATAGTTTCGTGAAAGACATTCTTCACAAACTAAGATTACCTTTTCTCTCATACTATCACCTTCACTAGTATATTATATAGTATTTTATCATTTTTGTCAAGTAATACAATTCATTATTTAAAGAAACAAATTTAGTTATTAGTTATTTTTCTTTTAATACGTTGTATTGTATTAGATATACTTGATTTATCATATTTTGTTAGTTTATGAATTTCACTAACAGACATTTTCTTATTAAATTTCAATGAATAAATTTCTTTTTCCTTTTTAGATAAAGTATTGTAAAAAATTGTTTCATCTTCTTTTAACAACAATTCATCTAACTCATTTATTTTATTAAAATCATATTCATTATTAAAATCATAATTTAAATAGCTTATTTTATTAAATCTTTTATATAAATCAATTAACTTATTATCAAGTAATAATTCAAAAAATTTTGTAAATGTTTTGTTAAAGCGAGAATCAAAAATATTAATTGCTTTATATAAAACAAGATAAGCTTCTTGAACTAAATCATCAAATAAACTATTATTAAAATGATATTTATATATTTTACTATAAATTAATTTTTCATACTTACGAAACATCATCCCCATGGCTTCATAAGAATTATCATGAATTAAATATAATAATTCATAATCATTATATCCCCCAATATACAAATTACATCCCCCTATTTGTTAAAATTTGATATAGTAATAGTCCTGCAGATACAGAAGCATTAAGTGAATTAACTTTACCATACATTGGAATACGTACTAAGAAATCACAGTTTTCTTTTACAAGTTTAGAAATACCACGACCTTCTGAACCAATTACAACAGCAATCTTTCCATGGTAATCTTGCTTTCTATAATCAATTTTACCATCAAGTTCTAGTCCTACTACCCAGAATCCTTCTTTTTTCAAATCACTAATAGTCATATTTAAATTTGTTACTTCACATACAGGAACATATTCAATAGCACCAGTAGAAACTTTCGCAACAGTATCATTTAATCTAACACTTCTGTTTTTCCCAATGATGATACCATCAACACCAGTAGCATCAGCACTTCTTAAGATAGCACCTAAATTATGAGGATCTTCTAAACTATCTAAAATAACTAAAGTAACATTTTCTTTATCTTTAGTACTTTTAAGAACATTATTTAAAGAAGCATATTTGTATTCATTAATTTCTAAAACAATACCTTGTGTTTTATCACCAAATTTCTTAATCATATCTTTTTGTTCTAAAACAACATACTCAGAAATTTGTTTTAAATAAGGTTTAATAAATTCCATTGTATTTTTAGTAACATAAGCTTTAGAAATTTTCTTATGACTTTTCAATACTTCACTAGCAGGATTTTTACCATAAATTGTCATTTAATTTTCCTCAACAATTCTAATAATTTCTTTCATTAAGTATTCTAAACGATCTGTTAAATTACTTAAATATAAATAACCAATAACAGCTTCAAGTCCACTACTTATCGCATATTCACCTAAATTAATGTTTTTACGATGTGCTTTAGAAAAATTATTTCTACCTTTTTTAAAAAACTCTAATTCTTCTTCATTAAGCAGTTCTTTTAATTTATTAAATATTTTCGCATGAGCAGTTGCAGAAACAAATTTAATTGCTTCTTTTTGTAATTCAACATTTTTAGTAATACCTTTATTAATTAAATATGTTCTAATATATAATTCATAATAAGCATCACCAATGTAAGCTAGATTATTTCCATTAATTAATCTAATATTATTCATTATAACTTAATACCTAATTCATTTATTTGTAATCTTAATGTATCAGCTAATTCGAAATTTCTTTCACTTCTAGCTTGATTCCATTTATTAACAAGTTCTTTTTCTTCTTCTTTAAGTGGATTAATATCAACAACTAATCCTAAAACATCTAACATTTTGCATAATGTATGATATAAAGAAGCTAAATTAGTTAAATCACTATTTGATCTTAACTCTTTATTAATTTCTTTATTTATTTCATAAACACAAGTAATACCATTAGCAAAATTAAAATCATTTGAAATAGATGAATAGAAATTATTCATTTTTTCATCTATTACACTTCCTATATTTAAAGCATCTGCAAGTTCTAATTTACGATATAAACTTACATATACTCTTTCAATTTTTTCCCATTCTTTTTGGAATTTAATAATTAAATCTTCACTATAACCGATACTTTGGCGATATCCACTATTTAAGATCATTAATCTATAAGCATTTGCTCCAAAATCATTAACTAAATCTTTAAGCCAAATTACATTTCCTAAAGATTTACTCATTTTTTCACCATTTAAATCAACTCTTGCATTATGTAACCAATATTTTGCAATAGGATGATTATGTAAAGCAACGCTTTGAGCAATTTCATTTTCGTGATGTGGGAACTTTAAATCATTTCCTCCACCATGAATGTCAATCATTCCTCCAAAGATTTTATCAATCATAACAACACATTCAGTATGCCAACCAGGGCGCCCATCACCTAAGCATGAATGCCATTTAATACCATCATCACTAGTTTTTTTCCATAAGATAAAATCACTAGGATTTTCTTTTAATGAATCAACATCAATTCTTGAACCATGATTTAAATCATCTGTTTTTTGTCCACTAAGTTGACCATAGTTGTTAACACTTTTTACTCTAAAATAAGTATCATTTCCTTTTGTATAAGCATGATCTTTTTCTACTAACTTTTCAATAAAAGTTACAATATCATCCATACACTCAGTAACACGAGGATTTAAATAGTTAGGTTTGCAATTTAATTTTTTAACTAAATCAAGATAAGCTTCAATATATGTATTACTAATTACTTCTTCTGTTACATTTTCTTCTTTTGCTTTTTTAATAATTTTATCATCAATATCAGTAAAATTACTTACATAAAGTACATTATATCCTAAAGCTTCAAAGTATCTTCTTACACTGTCAAAAAAAACAACAGGACGACCATTACCAATATGCATATGATTATATACAGTAGGTCCACAAACATACATTGTAACAGTATTATCTTTAATAGGAGTAAACACTTCTAGTTTTTTTGTTAATGAGTTGTATAATTTGATTTCCATAAATAAAAATCTCCTTTTTTAGAAAAATAAAGACCACGTAGTAAATACGTGGTCCAAATAGTATCGAATACTAACGTTTTGAGAATTGTGGTGCACGACGAGCTTTTTTAAGACCGTATTTTTTACGTTCAGTAGCACGTGGATCACGAGTAACAAGACCAGCCTTCTTAAGAGTTGCACGATAATCAGGATTAATTAATAATAAAGCACGTGTAATACCTAGACGGATAGCACCAGCTTGACCAGTGATACCTCCACCATGTACGTTTACTAAAACGTCATAGCTAGATGTAGTTTCTGTTAATGTTAATGGTTGAAGAACGTCAAGACGTACAGCTGCAGAAGGGATATAATCTGCGAAGTTACGATTGTTGATAACGATTTTTCCAGTACCTGGAACTAATCTTACTCTCGCAACTGAGCTCTTACGACGTCCAGTAGCTTGATAAATTGCTTTTTCCATAAGTTATCTCCTTTCTACTTAGTTCTTGGTAATGCTTCTGGTTTTTGAGCAGCATGTGGATGTTCAGGTCCAACATATACACTTAATCTTCTGTACATGTTATCTCCTTGAGGTCCAGCTGGAAGCATTCCTCTAACTGCAAGTTCAATAACTTTTTGTGGTTGTTTAGCAAACATTTCAGCCGCAGTTCTAGTTTTTAAACCACCTGCATATCCAGAATGTTGGTAATACTTTTTACCTTGTAATTTGTTACCAGTTAAAGCTACTTTTTCAGCATTAACTACGATAACGTAATCCCCACCATCGATGTGTGGTGTAAAAGTTGGTTTATGTTTTCCACGTAATACAGTAGCGATTTCAACTGATAAACGTCCTAAAACTAAATCAGTAGCATCTACTACATACCATTTACGTTCAACATCACTTTGTTTTGCCATATAAGTTGTGCGCATTTTAAATTTTCCTCCGTAATTTATATAAATTAAGGGCTTTGTTTTGTGTGGGATATATTATTCATATATCTAAAAATGTATCGTATATATTATACACTATTTGATTAAAGAAGTCAAATCATTTAACTTATATTATTAAGAATAATAAATAAAAGTCCTAAAAGAATTAGGACTTAATTTATCTTATTTATGAATTTCTTTATTTGATTCTTTTTTAGGTAAGTTTTTATGTTTACTTCTATAAATAGAACTTGCAATAAAGCAGCAAGCAGCTCCACTATAACAACAAATAGTAGCAATTAAAACTCCATTATTAGATTCAAGTTTTTCAATACTTCTTGTTTCAGTATGATTACATACACTGCAAGTTCGACTTTCTTCACCTTCAGCATCTTTTGTTGCTTCTTTTGTTACAGACCAATCACCAAACGCATGTTCAATTGATCTTTCTTTATGACAAACATTACAATCAGTATCGCATGCATTATCGTAAGTATGATCTTTCATATCTATACGATCTTGAGCAACAATTACAGTACCACAAATTTCACAATGTGCACCTTCAGTTAAACCATATTCAAAACAACTTGAATCAACCTTTGGATCTACAACACCACTATGTTCAGTTCTTCCATATTCTAAGACTTTATTACATAATGAACAATGTAAATCAGTAGTACAATCACCATCATCTGGATTTGCTACATGATTACAAATAGAATTGAATGTTGTAATCATTTGATCTTTTAAATAAACTTTACCATTTTCACTTGGTAAGAAAATTGTATTATTACTAATAATTGTTGTTAAGATTTGTGTATATTCTGGTTGAGTAGTAGTGTTTTTTAACATTTCAGTATATTTTGTTTCAACATTTTTTGAAGACACAATATATGAATCAGTTTCTTCCATTCCTACACCATCATATAAACTATCAACTAATTCAATTAATTGATTAAAATAATCTCCAACATCAATCGTAAAATCACCAATTTGTAAAATAATACCGTTTAGTGGATTATACATTTCAACAGAAATGATATCACAAGATGGATTAATTTCTTTAATCTTAGATACTACTTTAGGATAATTAAATACCGTACTAACATAGTTATAGGCATAAGACTCAATAACAAGTATTACCATATCAACCATCGGTACTCCACTACCATTTAAATTTGATCTAAATAAATCTAATATTTCATTTACTTCTTGAAGTTTTTCATTGTCAAAATATCTATCCCACATATTAGGATATTGAATTAAACTTGACATTTTAAGTTGTCTTAAAGCATAATCCATATTATTATATGATAATGAAATTAAATCGGCATCTTTAATTAGTGGTAAATATTTATCAGAATCAAGTTTTGCTTCCTTTGTTTTACCATATTCATCAGTTACAAACTCACTATCTAAAACAGCAAGTAAATCTTCTAAGCGAGTACCTGTTTGACTTAATTTGTTATATTTAGTTGTATCTTTAATATTTAAATTTAAAAATCCTTCAGCAAACTTATCAACATATGTATTTCTACCATCAATTGTAGAATCCCCAAGTGCTAAATATTTAATATCTTCACTGGCTTTAATACTTTGTGAATTAAAAAAACTCACAAATGAAATCATCATAAGAAAAACAAATATTAATATTTTTTTCATATAATATCTCTCCAATCTATAATATATAATAATTATACCATATTTCGTATATTTTTTCAAATAATAAACTACTAAATACACCAATTAGAAAAAATTGACAATAACATAAGAAAAAGCTACCTAAAAGGTAGCTAATATTATTTATTTTTACGATTTAAAACAAAACAAATTGACATACTAGTTAAAAGTAATGAACTAAATACTACTAAAGAACCTTTTTTACATCCTTTTGTAGTTGGAATAGTACGCACTTCAACTTTACCACAAATAGTACAATTTCTATTTTCTTCACCTTCATGCTTTTTAGTAGCTTCTTTTACAACTTCCCATTCACCAAATGAATGATCAGTCGTTCTTTTTTCACCACATACATCGCAATCTTCATCACAACCACTAGTATATGTATGAGGAAGTTTTGATATTTGTTCTCTTAAACTAATAACTTTACCACAAATTGAACAATATGATCCTTCTGTTAAACCATTTGCACTACATGTAGGATCTACACCAGGTAAAATTTCTAATGCATGATTTTCCATTTTATCTATCATTACTATTCCACATAGTTTGCATGTAACTTCTGTTGTACAATCACCATCATCTTGATTTGCTTCATGATTGCATTTATTTTCTAATCTATTAATAATAGTTTCTTTAATATATTCATTTCCATCATCACTTGGTAAAGTTAATTCTGGATTTTTCATTAATGCACTAAAGATTTGAATATAGTTAGGATTAGAACCAGAACTAGAAAGTTTTTCTTCTAAAGCAGTTTCTACTTTTCCAAGAGGAACGTAAACTGATTTTGATAAATAAGATGAATTATATTCAACAATACTATCAATAAATTCGATTCCTGCATCAAAGACTTCTCCCATATTAATCTTAAAACCTTCAATTTCAAAATTAAGACTAACATATGGATTATACATTCCAACAAAAATAATTGTTGCATTAGGATTTAATTCTAAAATCTTATCTACAAGAGGTGTAGCATAATATAATGAACCTAAATAATTATATAAGAAAGACTCCATAGAACCAGTCATATTATTTTCCATACCAGGCATACTTGGACTAGAACTATTTTGTTCATTAAATAATTTTTCCATTTCTGCAATTTGTTCTTCAGTTAAATATTTATTCAAATTAACTTCATATGGAACTAAAGCTGTACTTTGAGAAGCTGAAAAATCCATATTATTAAATGATAAACTAATATACTCAGCTCCACTTAAATAGCTTATAACTTCTTCTTTATTTACTGTTTGTAAAATATCTTCACCATAAGCGTCCCTTACTTCGTCTTCATCTAATAAATAATATAGATCTTCAATTCTTAAACCAGTATAAGATTTTTTTACTAATGTTGTTGCTTTTATTTTAGTATTTTGAAGTTTTTCTATATAAGTATCTTTTCCAGAAATTGAAAAATCTCCAATTGCAAAATATGTATTGTTTGCTTTTACTAATAAATTATTATTAAATAAAATTGTAATTACTAATATTAATAAAAATAATGTGTATTTAATGTTTTTCATATATTCCCTCATAAAACTTCTATAATTTTACTATATTTTCTGTTTTTTTTCAAATAATAGACTTTAATAAAAAAATAGGTAAAAGATTAAACTTTTACCTATTTAAAATTTTATTTATTTTTTAAAGATTTTTTTAAGATCTGAGAATTTTCTTTTTTTGATACCAAACCAGAAAACACTAAATCCACCAGCAGCAGCAACAGCAGTTGAACTACCTACGATAGCAACTACAGCACCAGTTCCCATACCTTCTTCAAGTGGTAATTCACGATATTCAACATATCCACATTCATTACATACTCTAGCTTCTTTACCATGATCATGTTTAGTTGATTCTTCTACTACAGACCAATCTCCAAATACGTGACCTAAAGTTCTTCTCTTACCACCACAAATATTACATAATTCATCACATCTGTTATCGTAAACGTGTTGTCCAGGAGTTCTAGATGCACCACAAACGTTACAGTCAACATCACATGTATTATCGTATGTATGATCAAGTTGAGCTACTTCAACTGGTTCAACTAAGATAGTTCCACAAACTGAACATTTAGAACCTTCAGTAGAACCTGCTTTAGAGCATGTAGCATCAACTGCAGGAATAACTACTGGAGTATGTTCACTTGCACCAGGTACTAAGATTTCTCCACATAATTTACATACAATTGGAGTTGTACAATCATGATCGTCAGATGTAGCAACATGTTCACATTCATGAGTTAATGCACTATATAATTTAGATGCGATTAATTCTTTACCATCTTCACTTGGTAAGAAAACATCTGGATTTGTTAATAATAATTGTAACATTTTAACATAAATTGGTTCTTCATTATCAGTTAATAATGAATCAAATTCAGTTGTAACAGAGTCTAAAGAAATAGTAATTGATAATTCTTCAACAATACTTGAAGCTAAATGTAATACATCGAATGAAGCAAATACATATTCAATATATTGACCAACTGAAATTTCTTCATCATTATTGTTAATTACTAATTCAGCAAAAGGATTATATGTTCCAACAGTAATAATTAAAGCTTCAGGATTTAATTTATGAATTGTATTTAATAATTTACCATAAGAAATTGTAGATCCAATATAGTTATAAATATAAGATTCAGCAATTGTCATAGCTTGGTTAGTAAATAATCCAAGTTCTGGTTTTAATTGTTCTTCAATTTTAACTAATAATTTTTCAACTAATTCAGCGATTTCATCACCAAAGTATAATGACCAATCAATTTCGTAAGGAACAAGTGAACCTAATTGAGCTAATGTGAAATCTAAATTATTAAATCCTAAAGTAATAATATCAGCTTTTAAAACTTCTTCAAGGTAATAATCTCTATCACCAGCAAAATTAACTGTTGAATATTGATCACCAACAACTTCATGATCTAATAAATATAATAAATCTTCAACACGCATTCCTTTTAAAGCAAGGTTGTTATACATTGTTTCATCTAAGAATAATTTTTCAGCAAATAACTCTACATATGAGTCATTTGCAGCAGTAGAATCCCCAAATGCTACATAGTATGAATCTTCTGTTGTAACATATTCATCAGTTGTAGCATTATTGTAAATTTCTTTAACTTTTAGTTTTAATTCTTCTGCATATGCAAGTGCTTCATCTTTTAAATTTTCTAATTTTGCACTTAATTCTTTATTATATTGTTCTAGACGAGATAATAATGCATCTTTAGAACCATTAATCGCAGCTTCAAGATCACTTATGAATGATAATAATTCATTTGTTAATTCTTCTTTAGATAAAGATAATTCATATAATAAATAGTTAGCTTTTGACTCAATGTCAATACCTAATTCAGCAAAATAAGCAATTGCATTTTCCTTAGATTCACTAAGTTTTTCTTTAATAACTTCAACACAAATATCTGCTTCAGCAGCAATTTCTTCAGCAAGAACATTTAATTTAGTTTCAAGTTCTACATATAAGTCACATAAATAAACTTCTAATTCTGTTTTTAAAACAAGAGCTTGTTCATATAAATCTTTCAATAAAACTTCAACTTTTCTAATATCATTTTCAATTTCAATTGATAAATCATATGCATTAATTAAACCACTAGATAAGTTTTCAATATATTCAAGGAATAGATAAACTTTATCTTGTACATCTTTAGGAGTTGAATTTAAAACAAATTCAACAAATTGATCAAATAATTCTTTAAGTTCTGCAATTTCATCATCATATTTATCAATTGTATTTTTTACTTCTTCAATAGCTTCATCAATTAAAGCTATAGTTGTTTTAATATCTTCGATTGTTAATTTAGCAGCTTCAACAGGATTTTCTTCAAATAAATGAAGACGATTTTCATAATATTGTTTTAAATTCATTAACGAACTTAATACATTATATTCAACATAATCTCTAAAATTAGTTAGATCTTCAATGATGTAATTGATTTCTATTTCTAACTCTGCAATAATACCTTCTTCTTCTAATTTATTGTAAATAAAATGTAATGCAGAAGGGCCATATTTTAGTAATAAATTATGAATTGATCTTAATTGTTCTAGGAAATAATCTTTTCCTGTATAGTTATTTTCTAAGCAATCAATTAAAGCGTCAGCTAATTGAGCATGTCCTAATTCACTTGTATGACATCCAATACCTTCGGCTACAAAACATCTTAAATTTAAATTCATTACGAACTCAACTGATTTCTCTGATAATTTAGTTAAATCATTTATTCCATTTTCAAGAATATCAGGTAAAATTGAAAATTCAAATTCATTTAAATTTGCATAACCACGGAAATCCTCAAACACAGGTACAATTGCATCAATTACCATACCTAATGCATATTGACTCATTGCTTCATATGGACCACCAGGTGCAAACGCATCATTAGTCCAATTAATTTTTGCAATAGCATTTGCTCTTTCTTCATCAGTCTTTGCATTTAAGTATCTTAAAATGAAACGATGCATTTCAATACCAGTAGCAAGTTTTACATAACTTCCATCAGCTGGATTTTGACCTACTAAACCATAACGTAAGTCAGCTGGATTATTTTCATATTCAGTTAAGTTACTAACTGTTGAATTCATTTCTCTAATATATTGGAAAGTATACGCTAAATAAGTTTCGTTCATTTCATTTCTACCAAAACTATTTAATAGCGTATCAACATTTTTTAATGTATCAACATAAATTGCTCTAAATGCACCATCAGCAAAAGAAGCTCGATGTAGATTTACTAAATCAATAAAATAATTTAATAATTCTCCAAAATCAACAACAGTCTCTCCATTATTCACAAGTTTTAATCCATCTAAGAAATTATTTACACCCATGATAATAATTTGTGCTTCTGGGTTAATATCTCTTATAATTTCTAATACTCTATCATATGAATAAATAATACTTAATGTACAATAAGCAAATACATCATATAATGGTCCAAAATATTCATTATTAGCATCAAGTCCAACCATTTCAGCTAAGTAAGCTTTAATTTGTGGTTCATATTTTTGATATAATCCTTTAAATGCAGGATATGTATCAAGCATATAATCTAAAGTTACTCTTTCATCATAGAAATCATCATTTCCAATTCCTAAAACTGCTCTAACTCTATTTGCAGCAATAGAAGCAAATGTATGAGTACCAAAATGAATACTAATGATATCAGAATTTTTAATTCTATTTGTATATTCTTGTTTAAATAATTCTAATTCACTTCTTGCTAGTTCTGAATCATATAAATTATTTTGCGGATCAACAAGTTCAAAAGAATCATCAATTTCATCTACTTTTGCACTTGAATTTCCATATTGTGCTTTTATAAATCTACTTACTTTACCATCTTGAGGTGTACCATTTTTCCAGATATAATCTGTATATAAATCACCTTGATATTCTTGATATGGATCTAAAAGCCATAATAAGTCTTCAGATCTTAAACCAGAAATCGCACTTGGTAACCATTCAACTTCTAAGTCAGATTTTTCCATTAAATAGTCACGTAACGCTGCACTGTAAGTTTCTTCAACATGACGATCATAACCAAATACATTTCCTGTAACAGTATGGTCAGTAAAAGAAGTCCATGAATTAGCTTCTTTAGAATGCACAATTACTTCACCTTCTGGTTTTCCGTCATATGCTGGATAATACCCATCCATTCCATAACCATTAGTCATTGAATCACCGATTGACATATAAGTAACTTTATTATCGTTATTTACATCAAATTTATCATGATTTTCAACACTATTTTCTTCAGCATGAACATTAATATTAGAAATACTAATTCCTACAAATAATATTAATAATAATGCTAAAGAATGTTTTAACATCTTAATATTTTTCATATAAATTCTCCTTAATATATTAAAATTACATCTATATAACACAAAAATAAACAAGTTTTATTTAAGCGCCGACAAATAATTTTACAACTTTTTAAGACAACTTTCAACAAAAAGACTTTAAAAAAGACTGTCAGATAACTCTGACAGTCTATATTTTTATGATTTATTTAGGCTAATTTTTCCTATTTTTTGAAGATTTTTTTAAGATCTGAGAATTTTCTTTTTTTGATTCCAAACCAGAAAACACTAAATCCACCAGCTGCAGCCACAACAGTTGATCCACCAACGATAGCAACTACTGCACCAGCACCCATACCTTCAGCAAGAGGTAATTCGCGATATTCAACATATCCACATTCATTACATACTCTAGCTTCTTTACCATGATCATGTTTAGTTGATTCTTCAACTACTACCCATTCACCAAACACGTGACCTAAAGTTCTTCTCTTACCACCACAAATATTACATAATTCATCACATCTGTTATCGTAAACGTGTTGTCCTGGAGTTCTTGAAGCACCACAAACGTTACAATCAACATCACAAGTATTATCATAAGTGTGTTCTAATTGAGCAACTTCTTCTGGTTCAACTAAGATTGTTCCACAAACTGAACATTGAGATCCTTCAGTATAACCAACTTTAGAACATGTAGCAGCAACTGCAGGAATAACTACTGGAGTATGAGCTACAGCACCTGGTACTAAGATTTCTCCACATAATTTACATAAAACAGGAGTTGTACAATCATGATCATCTGCTTCAGCAACGTGTGCGCATTCCCATGCAATAACACCTAAAACAGCATCAGCGATTGTAGCATGACCAGCTTCGCTTGGTAAGAATACATCAGGGTTAGTGAATAATTGAGTAACAACTTCATTAATTTGAACTTCTAATCCACTTTCGTTAACGATAGCATCAAATTCAGTTTCTACACCATTTAATGCAACAACGATGGCATCGCTTGCAACCATTGCTTCACCTAAATGTAAAGCATCAATTGCTTTAATTAAATATGAGAAGTATTCACCAACATTAATTGAAACACCTTCATATTCGAATTGAACAGATGCAAATGGATTATACATTCCAACAGATACAACTGTAGCTTTAGGGTTAATAGCTGCGATTGCTTCAATTAAAGCACCGTAGTTATAAACTGAACCAACATAGTTGTATAATAATGAACTAACAAGAGTCATTGCAACTGATTTATATTCACCTAATGCTTCAGTTAATTCAGCATCAACTTCAGCTAATAATTTTTCAATAGCACTTACTGCACTAACTGGTAAATATAAAGACCAATCTAATTCTGCAGGTTCTAATGTACCAAATTGAGCTAATGCGAAATCAAAATTATTGAATCCTAATGTAATGAAATCAGCAGCTTCAACAGCAGCAATAAATTCATCTTTTAATTCAGCATAATTAGCTTGATAATAAGCATCACCATTAACATCACTTAATAAGTATAATACGTCTTCTAAACGCATTCCTTTTTGAGCAAGGTTATCATAATTTTCAATATGTAATCCACTAGCGATTAAATCTACATAAGATTCACCTTCAACGCTTGAATCACCAAATGCAACATAGTAAGAATCTTCACTAGTTACGTATGAACCATTTGTTGCACCTTCATATGCATCAACGATTCCATTATAAATTTCTTCAGCTTTAGCAATTGCTTGAGCTTCTAAATCAGCTAAGTAAGCTTCTACTTCAGCTTTAAATTCTTCAACTTCTTGACGAACATTAAATTCAACACCTGTTAATTTTTCAACTAATGCATCGATTTCAACTTCTAATTCAGCAAGTAATTGAGCTTTTTCTAATGTAGCTTTATCTAATAATTCTTCATAAACGATAACAGCTTTACCATATAAATCGTTAGCTTCTACTTCAGCTTTAGCTAATGCAGCCATTGCTTCAGCTTTAACAACACCATAAACTTCAACAGCTTTTTCGTATCCGATTTCAGCATAAGCTTCAAGTTCAGCTTTTAATGCTTTTGCTTCTAAACTTAATTCAACAACTTTAGCTTCAATAACTTTAGCAGTTGCACAAGCTTCTTCTAATGCAGCTTCAACAGCTTCGAAATCAACATTTGCTTCAACAAATGCATTTACAGCATTGTCAAGTTTAGCTAAAATAACCATTGTAGCTTCTTGAACTTCTGGTTTAGCAGCTAAGTATTCTACTAATTCAACTAATTCAGCAACAACAGGTTCTAAAGCTTTACCAGCTTCAGTTAAAGCTTCTTTAGCAACAGCGATTTGTTCTTCAATACGACCTAAAGCCCATTTAATTTCAGCAACTGTTTCAGAAACAGCTTCTTCAGGGTTTTCTTCGAATTTTTCAACTTTAGCTTCTAAGTAAGCTTTTACAGCTTCAAGTTGAGCAATAGTTTGATTTTCTACTCTATTATTGAATTCAACAACTTGGTTTTGAACTTCGATAACTTCATTTACTAATTGATCAATGATACCTTTTTCTTCTAATTTACCATAGATAAATTGTAATGCAGAAGCACCATATTTTTCAGTTAATTCATATAAGCTTGTTAAAATACTAACTAATTCAGCTTTAGCATGAACTTCACCTTTAGTTTCATTTTCAATTGTAGCAATTACAGTGTCTGCAATTTCTTTATGACCATTACGGTTTGGATGTGAATAAAAACTATTTCCAATACCTGTATAAACAGCATAACCAGCAATTGATCTAACTAAATTTGAATCAACACCAGGAATTTCGAAGAATGCTTCTTCATCAAATTCATATGTACCAGTATAACCTTCAGTAATTTGAGCAACTTTAGTCATTACAGAAGCTTCAAGTTCACCAAAGATTTTTCCTAATAATGCATTTTCAATTGCACCAGTATTAGCACCTGCAGTACCAGCTAAATCAATTACGTCTACTTTACATCCAGCTTGCATGATTTTTGCAATTGGGTAATATGCAGATTCTAATAATTGATTTTGAACTTCAACACCAAATACTTGACCAATAAGATCCCATGGATAAGGTGTTTGTGTATTAAAGTAATTAATTACAGTATCTTTAATGAATAGATCGTCATCATAAATATTGAAGCAATCAATCATATCACCATCTAATGAACTAACAATTCCATCCCATTCTTCCATTTGTTGATCAAAGAATTCAACATGTCCATTTTCAGATACATCTGCAAATAAATAAGAATCTGCATGTCTAGAAACACCAGAAATATATAAGTTAGCAGCTCTAACTAATGCACCAGTTAAATAATTGAATGAAATTAATTGATCTACACCTGGTAATTTAATACTCATATCTTGTAATAAATGTTGAACACTTACAACAACAAGTTTAACATCAGGATTTAATTCATAAATTTTATCAACAATAACATCAAAGTTATAGCAATATCCAGCAAGAGCATATGCAGCAATATTAATTGAATGATCAAAAGATTCAATTGTTGCAATTGCTTCTTCAGAAACACCAGCTTCAACTAAAACTTGTTCAACATATAATTTTGCTAATTCAAAGTTTTCAGCTAATTCAGGATCGATATCTGATAATTCATAGTGTCTATCACCACTTGCTTTAAATAAGTTGTGTCCTAAGAATACACCAAAGTTATTAACACCGATATCTAATGTAATTAAATCAGCATTTGCAGTGTGTTCTTGATAAGCAGCTCTTAAAGCTTCTAATCCACCTGGTTCAGCATTTAAGAACCAGTTAGCTCCACCTGTAAAACGCCATTCTGTATAATCATCACCATCATAACTATTATCTAATAAAACACGAAGTTCTTCAGCACGCATAGAACTAATCGCTAATTGATGATGTTCTACTTCATATTTTTCAGAATAATAATCTTTAATTAAGTCAGGATAACTTCCTTCAGGACATCTTTCATATCCATAAACGTTTGCAGTATCTTTATTTTCTGCAGTAACACCATCAGGCATATATCCATCTAAACCATAACCATTAACATTTGACGCACCAAATGATACATAGTTAAATGTTTCTTTTTCTTCAGCATTAACATTTGTATTCACTAAGAATAATCCAGCAAATAATGTTAAAACTAAAATTAAAGAAAATACTTTAACATTTTTCATAAAATCCTCCTTCAAAATGTTTATTTATTTTATTTTCTTAATCACTTATTCAAATAGATATTCTATTATTTATTAGTAACAATCGCACTAATAATTCAAAATAATTATATTCATATCATAAAAAATTTAATATATAAATAATTATTTAGAATAAATTAAGAATAATTAAATAGGAAAAATTTTGTCTTTTCTTCCTTTTATGTCTATATTCTACACCAAAATCAATAAAAAGTCAATTAAATAATGCCATTTTTAGACATATTTGTGTTGTGTTACAATTGATGTGAGACTTTCATAATTGAAAAAAGATCTAAACCCTGATATAATTTTAATAACCACAAAAAAACTTATCAGAAAGGATTTAGATCTATGGTTATTATATCACGAATTCCTCATGAAATCAAGA
>JBGVCU010000045.1:0-30358 GCA_045119035.1 Bacilli bacterium | reverse complement strand
TAAGAACTGAAGTACCGAATGTAATTTCAACTTTATCAGTTTCTTTCATTAATCCTGCTTCAACTGTTTCGTTATAAGCTTCAGTTAATAATTGACGAGCAAGTTCTAAGTCATATCCAGTGATTGAAGCTTCAGCTTCTTTTAATGAAGAGAATTGAGATGCATCAACACCGTAGATATCACATAATACTTGACGAGCAACATCTTCATTACGGAATACTTTACCGTTTTCAGCATCATAGTAGTGCATTGAGTTGAATAAACCGAACCCAGCTTTAGATGATGTAGTAGTTTTAGTTGCGAAATCTTGTCTATTAATTGATAATGATAATGCTTTTCTAAATTTAACATTTGTTAAGATTGATTTATCGATACCTTCAGATTCTCTTGCTTCTAATTGAGCAGCATCAGATTGTAATTGTAATGATGCAACGAAATCATCTGGTGTAAAGTATGCTTGAGCAGAACCTTTATATTCAGCAGCAATTGATTCATCAAGACGAATGTCATCAATTTTACCAGATAAAAAATTTGTCCAAGCAGCACTCCATTCTGGTATATATTTATATACAATATTATCAGCTTGATATAAGTTTGAATTTTCAGTTAAAGAATATCCAAACCATTCTGTGTTTCTCACAAATTTACAACTGTTGCCATTTTTATAATCACCTAATTTATATGGTCCCCAACTCATAGTTGTTTCAACACTAGTATTATATTTACTTTTCCATTCTCCATTTTCTGAATTTGGAGCAATTAATAATTCATTAAATTTTTCAACATGAACAAGTGGTAATGAAGAGAAGTTATAAGCAGCTTGGTATGATAATGAACCATCTTCTTTAGTTAAAGGTAAAGCTTTATCTAAAACGATGATTAATTCATATGGAGTATTACCAACAAAAATACCAACTTCTTCTTTAGCCATTTCTGGATAAGTGTAAGAATAAATGAACATATCTAATTCTTCATTTGGATCAGTTTTCCACCAACCGATGATTTTATCCCATTCAGCTTTTAAAACAGGATCAGCTTTAATTTCTTCCCAAGTTTTTCCATCTAATTTAGCAGTATCTCCACCAGTTAAAGCACTCATTGTCCATGCCATACCTCTTGAAGATACATAGCTACCATAGTTTTTAGCAACCCATTGACCGAAAGCAGAAGCGTTAGATGCAGTGAAGAATAAGCTTGAATCTTCTTTAGCAACTTCCCAATCAGAATATTTTTCTCTAGCACTTACGTTTATTGAATTACCTTGATTGTAATAATTTCTAGCGTTATGTATTATAATATCTCCAGAGAAATAAAAATCCGCCCTACTATTTTCAAGTTTAGTTCCGAGTAAAATATGCATCGTATCAACAAAATCTTGAGCTCTAATTTTATCACCATTTTCCCATTTCAAATCATTTCTTAGAGTAAATTTCCATATTCTTGCAGAATCACCATTACTAATCCTATACTTATTACCTATATAGTTTGAAGTAACATCTTCTACTCTTGACACAGCTTCATAAATTACTTGATATTCTCCAGGAACTATATAACCATTTGAATCTAACTTATAATCAAATGAGAAAAAAGGAGTACTAATATAATCAATAAATTCTTTAGAGTATCCGTAATTAAGTATATTCCAGTTTGTTGGTAATTCAGTTATAGTTTTATTAAAAGTATATTCTTCAGGATCACTGTGTCCTAAATTATTATTTAACTTAGGAATGATTTTATATGTAGTATAATCACATTTTAAACATTCTTCATACGCGTTATGTCCATCACTAAAATATGTCGCCGGTTTTTCTGGATAATAAACTAAAACATGACCTAATAATTCACATTCATTATTACTTACAAAGTCATCAAGTACATACTTGTTATATATTACATAAAATTCTTCAAATGTTAAGCTTGATGTTGGATGGTTTTTTTTGAAATTATCATATACGTTAATTATTGTTAGTTTCTGTTCTAATAAATTAATTTTTTCAGAAACTTGAGAAATTAATGATTTTAGTAATTCAATTCTTTCTTTTAGATTCTTGATATCTTCTTTATTTACAATATTATCTTCAATTAATTGCTCAGATAATGAATTGTAATCTTCCAATAATTTATCTAATTTGGATTTATATAAATCTAGTTCATCTTTTAAAATTTCATTTTGTTCATTTAAATAATCTATTTCGCAAAAATTTTTTTTAACAAAAGAATATAAAAATAATGAAGAAACTGTTGATATGCATAAACTTATTAAAATAGTTGAAATAAAAATATATCTTTTTCTCATAGTTTCCCTCCAGTTTTTTTAATTATATTATACATCAAATAAACATATTTGTCGAATTTATTGAAAAAAATTAGATAAGTAATCAATATTAATTTACTTATCTAATGTGTTTTATTCAATCAGTTTTAATCAAACAAGTTTAAAAATACTATTTTTTACTCTATATTATTCATTAATAACTTTTTTACACCAAGATCTTTTATTGCATTTAGGACATTTTAAATAACGTGTTGTACCGAAATGCATTGAATTAAGAGCTTGCTTATACGTAGGTACAATATTATGTCCACAGTGTTTACATTTATATGAACCAATGCTTACTTCAAGTCTTAAACTATAGAAAGCAGGAATTAAAAACAATACTGCAGAAATAATGATAACTACATATTGCCAAGTACCTTCAGGTATTAAAAAAGCTGCGACTGCCATTGCACCAAGAAACGCAAAAATACTAACACCTAAAACAATCCACATTGTTTTCCAAATTGTTTTATTTTTTTGTTCAATTTCTTTTGAAAGATTAACTAAAAGTTCTTCATTTTTTTCATTGTTATTTTCCATACTAATTTTC
Organism: Bacilli bacterium; assembly: GCA_045119035.1. Classification (GTDB taxonomy): domain Bacteria; phylum Bacillota_I; class Bacilli_A; order ML615J-28; family CAG-313; genus CAYVQA01. Next base: position 27,491 of record JBGVCU010000045.1, on the reverse strand, counting down.
TCTCCTAATAATAATTCTTTTACACTAATTTTAAGAATATCACAAAGTTCTAACATAATTGATGAATCAGGCATTGCTATTCCTCTTTCCCATTTTGAAATAGCTTTATCCGTAATTAATAATTTTTCAGCAAGTTGTGCTTGAGTTAGATTGACATTCTTTCTACAAACGGAAATAAACTTTCCAATTTTAATTTGATCCATAAAGTTTCTCCTTTCGCTTATAGTATAACAATTATAAGAGAAATTGTAAACCAACCATTGGTTTAGTTTATTAAAAATTAGTGAATAATAAGTTTAATATGAAAAATAAACGATAAATTATTTATATTTTACAGTATTGTTGTCTAATTTATTTAAAGCAACAAATTTATTAATAGAATTTATTATTGAAGATAAAATGTAGTCTGTTTGCTTATATCTCATTTCATCTCTTGTGCCAGTTACTTGATATTTTTCAAGGTGAGTAAATTCAAAATCATTGAAAGAATATTTAACAGAAAAATAGAATAATCCATCAGTTTCTTCTTTAATTTCTCCACAAGTAAATCCAGTAACTCCAACACATACATTTGCACTTGTTACTTTAAATAATCCTTCTGTCATAGCTTCTGCTACTTCAATTGATTGCACACCATATTTTTTAATTAGTGACTTATCAACACCTAATCTATTTACTTTTGATTCATTAGAATATGTAACAAAGCTTTCGTTTATAACGTTTGATGCTCCGCTTATACCTATAAGTCTAGAAATCAAAAGTCCTCCTGTGCAAGATTCTGCCGCACTGAATTTTAAATTATATTTATGAAGTAAATTAATTACTTCTTTTTCCAAAAGAACATTATTCATAACTATTCCTCACTTATATTATCGCCTTGATAATAATTATTCTTTCTCATTATTTTATCAATATCATTCATAACCACAAATTTCTTTAACGTCCACTCAGGAGCAATTAATAATTCCTTTGGAGAGTCTCCTGTGATTCTATGAATTACGATGTTTGTATTAAGAAGTCTTAGTTGACTTGCTACAATTTCACAATATTCATCTTTTGATAATAGATAAAAAGGTTTATTTAAATAAACCTTTTCTAAAGGGGTATTTTTCATAACATGTAACATATGAATTTTAATACCTTTAATAGGTAATTTATTTAAATATTTTACTGTATTAATCATATCATCTTTCGTTTCATTTGGAAGACCATTAATAATATGAACAATTGTTGTTATGTTATTTTTACTTAATAAATCAACAGCATTTTTTAAACATTCATTTTTATAACCACGATTAATGAATTTTGCTGTTTCTTCGTTTGATGTTTGAAAACCTAGTTCAACCCAAACTTCTATTTTTTTATTTATTTCAGAAAGTAATTCAACAATTTCTTTAGTTATACAATCAGGTCTAGTTGCAATTGAAAAGATTTTAATATCTTTATCAAGTTCAATGATTTCATAATATTTTTTTCTTAAATTTTCTACTGTATCATAAGTATTAGTGTTTGCTTGAAGATAAGCAATATAGTATCCATCTATCCATTTCTCATTCATCATCTTTTTAATATCATTAAATTGTTCTTTAAAAGAAAGATCCTTATCTCCAGAAAAATCTCCACTTCCTTTTTCTGAACAAAAGATACAACCCATCTTTGAAATTTTACCATCTCTATTTGGACAAGTAAAATTTCCGTTTAATGCTATTTTAAAGACTTTTTTATTAAAACGGTCTTTTAAATAGTTATTTAATGTAATATAATGTTTTTCATCATTCATTAAATGTTTCATAAATTCACCTTTAAAATATAGAAATAAGTTCATAATAAGACAATTAACTTTACAAAAAGATACTTTTTGATTATAATATTAAAAGTTAATAAAGAGGTTATTATGAAAAAGAAAATATTAAATATTACATTAACATTCCTTATATATATAGGAATTATCTTCCTATCAATTTTATTTAATAAAATACTACCAATCAATAGTCTATTATTAAGATTATTAATAATTCTACTAATAGATACAATTATTATTTATATTATTGATTTATTTGTTAAATCAGCCACATTATCAAAATATATCTGGCCATTTGTTGGTTTTACATTAGTTATTATGTATAGTTGTTATATAAGTGAACTTAATACTCAATCATATATTATGTTAGTATTATTTGGAACATATTCATTAAATCATTTAGCAATGTTACTTTTAAATATGTCTTCAATTAAAGAAAATGATTGGCGATTTGATCACTTTAAAACTTCTAAATGGTATCCAATTATTAATTTATTTGGAATTCATTTACTACCACAAATATTATTATTTATTTTATTGTTACCAATATTTTATTATATTGAAATCAGTACTTTTGAAAACTGGAATTTATCATCAATTCTTGGAGTAATAATTGTAGTTAGTGGATTATTAATTAAAACACGTTCTGATATAACTTTATATTTCTTTAAACGAAACAGAAAAAATCCATTTGAAGTATGTCAAGTAGGTCTTTGGGATAAGAGTCGCCATCCAAATTATTTTGGTGAACTATTATTCTGGTGGGGAACATTCTTAATGATGTTTAGTTTAAATGACCAATACTTTGTACTTCTATTAGGACCAATACTATTAACATTAATGATTTCAGTAATTAGTATCCCATTAATGGAAAAGAAAGAAGTAAAAGAAAAAGCATTTTACTCTGAATATCAAAAAACTACAAATACTATTATTATTGGTAAAAAGAAAGAATTATAAGAAACTAATTTAATTAGTTTCTTTTTTTATTTCTTCAATATTTATAAAACTATTAGTTAAAACAAGAAGTCTTTTACTAATTGTTGGTATATCTAAAACTGGAACTTTTACTAAATAAGATACATCAGTTGTAAATGATCTTTCTAATATTTCATATTCTTTTAAACATAAATCTATTTCATTTAAAAAAGGATAATGAAATGTTAATTTTAAAAATCCATATTCAATTATTGGAACGAATGGTATTTGATGTAGATTTTCACTTGCTGCTTTAGAATATGCTCTAACAAGCCCACCTGCTCCAAGTTTAATTCCTCCAAAATAACGCGTAACAATACAAGCAAAATTTGTAATATTATTTTTTCTAAATACATCAAGTACAGGAAGACCTGCTGTACCAGAAGGTTCTCCATCATCACTACAATGACCATATTCACCAGTTTTACCTACAGTATAAGCTGTAACATTATGAGTTGCGTCAAAATATTTCGCTTTAATTTCTTCAATATATTCCTTTGCTTCTTGCACTGTTTCTACATGTTTAATATGACTAATAAAAGTGCTTTTATTAATCACTAATTCATATTTATGTTCACCAAGTATTGTATTCATAATAAAAGCTCCTTTCTATTCTTATATTATTATATCAAATTTTTTATTTTTTTTCATTTACTTTGAAATAATAAAAAAGATAATCTAATTAGATTATCTTCTATTATAACTCACTTGTTTTCTTTCCAAAAATATTTTTTGGATTTAAATACTTATTATCCTTCATAACTTGGAAATAAACATGATTTTTCGCTTCTTTATCGTATTCTGTATAACCACTTACACCAATTTTATCTTTTTGTTTAACTTCAGCATCTTTTTGAACACAAACTTCACTTAATCCATAATATAAAGTGTTAATTCCGTCATCATGTTCAATAACAACACATTTACCAAAAATTGGACTTTCTTTAACTTCAAGTACTTTACCACTCATTGCAGCAACAACATCAAAGTTATTTCCATCTTTTTTTGCAAATGACATACCTTGACTAGTACGATATGAATTATTAAATTTAATTAAAGAAAGTTGTTGATTTTCCTTTGTATCATTTTTGTCAAAAAACTTTCTAACAATTACATAATCTGTATCTTTAATAGGCATAATAAATTGTTCTTCAACAATTTCAACAACATCTTTGTCTGGTTGTTCTGGATCTGGTTTAATATCTGGAATTTCAATATCAGGAGATTCCACAACTGGGTCTGTATTAGTTGATGCAATAATTGTAACAACTAATAAAAGTAACATTGCGATAAAGAAGAAAAATTGAAATTTATTGTCTTTAATTACTTTACTTACTTTTTTCCAATCTTTCATAATTTCACCTCAATTGTATTTTTTACTAAATGAGAGAAATTATACAAAATATTTTAATAAATATTTAATATTTTTAAAATTGAATAAACTAAAGATACAATTCCAAATGAGGTAATTGCACTTAATATAAAGCTTAATAGATAATATGTAAATCTAATTTCTGTTGTTTTACCTTGTTTAAAAATTTTTTCTAAATTTGTGCTTAGTAATATTTTGAAATAAATTAAAAAGAATACTACTAAAGACAAAAAATATGTATAATATAAATATGTCATATTTTCTCCTATAATATTTTACTAAATAAATTTAAAGCATTTAGATGAGTTATTTTATTTATTTCATCTTCTGTATAACCATGTTCTTTTAACTTAAGTTTTAGAAGTGGTAAAAAAGAAGCATCTTTTATTTCTAATTCACCATCAATACCATCAAAATCAGATCCTAATGCAATATGATCGATACCAATTAATTTTTTCAAATAATCAATGTGTTTTATTAAATCATCAATTTTTAATACATTTGAATCTTTTATAACAAACTGAGGATAGTAATTCATTCCAATGATACATCCTCTTTTTTTCATTTCTAAAAGTAGATGATCTGGTAAATTTCTTGGTATATCACAAAGACTTCTAACATTTGAGTGACTTGCTATAAATGGTTTTGTTGTATGTTTTAAAATATCATAAACACCTTGATCACTTAAATGAGAGACATCAATAATAATACCTAATTCTTCCATTTTTTTAATAGCTTCAATTCCTAAGGGAGTAAGTCCGTTATTTCCAAGACATGAAGGACTACCAAATGGATTATCAAAATTCCAAGTAAGTGTTGCCATTCTTACACCTTTGTTATATAATTCTACAATTTCATCTATTGTATTAATAAAGCCTAATTCTTCAATTGAAAGTAATGCACTAATTTTTCCTAACTTATTATTTTCTATAATATCTTCATAAGTTTTAACATGAGAAATATAGTCTTGATATTTATTTATATTAGTATAAAAAGTATTAATTTTATTATTTACAAATTCTTTAGGATTTTTAACATATTTTAAATGTGTAAAAACCGCAAAACATTGTAACATATAATTACCTTTTATTAATTTATCCAAATTAATATGACCTTTTGCTTCTTTTAAATCACATTCTTCATTTAAATATAATAATGTATCACAATGTAAATCAATAATCATTTTAATTACCTCAGAAAATTATATTATACATATTTTACACTTATTAGTTAATTTAATAAAGTAATTAACAAATATTTTTAAAATAATAAAAGCCTAGTCATTTAACTAGGCCTATATTTACTAAAGTTGTGAAGCTTTTATTTGTTTAATATTTAAAGCAAGTTCTCTTTCCATTTCTGTAAAGTCCATCATTTTACGATGATTTTCAGATTTTCTTAAAGTTCTTTCTGCTTCTAAATTTACAAATGCTTCATCTTTTGTTTTTCCATACAATGCTTCTTGAGCGATAACATTTACAATATTATTTTTAAATTCTAAAATTGCTCCGCTAACTGCATAGAATTCTTCGACTCCATTAGTAACTGTTTTAATATAACCATCACTAATAGGTACTACAACTGGTAAATGATTTTCCAATATACCAAGTTGTCCATCTTTTCCACAAGATACTACGTAATCTATTTCTCGGTCTGAGATTAATCCTTTTGGACTAGCAATTGTAAAACGCATAATTTACTCTCTTATAATCTTTGAGCTTTTGCAATTGCGTCATCAATTGTACCAACCATACGGAATGCATCTTCAGGTAAGTTATCATGTTTACCTTCTAAAATTTCTTTAAATCCACGTATAGTTTCTTTTACCGGAACATATACCCCAGGTTGTCCTGTGAATTGTTCTGCAGTATAAGTGTTTTGTGATAAGAAAAGTCTAATTTTTCTTGCACGAGCAACTAAAGCTTTATCTTCATCACTTAATTCATCCATACCAAGAATAGCAATAATATCTAATAATTCATTATATCTTTGAATTGTTTTTTGAACATTACGAGCCACTTCATAGTGTTCTTTACCTACAACTTCTGGAGCAAGAGCTCTTGAAGTTGATGCAAGTGGATCTACTGCTGGATAAATACCTTCTTCACTGATTTTACGACTAAGGTTAGTTGTAGCATCAAGGTGAGCAAATGTAGTTGCTGGAGCGGGGTCAGTATAGTCATCCGCTGGTACATATACAGCTTGAATTGATGTAATAGATCCATCTTTTGTTGATGTAATTCTTTCTTGAAGTAAACCCATTTCTGTAGCAAGCGTTGGTTGGTATCCTACAGCAGATGGAGTTCTACCTAACATAGCTGAAACTTCACTACCAGCTTGAGTAAATCTAAAAATATTATCAATAAATAATAATACATCTTGATGCTCATGATCTCTAAAATATTCAGCCATTGTAAGACCAGTAAGAGCTACACGCATTCTTGCTCCAGGTGGTTCATTCATTTGCCCAAAGACAAGGGCAGTCTTTTTTATAACACCTGTATCAGACATTTCATAATAAAGATCATTACCTTCACGTGTTCTTTCTCCAACACCAGCGAATACACTAATTCCTCCGTGTTCTTGAGCAACGTTGTGAATTAATTCTTGAATTAATACAGTTTTACCTACACCAGCACCACCAAATAGACCAATTTTTCCCCCTTTAATATAAGGAGCAAGTAAGTCAATTACTTTAATACCAGTTTCTAAGATTTCAACTTTACCAGAAAGTTCTTCTAATTTTGGTGCATCTCTATGGATTGGTAAACGAAGGTTTGTATCTACTTCTGGAAGTTCATCAATTGGTTCACCTAAAACATTGAACATTCTTCCTAATGTTTCTTCTCCAACTGGAACCATAATAGGATGACCAGTATCTACTACTTCCATTCCTCTTACTAATCCTTCTGTTGCATCCATTGCAATACATCTAACAGTTTTACTACCATTATGTAGTGCAACTTCTAGAGTTAATTTAATTGCAACACCATTATTTTCATTTTCTGGAACATTGATTTCTAAGGCATTATTAATTGCAGGTAATTCTCCGTTTTCGAATTTAACATCTACTACAGGACCTGTAACTTGAACAATATATCCTTTGTTCATGTTGTTCCTCCTAATTTTCGTTAATTACTGAAGCTCCACCAACAATATCAGTTAATTCTAACGTAATTGCTGCTTGACGAGCTCTATTATATAGTAATCCTAATGAATTGATTACTTCTTCAGCATTATCAGTTGCATTTTTCATTGAATTCATTCTTGAAGCATGTTCACTTGCTTTTGAATCAAGAATAAGTCCATAAATATAATTTTCAATATACATTGGTAACACAACATTTAGTACTTCATTTACTCCACCTTCAAATTCATAGAAAGTTTCTTGTTTTCTATCACTTAAAATTTGTTCTTTATTAATAGGGAACACTGTTGCAATAGTTGTTTCATGAATTAAGGTATTAATATAGTGATTGTAAATAACATCAACTTTATCAATTGTTTTTTGTAAGAAATTCATTACTAATGTTTTAGTTACATTATAAACATCATTAAATTCAATATCATCTCTAAGTAATACTGGTTTATCAACTAACATTGGTATTTTATGTTTTTGACAATAGCTATAAGCTTTTAAACCTAGAGGTAATACACAATATTCATCTGATTGATGTTTACTAATAATATCGGCTAATTTCTTTAGGACATTCGCATTAAATGCACCTGCTAATCCACGGTCGCTTGAAATTACTACATAACAAGTTTTCTTAATCTCACGTTTTTCAAATAAAGCATGATTTAAATCTTCACTTGATGATGCTATATTTAAAATAATATCATAAGCTTTATCAATAAAAGGACGATATTCCCTAATTGATTTTTCAGCAAGTCTTAATTTAGATGCTGAAACCATGTTCATTGCTTTAGTGATTTTTGCAGTTTTCTTTGTTGATGTAATACGATTATGAATATCACGAATATTATTAGCCATAAGTTCCTCCTATAGAGTTTGCTTATAAGCAAGTAATACTTGATTTAATAATTCTTTTTCTGGTAACTCATTTGTTTCAGAAATAATGTTAACAACTTTTTGACCATTAGCATCATATTGTAAGAAGCTATATAATCCTTCTTCAAATGCTTTTAAATCTTCAAGTTCAATATCATCTAGGTAACCATTTGTTAAAGCATAAACTAATACAGATAAGTTTTCTCTTGAAACACTTACATGTAAATCTTGTTTTAAAACTTCAACAGTACGTTTACCACGATCAAGTTTTGATTTTGTTGCAGCGTCTAAATCTGAACCAAATTGAGTAAATGCTTCAAGTTCTCTAAATGAAGCAAGATCAATTCTTAATGTACCTGAAACTTTTTTAACGGCTTTAATTTGAGCATTACCACCAACACGTGATACAGAAAGCCCAGCATTAACCGCAGGTCTAATACCTGAATAGAATAAATCAGAACTTAAGAAAATTTGTCCATCAGTAATACTGATTACATTTGTTGGAATATAAGCAGAAATATCACCAGCTTGAGTTTCAATAATTGGAAGTGCTGTAATAGAACCTCCTCCTAATTTTTCTGATAATTTTGCTGCTCTTTCTAATAATCTTGAATGTAAATAGAATACATCCCCAGGGAACGCTTCACGTCCAGGAGGGCGTTTTAATAATAATGATAATTCACGATATGCAACAGCATGTTTAGATAAATCATCATAAATAATTAAAACATCTTTTCCATTAAACATAAATTCTTCTGCCATTGTTACACCAGCATAAGGTGCTAAGTATAATAGTGGAGAAGGGTTTGATGCTGATGCTGATACAACAATTGAATAATCCATTGCATTATGTTGTTTTAAAGTTTCAACAACATTTGCTACAGTTGATTCTTTTTGTCCAATTGCAACATAAACACAAATTACATTTTGTCCTTTTTGATTTAAAATTGTATCAATTGCAATACTAGTTTTACCAGTTTGTCTATCACCAATGATAAGTTCACGTTGACCTCTACCAATTGGTACTAAAGCATCAATAATTTTAATTCCTGTTTGTAATGGTTGTTTAACACTTTGACGCGCCATAACACCAGTTGCTTTCTTTTCAACAGGACGATATTTATCTGTTTTAATCGGTCCTAAACCATCAAGTGGTTGACCTAAAGAATTAACAACCCTTCCAATTAAAGCATCTCCAACAGGAACTTCTAAAATACGGTGTGTTGCAATAACTTTATCTCCTTCTTTAGTAAGACTTGAGTTACCAAATAAAATTGCACCTACATAATCTTTTTCAAGGTTTAAAGCCATTCCATATAAACCGTTAGGAAACTCAAGTAATTCTCCATTCATAGCTTTATCAATACCATGAACTAAAGCAATACCATCTCCTACTTTAATAACAGTTCCAATAGTTAATTCTTTAACTGATGATTGATAGTTCTTAATCTGTTCTTTAATTAATGAGCTAATTTCTTCAATTCTTAAAGGTTTCATAATTCCTAACCTTTCATCAATTTATCTTTTAATTCTTTTAATTGACCATCAATTGTATAGTCATATACTAAATCATTTGTAACAAGTTTTAATCCTCCAGTAAGAGTGTTATCAACTATTTCTGTTAAAATGATCTTTTTATTAAAATCTTTTTCTAACTTATTTGTTAGATTCTTTATTTGTTCTTTTGTTAATGAATATTTTGTATAAACAGTAACTTCCATTTGGTTATTTAAGCGTAGTATAGAATTATAATAAGAGCTTAAAATATTACCTAATTGATCAAAACGATTATTATCAATTAGAACATATAGAAAATACAAGAAATAATTTTCTTCTTTAAAATTTAAAATATCTTTAATAATTTTTTTCTTTTCTTCAGTTGAAATTGTAAAAGAATTAATTATTTTTAAAAAATCATTATTTTCTCTAATAGAGTCTACTAATACTTTTAAATTTTGATATACTAAATCAATTTCTTTATTTTCTTTTGCTAAATCAAATAATGCTATTGCATATTCATTACTAACATCATTTACTTTAGTTTCTATCATTGACATTACCATCACTATTTAAAAACTCATCAACTATAATTTGATTTTGTTTTTCATCCATTTGTTTATTAACCATTTTATCAGCTAATAAATAAGCAACATCAACAATTTCTTGTTGAAGATTTCTTCTTAAGTCGATTTCTTTTTGATCAATTTCTCTTAATGCTTTAGCTTTATCAGATTCAATTTGTTCATGAGCATCTTTAATTAATTTTTCTGCTTCTTTTTCTGATAAAGTTTTAGCTTGATTAATAATGTTATTTGCTGTAGTTCTAGCATTTTGAACTAAATCGTTAGCTTCAAGAGTTGCTTGTTCAACTTCAATTTTTGCATTTTCTGCTTTATCAAGTTCAGCTTGAACAGCATTTTTTCTTGCATCTACAAAGTTTGTAACAACATTCCAAAACTTAAAACGAACAATTAAAAATAGAACAGTTGTAGCAAGTAATTGCGCAAGTAATGTAATTAAGGCAATTGGTAACTTATCTAAATTAACTTCTCCATTTTCAATTAAAATAACACCATTTTCAATTGCGGATTCTACTGCTTCAGCAAGATCAACTGCTAAAAACATGTAAACCTCCTATATCTTATAATACGAAAATCATTACTAATGCTGTAATAAATCCATAGATACCAGTTGTTTCAGCAACAGCTTGTCCTACGATCATAGTACTACGAATAGCACCAACAGCTTCTGGTTGACGTCCTACAGCTTCAACAGCTTTTGCAGCAACTCCCCCTTGTCCAAGGGCAGTCCCAAATCCAGTAAATACAGCTAAAGCTGCACCTAAACCTTTACCTAATACAGCTAGACCATCTCCAGTTGTAAGTCCTTCTGCTAAAAATAATAAAACTGCTAATAAATTCATAATTTTCCTCCTTAATTATTCTTCTTCTGGTAATTTTCCAGAAATAAAAACAGACGTTAGTAGCACAAATACATAAGTTTGGATTGCTCCAAAGAAAATATCAAATATTGCATGAAACACAGGAGCTACTATTCCTGGCACAATAATTGCTAATATAGGACTAATACCACTTAAACTTCCAATTAGTAAGTTATAAATAAGCCCCATAATTACAGCTCCACTTAAAATATTTCCAAATAAACGAAGTGCTAGTGAAAACGGAGTAAGTATTTCACTAATAATATTTAGTGGTAACATAATAAATGAAGGTTCCATAAATGTAGATTTAAAGTATGCTTTAAAACCTTGATGTCTAATTCCTGCAAAATGAATAAAGAATCCAGCAAATAAACCTAATGCTAAAGTAACAAATACACATCCAGTAGGAGTAGTTAATCCTAATAAACCTGAAATATTTGCAAGAAATATAAAAATTCCAAGTGTCCCAACAACAGGCGCATACTTCCTACTGTATTTACCCATTACATCGTCGCAAATAGAATTTATCCAATTTACATACCATTCTACAAGTGCACCAATTGCACTCGGTTTTTTCATTGGATCTTGTTTTTTAAAATAAGATCCTAAGGCAATTAGTATAATAACTAAAAATAGCACAATTATATATGATGATTTAACTGTACCTGTAAGTTGACTATAAAAATCCTTAAATTCTGATATTAAACTTAATATCAACTACAATCACCATCCTTTACAAATATAGATGATAAAATTATTACTATTTTAATAATTATAATTCCTAAGGCAACAATAAAACCTTCAACTATTCCAAGATAAAATCCAATTAATAGTACAATAAAATATAAACTCATTCCAAACATATTTGAAATAATAAGACCTATTTTATTTTTTTCTACAACTTTATATAACATTGATGTAATTTGATAATTGGATCTAAGTAAGTTTAAAATTGAACTAAGATATCCTAAAAGCAAAAATATTATATAATAAGGATTTATAATAGCCAGAATAATACTAATAAAACATGTAACAATTATAGATATGGTTAAAAATTTTTTAATTTCGCTTGGTAATTTATACATTTTTATTTCCTTCTATTTTCTTATCAAAATCTTTAGATTTAACAATTAGGGAATAAAAGAAATTAATAATACCAATTACAAAAAAGATGATAATAATAACAATAAACCAGATATTTTTTTCTGTAGGAAACTTCTTATTTACAAAATATCCAATTAATACGCCTACTAACATTGTTGTAATTAGTAGCCATATATTGCTCATTATAATATTATAATTTTTGAAAAACTTATAAACTTTTTCTTTCTTCATCTTCAATTTTACAAACTTTTTCGACTCTTTGTAAATGACGTCCTTCTGTGAAACTACTATTTAAATAAGCTTCAACAATTTTAATCGAATCATCAATTGTTGTGTTTTTTGCAGATAAACATAAAACATTTGAATTATTATGTTCTCTAGTAAGAATTGCATCTTCAACTAAATGAACTAAAGATGCTCTAACTCCTCTAACTTTATTTGCAGCAATACACATTCCGATTCCAGTATAACAAATTAAAATACCAAAATCAACCTCTTTATTAGTTACTTTTTTGGCAACTTTTTTTGCGTAATCTGGATAATCTACTGAATCTAAAGTATTTGGACCTTCATCATATACTAAAAAGCCTTTATTTTGTAGATAATTTATAATGGCCTTTTTATGTTCTACACCTTTATGATCGGCACCAATTGAAATTTTCATAATAACCACCTCAATACACTTATTATACTATATTTTAAAAATTTTTACCATTAATATACAAAATAAAAAACCTTATAAATTTAAGGTTTTTTAAATAAGTCAAATATATAACTTCTACACTTTATTTCTCCAAAATCTTCATACTCAATACCAAAAAATTCCGGATATAAAATGCTCCACCAATTATTACCTTTACCTTCATTAATTGTAATAAGTAGTGTTTTATAATAACCAGAACTAACAAATTTACCGTTACATGATTTTGCTGGAAAATAAGTTTCAAAAAATGCTATCTTTAATGAAATATTCAAATTATTAGGTATATTATTATTTAAATCATTTTCAATCAAAGATAGATTAGAATTAATAAAATTATCTACATCATCATATTTATAATTTTTAAAATTTTTTATTAAGATATTTTTTACAATTACTTTATTTTTTTGATCTATTTCACTATTACTATTTGCGAGTATTCTAACTCTTACTTCTTCTTTTTCTGTTTTTAAATTAATTATTATTAATAATAAAATTATGATAATTAATAACTTTTTCATATTATCACCTAATAAAAAAATATTCCCATATATATTATGGAAATATTTAGTAATTTTATTCATTAATAATTACAGTACCTTGTCTAATTATTCTTAATTTATCACTGGATAAATCAACAATTGTACTAGATACTGATGAAAAAGTTTCTAAATCGCTAATAATGTAATCAACTTGATTATTAAACATTTTTTCAATTTCAGTTGGATCATTGATTTCTTTTTCACCTGATAAATTTACACTAGTTGTTGCAAGTGGTCCAAAATGATCAATTAATGATCTTGCTATATTAGAATCAGGCATTCTAAAAGCAATTGTTTCTGTTAAATAAGAAAAATCTTCTTTCTTTTTAAAGATAAAAGTAACCGCACCAGGCCAATACTTTTTTAATAAATTAATAGTATTTGAATAAGTTATATCAATAAATGGAAGTATTTGATCAATATTTGAAACTAATACAGCAATTGGTTTTCTACAATCTCTTTTTTTAATTTCATAAATTTTTTCAATAGCTTCTAAATCATTCCACTTACAACCTAATCCGTATACTGTATCTGTTGGAAAAGCAATTACTTTATTATCTAAAACATTAGGATTAGTATTTAAAATTGAATTTAAATTAATCATCATCTTCCTCTAAATCTTTTGAAGCTCGATATCTGTTTAAAGCTAATTCAAATTCTTTTTCAGAAATTTCATTACTTAACTTTTTACGATATAATTCTGTTAAATATTTAGGATCATTTAAATCAGGCATTTTACTAGTAACTTTAGGTTCTTCATAAGGTACATCTATAACTTTTTCTTCTAGTTTAGAAACTGGTTCATCCATTTTTCTAACAAACATAAATGGATCTTCTCTTTTAATATTTACTTTTTTAGATTTTACAATAACAAAAATTATTAAAGCTAGGAAAATACAAAATACAATTCCACAAACAATAATTAAATTAACCAATTTATTTTTTATTGTCTCATGTATTACATTGTCAGGATAATCAGCTGTCCCATTAGTAATAGTACCTTTTAAGTTTAAAATGTTATTATATGTTTCAATATTGTATTCAAAAACAGATATTAAAATATCATCAATAAGAACATGAATATCAAAATCACTGTAATCAGATAAAGAAAGTCCATAAATATATGTAGAACCATTTACATCATATATCTTTTTAACAAATTCTTTACTTGATTCTTGAAAATAAATTTCAACTTCTATATTAGGAGTTTTATTTATTAGTAGTAAATTTAAATAAGAATTTGAATCCTTTTCACTTAATACAATAAATCCTTCAATATATGAATTATAAAAATGTAAATCAGTACAATCATCAGTTTTATATGAAATATGTTTTGTAGAAGAATTAGAAATATTAGAAATAAATTCATCAAATAATGATGGACCTGATTTTGCTTTTAGGTTAATAGAATTTATAAATAAAAGACAAAGTAAACAAAATAATGCGATTCTAATTATTTTTTTCATTATTATCCTCTTGATATCTAATTTTCATAATTGCGCTTCTATATTCTTGATATGAAATTTTTCCTGACTGATATAATTCTATAACCATCATTTCTTCTTTAGATATAACTTTTTGATTTTTTCTATTAACTATAATAAAAGCTAAAAGAATAATTATTAAACCAATTAAAAATATAATAATTGCGATAACTGCATTAACAATATTATTATTTATATTTTCAGCTAAAAATCTTAACATCTTATTCCTCCTTATTAATAATTATAGTCATTCGATCTTTTCCATTTAGATCTTTTATTTGTTCTATTCTTCCGTTTGGAAAATATTTTCTTGCAAGATTATACATTTCTTTACCTTTAGAAAAACTATGTTCAAAAGCTAAAATGTTTGTTTTATTTAATAATTTATGTGCATTTTCTAAAATGATTTGATAAAAATGCATACCGTCTGTTCCTCCGAATAAAGCAACATGTGGTTCATTATTTAATACAATATCTTCAACATATTCATCATCAGGAATATATGGAGGATTAGAAACTAGAATATCAACTTTATAGTTATTTTCAATAAATGGTTCTAACATATCACCAACAAAAAATTTAACATTTGCTTCATTGTTTAATGCATTTACTTTAGCAACATCAATTGCTTCAGGTGAAATATCACTTGCAGACATCGTCATCAATGGTTCTTCTTTAGCAAGGGCGATTGCAATAGCTCCACTTCCTGTTCCAACATCAATCACATTAACATTTTTACCACCAAATATTTCATCATAATATGAAAGAACATATCCGACAAGTTCTTCTGTTTCAGGACGAGGAATTAAAACATGTTCTGATACTTGCATTTTATATCCATAAAAATATGAATAACCAATAATATGTTGAACAGGACGACCTTTTACTAAATATTCATCTATAGCCCACATATATTTTTCTAATAAAGTAGGCTCTATTTCACTATTTATTTCAGCTAAAAAATTAGCTCCATTTTTACCAGATAATTCTAAAATTAATAATCTTATTGCTGTTTCTTCCTTTCCTAAAGAAGAAGCTCTTTTCATTTGTTCTTTTAATAATTTTTGATAAGTCATTTTTAACCTCAATATAGTATTTTTTAATATCTTTTATAGAAATTAACATACGATAATAATCTATATCTATTTTATCATTTTTTAGGAAAATATACAAATAAGATAGCTTATTTAATCTGAAATTACTATGAACATGTCGATGATTCATACAAGAAACACCTATTATTTTTAATTTATATCTTTTGTTATTTAAATAATAATAAACCTCATCAAAATCATTAATATTATTATAACCAATGGGTATTACACTAATATAAGAACTTTTACTTAACTTTGTTAACCCATAACCAAATGGTTCTTCCTTTTTTAAGAAAAATGTATTAATTACAGATGTTCTAATATAAAATACCTCTTTTAAATCAATGTTTTTACACAATCCATACATTTGTATTCCAATTCTTACATAATTTCCAATAATTTTTTTTGTTAATGAATTAGATGCAGCTGTATGAATAATTTTATAATCATAATATTTTAAATACTCAGAAAATCTAGAACATTGTAGATTGTAATATGATTGTTCTAAATAATTAGAAGCAAAGTGCGTAAATATACCTTCGATAGTAATATTATGACAATTTTTTATAATATCTAATATTTCTAAATACTCATCTAATGTTCTAATTCCATCTCTATTCATACCGGTATCGATTTGTAAATGGACTGTTATTTTTTTATTTAAACTCTTATAATAAAGAGCATCTGATACTGAGTTTATTGTGTATCTAATATATTTATTATCATAATATCTTAAATGATTATTTAAAATTAAGATCGGTGTATTTACAATATTTTCAATTCTTTTAAATTCATCAATATCATATAAAACAAAAAAATTAATTCCTAATCTATTTAATATTTTATACATATAATATGAATTCAAACCATAAGCATTACTTTTAATAACAGCAATTATTTCTTTATTTGTTAGTTCTTTTATTTTGTTAATATTATCTTTTAAATTATTAACATTAAAAAATAATTTATTCAAATTATCACCATTATATTATAAGATTTATAATTAATTTAATGAATGAAAAAAAGCAAGAATTTACTCTTGCTTCTTTAATAATTCATGTGTTTTATAGATCATATAGTTAAAAGCAAACCTCCAAGCAGTCTCATTGTGATATGCTGTTGGTTCAATTAAAGACATTACTAGATCTTTATTATAACCTTTGTCTAAAAGGTTGGAAACTAGATGTTCATTGAATTTTGATAACATCTTCTCTAAATCGTCTTTTTGACCTTGGAAATAGTAAAAAATTGGTAATTTACTATAATTTGCTTTGAAATCTAACTTTTCATAAAATTTTGACCAAGACTCATCAAAATATAATGCAGAAGCTGGTGTATAGCATAAAATGAACTTATATTTACCTAAATTCTTAAGTCCAACATAATGACACGCAACTCCACCGCAACTAGAACCACCTATACCAATTTTATTTTGATCAACGTTATATTTACTAAAAATAAAAGGTAAAAGTGTTTCATTAATGAAGTCATCTAAATTATCTAAATAACCAACTAAAGGATAACCTTCAAGAACATCTTTAGAACGAACTTCACCAAATTCTTTATTCATCATAAGTTCATTCATACGATAAAAATCAGCATTTTCAAGTCCTACAATGATGTATTCTTCATTAAAGTGATTTTTAATGTTTGATAAGCTAACATCAATTTGCCATGAACCATATGGATCATTTAATAAAGTATAATTACCAACATTGTTTTTATCATAAATATTTTGCCCATCAAACATTAATAATAGACCATATGATTTTGCCTCATCATAATTACTAGGAAGTAAAACATGGATGTTTTTTGATTTATCTTCTCTATAAAATAAATTTTTATCATCTTTTAAAGTATAATTAATTACTTCATTATATGAACAATTGTTATTAACAAAATATGCATCTGTTTCTTTTCTAATATGATTATATTTTAGTTCAATAGTATTAATATTTTCTGATAAATAAATAATTTCAGTAGATTTAGTTCTTCCATTATTTAGATACAAATAGAATGCTTTATCTAAGTCAATATCTAAACAGGCAATATTATCATTAAAGTTAACTTTATATTTTTCTATTTCAACTCGCTCTTTATTTAGTAATTTAACAAATACTTGTTTCCAAATTGTATTATTAACTAATGTAATTTTCATAAAAACTCCTTAATATTTTATCTATTTATATTATACATTATTTAATAAAATATTTCATTTAAAATAATTAAAAAAAGCGTCTAATATAGACGCGTTATTAATTTATAAATGGTATAAAAGGATAGTCAATTAATCCCTTCATACAAATACTAACTAAAAACAAAATAAAACCAATAAATAAACCTATTAAAGATAATGTTAGAATTTTTTTAGACATGAAACAACAATCTCCCAATATTTTTTTGTTTTTAAATTTAAGAATTTTACAAACTTGATTAACTTATTATAATATTTTTTTGTAGCAAGTAAAATTGGATAAAATGAACCAAGTCCAATAATAATAAAGGAAATACATAATAAAATATGATTAATTTCAGTTAAAGTAAATAGATTATAAATTGAAAAAATTCCATATAACGGCATTGCTATAGTCATAGTTGATAACATTATTAAAACCATAAATATCATCATATAACAAATACCTAAAACTACAAATAAACCAAGATACGCAGGAATTAATATTAAGCAATCAACTGCACTTCTTTTTTCTTGTTCCTTTTTAGGTTTGTTTTCTTTTTTAGTTAATAGACTAAGTAATTCTTTTTCAGATAAGTCGTTATTTAATAAATTATCAATTGATATATTAAATATTTGTGATATTTCTTTTATTCTATCTAAATCAGGTGTAGATAAATCTGCTTCCCATTTTTGAACTGCTTGTCTTGAAACATATAATTTATCAGCAAAATCAGCTTGTGTAATATTAAATTGTCTTCTTAAAAACTTAATTTTTTCTCCTAAAGTCATATAAACTCCTTATGAATTCAATTTCTTTATTTCTTCATTTAATTTATTAATTATTTGTCTTCCTTTAAAATGATTAATAAGTGCTCCTATTGCAAAAGGGAATATTAAAATTTCTGATAAGATTAAAACGATTATTAATAAGAAAATATTATAATCAAAAATAGGAGATTTAGATTTTTTAATAAATCCTGTTAAAACACTATTTGTAATATTTCCTTCATAATAAATTGATGAATATATTTTAGAATGATATAAATTAATTACAACCTTTTGATCATTTATTTTGTTTAAATAAAATTCTTGATATTCTTTACTAACAAGAGTGTATTTAAAAGAAATTAAAATATAAATTCCTATGAGTAAAATAATAAATCCAATTATTACACCAAATAATCCATCTATAAATCGAGAATCTCCTTGATACGCAAAAGACATTAAAGCAAGTTCTGTTAAAGAAATTGCAGTTAATGCAGTTGAAATATTGATTAGTTTAATATTAATATAATAATTACCTTTTTCTTTAATTCTAAATATTCCAATAATTGCAACACTTAATTCGATAAATGAAACAAGAGCAATAGTAATCCCTAATACCATATTGTAATTAAAGATTTCTATATCTGTAAATATTAGTCTCATCATATAAACCGAATAAAATAAACCAGCAACCATTAAACATAAACCAATTAATTTATTGTACTTTTTAATATATTTGTTATCTTTATTAATGCCTTTTAAACAAATTATTTTAGAAAAGCAAACAACTAAATTTATGATACCAGAAATAAGAAAGTAAATGTTAAAAATAAACGATAATGTAACTTTACCAATAAACATTAAAATGTTTAAAACTATTGATATATTAGTACTATAGATACTCCTTTCATGAGGAGGACATTTTATATATTTATTGATAAATTCTTTCATACTAATTAATTAATCGATAAGCTTGTTCAATTACTTCATAAATTTCTTGACGTAATTCTTCGCTTCTTTGATTTACCTTTCTTAATTGTTTTTCGTTTATATTTTTATTAATAAAATAAGGGAAAATCCATCCTAAAAAACCTGGGATAGCAAGCACTACCATAAGTAAAAATAATCCACCTAAGAAACTAAATGTAGCACCAGCCATAAAACATGTACCAATTAATCCTATTGTAAGTGATGTAATTAATCCTTTATTTTGGTATGTTTCATTAATCATTTCTAGTTCATTAAAAGAATTAGTAAATTTTAATTCTAATTCATTTAACTTTGCTTTTTCTTTATAATTATATTTTCTTTTAAGTGATAATTTAATTTTAGAGAAATTTTTTTCTTTATTTACTATTTCCCATCCTAAATTTTCAATACAATCTAAATATAGATTACTAAATTTTTTACTAATTAAAATATCTTTATATTCATACGCAACAAATTCTTTTTCCATAATAATACCTCCTTGATTTGTTTACAGTGATATTATACAGAAAGCTTTAATTAATGTAAACCAACCAAAGGTTGCATTTAGTATAAACTTAGTTGCATATATTAATTATACCACATTTTTAAAAAAAAGAATTATAGATAAAACTATAATTCTTCAAATATTAAAATTAAATATTCCAATTTCCGTTTTTAAAGACTTCAATAACTTGATTATCTTTTGTAATACCTTTAATTGATAAGTCATGTGATCCAATCATAAAATCAACGTGAGTCATTGAATCATTTAATCCTCTTTGTTTTAATTCTTCAAGAGAATATTTTTCATAATCACGCATATTATTGGCAAATCCAGCACCTAATGCTAAATGGCAACATGCATTTTCATCAAATAAAGTATTAATAAATAAAATACCAGTTTCATTAATTGGAGAGTTATATGGAACAAGAGCTACCTCACCTAAATGATGACTTCCTTCATCCATATTAACAATTTGTTCAAGTAAATCTTGACCTTTTTTTGCTTCTACTTTTGTTACACGACCATTTTCAAAATAAATTTTAAAATCTTCAATTAAAATTCCGTTATAAGAAAGTGGTTTTGTTGAAACAACAACACCATCAACACCATTAATATCAGGCATTGTAAATACTTCTTCAGTTGGCATATTTGCTGTAAAATCATTTCCAAGAAGTGTTGTTTCTCTTGCAGAAAGCCATACATGATATGGATTTAATTTTAAAGTTAAATTAGTTCCATTTTCACTTGAATAAATTAATCTATCAAAATTATAATCATTCATTAATTTTGATTTTTCTGTTAAATTTTTAATATGATTTTTCCAATCTTGAACAGGATTTTTACCATCAATTCTTGTACATTTAATAATTGCTTCTTCTAATTTTTTAAATGCTTCTTTAGGTTTTAAATCAGGAAATACTCTTTTTGCCCAAGCCATTGAAGGAAGTGCAACAATTACCCATTGATACTTATTATCACGTTCTTCACGATATTTTTTAAGAATTTTACTTCTTGCTTGACCAGCTTTCATTACCTTCATCATATCTACACCTTCAAGTGCAGCAGGATCAGAAGATTCAACATAAATCATACATGGTAAAGTTTTACAGATATGTTTTTGTTTTTCTTCTACCCATAGTGGCACTTCAGACATAGTTTCTAAAGATTCATATGTTTGTTTAGCTTTAGCAATTTTATCGTTAGTAAAATCAACAGTTACTTTTTTAGCTCCTGCTTTATAACATTCTTCTGTTAAATATTCAGCAAATAGATATTGGTCAGCAGAAATAACTATATTTACTTCTTGATCTTTTTGTAAATTAATACCTAAATTTACAACAACTTTAGCATATTTTTTAAGAACTGATTGTTTCATTATTCAGCAGCCTCTACACTTAATAATTTCTTTTGCTCAAATGTAATTAAAGCATCAATTACACCATCAAGTTTACCTTCCATAATACGGTCTAATTGTTGTACAGTATAACCAATTCTATGATCTGTTACACGATTTTGAGGGTAGTTGTATGTTCTAATTTTTTCAGAACGATCTCCTCTACCAATTTTAGAAAGTCTTTCTTTTCCTTCTGCTTCTTCTTTTTCTTGAAGCATTTTATCATATAATCTTGCTTGTAATACTTTTAAAGCAGATGCTTTATTTTCATGTTGACTCTTACCATCTTGACATTGAACAATGATTCCTGTAGGAATATGTGTTACACGTACAGCAGATTTTGTTGTATTAACACTTTGTCCACCTGGACCTGAACTACAGAAAATGTCAATTCTAACATCATTTAAATTTAACTCTACTTCAAGTTCATCAGCTTCAGGCATTACTAAAACTGTTGCAGTTGAAGTTTGAATTCTACCTTGAGATTCAGTAACTGGAACACGTTGAACACGGTGTGATCCAGATTCATATTTCATAAATGAATACACAGAGTCCCCATTAATCATGAAACTAATATAACTGTATCCTCCTGCTTCACATGATTCTGAATCCATAATTTCCACTTTCCATCCTCTAGATTCTGCATATTTTAAATACATTCTAAATAGATCTCCAGCAAAAATGTTAGCTTCATCTCCTCCAGCAGCTCCACGAATTTCAACAATTACATTCTTTTCATCGTTTGGATCTTTTGGCAATAATAGAATTTTTATTTCTTCTTCAAGTGTTTCTTTAAGGGCAGTATTTGTTTCAATTTCTAATTCTGCCATTTCACGAAGTTCTTTATCATCATCATTTAATAAACCTTTATATTCAGCGATTGCTTCAACTGCAGCTTTATATTCATTATATTTTAAAACAATTTTTTCTAATGATTTTTGTTCTTTACTTAAAGCAGTTAATTTTTTGATATCACTGATAACTGACATATCTGTCATTAGTTCGCTAATTTGATGATATCTGGCATTAATAACTTCTAAACGATCAAACATTTTGTTTCCTCTTTCTAATTATTTTTTGATTTTTTTGTCTTTTTCTTTTTATAAATTTCTTGTTGAAGTCTAGATTGAGTGAAATATGATTGTGAACTGTAGAAATCTAAGTCGATATGACCAAGTTGTCCTTGACGGTTCTTTTCAACTTTAAGAATAATTTTCTTAATATTTTCATCTTCTTCAGGTTTTTGCTTAAATTCAGCAGTTTCTCCATCAAATACACTTTGAACTTCTTCTTCAATATCGCTACGTTTGAATAAAAACATAACAATATCGGCATCTTGTTCGATACTTCCTGATTCACGTAAGTCAGCAAGTACAGGACGTTTATCTTCACGTGTTTCAATACTACGTGATAATTGTGATAAGGCAATTACAGGAATCTTAAGTTCTCTTGCAAGTTGTTTTAAACTACGAGAAATTTCTGATACTCCTTCATGACGTACTTTATTTGTTGTATTAATTAATTGTAAGTAGTCAATAATTACTAAATCTAATCCATGTGATTGGTTTAATTGACGACATTTAGCACGAATATCCCCAATTGTATTACTTCCTGATTCATCAAAGAAAATGTTTAAATTTTGTAATTCTTGACGAGCAACACCTAAAGTAATTTTTTCATCACTTGATAAATTACCAGTTCTAACTTTATCTGCTTCAATCATTGTTGTCATACAGAACATTCTTTGCATCATTTGACCTACACTCATTTCAAGTGAGAAGAATGCAACATTTTTACCATTGATTCCAGCACAGTTTTTAGCTAGGTTAAGTGCAAATGCAGTTTTACCAACCGCAGGACGAGCAGCAAGGATAATAAATTCACCAGGTTGTAAACCATTTGTTAATTTATTTAAAATTGGAAGTCCTGTATCAAGTCCAGTAAGTGTTCCTTTATGTTCACTACGTTTAATAATTTCTTCATAGTATTCATCAGCTGCCTCACCAATTGTAACAGTATCTGATGTTTTACGATTTTTAATAACTTCATATAATTCATTTTCAGCTTCATCTAATAATTCATTATATGAAAGTTTATTATTAATAATATTTGTTTTTAATTTGTTAATATTTTGTAATAAAACTCTTTCAATTGATTTTTCTAATACAATATCAGTATACGTATCAATATAAGCAGTTGATGGAACTTGGTCAATAATTTTAAGTAAAGTATCTAAAATT
This sequence comes from Bacilli bacterium, assembly GCA_045119035.1. Taxonomy (GTDB): domain Bacteria; phylum Bacillota_I; class Bacilli_A; order ML615J-28; family CAG-313; genus CAYVQA01. The sequence continues at coordinate 3,415 of JBGVCU010000045.1, read as the reverse complement.
GATTCTTTAGTACCAAATCCTTTAACTTCGTAATATTCTTGAATTGTTACAGTATCAATAACATTACCAGCTCTATCTAATGTTTCCATTACTTCATATATTCTTCTATGAACAGCTAAGAAGAAATCTGTTGGTTTTAATTTTCCTCTTAAAGATGCCATAATTGTGTTATCTAAGATAACACTACCTAATACATAAACTTCAGCATCTAAGTTACTAGGTTCAACAAAATTAGTTTGTAAATCTTCCATAATTTACTCCTGACTAACTACTTTTACTTTAATAGTTGCTTTTACTTCCTTATGTAGTACAATCGGAATTTCATAGTCGCCGATCGCATCGATTGTTTTATTGAAATCAAATTTTTTCTTATCGATTTTAACATTTAATTGATTTTCAATTGTATCTGCTACTTGTTTTGTACTAACAGTACCAAACATTCTTCCATTTGATCCTACTCTAACAACAATTTTTACTGTTTTTGCTTCAAGAGTTTTCTTAAGTTCTTTCATATCTTCTAAATGTTTTAATTCATTTAAACGTTCTTGTTCTTTTCTTTCAGCAAATTTTTTTAAATTTTCATCATTTGCAAGTAAAGCTTGTTTATGAGCAATTAAGAAATTAGCATATCCATTTGCAAAATCTTTAATCTCATCTTTTTTTCCTTTACCTTTAATATCTACAAGTAAAATTACTTTCATACATCCTCCACTATTCTTCAGTGACATGTAAAACTAAATTAGCTGTAACTTCTTTATCTAAACTAATTTGAATAGTAAACGATCCTAAAGACTTAATAGCTTCAACTAATTCAACTTTTCTAACATCGATTTTTAAATTCAATTCTTGGGCAATAATATCCACAATATCTTTATCAACAATTGGACTTTTTAAAATACCATTAGTTGATTTTGCTGGATATTTAATTGCATTTTCTTCAATAATTGATTTTTGATTTTTAAGTTCTTTTAATTCTTTTTCTCTTTGAAGTTGTTCTGCATTTTTCTTATCTTCTAACATTCTAATATTTTCACTAGATGCAACAATTGCATAATTGTCTTCGATAAGTTTTTTTGCTTCATCAAATCCAAATTCTTTAATATCATATTTCTTTCCACGACCTTTTAAGTCTTTTTGGAAGATAACTTTAATTCTCTTTTCAGTATCAATTACTTCATCAAGAATTTTTAAAATGTTTTTATAAACTTGATCAATTGTAGCATTTTTAACTTGAGCGGCAGCACCTGTTAAGTGCCCTCCTCCTCCAAGTTTTTCCATAATTGCTTGGGCATTTACAAGACCTAAACTTCTTGCACTAACACCTACTAAGTTTTCAGATAGATATGCAATTGTAATACCAAGTTCTACATTTTCAATTGATAACATACTATCAGAAATTTTAGCAATTTCATCTCTTTGATAACGTTTGTTATCTTTTGAACAACTAATTGCAACAATATCTTTATAGAATGTTGTATTTTCAGTAAACATATTTCTTTGCTTAATTTCTGTGATTGATTCTTTTAAGTATCTTTGTGCTTCAGTCATATCAGCTCCAAATTTCTTAAGAATTGATGATACTTCAAATGTTTTTGCATTTGTTCTATAAATAAAATTATTTGTATCAACAATAATTCCTAGAAGTAACCATGTAGCTTCAACTGGAGTAAATTCAACTTCAACATCCCAAAATTCTAATAATTCAATAACAATTTCAACACTACTTGATGCATAAGTTTTAGAGTAATAGAACTTAGGATCTTCAATAGCTCCTGCACCACGTCTGTGATGGTCGATAATTGCGATATTTTTAATTTTCTTAATAATCTTTTCATTAGGAGCACCTAAACTTGCATCATTATCAGGTGATTGATAAATTGTTTGGAAGTCAACAATCATTAATAAACTATTTTCATCTGCAAGAGAGATTGCTTTTTTAGGTGTAATTATACGATTTTTTAAATCAATATATTCTTTATTAATGTTTTCTAATACTTTAGTTACAGTTGCATCAACTTTATCAGATACAATATAAACATCTTTATCTAATGCTTTTGCCATTTTATATAATGCAAATGATGCACCAAATCCATCAGTATCTGTATTAACGTGACTCATTACAAAAATTGAACTTGAAGATAAGAATAAATCTTGTAATTCTTCACTCTTAATACGTACGTCAATTTTATTATCTTTTGGAAGAGCTTCTTGTTTTCCACCGAAGAATGTTAATTCTTCATCAATTTTAACAGCAACTTGGTCTCCTCCTCTATTAAGAGTTAAATCAAGTAATTCTAAAGCTTCTTCAGAAACATCTTTGATAGGCTTATCACAGCATCTAATACCAATACTTAATGTAATTCTTAAACTTCTACCATTATGTAAGATTTGTTTAATATCATCAAGAAGTGGGAAAGATGTTGCCATCATTTGATCTAATTGACTTCTATCCATAATAAGTAAATAACGATTGTCTGTAAATGCACGAACATATGCACCATATTTTTCAAACCATCTAGCAATCATACCAATAATTTTACCACTATATTCAGCTCTTTCTTGAACGTCAAATTCAGAAAGTCCTTCTTCAAAGTTATCAATATTAATATAACCTAATGCTGTAGTACGATCTTGATATTGATTTTGTAAATTAATATAATCTGTAACTTTTACAAGATAAACAATATTATTATCTCCAGCAAGTTCTACTTTATATATTTCATCGTAAATTTTTACATTAAAATCTTTATTATCTTTTTTGATATTATCATTTAATTCTTTAGAAATATTTTTTAAATCCATTTCTTCTAAAGAACTTTGAAAAATAGCTTTTGCTTCTTCATTTGACCAAAGAACTTTACGTTTATTATTAATAATCATAATTCCGATTGGTAAATTATTAAATGCAATTTCACCAGCTTTTTTAACTTTATATGAAATTGTATTCCACATTGATAAACGTTGTTTCAATGAATTTTCAATTTTTCTTTGTTTATTGTTGATTAACAAACCAATTAAAATAGAAAGAGACACAACAAAAACACTAACAGTAATCACAGCTAGTAAAGAACTTATAATGTCTGATTTATTAGCATTTAGTAATGGATAACCAAAGTAACAAAAACCTAGTAATGATACAATCATTACAATTAATAATATGATAATTGGTAATATTCCGCGTTTTTTCATAAAATCAACCCTTTCTATGTCTATTTATTTTACCATATTTTGAATTTTTTTGCAAGTAGATAAACTATATAAGAAATATACTAAATGTTGTGTTACAATTGATGTGAGACTTTCATAATTGAAAAAAGATCTAAACCCTGATATAATTTTAATAACCACAAAAAAACTTATCAGAAAGGATTTAGATCTATGGTTATTATATCACGAATTCCTCATGAAATCAAGA
>JBGVCU010000044.1:0-2735 GCA_045119035.1 Bacilli bacterium | reverse complement strand
TCTAAACCTTTAATAGAAAGTAATGAATTAACAAACAAGTAAAAATTAACCATTTCTCATCTTCCTTTCTAAGTAAACGTAAGACTCCAAAACCTCGTCAACGTTTACTAATGCTTTTTAAAAACAGTTTGATTTACTTGTGTTGAAGGTATTAGTTCGACAGTTTCGTGCAAAGACACGACTAATTTTTAACTAAGATTAAACTGTTATGGTTTATATTATTAGTTTCGCCTATTTTTGTGATATATTTTTCTGTGTTAGTTTGGTTTTTGTTGAACAAATAAAAAAGACTAGCAATTGCTAGTCATCGTTTTCAACATCTAATAAAATTTTTACCATTAAAGCGATTCCTGATATAAGAATTAACGCTCCCATTAATTTTCCCCCTCATAATTTTCAATGAAATAACATAACATACAAATTGAATCTGCAACATCATCATTAACTTCCAAATTAAATCTATCACGCACATATTGTTTTGATAATTCTTTCAACTCTTTACGTTTCATTCCCTTTTTAGGATTTAATATTTTTCGCCATGTTGCAGGTGGAATGATCATATATTCACACTGATTTTCATTAACTACTTCGATTAATGCACCTAATAACATAGCCAACAACTTAAAAGTCTTAATTGATAGTTGTGATTGAACATCTTCCAATAAAACCAAGTCGATATTTTCTTCTTGAATTATTTGATTAAAAAATACACAAATTTTATACATTTTTTCCACACTTTTTACATATTTATCGAAGAATTTAACGTTTTTTTCCACACTTTTTACATATTTAGGCTTATAAAAAGTACATTTTATCAAGTTTAAATTATCTGATTCACAAATACAATACCCAGAACAATTAAGCGATTGATCAATGCTCAGAATTTTCATCATCATCACCTTGAATTAGTCGTTCTAATTCTTCATGACATCGGAATAATTCATCAATATCTCTATGAACGTGTTTATAACGTTTTTCCATAATCGCTAGTGATAGAGCAACTATAATTCGTTTTAATCTATCAACTTCTTTTTCTAAAGTATTGTTATCAGGTATTTTATCTTTCTTCCATATTGAAGGCATAATATCAAATCCTTTCATGTAAAGTCGTTATAATATAAAGTGGAGTTGATTTTTCTTACAAAAAAACTCCCCTTTGGAGTAAAATTAAATCAAACAGGAGTTTTTTATTAAATTATTTTTATAAAATTACTTCATTTTCGGTTTCTAAATTTTTTATAATAACATATAATTAAACATAAATAACATTTTAAATAGTGTTTAAAGTTGTACACGATTTTTACAATATGCTTTAATTTTTTCTTTAGCCACATGACTACGAGTATTCATTACTGCGTAGCTTACACCTAACATATCAGCTACCTCTTGTTGTTTCATCTGTTTAACGTGTTGTAATACAAATGCTTCACGTTGTTTAGGTGTTAACGTTTTGATAGCTTCATTTACAACTTCCATATTCATTTTTAAGCTTAATTGTTCGAATGGATCTTTTGAATTATCCATGATGAATGATTCTGGAATACTATGACTTGTTGGTGCGTTTTTATCGTTATCACAAAAATCATTTGTAATGCTTACTGGGCGTTTATCACAATGTCTAAATTCTTGTGAAGTGTGTTGTGTGATTGAACCTTTAATTTGAATGAATGCTAATTTAGAAAATAAACAACGTTTTTCAGGATCGTACATTTTAATTGCTTTTAAAATCCCTAAAGTTCCATAACTAATTAAATCATCATAATCTGAAATATTACATGATTTTGAGAATTGATAAGCCATTTTTTTAACAATCCCCATCATAGAATTTACAATAGTCATTACCATTTCTTCATCTCCGTCTTGTGCTAATTTAATTCGATGATTGATTTCTTCCCAAGCTGATTCCCAATCAGAACCATTTTGATTTTTACATAATTGATTAAGAGAAGCAAAATCCAAACCTTTAATATTTAACATACATACCATCTCCCAATTTATTTTATTAAAGATTCAAGAATATCAAAGAAGTAAAGTAAGCAATTTTCGAATGATGACGATACAGGTGTTTGTAATTTTTCATCATGAAACAATAAATATCCATTTAAATATTGAATTAATGATTGGATAGTTTTTACATACTCTATGATTTTTTTGTCATAAATTTTGATTTCATTCGTTCTGTATTTTAAGTATATTCTTTTAATGTTTTTCATAGAATAATTTTGTTGCATATTTGATTCGATTAATTCCGACTTCATCAATCTAAAGTCGTGTTTTAGATTGATGTCATCAGATAATTCTTTAATGATTAAGTCTGTTATAAAGACGATTTCATTGAAAATTATATTTTCAATTTCCATTATCATCACCTCTATACATTATATGCAAATTATATAAATTGATGACTATTTTTTCGAACATTTATTCGACAATCCATGACAAATCAATGACATAATCTAACACATCGTTTTCTTTATATAGTTTACTATGCTCTTTTTCATTATCTGTCCAATAAACACACCATGCGGTGTTATGAAGTTGACGACAAGTGTAAACAAAATCTGGATCATCTTCGTATAAGTGTTTTTTATTAACTCTAAATTTAAATTCTCTTGGTAAAGTTTCTTTATTATAAGTTCTTTGTGTTTTTGACATTAAAATCTCTCCTGTTCTTTAAAATAGTAATTCATTAAGTTTTTACTACAAGTAAATCTCATTTTGTTGCGTGGATTATA
>JBGVCU010000043.1:0-2321 GCA_045119035.1 Bacilli bacterium | reverse complement strand
CTTTTTCCTATGATCGATATCTTGCGCTACGGCGGCGAGTTAAAGAGCAATGTTTTCTGTTGCCCTGATGTCGATACAATAAATGTTTTCAAAATTGAGAAGGTAGATTAAAACAATAACTCTCAAATTCCAATTTATCGGTGAGTTGAACTGTACGCATTTTTGATAAAGTGTACGCACTTTTTGTGGGGTGTACGCACTTTTCAAGGGGTGTACGCAAATTGTATCAAAATAGTTATTTACACACAAATAAGATTACTAATCTTGATACAATTAAATGTGTCGAGATTTTTTCTTTTTATAGGGGTTCAAGTTCCACCGTTACGCCTTTTATTTGCCCTGTGTGGGCTTTTTTTCTTTTTAAGGCAATATTTTTCAAGACAAAATTAATAAATGAACACGTTTGGAGTTTTAACCTTTTAACGATTTCCTAACAATTTAACGTTTACTATAAAAATTTAACGATTTCCCTCACTTTTTAACGATTACTAACCTTTTAACGATTTACATATTGAATGTATAAATTATAATTTTATGGTATAATTAGTTGATAGATAAATTAGAATTTATAGATTGTTATTGAAAGATTAGTTACTATTTTATATAATACTTATGGGAATGATGATCTCCCTTGCATTTTGCAAAACCGCTATTTTAGCTGATGACGTCTACACGCTTTTTCGTGTTTGCGTTTTTTTATTTATTTTGAGGTGATTGGAAATATGTTTTTAAGCTTATTTATTATTTTTACACTTGGTATATTTGGTAGTTTAATATTTGAAAAAATAAGATTACCTAAATTAATATGGTATATTGTATTAGGTATTCTTATAGGACCTTCAGTTTTGAATATTGTAGATGAAACACTTATAACTATCTCATCATATTTAAGACAAATAGCCTTAATATTAATACTTACAAGGTCAGGATTATCATTAAGTATTAATAATTTAAAAAAGATTGGAAGACCTGCAATATTAATGTGTTTTATTCCTGCCTGCTTTGAGATAATAGGAGTTTTAATATTTGCACCAATATTTTTAAACATTACTTATTTAGAAGCACTATTACTTGGAAGTGTACTTGCTGCAGTATCTCCTGCTATAGTAGTTCCTAGAATGATAAAATTAATCGAAGAAGGCTATGGTAAAGATAAAAATGTAGCTGAACTTGTTCTTGCAGGTGCTTCAGTTGATGATATTTTTGTTATTGTTTTGTTTTATGCTTTTAAAGGACTGGTATCCACTAATGTATTTAATGGATGGAATATAATACAAATTCCTATTAGTATAGTATTAGGAATGTTATTAGGAACAATAGTCGGATTTCTAGTTGCATTCATTATAAAAAAAACAAAAACTAATACAATAATAAATGTAATATTAATGTTAGGTTTATCATTTGGAATGTTATATTTAGAGGAAATATTAAAACCATATATAAGTGTATCAGCATTACTAGCGATTATTATAATGGGATTAATTATAGCTTTAATAAGAAAAGAAGAATCTAAAGAAATACAAAAATCCTATAATTCATTATGGAATGGTTTTGAAATATTATTATTTGTCTTAGTTGGCATTGCAACTAATATAAATTATGCTTTTTCTGATAATGGGGTAATGATATTAGGATTAATAATAATTGCATTAATATTTAGAAGCTTAGGTGTAATTGTTTGTTTGATTGCTACAAAATTTCATTGGAAAGAAAAACTATTTATAGTATTGTCTTATTTACCTAAAGCAACAGTCCAAGCTTCTATAGGTGCGATAGCATTAACTGAAGGATTAGCTTGTGGAGATATAGTGTTAACATTTGCAGTTGTGTCAATTTTATTTACTGCTCCGATGGGTGCTATATTAATTGATAATACTTATAAAAAATTGCTAAAGCAAACTAACTGTTAAATTCCTATTTATCGTTCAGAAATAGGGTATGCAAAATGCCTCTAGGGTATGCAGATTCCGTTATAGGGGTATGCAAAATATTTAACTTTTTAACGATTACAAGACTTAGGGTATGCAATTGTATTAAAATTGTGTAACGTTGCCATTAGTATGTGTCTATAAGTCATTAGATTTATAGTTTAAATATAACGATTTTAACATCAAAATCAAGGAATTATGCATCTTTTTAGGTGCATTTTTTTATTTTCTAGATATGTTATTAGATTTTAGTATAAATGTTAAAATAAAAGTACCCAATTGTGTTCATGTAAGAATCCCCAATTCTTAATAACACAAGTGAGTACTTTTTTTGTTATAATGATTATTGAAAGGAAGTAATTATTATGACAGGAATTATTTTAGAAAATATAA
>JBGVCU010000042.1:0-100039 GCA_045119035.1 Bacilli bacterium | reverse complement strand
ATTAGGCAAAATCTTGCATTCCTCAGAACAAATACTTTGCATTCTCTTCTCCCCAGGGTGTGTCATCTCATTCAGTGCAAAAATAATATCGAAATAACTTGCGAGGAATTCAGCAACCCTATGATTGACGCTTACAAGGTCCCCTCTATTCTCTGCCTTTTTTATCTGCATATCAAATGACGGTAACATACCACTAAGAAGCTTTAGATTATTGGATATGATCTTCTCCTTTAGCTTCTTTGGATATGGAATCCGATATTTTTCCTGTAGAGCGCTCAGTTTTCCATTTTTATCTATTACAATTTTAGCGGTAATGAGATTATGCCACATACAAGTGGTATAGCCATTACATGGCACACAGTCTATTACAACAGAGGAAACCATGTCTTCAAAATCCTGCATATTTCTGTAAATGATGTCCATATCAATCCCATCATTTAAGGTAACATCATCTTCAAGTTCCCAAAAGGAATTCCCGATTTCCATATATCTGCAGTATTTTTCCAGAATATTTCTTCGCACATTTTCATCAATACTGCTTGTTATGTACACATACACATCGTAATCTGATTTTTCATCATTTCTACCAGTCGCTCTTGACCCGCCAAGAGCAATCGCTTCTACTTGCGAAAGGCTTCCAAGTTCTTCAAACAATTCATTAACGTCAATTTTCATCGTTGTTTCTCCTTTACAAATTCTAATTTATCTTTTATCTTATTTTACCACTAAACGCCCAAAAAGTATATTGATATGGTTATTTAAAGTTGAGATTTCTAATAATCGTTAAATTGTTATGTAATCGTTAAAAGGTTAGTATTTTTGCATACCCTAAACCCTATAATCGTTAAAAAGCCAAAACTTCAAACGTGTTCGCTTATTATTTAAGGGTTGAAAAAGTGTTCCTAGAAAAAAAGCCCACACAGGGCAAATAAAAGGCATAACGGCGGGACTTAAACCCACTGAAAAACAAAAAAAGTTTGACACTTTTACTGTATCAAACTTGATTTACTATAATGGGGCGAATGATGGGATTCGAACCCACGCGTGACGGAGCCACAATCCGCTGTGTTAACCGCTTCACCACATTCGCCATGGCAGGGGTGGTAGGAATCGAACCCACATCTACGGTTTTGGAGACCGCTGCTCTACCTTTGAACTACACCCCTATAATGCTTTATTATTATATCAAAAAATTTATTAATTGGCAAGTAAAATACAATATAAAAGAAAATAATCCCTATTTAATTAGGGATTATTAATTAATCAATAGGTTCAAATGTTGAACATTTTGTATCTTTACATACTTTTGGATTTTCTTTTTCTTTTTCCTCAATATCACTTGCAAATTCAGTATCATATTTATATTTGATATTTGAGTTACTAATTTGAATATGGTCTGCATAACATCTTTGATTTTTTTCATAAACACAATTTACTGCATTACAATATACATCAATATTTCTATCAGCTCTAGTGTCTAATGTGGAAAACTCATAAATAGCAGTAGATTCATCTTTTGGAACAAAACTATCGCAATAAGTTTCATCTTTAATAAGAGAATCACATGACTCGACATCAATATTTTTTCTTGTACATAGTTCTTTATTATTGAATGTACATTTTTTAACTAAACATTTAATTTTAGGCATTATTATTCCTCCTTTTTATTTATTAATATTGTTTGCATTATTTTAAAATGTATTACATTTAAATTGATATTTTTTAACAAATATGATATAATATCTTCAGTATATATATTAAGGAGAAATTCTTTATGAAAAATAGTAAAAAACAAAATAATCAAAACAACTTATTATTTAAAATTTTATTAATTACATTAACTGCTTTATTTGTGATTGGTGTATTATTAATTATTATTAGACCTTTTGAAATTAAAAAAATTGATCGTATTCATGAAATTAACATTGATGAATATAATACTATGTTAGATGCAAGTGGAGATCATCATAATCATGAAGAAAGTCATGAGTACTTAATTTTCGTATATGATTCAAGTACTAATGATGCATTTAATAATAGTCAAAATGAAGAAGTAGAAAGATATATTTTAGAATATGCTAACTATGCTAGAAAACATCATGAAGCTAGCAAAATTTATGTTTTAGATATTAGTAAATCAGAAAATAGTGATGCATTAACTACACTTGGATTAAAGAGTGAAAATATCCCTAGTTTAGTAGTTATGAAAAATGATCATTCTGCCAATAAAATTCAAGCTAGACATAAAACTATTCAAGATATTCAAAATTATTTACATGATTTAATGAAATAAGATATTTAAACACCAATTACTATATTGGTGTTTTTTTATCTATATATAAAAATTTACCTGATATTAATTTAAATTTAAAAATGGGCTTAAAATAGGCTTATTTTTTAAAAAAGAATGTCTGGTATTAAATAAATAATTTATTGATAATTATAGAATAGAATTTTAAATTAATTATTTATTATTTAAAAAGATTAAATCATTTGACATTTCTTTAAAAATTAGATATAATATACTAGCAATTGGAGCAATACTCAAGAGGCTGAAGAGGTACCCCTGCTAAGGGTATAGACTGGGAAACTGGTGCGAGGGTTCAAATCCCTCTTGCTCCGCCATTGTGTTATATGGTCTGTTGGAGAAGCGGCTTAACTCACATGCCTTTCACGCATGCATTCACGGGTTCGAATCCCGTACAGATCACCATTTTGAACTTATAAGTGACAGAAATGTCACTTTTTTTATATTTAAAGGAGGTGTTATAGATGGATAATAATAAAGAATTTCTTGCTACAGAATCTATTGGTAAGTTATTTATTAAATTATCAATTCCAGCTATTTTAGCACAATTAGTAAATTTGCTTTATAATATTGTTGATAGAATATTTATTGGAAGAATTGAATATGTTGGTGATATAGCTTTAACTGGTGTTGGAGTTTGTTTTCCAATCATCATGTTTATTAGTGCTTTTGCATCTCTTGTAGGTATGGGAGGTGCTCCTAAAGCAAGTATAGCAATGGGAAAACAAAATAAAGATGAAGCAAATATAATACTTGGTAACTCTGTTATCTTAATGTTATTTTTAGCTTTTACTCTTACATTAGTAATTCAAATTTTTAATAAAGATTTACTTTTTGCTTTTGGTGCTAGCAATAATACTATAACATATGCAACAAAGTATATGAATATCTATTCATTAGGTACAATTTTTGTTATGATTACTATTGGATTAAGTGCATTTATTACTGCTCAAGATAATAGTAAATATAGTATGATGTGTGTGGTTATTGGTGCAATTACTAATATTATTTTAGACACTATTTTTATTTTTGCATTCAATTTAGGTGTACAAGGTGCTGCTATTGCAACAGTTATTTCTCAAGCTATATCTGCTATTTTAATTATTAAATTTTTATTTTCAAAAAAATCAAAATTTGTAATTAACAAAGAAAGTATTAAATTTGATTATAAAATAATTTTATCTTGTATTGCTTTAGGACTTGCTCCATTTATAATGCAATCAACAGAAAGTATTTTAAGTATTTGTTTTAATACTTCATTACAAAAATACGGTGGAGATATGGCAGTAGGAGCAATGACTGTATGCAGCTCATTAATGATGTTTGCTATGTTACCACTACAAGGATTTACTCAAGGAGCACAACCTATTATTTCATATAATTATGGATCTGAAAATACTAGTAGAGTAAAACAAGCTTTTAAACTTTTATTTATTACTTGTCTTGCTTATTCATTTGTTTACTGGTTACTATTAATGTTAACTCCAAAAATGTTAGTATCAATGTTTATAACAAATAGTTTATTAATTGATTTTACTACAAAATGTTTAAGAATATATATGGCTTGTATTTGCGTTTTTGGAATTCAAATAGCTTGTCAACAAACATTTATTGCCTTAGGAAATGCGCCAATATCTTTATTCCTAGCATTGTTAAGAAAAGTATTTTTACTTATTCCTTTAATTTATATTTTACCAAATTTAATGGATAATAAAATTAATGCTATTTTTCTAGCTGAACCAATTGCAGATTTTGTTGCTGTTACAACTACGTTTATTACATTTATTTATGTTTTTAAGAAAACATTAAATAAAATTGAAAATAATATTTAAAGGAAAGATATTATGAAAATAATTGAAATAAAAAACTTAACTAGAATATTTAAAAAACCCCTTCGAGGAGAAGGTATCAAAGATATGATAAAGACATTATTTTCTAGAAAATATGAAGAAATTGTTGCTGTTAATGATATATCTTTTGATATTAATGAAGGTGAAATTGTAGGTTATATTGGTGCTAATGGTGCTGGTAAAAGTACTACAATTAAAATGATGTGTGGAATTTTACATCCAACAAAGGGCGATATTAAAATTAATGGAATGAATTTTGAAAAAAATAGAAAAGCAATTAATAAAAACATGGGAGTTGTATTTGGCCAAAAAACACAACTATGGTGGGATATTCCATTAATTGAAACTTTTAAATTACTAAAAAGTATCTATGAAATAAGTGATGAAACTTATAATGAAAGATTTAACTATCTATGTGATTTATTAGATTTAAAACCTTTTTTAAACCAAAATGTACGTTCACTTTCACTTGGACAAAGAATGAGAGCCGACTTTGCTGCTGCGCTTATTCATTCACCTAAAATAGTTTATTTAGATGAACCGACAATTGGACTTGATGTGCTTGTTAAAGATAAGATTAGAAAAGCAATTAAAGAGTTAAATAAAAAATATAATATTACTGTTATTTTAACTACCCATGATATGAAAGACATTGAAGAGTTATGTAATAGAATAATTATTATTGATAAAGGTAGTATTTTATATGATGGATCACTTCAAAATATAAAATATCAATTTGGTAATACAAAAACAATATTATTACCTAAAAATATTGAAATTGATGAAGATGAGTTTTTAAATATATTTAAAGGAGCAAGTATTGAATCAACTGATGATAATCTTGTAATTAAATTCTGTTTAAATGATATTGAATTAGATGAAATATTACTTCATTTAATCAATAAATATCATATTAAAGATTTTAAAATCCAAGATATTTCAATTGAAGATATTACTAAAAAACTTTATGAGTCTAATGAAAAATCTATTTAAAAAACTTAAACTTTATATTCCTTTTTCAAAAGCAGGTATTAAAGGAATTATTGTATATAAAGCACAAATTTTTATGTGGTTATTTATTAGTTTTGTTGATGTATTTTTTGTTATATTTTTATATCAAGCAATATATCGTAATTCTTTAGACGGAATTAATTCTGTCATAAATGGCTTTACATTTTATGAAATGGTTTTATATATGGTCACTTCATTTGTATTTTCTTTTGTAATTAACGGGAGTGATACTACATATAATATTTTTACTGACGTTAAAGAAGGAACAATTGTAAATACCTTAACAAAACCTGTAAGTTATAGAGCTAAACATTTATTTACTTATCTTGGTTCTTTATTTTTTGAATTTTTAATAATTGTCCTTCCACTTCTTGTAATAATTTATTCTATTTTTATAGGATTTGGATTAGTAGAATTAAATTTAACGCTACTAATTCCAAATATATTAATCTTTTTAACCTTAACATTTGTTGCTGGGCTTATTAATGATGCAATCAATTATTTTGTAGGTTTAATGACTTTTTATACAGAACATATCTTTGGTGTTAATTTATTTAAAAGTGCTATTCAAGGTTTCTTAAGTGGTACATTATTACCACTTTCATATATGGGAGCATTTGGAGTAATTTGTTCTTATACACCTTTTGCCTTTTTAAATTCGACTCCAGTACTTACTTTACTTGGTAAAATTGAAATTAATACTGCTTTAATATATATAATGGTAGCTTTAATTTGGTTATTAGTTCTTGAAGTAATTAATAAACTAACTTTTAACCATTGTATAAAAAAAGTTGTTGTACAAGGAGGGTAAGATATGAAATATTTAAAACTATATTTTGCCTATGCTAAAAACTCTGTAATGAGTAAATTGGTATACAAAGCTAATGTTATAATTGGTATAAGTGGTTTCTTATTTACTCAAATTTTTTCTTTATTAACTTTATATTTATTAATTAACACTGTTCCTAATATTGATGGATACTCTATTTATGAGATAGGATTTTTATTTGGTGTAACAAATATGGCTATGGGACTTGATCACTTATTTTCAGATAGACTTTGGGTAGTAGCTTATCGTGAAGTAGTACTCGGAAAATTAGATCATCTATTCTTAAGACCACTACCGATATTATTTCAAATATTAGCCTCAGAAATTCAACTTGAAGCATTTGGAGAAATAATTGTTGCGACTGTTTTAATTTCTCTTTGTGGATCAAATTTATCGATTGGTTTAAATTTTACTAATGTATTGCTTATTATTGTGGGAATTTTTTGTGCCGCTTTAATTTTTACTTCTTTTAAAATTTTAGTAGCTGGACTTGCTTTTATATTTAAAAGAACAGGAGCACTTCTACAAATAACATATAATTTCTCTCAATATACAAGATATCCATTAAAAATATTTCCTAAAGCAATTCAAATAATTTTATTATTTATTATTCCATTAGGACTTTGTTTATTTATACCATTTGATAATTTATTTAATCCAGTAACTAATCCATATTTACTAATGATATTTATCGTAGGAATTACACTTACTTTTGCTACTATTTCATTAATTATATTTAATAGTTGCTGCAAAAGATATGAAAGTACAGGTACATAATTGAAAGAAAAGATTGTTATTAAAAATAACAATCTTTTAAATTTAAATAAATATATAGAGAAAATAATGTATAAAAAATTATAATATTGTCTTATTAAGTTAATTATAAAAAATAGGTCGAAGAGACGTTTTTAATTACTAAATCTAGCAATAAAAATCAGATATTTAAACTTGACTTATATATATTCGTTTGCTATAATTTTGGTGTCTTTTCAAACTACTATACGCACTACTATTATATAGCACTATCTAAAACAGCAAAATTATATTATATTGCTGTTTTTTTAATTTACCAATATAAAATTTTAAAAAAGGGGGAAAATATGTTTAAATTAATTAATAAAAAAATTTTTATGGGATTAATTATTGGTATCTTATTTATTATAGTTGGACTTTGTTATTTTGTTGGAGTTAAGTTTTTTAATACTCCTTTAACAAATGTTCCGATTAATGATGTTGTATTGTCTGAAGACATTTCAGAAAATGGAATTACATTACAATTATTATCATCAGAAGTTGGAGATGACAATGTAATTACCAAAACATTTACTTACACTGTTGAACCAGAAAATGCAACAAATCAAAGCATTACTGCAAAAGCTACTTACACTAATGAAACTGACTGTTCAGAATATCTAGAAGTTGAAGTAGATGAATCAACTAAAACAGTAACTATTTATTGTTATAAGGATTTTAGTAATTTAATTTTAGTTAGATTAGTATCAGTATCTAATAAATCTGCAACAGCAACAATTACAATTAACTACGAGAAAAAAGTTAAAGAAATTCAAACAAATAGAAATGGACTTTATGTAGGTGGATATTTAATAAATGTACCAGATAATTTTGAAAGATCATATTATATTATGCAAAATGTTACACCTATTTATTCAAACTATACAGTCGATAAACAATATCAGTTAACAGAAACTCATACTACTCCAGTACTACATTTGGTTTCTGATCAATATATGAATGATGATTTAGAAGAAAAACTAGTACAAATGGTTGATACTTGGATAACAAATGGATATTGTTCATTTAGTGAGTATATTGTATGGAATCTTTCAGAAGAAAAAGAGTGGCATGATTACTTAACAGAAATATCAAATACACCTGAAGAAGAATGTGTTTACACTGAAGATAATATATATGTCTATCGTTTTACATCAAATATTACATTTAGATGTGGAGACATAGAGATTACAGTTCCAACGACATTTTATATTTCATTATATCATGATTACTCTGAACTAATTCAAGAAATTGAAGTGGAATCAATTAAATCTTCAATTACCAATATTGTTTTTTAATTGCCAATATAATAATTTTGTAATATAATTGTTATATATAATTATTTATTTTTTATTAATCAAAATTCAAGTGAAAGGTCAGTATATGAAAAAGAAAATAATTGTTTATGACAAGAATAAAAACAAAGTAGAAAAGACAATTAATTATTTGCCAGTAAGATATACAGTATCAATTTTGCTGAGTATTTTTTGGATTTTAGTCATTTTATTTGGAGTTGTATTTTTAAGTTTTAAATTTATAATTTTTAGTTTTTTATCAATTGCATTACAAATCATAGTTGTTATTTCAATTGTATGTTCTAATGATAATCCTGATTATAAAGTTCCTTGGCTTTTAATTGTAATTGTATTTCCTGTAATAGGATATATGTGTTATTTCTTATTTTATAGAAGAAAGTTATCGAAAAAATATGTTAGAAAATTAAATGATTTAAGCAACACTTTATCTTTTGATGATACAAAGACATTAGATTTAATTGATAATGAATTAATTAAATCACAAATTAAAGCTTTAAAAAAGAATTCAAATTGTCATGTGTATAATTCAACAAATATAAAATATTTACCAAATGGTGAAAATTATTTTGAATATTTAATAAAAGACTTAAAAGAAGCTAAAAAATTTATTTTCTTGGAATATTTCATTATTGAAGATGGTGTTTTTTGGAATAGCATACTTGATGTTTTAAAAGAAAAAATAAAAGAAAATGTAGAGATTAAAGTAATTTATGATGATATAGGCTGTATGTCAAAACTTTCTGGAACATATTATAAAACACTACAAAAATTAGGAATTGATTGTGTTGTGTTTGGAAAATTAAAAGGTACAGCAAATAGCGAATTTAACCATAGAAGTCATAGGAAGATATTTGTTATTGATGGAAAAGTTGGTTATACTGGTGGAGTTAATTTAGCTGATGAATATATCAATATTGGTTCAAAGTTTGGTCATTGGTTAGATACTGGTGTAAGATTAGAAGGTACTGCTGTTAACGAATTAACACGAATGTTCTTAATTGATTTCTATAGTCAAACATCAAAAAATGATAATAATGTTGAAAGATTCTATATTGATCACAGAGTAAAAAGTGACTCTATTATAGTTCCATTTGGTGATGGTCCGAAACCAATTTATGAGTATCAAGTTGGTAAAAGTGTAATAATGAATATTTTGAATCAAGCAACAAAATATGTTTATATTACTACTCCATATTTAATAATAGATAATGAACTTACTAATTGTATTATTAATACCGTTAAAAGAGGAGTAGATGTTCATATAATTGTACCCCACATACCAGATAAAAAAATAGTATTTAATGTTACTAAAAGTACATACATTTATTTAATTGAACAAGGTGTTCATATATATGAATATCTACCTGGCTTTATCCATAGTAAACTTTATCTTGCTGATGATGTTATAGGTATGATTGGATCAATTAATTTAGATTATCGTAGTTTAGTTCATAGTTTTGAAAATGGTGTATTAATATATAAAGATAAAGAACTTTTAAAAATAAAAGAAGAATTTGAAATATTAATAACTAAATCAAAATATATGAATGCTGTTGGGAATTTAAAAAGACCATATTTGACAATTTTAAGAATTCTAGCAAAAATCTTTTCACCACTTCTATAGAGGTATTTATGGAATATATTGTAGTTAATAATAAAGAATATAAAGTAATAAAACTATTAGGAAAAGGTAAAGGTGGATATTCTTATTTAGTTGAATATAATAACAATTTTTTTACCTTGAAACAAATACATTATGAACCATGTAGTTATTTTACATTCGGAAATAAATTAGAAAAAGAATTAATTGATTATAAGAAATTACAAGAATTAAATATCTTAGTTCCAAAAATAATTGAAGTTGATTATGATAAAGATATTATAATAAAAGATTATATTGATGGTTTTACAATTAATGAATTAATTCTAAGAGATATTAATATTGATCAGTATATTAGTGAGTTACAAAGTAATTTACCTATTTTATATAAAAACCATTATAATTTAGATTATTATCCTACTAATTTTATTGTGAATAATAACCTACTTTATTATATTGACTTTGAATTAAATGATTATTTTGATGAATGGAATTTTGAAAATTGGGGAAGTAAATATTGGAAAAAAACAGAAGAATTTATTAAAAATTTCATTAATAATAAAGAATCCTAATTAATTTAGGATTCTTGTTTTTTAATAATATGATTTATTTATTTGAAAAATTAAGTGTTTTTTGATATAATTAGATAAATAAAATTAGTTTTTATATTTCGGAGAAAGATTTATGAAAAAACAAAGAGTTTTACCTAGACATAAATTTTATTTTAAATTTTTTCGATTTGTAGGTTTTTTTGCTTCTAAACTATATCATGTAAAATATGAAAAGTTTAAAATCAAAAAGAATGAAAAATATTTAATTATATCTAATCATCAAACAGGAATTGATCCAATTTTTCTAGCAATGTCATTTAACAAACCAATTTATTTTATGGCAACAGATACTTTATTTAATGATTCATTTGTTTCAAAATTTGTTCAACATTGTTTTGGTCCTATTAAAAAACGTAAAGCAATATCAGATTTAGCTTGTATTAGAGATTGTGTAAAAATTACTAAAGAAGATGGTAATATTGCGATATTTGTTGAGGGTAATAGAAGTTGGGCTGATTTCCAAATATATATTGATCCATCTATTTCAAAGCTTATAAAACTTTTGAAAATGCCTGTATTATTCTATAATTTTGAAGGTGGATATGGAATTGATCCAAGATGGAGAAAGAAAATTAGAAAAGGAAAATGTACAGGAAAAGTTAAAAGCATTCTTTCTTATGAAGAAGCAAGTTCAATGAGGGATGAAGAGTTATATAATCATGTTTGTAAAGAAATTAAAGTAATTGACTCTTTATCAAATAAAGAATTTAAATCTAAACATCAAGCTGAATATTTAGAAAGAGAATTATTTATTTGTCCTGTTTGTGGAGCTATTTCAGCTTTAGAATCACATGGTGATAAAATTAAATGTAATATTTGCAATTTAGAAGCAACATATACTTCTAAATTAACATTTGAATCAAATAACCCTAAATTTAATTTTAAATATTTAGTTGATTGGTATAATTATCAATTAGATTATATTGTTAATAATGATTTTGATGGAAGTGATTATATCTTTATTGATGATGGATGCCGTTTATTTGATAAAACAACTTATAAGAGAAAATTACTTGCTGAAGGGGTATTAAAATTTACAAAAGAATCTTTAATGATTGGTGATAAACTTATTAATGTATCTGACATTGTTTCAAGTACTATTGTAGGTGGAAATAAATTAATTATTAATACAGAAAACGAATCATTTATGATAAAAGGATTAGATCGTTTTAATGGTTTAAAATATGTATTATTACTTAATAAAATATCAGAAAAGATAAAAGATAAATATTATTCGCTTGAACAAAAAGCTATGTAAACAATAACCAATATTAGATTTATTCTAATATTGGTTTTTATATTAAGTGCTTTAAGTGATTTTTTTGTCTAATTATGGTATAATATTTATTGTACTATAAAATTATTATAAGAATTTTTAATTATTATAAATAAAATTATCTACTTATATTCTTATGTAATTTAAATTTTAAGTGGTGATAAATTATGAAAAAAAGACTAGATTTTAAAAGCATAATTATTTCTATAATTGCATTAGCATCATTAATTTATTTGTTCTTTTATGTTAAAGACATTATTAAAGATATTTTTGTTTTACAAAAAAATGATGATTTAGAACATATTAATGATGTTTTAGGTGACAAAGGTATTTTTGGATACTTATCAATAATTTTAATTGAAGCAATGCAAATGATAGTAGTATTTATTTCTACTACATTTATCCAGCTTGCTGCAGGGCTTGCATATCCTTGGTATATTGCAGTGCCTCTATGTATTGCGGGAGTTTTTGTTGGTTCAACAATCATTTTCTTACTTGTAAGAATGTTTAATTTCCAACCAAAAGTACTAAAAGGTACTGAAGACAAAATTAATGATAAACTTCAAGAAATTAATCGTAAAAAACAACATGGTAGTATTCAAACTGTAATGTACTTAATGTTTATTGCACCTATTATTCCTCTTGGGGCAATTGCTTACTATGGTGCTACATCAAAAATATCATATAGAAGATATATATTAACATGTACAACTGGTTGTATTCCTGACATTTTAGTAGCAACAGTATTTAGTACAATTGTAAGAATTTTATTATTTAATGATATGCCATTTATTTATACTTTATTAATTGGTTTAGCATTAATTATTGTTGTTGGATTAGGTGTTATTATAGTTGTTAGAAGAATGTATTTTAAAGAACATCAATATACACCAGATTCTATTTATTATAATATCTTATATAAATTATTTTCATTTATTTGTAAGTTTAAAACAACTGCATCTTTTGAAAAAAATGGTATTGATGAAATAGAAGGACCATATGTACTTCTTTCAAATCATGGATCGTTCTTTGATGTATATTATGCTTCAACATTAGGTGCTCCAAGAAGATATGCATTTATTTTAAATAGATATTATTTTAGAAATAAAACATATCGAAAATATTTATATAAAACAGGTGTTATTCCTAAAAAATTATTTAGTCCTGATATTGAAACAATTAAAGGTATTTTAAAATCTACAAAAGCGGGATACCCTATTTATATGTGTCCAGAAGGAAGATTATCTGCAGATGGTACCAATTATAGAGTTACTAACGAAACAGGAAAACTTGTTAAACAATTAAAATTACCTGTTGCAATAGCTACCATTAATGGAGCATATCTTGTTAATCCAAAATGGAGACACCGTCGTATTAAAGGTCATATTCATACAAAAGTAAACAGAATAATTACCAAAGAAGAATTAGATACATTATCTATTGAAGAAGTAAATAAAATTATAAACGAAAACATTGCTTATAATGATTTTGAATATGCAAAAGAAAACCACTATGTATATAAAAATAAAAAGAAAGCTGTTGGACTTCATAATTTACTATATCATTGTCCAAAATGTCACGAAGAATTTAAACTTTCAACAAAAGGTAATACAATAACTTGTGATCATTGTGGATTTAATGTTAGTTTATTAAAAGATTATAGTTTTTCAGAAAATGAATTTAATTTTGAAAATATTCATGATTGGTATAAATTTATTACTGATTATGAAATTGAAAATACTATTAAAGCCAATAAAACAATCGAAACAGATGTTATTATTAAGGCATTAAGTTTAGAAAGTCCTAAACTTGATAAAGTAGGATTTGGTGTTTGCACATTAAATAACGACAAATTTACATTTAAAGGAATGGTTGGCAACTCTGAATTAGATTTTGCTATTAATACAGCTGATATTAAAGGTTTAGCTTTCAGTGCTGGAGAAGAGTTTGAATTATATAATGGAAATATTTTATATTATTTTTATCCAGTTAATAATAAAGCCCAATGTGCTAAATGGGCATTAATAGTAGACGAAGTTGTTAAGTTAAGTGAACAAAATGAATAAAAATAAAATTTTAAATATTTCAAAGAAAACTTTTTTTGATGTTTTCTTTATGTTAATTTTAGTTGTAATTGCTTCGATTATTTTAACGTATATTTTACCAAAAGGTACTTTTGTTCAAATTACAAATCCTGATGGAAGTATTACAACATTATATGATCATTATATGGAACTAGCTGATTTAAATGGAATAAATATTTTTAAAGGAATATTTGCTCCAATACTAGTGCTTTTTTCTAATGATGGAGTTACTTTAATTTGTTTATCTGTTTTTATACTTTGTATTTCTGGTTGTTTCCAAGTGATGAGTGATACATTAGGAATTAAAGTGTTTATCTTAAAAATAGTAAGAAGATTCAAAGAAAACAAAGTAATTTTAATTTCTTTAATTACATTAGTGTTTATGTGTTTTGGAGCATTCTTCGGTCTATTTGAAGAAGTTCTAGCTTTACTTCCAATTATAATTATTTTAACTTGTTCAATTGGTTATGACTCATTTACTGGATTTTTAATTTGTATTGTTGCAACTGCTTTTGGTTTTGCTAGTGCAATTACTAATCCATTTACTGTACTGATTGTTTCTAATATTCTAGGTACTAGTCCACTTGATGGATTATGGTATAGAATTATTGTATTTTTATTAATGTATGGATTATTATTACTTTATATATTAATTCATATTAAAAAAATTAAAAAAGATCCAAAAAAATCACCAACATATGAACACGACTTAGAAAAGAAAATTGAAGAAGAAGATTTAGAATCTATTGAAAACTCGAAAAAAATCTTTAGAGTATATGCGACTTTCTTATCAATTGTTTTACTTTCAATTATCACAATAACTTCAATTGCCTCTTTACGTGGATTGATAGTTGTATTCCTAATAGTAATCTTTTTAGTTGGGGGTCTTCTTTGCGGATTCTTAGTTGAAGAAAATAAAAAACAAGTATTGAAAAGTTTTCTAAACGGAGTAGTTGCTGCACTACCTACAATAGTTTTAATTCTTCTTGCATCAAGTATCAAATATATTCTTGAAGAAGGAATGATAATTGCAACAATTACTAACTATATTTCTACACTAATGAGTAATCATAATTCTATTGTTATAGTTATTTTAATTTATTTAGTGATTTTAGTTTTAGAATTCTTTATTTCTAGTTCAACAGCAAAAGCAATATTTGTTATGGGAATTTTATCTTGTGTTAATATGGATATTTCAAATAATACATTAACTCTAACATATCTATTTGCAGATGGATATTCAAATATTTTCTTTCCTACTTCTCCAGTATTATTAATTGGTCTTTCAATGATTGGAATGAATTATATTGGATGGATGAAGAAATCAAAATGGTTATTTGTATTTAACATATTAATTGTATTATTACTACTTGTTATAGCAACATTAATTGGTTATTAATAAAAGGAGGATTTATGATAAGATTATTAGGAAAAAATACTTCATGGGATTTTTCTCTAGCTAATTATGGACCTGTTTGGTCATTCCTATGTCAACTTGGTCTTTTATTAATATTCTTATTACTAGGAAATATTTTAAGAAGAAAAATACCTCTATTTAGAAAATGTTTAATTCCGTCAGCTTTATTAGGAGGTACTTTACTTCTAATTGTAGATTTAATTGGACAAGCTTTTGGGCATCACATTGTTAATAATAGTTTAATGCAAGTTATTACATATCATGGGCTAGGTATTGGTTTTGCAGCGATGAGTTTAAAATCTAAACCTAAAGATATAAAAGTTGATAAAACACAAGTAATGGAAAATGGTGTACTTCAAGGTGGAGTATATATGTTACAAGCTTTTTTAGGACTTGCTATTACTTTAGTTTTATTCCTATTAACAAAACATAGCGATAAACTTGTACCTTATGTATCTGGTATTATGTTGCCACTTGCATTTGGACAAGGACCAGGAAATGCAATGACTTGGGGAATTAATTTTAGCAATATGCCAAGTGCACAATTTAGTGGTGGTGGAAGTTTTGGATTATCACTTGCTTCTATTGGTTTTATTGTTGCGAGCGTTTTTGGTGTAATTTATATTAATATTTTTAAGAAAAAAGGTCAAATTGTAATTGAAGAAGAACAAGACGACAATGTAAATTATACAAACTTCACTGGAAATGAAATTCCTGATAATGAATCTGTAGATAAATTCTCAATTCAAATGGGATTTGTTGCAGTTGCTTATGCTTTAGCTTTCGGAATTATGTGTTTACTTGCTGTTATTTCTGATTTTACAAATAGCATTGCTTGGGGATTTAACTTCATGTGGGCAGTAATTGGTGCTACTTTAATTAAATTTGTAGTTAAATTTTTAAGAAAATCAAATTTAATGAGTAGAGACTATATTAATAATTATCAAATGGATCGAATTTCAGGATTCTCATTTGACTTAATGATTGTTGCTGGAGTTTCTGCAATTGAAATTAATTCTATTAAAAATTATATTTTACCAATTGTTATTCTAGCTTTAGTTGGATGTTTAGCTACATACATATATATTAGAATTGTATCTAAGCATTGTTTTAAAGGATTCGAACATGAATTTTTCTTAATGAGTTTTGGAACTTTAACTGGTACAGCATCAAATGGTATGATCTTGTTAAAAGAAATTGATCCAAATTTAAAAACACCTACATCTAATTTATATATATTATCAACATTCCCTGCAACACTTTTGATTGCACCATTACTTTTCTTATTGGGGTTTGCTGGTAAATCATATAATAATGCTTTAATTGCATGTTGTGTATTCTTTGGATTGTGGCTTGTTTATACAATATTCTTATTTAGAAGAAAAATCTTTAAAAAGAAATTTCAAAATAAACAAGTAAATGTATGGAAAAAAGAATAAAAGGGAAGTATGGCCCTATAAATTAGTTTAGGGTTCAAGTAAAAATACCTATAAAGATGTTTAGGGTTTTAATTCCTGTAAAGAACTTTAGGGTCAAAAAAAATCCGACTAGAAATGGTCGGATTTTTCTTTACAAACACACATATTAAATGATATAATATAAGCATAAGATTACTTACGTTTAGAGTCCCCTTTTATAGGAATGTCTATATTTATGGTATCATTATTCATGTAACTCCTTTCTGTGTGTGTTCGCAATTACATTATAGAAGGAGTTACTTTTTTATATTAAAAAAGACCTATAAAGAAGTATAGGGAGACCCTAAAGTGCTTTATAGGTATACATAGACCCTAAACTAATTTATATAATCGGAAGTATAAACTTCCCTTTTTTTATATTAATATTAATAATTGTTGTATACTATCTACAGCAAAATATACTGTTGAACCAATTAAAGCTAAAAGAATCCAAAACATTACACCATTTTCTTTTATATCATAGAAGTAGTTTTTAACTGCAAATTTAAAAGAAACTTGTAAGTCTAAAAAGAATTCTCTAATTCGTAAAATAACAACTTTAAAAGTACCTTTAAATAATCCTGTAAGAATGCATGTTCCATCAAATAATAGTCCGCAAACACATCCTAAGAAGATTGAGGTATATTTTGAGACTTCAAGTGTCTGATTTATTCTAGAAATTGACATTGTTTTATAAAAAATTAATGTAAAAATACCTGGTATTGCTAGCATCAAAATTGATATTACAAATACACCTTTATACCAGACTTTATTCTTATGTTCAAACATATCTTCAAGCCTCCTTTAATTTTATATATTATATAATAATTTGGTAATATTTGCAAGAAGATTGGTAGTTATTGAAATTTATATTATCTAATTGCTTGCAAAAACTGTGAAAATTTGATAAAATATTGCAGAATAAAACAGAGGAGGAATGTATTTATGAAAAACGCAGTTAGTTTTATGAACAATACTTTAGTTTTCAATGATACATTTTTTTCATTTTTTTAGTTTCCACTAGAGTTGATTTTTTCAACTCTATTTTTTTTGAAAAAAGGAGGTATGAATATGAAACTAATTTATAACGTTAATGATAAACCATCATTTAGTAAAACAATTTTATTCGCATTTCAACAATTATTAGCTATTATGGCAGCAACAATTGCTGTTCCATCTATTATTAATAGTAATATTCCTGGTGCCGCAATGTCTCAAACAGCTGCATTATTTGGGGCAGGTGTTGGTACACTTGTATATTTATTATTTACTAAATTTAAGAGTCCTGTATTCTTAGGATCTTCGTTTGCTTTTATTGGTTCAATGTTAAGTGCATTTAGTGGTGCTGCATCTATTTCAGCAGGATATTTAGGTCTTATCATCGGTGCTGTTTTTGCTGGTCTTGTATATGTTGTAATTTCTGTTGTTGTTAAACAAGTAGGTGTACAATGGATTAACAAACTTATGCCAGCTGTAATTATTGGTCCTACTGTTGCAATCATCGGTTTATCACTTGCTAAAAATGCTATTGGTGATTTAACTAAACAATTTGCTGTATCTACTGGTAGTATCTATGTTTCTATTATCTGTGGATTAGTTACATTATTTACTGTAATCATTTGTTCAGTATATGGTAAAAAGATGTTTAAAATGGTGCCATTTATTATTGGTATTTTAGCTGGATATGTACTTGCAAGTTTATTTACTGCATTAGGACATATTATTGATAATGACGCATTAAAAGTTATTAATTTCTCTGTATTTAGAAATATCCAATGGGTTCCTGATTTTACATTTATTAAAGCATTTAAAGGATTTAAAGATTTAACTTGGACTCATATTGGAACAATTGCAGTAGCTTATATTCCTGTTGCATTTGTTGTATTCGCAGAACATATTGCTGACCATAAAAATTTATCAACAATTATCGAATCAGATTTACTTGAAGAACCAGGTTTAAATAGAACATTACTAGGAGATGGTATTGGTTCTATGAGTGGTGCATTATTCGGAGGATGTCCAAATACAACTTATGGAGAATCTGTTGGATGTGTTGCTATTAGTGGAAATGCATCTGTTATTACAATTGTTTATACTGCAATATTAGCAATCTTAATTTCATTCTTTGGTCCATTCTCAACATTCTTATCAACTATTCCTAACTGTGTTATGGGTGGTGTATGTATTGCATTATATGGATTCATTTCAGTATCAGGACTTAAAATGATCCAAAAAGTAGATTTAAATGATAATAGAAATCTATTTGTTGTTAGTGTAATTCTAATTGCAGGTGTTGGAGGAATGACACTTTCATTCGGAAAAATTCAATTAACAACTGTTGCGTGTTCTTTAATTCTTGGAATCATTGTAAACTTAATTGTTAACTTAAAAAAAGATAAAACTGAGTAAAAAAATTCACCACTAGAAATCTAGTGGTGTTTTTTTAATCAAAGTCTTTAATTAATTCTAAAAATGCTTTTACTGCATTTGATGTTTGTTTTTTATTTGCAGGTTTTATATAATGATTTGGTGTTGATTTTCCAATACATAAAACATATCTTTCATTTGTTTCAAATTGGATATAATCTTTAAATAAATTAATATTTTTTTCTTTATCATAGATAACAATTCCATAACAAACATTTTTATAAACAATTAAATCAAAAGAAGAGTAAGTTATTTTGTTTTCGATAAAATATTTAAATTCAATCGGAAAGTAACTAAATGCTTTATCTTCATCATTAATAAGTTTTTCTGGAATAATTAATAAATCAGAAAACATTCCTACTGTTTGAAAAGCTTCGTTATAATATTTATTTTCAATACTTCTAGGAATAATATTAATTTTTTCAACATTATCAATTACAGAAAGTTTATCATTGAAATAATCTGTATTAACATATTGAGAACTAATAAAAAATTCTAATTTTTTTGTTGCAGGAACTTTATATAAAAATTCACTAATTGAAAAAGATAATGATAATGAAATTAATAAAATAAATAATACGTAAAAAAAGCTAATTTTTGCATGTCTATTGTTCATTTAAAACCTCATAAGCGTACATAATATTATTTAATACATGTGCTATAATTTTTTTATTTAAAATATTATCAATATCAATTCCGTCTAATATATAAATAATTTGATTAGTTTCGCCAAGAAGTTCATATTGTTTATATACAAGTCCATTAATTGTAATGTTATATATATCTATTTTATTAATTATACCAATTGAAACATCACATAAAAGATTAGAATTTATTAATTTGTTTAGTTTATTATAATATAATGTTGTTTTAATTAATAGTTGCAAAACAATTATTAGAAATGTTAAAATGATTGTTAGAATTAAAATAAAAGTAATTTTCTTAAATGAATCATGAAGAATTAATAAAGTAATCACTAAAATAAACGAGATAACAAAAGAAATAATAGTTATTAATTTATAAAAAGAATATTTATTTTGAGTAGACTCTTTAAGGTTTTGGTTAAATAAATTATTCATATATACCTCTAAAAATATTTTGATAAATTTTTAACATAAAAACCATTAACATCTGTTAAAACTTTATCCATTGAATCATTTTGAACAATTACACCATTATCTAAAATTAATAAATCAGTTCCTACAAATTTAATTTCATCTAATCTATGTGTAACATATATAAATGTTGTTGAAAATTTAGATTTAATATCGGCAAGTAATGTAATTAATTCTTTTCTTAAAGGTTCGTCTAAGTTTGAAAATGGCTCATCAAATAAAATTAATGAAGGTCTTTTTATTAAAGCTCTTGCAATAGCAACTCTTTGACGTTGCCCTATTGATAAATGCTTAGGTTTTCTTGCTTGGTATTCAGTTAATTCTAATAACTCTAAAACAGAATTTACTCTTAATCTTATTTCTTCGCTTGGTACTTTAGCAATTTTTAAAGGATAAGCGATATTATCAAACACTGTATAGTGAGGATATAATGCAAATTCTTGTGAAATATAACTTAAATTTCGATCATTTGCATCAACATTTGTTACATCATTGTTATCAAAATAAATACTTCCTTCATATGGTCTTAATAATCCCGTTAGTAGTTTAAGTAGTGTAGTTTTACCACTTCCACTTGCACCAATGATTACTGTGAAAGAATTATTTTTAATTGTAGTTGTAAGATTATGAATTGGTGCAACTCCAGTATTTGTTTTTTTATCTATATAAATGTGGGTTAAATTATTGATCGTTATTTTCGGCATATTTATATAGTCCTTTACGATAAATTTCTTTAAAATGTAGATGGTTAATAAAAGCATCAAATGTTGAGTCTGTTATTAAAGTATTAATAACAATTATCAAAGGCATAATGATAATACAAGCAATAACTAAATATATTAATAAAAAGATACCACTATTTATATAAATAAATAAGAAAAATATTACATTGATAAATCCTAAAAAGATAAAAATATAAAATAATTTACTAAATATTATAAGAGTATTTTTAATTTTATAAATAAATTTTAAATTATATATTATTGTTTGATGTAATAAAAAAGGAATGAATAGTATTAAAAATAGTAATGCGACACCACTTAAAATAAGTGAGATAAAATTACTATTTGTATGATTTATCATTTCTTGTTTAAGTGAAAAGTTAAATACAAAGAAGATAATACCAAGAAGAAGGCCAATTATAAAAAAATAAGCACCGTTATCTTTTAAACCTTTTTTGTAATCATACCAAAATAATACACCCTCGCGCCATACAATTTTTCTAATGACATTAAATATTCCACTTAGAAAATAAAGTGTAAGAGGAATTAAAATTAAGAATATAATATTTCTTGCGTTAATATATCCTAAGTTTTGCTTAATTGCATCTTCACTAGTTATTAAATTATCGTTTAATAAGAGGTTAATTTCATATATTTTTATATTTGTTAGTAGAAAAGAAACTATTAAAGGTAACATAATAATAAAGCATAGTAAACCAATTTTTATTAGTAATGAAAGTTGGTTTTTTATTATTTCTTTAAATAATTCAAATCTATTTTTGGGAAGTGTTTTTACTGCTTTTTCCATCTAATCACCTCAATTTATTATAATATAAATATATATTATTGTCAAATGAAAGAATTATTATTAAAACGTTTGCATAATTTTTTATTTAAGTGTATAATAAAGTTAGTAAAGCGGTTTACTAACTTTAATCGAGGTGAACTAAAATGAAGAAAATATATGTAGCCGGTAGTATAAATATGGACCTTGTTATTAAAACTGACATCTTTCCTGATAATGGAATGACTGTTATGGGGTCTGGATTCATGACAAACCCTGGTGGTAAGGGAGCAAATCAAGCAGTAGCAATTGCTAAAGCAGATGGAAATGTTAAAATGATTGGTGCTGTTGGTGATGCATTTGGAAATGAATTAATAGAAACATTAAATAATTATAAAGTTAATACTGATTTGATTAAACAATATAAAGATATTTCTAGTGGTATTGCAGTTATTGTTATTAGTGAAAATGATAATCGTATTATTTTAGATTCTGGTTCAAATGGACGAGTTACTTTTGAACAAATTAAAGAATCATTAAAAGATGCTGAAAGTGGAGATTATTTTTTAACTCAACTTGAAATACCATTAAATGTTGTCGAAGAATCAATTAAATATGCAAAGAGTTTAGGACTTATTACTATATTAAATCCTGCTCCTGCGCAAATTGTAAATGAAGATGTTTTTAATTATTTAGATTATTTTATTCCTAATCAAACTGAATGTGAATTTTACACAGGAATAAGACCAAGCAGTATCGATGAAGCAATTAAAGCTGGACAAGTATTATTACAAAAAGGTGTAAAAAATGTAATTATAACACTTGGTTCACTTGGTGCACTTGTTGTTAATCAAGAAGGGCATGAATTTGCTAAAGCGTATAAAGTAGAAGCAATTGATACAACAGCTGCTGGAGATACTTTTGTAGGTGTCACTACTTGTTTCTTATCTAAAGGATATAACATTAAAGAAGCTATTAAATATGGTAATCTTGCTGCAAGAATTACTGTTCAAAGACCTGGTGCTCAACAATCTATTCCATATCTTAATGAGATTTTAACGGATGGGGAAAAAGGTAACAATTAAAGACGTTTCTAGAGAATTAGGACTTTCTCCTACTACCATTTCACTTGTACTTAATGGTAAAGAATGTTCTATACCAGAAACTACTAAAAAAAGAATTTTAGAATGTGTAGAAAAATTAAATTATCAACCAAATACAATTGCACAAAGTTTAGCGACTCAAAGAACATATACAATCGGATTATTAATTCCGGATATTACAAATAGTTTTTTTACAGAATTTGTTCATAGAGTTCAACTTAGTTTGACTGATAAAGGATATGATATTTTTCTATGTAATTCTGAAGATAAAATGGAAAATGATATTAAATATATCAATTTATTAAAAAATAGAAGAGCAGATGGTTTATTATTAGCACTATCAGCTGAATCATTACAACCAGAAAATCAAGAAAAAACAAGAAAACTTCTTAATAGTTTAGAAATCCCTTATATTTTAATAGATAGATATTTTGAAGGTGATTTTAATTATGTAGGTGTTGATAATGAAACAAGCGGATATAATGTAGCAAAATTTTTAATTGATAAAGGTCATAAAAATATTGGTGCTATTACTGGTCCAATGTACTTAAGTAGTAGTATTAATAGATTAAAAGGATTTAAAAAGTGTTTAGAAGAACATAATATTTCGCTGCCTGTTGAAAATATCCAACATATGAAATATGATATGAAATCTGGATATCTTGCAGCAAAAAAATTATTAAACAAAGATATTACAGCAATATTTGCTTTTAATGATTTACAAGCATATGGTGTAATGTCTTACGCAAAAGAAATTGGTAAAAAAATTCCTGAAGATTTAAGCGTAGCTGGATTTGATGATTTGTTATATTCATCAATTTTAGACACTAAGCTTACAACTGTTAAACAACCAATTGAACAAATTGCTGAAGAATCGTGTAACATGATGATTAAATTAATAGATGGAAAAGATGTTGAAAAACAAATTAGATTAAAGACTGATTTAATCATCAGAAATAGCATCAAGGAGGTGTAAGACCTATGGGAAAGAAAAAAGATGTAACCATTTATTGTTTAGATGGTTCGAGTTATGTAACTCAGTTAGAAAAAAAGAAATTTTGTATTACAAAAAATGATTTAATTCTTATTGGTATGGCATCGATTAGTATAATATTCCTTGCGATATTTGCGTATGCTCCACTATATGGGTTAATTCTTGCGTTTAGAGAAGATAGATATATCAATATTATTCATAATATTACTTATGGAAAACCTGTTCAATTTGAACATTTTAAGAGTTTCTTAACAGATCCAGAATTTGGAAATATTATGAAAAATACACTGGGACTTAATATTTTACAATTACTTATTAACTTTCCAGCTCCAATTGTATTTGCTATTTTACTTAGTGAATTATTAAGTGATAAATTTAAGAAGTTCGTTCAATCAGTAACATTCTTCCCACACTTTATTTCATGGGTTATCTTTGGTGGTATCTTCTTAAATTTATTAGATTATAATACTGGTATTGTAAATACTTTCTTTGTAAATATTGGATTAGTTAAAGAACCTGTTGATATACTAGGTGATGAAAAATATTTCTGGGGAATCATTATTATAACTTCTATTCTTAAAGGTTTAGGATGGGGAAGTGTAATTTATGTTGCAGCAATTTCTGGTATTCCAAAGGATATCTATGAAGCAGCCGCAATAGATGGAGCCAATAGATGGCATAAGATTAGATTTATTACTGTGCCTTATATTGCACCAACAATTACATTATTCTTTATCTTATCAATTTCAGGATTATTAAATAATGGTATTGACCATTTATGGGTATTCCAAAATACAAATAACATCGGTCGAAGTGAAGTATTAGATACATTTATTTATAAATATGGTATTCCACAATGGCAATATGGATATGCTACAGCAGTTGGTTTATTTAAGAGTGTTGTATCATTTATCCTGTTAATCTTAGGTAATACAATTTGTAAGAAAGTTACTGGAAAGGGGATTTACTAATGACAATATTTTATACTGATAAATACCCTATTCTAAAAAAAGCTTTACAAATAATTTTATATGTATGTTTTGCTGTTTTAATATTTGAATTGATTTTAATTTATTTAAATTCAGTTAAAATTGATAACGCTACTGTAAAAACATATCAAAGAGTTGAAACATTACTTATTATATTTAGTGTTTTATCTGGTTTTGCATTAACATTTGTTGCGTTTTATTATTTTATTTATTTCCAAGATAAGAAAGAGTTCTTTCAAGGACGTAATAAAAAGAAAACAAAAGTTTATGCTTTTGATGTAATTAACTATATATTCTTAGGTGCATTTTGTTTATGCTGTATATACCCTATCATATATGTATTAGTTGGATCTTTTTCTCAAGGAGCTGACTATGAAAAAGGTGGAGTATATTTCATACCTAGAATATTTACTTTCCAAAACTATTCTATAGTTTTAGATAAACCTGACTTATGGAGTAGTTACGGTGTAACAATAGCAAGAACAGTAATTGGTACACTTACTGCCTTAGCATTTACATCTATTGTTGCTTATGCAATGAGTAGAGATTTAAAAGGTAAAAAGATTTTCTATTGGATTAATATTTTCACAATGTTCTTTGGTGGAGGACTTGTTCCGTATTTCTTAATTATAAAATTAATTGGATTATATGACAATTTCTTAGTATATATTATTCCAGGAATTTACTCTGTTTATAATATGATTGTAATATCTTCCTTCTTTAGGCAGATATCGAATGAAATTCACGAAGCAGCCATTGTAGATGGAGCCAATGAGTTTAGAATATGGTGGCAAATTTATATGCCGCTATCAACTCCAGTTTTAGCAACTGTAGCACTTTGGCTTGCGGTAGGCCATTGGAACTCATATTTTGATACAATGATTTATACAAGTTCTAGTGAACTTCATACATTACAATATTTCTTACTTGAAGCAATCCAAACTTCAACATTAACAGAAGGTTTACCTCCTACAATGATGGAAAAGATTACTTCAAAAACAATATCGCTTGCAGCGATTATAATATCTGTAATTCCAGTATTAATGTTCTTCCCATTTGTTAGAAAGAACTTCCAATCAGGAATTATGGTCGGGTCTTTAAAAGGTTAATTAATAGAAAGGAAGAAATAAATGAAACGTTTTAAAAATTTTAGTTTATTATTGTTGTTTGTACTTGTAGTGGTAGCCCTTGTTTCATGTGGTACTACAGGTGGTGAACCTCCTGTACAAATTGGTCAAGGTGGAATGGCTGAACTTGAATATCCAGATCTACCTAAAACTCCTGGTGATAAAAACAGCTGGGAATATATTCAAAATGAAGATTTAAAAATCAAATGGTACGTTGATACTTCAACTTGGAATGCTCCTAGTGGAATTGACTCAATCAGTGCAAAAATTAAAAGTGTAACTGGAATTGAAGTCGAATTTGAAACTCCAGTACAAGATGATGGTCAAAAACTTGCTACAATGATTGCTGGTGGAGATTTACCTGATGTAATTACATTACCTACATCTCAATCTAAACAATTAGCTTCTCTTGCTCAACAAGGTTATGTATATGATATTAATACACTTGCTGATAATTGGGCACCATCTTTATATAAAAACTTACCATCTGACGTATTAGATTGGTGGAGTTATGGAAATGGTAAAACTTATGGTATTCCTAACCACTATTATAGTTATGAAGATGTTCCTGAAGGACAATTACAACCAAATGGTGGTATGATGGTTAGAAAAGATATTTTCGATGCTTTCCAAAGACATGTTGAAAATAATTTAAAAGGATCAGATGGTATGGTTAAATATACTTCTCGTTCAACAGGACTTGAAAAGAAAGTTGAATGGAAAGGTTATATTACTACTCCTGAAGGATTCAAACATGCTTGTGAATGGGCACTTGAAAATTATTCTGGAACTGGAAATGGTCAAATTGTTTCAGGTTTACAACTTTCTCAATTTAAATCTGATGGATGTACATCTTTAAGATGGTTATCTCAAATGTTTGCTATTCCTTTTGAAGATAAAGCTGGAAATTATATTTATGATTTTACTTCTCCTGAATATGCTGAAATGTTATATTGGTTAAGTGAATTATATAATACAAAAGTTGGAAATTATAGAATTATTTCAGATTCTAACTTTACTGCAAAATACGATAACTTCGGTGGAGAAATTGCTTCTGGTAAAGTATTTGCTACATTAGTTACTCCTCAAGATTATCAAATGCACTTTGTAACAGCAAAAGATTCAGGATATGAATATATCACAATGTATATCACAAATGAAGATGGTGATGCACCTATCTTATCTGATATTCGTGGATATGGTTACTTATTCAATATGATTACAACTAACTGTAAACGCCCTGACTTAGTAATTAAATTATTCGACTATTTATCAAGTGATGAAGGTCAAAAATTAGTTACATTTGGTGAAGAAGGTGTTACATGGAATTTTGCTGATGCATCAAAAGATACTATTGTTTATACTGAACAATATTTAAAAGAAAAAGAAGACGGTACTTATACTAAATACGGTTTAATGTTCTGGGATTTATTATTAAATTATCAATATTATGATAATGTACAACCAAAAACAAATCATGGTAAAACTGCTAATGAAATCTTTAGAACTAACTTAAAACGCCCTCTTACAGTTTATTCATATGATTGTAACGCATCAAATTTCGTAGTTGATGCAACTGATGAAAGATTCTCTGATTACAATACTGCTGTAACAAGAATTAATGAATTAATTGGTAGACAATTACCAAAAATCATTAAAGCTTCAAATAAATCAGCATCTCAAACTGAATATGAAAAATTAATCGGATTAATGAATGATCGTGGATTAGATTTAATCATTGAAATGAATACAGCTGCTTATATTAAAGCAAAACAAAAACTTGGTGTTCAATATGGATGGCCTGGAAATAGACCTGATTACGTTAATAACGTAGATAGAAATAATCCAAATGGAGACTTAAGTTTATATAGAGGTTACTAGTGAAAAAATATATTTGTGTATTAGACACTGATATTGGCGACGATATTGATGACGCGTTTGCCCTTGCCTTATTGTTAGAGAATCAAGAAATTGAATTAAAAGCAGTTACGACTGTGTATAAAAATACAAAATTAAGAGCTCACCAAGCAAAACAATTACTTACTACATATAATAAAGATATTGATGTTTATTATGGTGAAGGACTTCCTCTTACAGGATATGTTGTTCCTTTTAGAACAGAACATGTTTATGAAACAGGAGATTTAGTTAATAATCATCCATGTCAATATGATGAAAGTATGACAGGTGATGTAAAAGAAAATGCGGTTGATAAAATTATTAACCTTGCAAAAGAATATCAAAATGAGTTAATTTTAATTGCAGTAGGTCCACTTACAAATATTGCTTCTGCAATTAAAAAAGAACCTCAAATTACAAAATGGATTAAAGCTTTATATACAATGGGTGGATGGTATACAAATTATGTTCCTGAATGGAATATCTTATGTGATCCAGTTGCAGCAGACATCGTATATAAATCTGGAATGAATATCTATTCATGCGGTTTAGATGTAACACTTCAGTGTGTTTTAGATGGAAGTTTATTAGAAAATTTAAAAAACGATGAATCAGATAGAATAAAATTGTTAAACGAATATTTCAATAGATGGGTAAATTATTTCCACTTTGAAAAAAGCGTAATGCATGATCCGCTTGCTGCAACATGTGTAACAGATGATGTTTGCGTATTTGAAACAAAATATGTAAAAGTTAATCTAGATGAAAATTTAAAAGGAGCAATTCACGTTAGTGATACTCCGTTAGATGGGCATACTCCTATTAATGTCGCAACTAGTGTTGACAAAGATAGATTTAATGCTTTAGTTATTGAAAGACTCTTTAAGAAAAACAATTTATAAAAGGAGGAGAAGTTATGAATGTTTTTAAAATGAGCAAAAGTAATTTACTTAAAAAAGTAATGATGCTTTTAGTAGTACTTGTTACTACTGCAATGTTTATTAGAGTAAATGCTGAAACAAGTTATCCATTTAGAACTGGCGATGAAGCATTTAAAAATTCACCTACTTGGTATGGAGATACTGCTCAAGCAAGTGGTGATACTTGGCAATATTTTGAATCTCGCTTTAATGCTATCGATTTAAGTGATTCAAGTAAAGATTATTATGTTGCTGTTGAAATTAATGCTACTCAAGGAAACCCTGGATTTACATTTGGGCTAGTTAACTATGGTAATAGATATGCAACTTATATTGAAGGTGCAAAATTATATACAGTTAACCAAAACAATGAAGTAAAAGAAATCAGTGTTTTATATAGTTCAATTAATCTTGGTGAAGGTTTCTCAGGAATGTTAGTTGCTCCTATTAGTTCATTAACATGGATTAGTTGGGCAGGTGCTGATAAAACATTATCAGCTATCACTGGTGTATATATTGAAACAAATGCATTATATAACTGGGGATTTGCATTAACTATCGGTGAAATTGGTATTTATGAAGGTGACTTCAGAACTAATGGTCAATTCACATTATTAAAAGATTTAAAAAATGATCAAAAACAAGATTCATATCATAATGGAAGACCACAAAATGCAGTAGTGTTCCCTGAACTTACACTTGAACCTAATAATCCTTATCCATTTGGACTTGGAGAAGAAGCATTCAAAAATGCTCCTACTTGGAACGGATATACAGCACAAACTGCAAATGATACTTGGCAATATCTTGAAAGTCATATTCCTGCAACTGATTTAAGTGCTGCAAAAGAATACTATATGGCTGTTGAAATCAAAGCTGCTATGGGTAACCCTGGATTTACTATTGGTTTATTAAACTATGGTAATAGATATGCTACTTATGGTAATGATAAAGTATTATATACTGTAAATGCATCTGGTGAAGTTAAAGAAATTAAATCAATGTATGATTCTATTAACCTTGGTGAAGGATTTGAAGGTATGTTAGTAATGCCTCTATCTTCATTATCATGGGTTGGATGGGCAGGAGCTGATAAAACATTAGCTCAAGTTACTGGTATTTTCATTGAAACAAATGCTAAATACAATTGGAACTTTGCTTTAACAATTGGTGAAATTGGATTCTATGAAGGTAACT
This sequence comes from Bacilli bacterium, assembly GCA_045119035.1. Taxonomy (GTDB): domain Bacteria; phylum Bacillota_I; class Bacilli_A; order ML615J-28; family CAG-313; genus CAYVQA01. The sequence goes on along the minus strand of JBGVCU010000042.1, from coordinate 70,211 downwards.
TCCAAAGAGGTGGAAAATTCACTTTAGTTAAAGATTTAAGTGAAGATGCACAAAAAGGTGCTTATTATAACGCTGATCCTGCTAATAATAAATTAGAATGGCCTCAAGCACCTAAACCATCAATCGTTGGTGTTGAAGTTGAATATCCATTCCAAACTGGTGAAAATGCATTCACTAATGGTATGTTATGGAACGGTATTGTTAAAGCTTCTAAAGATAACTGGCAAACATTAATGATTAATTTTGATGCTACAGATTTATCTGCTGCAACTTATATTGCTGTTCAATATTATTCAAAAGCTGGTGCACCTGGTATGACTTATGGATTACAAAATGCTGGTGCTAGATATAGTTTAGCTGGAAAAGCTGACGGTGAAGTTATTTACTTTGTTGAAGAAGATGGTATTGTTAAACAAGGTGCAGAAGTATTATACTCTGCTTCAAATATCTTCTATACAGGTATGTTATTAATCCCTATGGATGCAATGGGATGGCAATTTGGTAATGATGCTGATAGAGATTTATCAAAAATCCATCAATTCATTTTAACAACAAACTCATTCTACAACTACAATTATGAAATTGTTATTGGAGAATTCGGATATTATACTGGTGAAGCTGGAACAGAAGATTTCGAATTCCACAAAATCATTGATTTAACAAATGGACATCAAAGAGATCACTTTGCTATTTCTTCTGATGATGCTTCAATTATTGGTAAATTAAGCGTTAATAAAATTGACAGAACTGTTTACGGTGATACAACTCTTAATGTATTTGGAACTAATAAATCAGGATCTGACTTTGCAATTTGGGAAGGTGGATCATATGGTGAAGTTACAATGGGAACTGACTCTTATGGTGATGACGCTATCGTTATGAAAGCTACAGGAGCTAACCCTACAGGTGACCAATATACAGCTATTACTTTAGCTGATGGTATTGCTTACGATTGGAGCGATGCTAAAGGTGTTACATTATGGGTAAGAAATGATTCTGAAGGTGAAGTTTCATTCAATATTCAATTAGACTGCTTAGTTGATGTTGATGGAAATGGTTCAAAAGATCGTGGACGTTTCAATGTTCGTCAAGGTTACCAATTCTGGTTATATGACATTAACACTGGTAAAGATACAATTTATATGACAAGACCTGAAGTTACAATTCCTAAAGGATTTGAAGGTTGGGTACGTGTTCCATTTGATGCGTTCCATCAAGCTGATTGGTCATTAGTTGATCCAAATCATAAAGTTATTCCTAGAAATTACTTCATGGCAGAAGGTTCAGTTGTTGGTTACTTAGCTGTAACTATTCATGCTCCTTCATATCAAAATATGTCATTTGCAATTAATAAACTTGGAAGTTATAAAACAACTCCAGTACTTGCAACTGCAATTATGACAGATGATTCTAAATCAATTAAAAAATTAATGGGGTTAGAATAGGAGGTATTAAATATGAAAAATATTAAACATTATTTAACTCTTTGCTTAGCTATTCTATCTGTTTTCTTATTAGTTTCATGTGGAACTCCAGCTGGTGAAAAACTTGAAGTTCCAAGTGTAACAATTAGTGAAACTGGTCTTGCTTCTTGGGAAGCTATTCCTAATGCTAAAGAATATAGATATATTATTGATAATTCAGAAGTTATGAATACAACTTCTACAAGTGTTCAATTAGAAGATGGACAAGAAATTAAAGTTAAAGCTGTTGGTGATGCTAATTACGCTGATAGTGCATACTCTGAAGCTGTAAAATACATTGCACCAGTTCTTAAACCGCTTGGTTTACCTACTCCTGAACTTGGATTCTATATGATTAATGCTGATTTAATTCAAGCTGGTGATGTACGTTATTTAACATATATTACTAATAAAGTTCAAGGTGAAGATGAAAACGTAGTAGCTGTTAGAAAAGCTGAATTAGATCCAGAAGGATGGATTTATGGTGAAGAAGCTATCGTTTTAGAAGGAACTGTTGGTGGATGGGATGAATATATTACATCTGCTTCATTAGTAAAAGGTCAATTCAGTTATCAAGGTACTGAATATGCTTGGTTATTAGTATATGCAGGAACTAACGATGCTGGTGAAATGTGCAACCAAATTGGATTTGCTGTTTCTAACGATCCTTTACAATCATTCGTAAAAGTTGGTGATGCTCCAATTATTACTTATGATGTAACAATTTATAACAAATTCTTTGGATGCTATGCTCCAAGTGCTGTAAACTATAATAAAGTATCTGGAATCAGAGTTTTCTATACATACGCAGATGCTTATGGTAACTTCGTAAGATTCTATGATTTCGATTGCTCTAACTTAGATAATATTGAAGCTGTAAGCTGTGCTTATACTTACCATGTTACTAATAAAGGTAACTTACAAGGTGGGGAAGATGTATTAATGATGCCTAATGCTGACTTTGCATATGATGCAGAAGCTCAACGTTTCGTATTAGTTAAAGATGTATCTCCTGCTGCTGCAACAAAACCACAAGTTGCTTTATCAGTTGAAGTTGCATACATTGCTGAAGCTGAACTTTATACAACTGATGTTGAAACTGGATTCGTTTCTATGGGTGCATTCGATGGTTTCGATTTAGGAACTGAATATGAAAGAGTATATAATGCTACACTTGTTAGTGATGAATATGGTCATACAATCGATGTTGTTGAAGTTGTTTATACAGTTTCTGATTTAGAAGCTGATAACGCTGACTATGTATATTCTCAACATTTAAGAGATTTCGTTATTGAATAAAAAATAAAGATAGTGGTTTTTATAAACCACTATCTATTTAAAAAAAGAGGTAAAAAATGAAAAAATTTTGTTTTATTTTTCTTACTTTAGTACTTATGTTAATAACTGTTGGATGTGTTCAAACTCCTCCTGCAGATGGATTATATACTGTTAAAGTTATTAATGGTGTAATTAAAGATGAAAATGTTACTACAAAAAAAGTTGAATTAAATACACTTGTTACTGTTATTCATAATGGAGATGCTGAATCTTTTATTGGATGGTATGTTCAAAATAGTTTAGTTAGTGAAGATGCTGAATATAGTTTTGAAGTTACAAAAAATATTACTGTTGAAGCTCGTTTCAATGAAACTGGTTTAAAAACTGGGTATTATTTATTAAAAAATAAAGTTGAAAATGGATTAGATATTACTAATTCATATGTATTCAATGCTTTATTAATTGAAAATGGAAAAGCCACATGGTATGAAGTAGATTATACTGGAGCAACTGAGCAAAATGGTATTACAAGTATTACTGCTGATGTTTTAGATATTACTATTGGATTAAAAAAATATTCATTTAAAATTAGTGAAGATTATTCTACATTAACATTTGAAAATAAAATTAATCGTATTCCTGTTAAAATGGAATATGAATACCAAAAGGATTTTACTATGCCTGAAGAACAAGGACAAGTTAATTTTACTGATGAATTATTTGGTGACAATATTGAAGAAAACTTCTACAACTATTGTCCATCAATTATGATTGAAAATGGAACAACAATGCATGTTTGGTATTGTTCTAATAAAGATAGTGGAAAAGTAACTGACTATATCGCTTATAGAAAAGGTACATTATCAACTGATGGTAAATGGACTTTCAGTGAAAAAGAATTAGTTTTACAACCTACTCCAAATACTTGGGATAAAGTGCATGTATGCGATCCATCTGTAATTAAAGGTGAATTTAAATACAATGGTGAAGATTATAATTATTTAATGGCTTACTTAGGATGTCGTACAACTAACGTTACAGCAAACGAAGTTGGTGTTGCGGTTAGTAAAAATCCTAATGGTCCATGGGTAAAAATTGAAAATTTAAATCCAATTGCTGATTATTATAAAGCAATTGAACAACACGGTAATGCTGATAATTGGAAAAATGCTTGGGGTTATGGTCAACCATCACTTGTAAGTATTGATAAAGCTGGAAAAATTATGTTATTCTATACAGCTGGTACTCCAAATGCAACAGAAACTATTGCTGAAGAATGGGATTTAAGTGATTTAAATAACCCTGTTATGTTATCACAAGCACCTTTATCAAATGCAGGTGTTACAAGTGCATCTGGTCAAGTTGACTGTATTAATAATGCTGACTTTGCATATGACCCTGCAACTAAGAGAATTATTTGTGTTAAAGAAGACTTCCCTTATCCAACTGATGGAAATACAAATTGGATTACAGGTTCTAATACATTATTATATGTAGATTTAGATGAAGATGAAGTTTCTCCAATGCACTCAATTGTTGAAGGTTCAAAGAAAACTTGGATTAAATTTTCTGCTATTACAGAAGCATTAACTGGATATAAACGTAATCATAACTGTGGATTAGTAACTGATGAATATGGTTGGGTACTAAGTTCTACATCAATTGGTGTAGTTTATACATCAAGTATGTTAAGAACTGATTTCCCTGATTGGAATGGTTCAGGACAATGGCCTGCTTTACATACATATAGACTACACGGTATAGTTTTAGATTTACCTAGATAGGATGATGAAGATGAAATTTAAAAAATTACTTTTAGTATTTATAATGTTATTTACTGTTTTTGCAGTGGCTGGATGTGAAATGCAACCAGGTTCTCAAACAACAAGCAAAACATTAAATGCAAAATATGAACTTGATAAAGTATATATAGATGGAGAACTTTCAACTACATATTATATTACTTATGAAGTAGAATTTAAAAAAGACTTATCTTGTTCTGTAAAAATTTATGGTTTAGCTGGTCTTGAAACAAGAGAAGGTACATACCATTATGAAGGAACTACAATTACTGAGACTTATCAAAATAAAAAATATACATATACATTAAATGCTGGTAAATTAGTATTTGAAGATAAAACAAATGGTATTAAAGTAGAATTCAAAGAATTTGAAGATAAAGTAAATCCTGAAGATTTAGCTGTTGATTTTGATAGCGTATTATTTGGTAAACCAATTGATGAAACTAAAATCTTTAACTATTGCCCTGCAATTTTAGTTGAAGATGGTGTAATGCATATTTGGTATTGTACAAATAAAACTTCTGGTGTTATTATGGACCATATCGGTTATAGAACTGGTACACAACAAGAAGATGGTAAATGGTTATTCTCTGAACAAGAAATTGTTCTAGCACCTACACCTGGTACATGGGATGGACGTCATACTTGTGACCCTGCTGTTATTAAAGGTGAATTTACTATGCAAGGTGAAACATATAACTATTTAATGAGTTATCTAGGATGTGTTACTGAAGATTATAGTAAAAATGAAACTGGTATTGCAGTTGCAAAATCTCCAGCTGGTCCTTGGATTAAAGTAGATCACTTAAATCCAATTGTTCCATGGGGAGATCCAAAAATCTTCGGTGATGGTTCAGATAGAAATTCAGATACATCTTGGGGTACAGGAATGCCTGCATTAATTAGTGTTGATCAAAAAGGAAAAGTATTATTATTCTTCCAAACATCATCACGTGGTACAGGAATTCAACTTTGGGATTTAAGCAATTTAGATGATCCAAAAGTAGTATATGATGTTGCAAGAAATAACAATGGTATTGTTAATTCACAAGGATTAAAATGTAATGTTGGAATTACTGACTATGCATATGATCCAGTTGCAAAACGTTTCTATGTATTTGGTGTAACAAACGAAAAAAATCCACCAAATATAACTGAAACACTTGTAAATTCTCACTGTGTACTTGCTTACATTGATAACGTAGGCTCAACAGAAGAATTATGCGAAATTTTAGCAGCAAATACATATTCTTGGACATGTGTAGGTTATGTTGGTCCTGCACAAACTGGATGGGATAGAAACCATAATCCTGGTATTGTTAGAGATCCATATGGATATATTATGGATTCAACTACTATTCCTGTAGTAGTAGCAACAGGTAGACGTGATTATCCAAACCAAAATATCTATACTTATAGATTACATGGATATACATTCCATTTAGAAGAACAATAAAATAGTAAAGAGAGTAATTTTAATTACTCTCTTTTATTTATTATTTAATTTATAATTTTCTTCTGTTGCCATTCTAGCTTTAGAAACAACATTTTGACTATTTTTAAAGGCACAATAATAACGTACGTTTTCATCACCTATACAAATAGTATCTGCAATTTGATACCAGTGAAAGTCAGTATTTAATGTATATAGAGCTTTCATTGGTTGAGTAAATAAAACTTTACCATTTAAATCAGTTAATACAAGTTCATCTTTAGTTTGTTTTAAATGGGCTTTACCGATTTCATAGACAGTTTTATAATTCTTAACAGCATATAAATCGATATCTTCATCAAGTAAATATGTGTTATTAATAATCTCTTCTCTTACACATTCTCTTTGCCAATTGTTCCAAGTAGGTATATGATTAAATATAGTTTGATTTCCGCTAATATTTTCTAAATATCCATTTTCTGTAAGTTCATATGTATTATTACAATGTGTACATGTTACTTTTGTACCTTTACCGATAGTTTTACCTTCTTTTAGACAATGAGGACATTTATAAAGTACTTTATGTAAATAATCAGCTCTAAAACTTTCATTTATTATTATATTATTTTCTTGTTGATATTTAAAATGATCAAAATTAAATTCATTATTTATAATAGCATTAATTTCATCAATTGATTTTTCTTTAATGTCATTTAAAGATAATATATATTTCATATCTGCTGTTGCATGTACTTTACGATATTGTAAATTATTATATAAAGGATCAAAGAAAAAAGAACCATGAGTTATTATAGTAATAACAGGAATATTTAAAAGTTTAATAAATTTACCAATTGATTTTGGTAAAACAGTTTTTGTTCCATCAAATGAATAACAAGCTTCTGGATATATTAAAATAGAAGAATTTAATTCTTTTACAGTATACATCATATCTTTAATCAAATTTAAATCTGCTGTATATTTTCTTGTTGGAATACATCCAATATGTTTCATTAATAATTTCTTACCAATAAAACCATCATCTGTACATATAATGTTAAATTTAAATTTTCTTAACATTTAAAATGCAATTTTCATATCAGCAAAATTTGTATGATTCATTAAAATTAAATGAGGTTGTTTGGGATTTACATTCTCAAAGTTATAAGTTGTATATTTAAATTTAAGTTTATTAAGTGTTGGAAATGATAAGATTCTAATTAATCCTTTTAAAATTAAACTACGTCTAACAGGTTTAAATCTTTTGTAAGGGTTAATGTTTTGAAGTTCATCTAATGTTACTTTTTTTGTTTTGATTTTCATAAGTTCACCTTAAATTATTCTATTCACTCATTATTATACTTTATAAAACAAAAAATTACAAAGATAATAATAAATATAATTAGGAAAATATATTATTGACTTACTTTTTGCATATAATGAAGTGGTGATTTTTATTAATTATTATATTATAGGAATAAAAGGAACAGGTTGCTCTAGTTTAGCTTGTTATTTAAAAGATAAAGGACATAATGTTATAGGATCTGATACACAGAGCAAATATTTTACAGATGATATTTTAGATAATAAAAATATTCAATATTTTAATTATGATATTAATAATATTAAAGATAATTATGTGTATATTTTAGGAAATGGGCAAGATAATATTGAAACACGTGAAGTAATAAAAAGAAATTATCCATATTTTTATTATTCAGATTTTATTGATCAAATTAATGTTCAAACGAAAATAGCGATCAGTGGAACACACGGGAAAACAACAACTACTAGTTTACTCTCATTTATGTTAAATGAAATAAATCCTTCAGTTATTAAAGGTGATGGAATAGGTTGTGGACATGATAGTGAAATTTTGATTTTCGAAGCATGTGAATATAAAGATAATTTTTTAAAATACCATCCTACTATTTCTGTTATTAATAATATTGAATTAGATCATCCAGATTACTATAAAAGTAAAAAACAATTGTTTAATTCATTTAACACTTTTAGTAAACAATCCAAATATTTAGTTATAAATGGTGATAATGCTTTATGTAGAAAAATTAAACATCCTAATAAAATTACATTTGGATTTAATAAAAATAATGATTTTAGATGCAAAATAATTAATAAAGATATAAATGGATATGAAGTATTGATTAATAGTAAAAGAACTTATTTACCATTTAAAGGAAAACATATGATATATAATTTTCTTGCGTGTTACTCTATAATTAATTCATTTTATAAAGATATAGATTTAAGTTATAACCTAAATAATTATTTACTTCCTAAAAGAAGAAAAGAAAAATGGATATTTAATAATAAAATATTTATTAGCGATTATGCTCATCATCCAACAGAAATAAAAGCTTTTTATGATTCACTTAAACAAGAATATCCTGAATATAAATATATTGTTTTTTTTGAACCACATACGTATTCTAGAACTATTAAGTTTATAAGAGAATTTAAAAAAGCTTTAAGTAAATTTGATGAAGTTTATATTAATGATGTCTTTATTTCAAGAGAAAAACAAGATATTTTATTACAAAAAAAGATTGATAAGAAATTAAGAAAGTTTAAAAAATTAAATAAAGAAAAATTTAATGAATTAGTGATTAATGATGATCAAAATAAAAGTATTTATATTTTTCTAGGTGCTGGAAGTTTTAATTCATATTTGAAAAGAGTGAAATAAATAATATTATTTGAAAGAAAAAAATTTCTTTGATATAATATATATGTTAAGGAGTATATAATATGAAAAAGAAACAATATTTTATAATAATAGTAATATTTTTATTATTTTTACTAGTTGGTTGTACGATGATAGAACAACCAGGTGTTAATCCGCCAGAAGATCCAGGCACTTCGGGTCCAGGAATAGATGAACCAGAAAATCCTACTCCTGAAGTTCCTTCAAAAGCAAGAAATATTAAGAACTTTGTTAGTGAAGAAAATGAAGTACCAAAAATAATTATCAATACAAAGGACAAAGTATTTCCATATAATAAGGAAGACTATATAAAAGGTAATTTAAAAATTGTAGAACAACCTAATACAGAAAATATTATATTTGAAGAAGCTGCAATGGGAATTCGTTTAAGAGGTAATTCAACACTTGATGCTCCTAAGAAAGCTTTTAGAATTAAGTTTGATGAAAAACAAAGTTTATTTGGACTTGAAAAATCAAAAAGTTGGGTGCTTTTAGCTAATTATTTTGATAAATCTCATATGAGAAATTATTTAGCTTATTTAACTGCAAACAAACTTGATAATTTAGATTTCCAACCTTCAAGTATTTTTGTTGAAGTTGAATTTAATGGGGAATATCTTGGATTATATTTACTATGTGAACAAATGCAAACTGGTAAAGGTAGAGTTGATATTGAACAAGATGATTTTGATGCCAATCCATCATATTTAATGGAACTAGATTTTCTAGATCGTATTTTAGCTGATGGTCTTGTAAAAGATGAATCATTCTTTGAATCAAATGGATTATATTTTGCATTTAAATATCCTGAAGATGAAGATGCTACTAAAGAAAGATGTAAATATATTAAAGAATTTGTTGATAATGTATTTGATTCTATTCGAAATAAAAAAGATTATGAATCATTAATTGATGTAGATTCTTTAATTGATTATTATTTAGTAAATGAGCTATTTAAAAATGTTGATGCAGTTCAAACTAGTGTTTATTTTGTGTTTACTGATGGTATGTTAAAAGCTGGTCCTGTATGGGATTTTGATATTGCACTAGGTGTTGTTGGTAGAAATGAAAACAGCAATATGTATGAAGGATATCAAAATTCAAAGATGTGGCTTAAAGATAATAATCCATTATATAAATTATTATTTAATGATCAAAAGTTCGTTGATAAAGTTATTGCTAGATATAATGAAGTAAGACCACTTCTTGCAGAAGTATATAGTGAATTATTACTTGCAGTAGAAATATTAGACGAAGAAATTGAAAGAGATGTTAACAAATGGGGTATTCCAGGTGAATTATGGCCATGGATTGCAACACAATATTCAATAGAATATCGCTCTATGTGGAGCTTTAAAGATCATATAAGTTTTTTAAAGAAACAATTAAATATTCAATTTATTAATATGGATAATGAATTTCAAAAATAAATTATGAAAATGCTTGAAAATAAAATGAAAATGTGGTATAATTAATATACTGATATAGGAGGAATAATAAAATTTAAAAAAGGAGGCATTTTATGAATCAGATTAAAATATATGATGTCGCTGGTGCTGCTGGTGTTTCACTCGCAACTGTTTCACGTGTATTAAATCATCCTGAAAAAGTAAAACCAGCCACTAAGGAAAAAATTGAAAGAATTATTAAAGAACTTGGGTATAAACCAAATTTAAACGCAAAAGGATTAGCTAGTTCAAAATCTACCACTGTTGCAGTCGTTGTTCCTCGTTTAAATCGTTCATCAGTAGCAGAAATGGTTAACGGTATTGCTGACTGCGCAACTAGACGTGGATATCTATTAAGATTATTTATTAATGATAGTAGTCCTACAGATGAACAAGCGTTAGCTCTTGAAAAAGAAACATTAGGAAATGTTATGGCTTCAGGTGTTGACGGAGTTTTATATGTAAACGATGAAATCACAAGAGGGTCATTTGACTTATTAGCAAATTTAAATATACCTGTAATTTTAACTAACACAAATGGTGCTGAAAAAGGTTTACCATATGTAACAATCGACTATAAAACTGCTGCTTACGATGTTACAAAACAAATGATTGAAAAAGGTAATAAAGAAATTTGGTTAGTTACTACAAAAAGAAAATATATTGTTAATGAATTAAAAATTGAGGGTTATACTCAAGCTATGAATGAAGCAGGACTAGAAGCAAAAATCTATCGTGCTCATGGTACAACAGAAATCAATGAAGATGAATTTAGAAATATGTTAAATTCTAATCATCCTGATGTTGCTATTGTTGTACGTGATTCAATGGCTGTTTCATTTATGAATATCGTAGCTGAAAAAGGTTTAAGTGTTCCAAATGATGTTCAAGTAATTGGATTCCAAGATACAAGATATGCATTACTTGCACGTCCACGCTTAACATCAATTCAAATTCCAATTTATGAAATTGGTAATAAAGCAATGGACCTTTTAACTGAATTAATGGAAACAACAGAAGATGTAGAAGATCATGAATTAAAGAAAATAATCGATTATAAGATTATTTGGCGTGATTCTACTAAGTAGTTTATTAATAGGACATTTAGGAAGATAACCGGTTGCTGAAAGGTTATCCAAGTTAATAAATGAATTACCAAGGTACAATTAAATATGAAAGTGCTAAGTTTATACTTAGAACTAAGGTGGTACCGCGGAATAAAATTTCGTCCTTAGATTTAAAGATTATTTTCTTTTATCTAAGGACTTTTTAATTTAAATTTTAAAAGAGAGGATTTGATAATATGACTTTATTTGAAGAATTAAAATGGCGTGGCCTTATTAATGATATGAGTCACCCAGAACTTGAAGAAAAATTAAATAATGAAAAATTAACATTCTATATTGGAACTGACCCTACTGGGGATAGTTTACATATTGGACATTTTTCATCATTTTTAATTGCTACACGTTTAAAACAAGCAGGACATCATCCTATTTTACTTGTTGGTGGAGCAACAGGATTAATTGGAGATCCAAAACCTAGTAGTGAACGTCCAATGATTACAAAAGAACAAGTAGATCATAATTTTAATTGCTTAAAAGAACAAGTAACTAGAATTTTTGATTGTGAAGTTGTTAATAACTATGATTGGTGTAAAGATATTAACTTTATTGATTTCTTAAGAGATTTTGGTAAATTCTTTAATATCAACTATATGTTAAATAAAGATATCGTACGTAGAAGACTTGATAGTGGAATTACATATACAGAATTTTCTTATATGATTATGCAAGCACTTGACTTCTTACATTTATATCAAACTAAAAATTGTGTAATGCAAGTAGCTGGTCAAGACCAATGGGGTAATATTACTGCTGGTATTGAACTAATTAGAAAAAAATTAGGAAAAGAAGCTTATGCATTTACAATGCCACTTATTACAAAAGCTGATGGTACTAAATTCGGTAAGAGTGAAGGTGGAGCTATTTGGCTTGATAAAAATAAAACATCAAGTTATACAATGTATCAATTCTTAATCAATGTAGAAGATGTTAAAGTAATTGACTACTTAAAGAAACTTACTTTCTTATCAAAAGAAGAAATTGAAGATTTAGAAAAAACTCTTGAAACAGAAGCACATCTAAGAAAACCTCATAAAGCTTTAGCTAAAGCTGTTATTACATTCTTACATGGTGAAGAAGAATATAATAAAGCAGTAGCTATTTCAGAAGCTTTATTTAGTGGTAAAGTTGGAAACTTAACAGTCGAAGAAATCAATATGGGATTCCAAGGAGTACCTACAATTGAAGTTAAAGAAGACTTAAATATTTTAGATGCATTAATTCAAGCAGGTGCAGCAAAATCTAAACGTGAAGCAAGAGAATTTGTTTCAGGTGGTGGAGTACTTGTAAATGGAGTTCAAAATAAAGATTTAGAAAGTGTTATTTCTAAAGAAAACGCAATTGGAAATATTTATACTATTATTAGACGTGGTAAGAAGAACTATTATTTAATTAAACATATTTAAAAGGATAGTTTTTAATTAATTCTATAAATATATCAAATCCCGTCTTTAACGCATCTTCATTAATCGTAAAATTACTTGAATGTAGTGGTGTATTTTTATTTAATTTTGTTCCAATAAAAAAATAACAAATTTGTGAATTTACACTATATCTTGAAAAATCATCAGAAAAAAGAAATGGTTTTTTCAAGTATTTAATATTAATATTTAGATTATTAGAACAATTAATAAGTAGATCAGTTAATTTCTTATTATTTATTACAGGAGGATATCCATTATTATAACTAATTTTATATTTGTTATTTTTGGAATATCTTTTTATAATTTGTCCAATTTTCTTATATATATATCTATAATTTTGTAAATGGAAGGTTCTTATTGAACCTTCTATTTTTGTATATTCAGAAACAATATTACTAGATACTCCACTATTAAATTTACCAATATAAATTAAGTCTTTCTTAGTTAAATTCATTATTTTATTATAAATTTTAAATCCTATTTTTAATACATCAATTCCTTCTTTAAATCTAGTAATATGAGAACTTTTACCAAATAATTCAATTTTAAACATATTACTTTGAGCCATTATTTCATTATATCTATAATGAATAGTAAATGGTTCTAATTCACTATTTACATGAAGAGCGAATATTGATGTGATTTCTTTTATTAATTCATTTTCAATTAAATGAAATGCTCCACCTTCATTTGGCCCTTCTTCAGCATTTTGAAATATAAATCTTACAGTACCATTTAATGTAGAAGGATTTTCTAATAGATAAGTTATGACTCTTAAAGAGATTGCGGTATGAGCGTCATGTCCACATGCATGCATGTAATTGTTTGTTGATTTATATGAAATATTATTTGTTTCTTTTATTTCTAAAGCATCAATATCGGCTCTAAAACCTAATATGTTTGAATTTTTTGTTGATAAGGTTACTATTAAATTATTATTTATTTTATTAATTAGTAATTTAATTTTATTTTGGTTATAATCAATATTATTTATTTCATTAATAATAAAATTAATAGTATTTGTTGTTTCAAATCCAATTTCTGGATATTTATGAAGATGTCTTCTATATTTAATTAATTCTTTAATATTTATCACCTATTAATATATATAAAAAAAGGCTTAAATTAATAAGCCTTTTTAATGTTTTATTTTAATAATTGTAGTATTTTTGTTTCAACAAAGTCAATAGCTATTTGATTATGTCCACCTTCAGGAATAATTAAATCAGCGTATTTTTTTGATGGTTCAACAAATGTTTCATGCATTGGTCTAACTGTTGTTAAATATTGGTTTACAACAGATTCAATACTTCTTCCACGATCTCTCATATCACGTTTTAATCTTCTAATAAAACGAATATCATCTGGTGTTTCTACAAAAATTTTGATATCAAATTTTTTTAGTAATTCTGGAATTGCAAATAATAAAATTCCTTCAACGATAATTACACTACTTGATTTAATTGTTTCTGTTTCTTTAGTTCTATTAGAAACAACAAAATCATAAATTGGTTTTTCAATATCTAATCCATTTTTTAACATTTCTAAATGTTTAATAAATAAATCAACATCATATGAATCAGGATGGTCAAAATTTATTTGACGACGTTCTTCTAAAGTAAGATGATCTGTAATTTTATAATAATCATCCATTCTAAGCATGGCAACACTACCTACTTGTGATGTTGTAGCATATAGTTTTTTTGCAATTGTTGTTTTTCCTGATGCAGTTCCTCCTGCAATTCCGATAATTGTTACCGCCATTTTATTTCACCTATTTTCTACCTAATCCAATTTTACGATATACTTTTTTAATCATTTTATTTGCAACAAATGATGCATTATCGCGACCTTTATTTAAGATTTCATCAAGTTCGCTTGAATTAATATATTCTTTGAATCTATTTTGAATAGGTTCTAATACACTTATTACACTATCAGCAACAGCTTGTTTAAATGTACCATAATTGCTATCTTTAAATTCATTTTCTAATTCTGGAATAGATCTATTAGTACATGCAGACATAATAGTTAATAAGTTTGAAATACCAGGTTTATTTGCAGGATCATATTTTACACAAGTTTCAGAGTCTGTTACAGCTGATGCTATTTTCTTTCTTATAACTTCTTTTGGATCAAGAATGTAAATAGCTGATTTTTCATTTGGATCAGATTTTGACATTTTCTTTGTTGGATCAGTTAAACTCATAACTTTAGAACCATTTTTAACAAGAAGTGGTTCAGGGATTTTAAATGTTTCAGAATAGCGATTATTAAATCTTTCTGCTAAATCACGAGTTAATTCTAAATGTTGTTTTTGGTCAACTCCAACAGGAACATAATCTGCATTATATAGAAGAATATCTCCAGCCATTAATACGGGATATGTAAGAAGTGCAGTTGAAACACCATTTACTTGTTTAACTTTTTTATCTTTAAATTGTGTCATTCTTTCAAGTTCACCAATATAAGTGATTGTTTGTAAAGCATATCCAAGTTCAGCATGTTCTCTTACTTCTGATTGAATAAATAGATTAACCTTTTCAGGATTAAGTCCTGCTGCAAGATATAGTGCAGCAAGTTCTTTAATATTTTTTCTAAGTTCTGAAGGAACTTTAGGAACAGTAATAGCGTGTAAGTCAGCAATAAAAATATAAAAAACTGCATCATCTAATGTGTTTTGTAAATCTACAAATTGTTTAATAGCTCCTAAATAATTTCCAAGTGTTAAGTTACCAGTTGGTTGAATACCAGATACGATTGTTTTCATAAATACCTCCCTATAAAAAAAGCCTTATGGAACTAATTTCCATAAGGACGATAATTTCGTGGTGCCACCTTAATTTAGTATATATTATATATACCCTCATTTTCCTTTAACGCAGGATAATACGGAAAAGCATTTCCTCTTTTCACATCATTAGACCCATTCCAAATAGTTCATTTGAGCTTTTTCACCAACCAAGCCTTCTCTAAAAATTTACCTAAATGTACTCTTTCTAAATCATATGTTTTAAACATTATATCAAATATTCATTAAATAGTCAATTTATATGAAATTAATAAATAGATATTACTATATTATGTATAAAGTAAAAAATACACAAATTAAATAATAATATTATATTGTATATTTAAAAATTTAAAAAAACTATTTTTTGACAAAAAAATATTTTATGGTATAATATATAATATAAAATGGGGTGATTTTGTGATATTAATAAAAAAAGCTAATCTATTATCGATGGCAGATGTTAATTATGAACTTAGAGATATTTTAATTAATAAGGGTAAAATCTTAAAAATAGCTAAAAATATTAATGAAGATGATTATAAAAATGCAACAGTTATTAAAGCAGTTGGTAGATATGTTACACCTGGATTAATTGATGCTCATTGTCATTTAGGTATTTTAGAAGAAGTATATAAAGAAGGTAATGATGTTAATGAATTTTCAAATCCAGTAACACCACATTTAAGAGCGATTGATGGTATTAATCCTTTTGATCGTTATTTCAAGAGTGCTTTAGAAGCTGGTATTACTACGGTTAATATTGGACCAGGTTCTGCAAATTTAATTGGTGGAACATTTGCAATATTAAAATTACGTGGTAAAACTGTTGAAGATATGGTAATGGTAGAAGAATCAGCAATGAAAATGGCACTTGGAGAAAATCCTAAAGGAAGTTATGGTGGTCGTGGTCAAGCTCCTCATACAAGAATGGCTTCTGCAGCAATCATTAGAGAACAGCTTACAAAAGCTAAACAATATCATATTGATTATCAAATGTATTTAGAAAAATTAAATAATGGTGAAGATGTAAAATTTAACATTGATGTTAGAATGCATTCTTTAAAAAGAGTATTTGAAGGATTACCTATAAAAATTCATGCTCATAGAGCTGATGATATACAAACAGCTGTTCGAATTTTAGAAGAATTTAATTTAAATTATACAATTGAACATTGTACTGAAGGATATATGATTCCTGAATTTTTATCAAAACACCAAGTTCGTTGTGTAATTGGACCTACAATGAATTATAAATCAAAGCCTGAAGTTCAAAATAAGACATTTGAAGCAGGAAGAATTTTAAATGATTTTAAAGTTCCTTTTGCTATTATGACTGACCATCCAGTTATTGAACTTGATAATACAATGTTACAATTAGGACGTTTTGTTAGAAGTGGTTTAAATGAACTTGATGCTTTAAAAGCTGTTACAATTAATGCAGCAAAATTAACAAATATAGATGATCGTGTTGGAAGTATTGAAGTTGGAAAAGATGCAGATATTGTTATTTGGTCACATAATCCTTTCCATTATTTAGCACAACCAAAAACAATTTTAATTGATGGAAAAATAATTTATAAGAAATAATAAATAAGGAGTTAAATATATGGATTTCAAAAAAGTTATTATTGCAAGTGATAGCACTACAGATTTAAGTCAAGAATTAATTGATAAATATAATATTAAAATCATTCCAATGACAATTACACTTGGTAAAGATACTTTTACAGATGGTGTTGATATTGATAGCGAAAAAATTTATGATTTTTATAATCAAACAAAACAATTACCAAAAACATCTGCAATCAATTCATTCCAATTTTCAGAAGTATTTGAAAAATATACAAAAGAAGGATATGCAATTGTTTGCTTTACAATAAGCTCAGATATGTCATCAACATTTAATAATGCTCGTTTAGCTGCTTCAGAATTTGATGATGTTCATGTTGTTGATGCTAGAAACTTATCAACTGGTGGAGGTTTATTAGTTCTTAGAGCTTGTGAACTTAAAGAACAAGGTAAGTCTGCTTCTGAAATTGCTGAAGAATGTAGAGAACTTGCAGATTACGTTGATGCATCATTTATTATTGATAATTTAGAATTCTTACACAAAGGTGGAAGATGTAATGCTGTTACAGTATTTGCTGCTAACTTACTTAAAATGAAACCATGTATTGTTGTTCGTGGTGGGAAAATGTCTGTTGGTAAAAAATATCGTGGAAGCTTTGAAGGATCACTTAAAAAATATATTCAAGATCAACTTGAAAATGTTGATGATTTAGTTCTTGATCATGTTTTTGTTACACATGCAGGATGTGATGAAGAAATCGTTAATATGTGTGTTGATAAAGTTAAAGAATGTGCTCCATTTAAAGAAGTGCATGTAACACGTGCTGGATGTACTGTTTCTTCACATTGTGGAAGAAATACTTTAGGTGTTTTATTTATTAGAAAAAATAAATTAGTAGAATAATTTGTAAAAAAAGCAATTAATTTCAAAAAAAGTATTGTATTTTAGAATAAGATATGTTATAATATACTCAGTGAGGTGATTTACTTTGATACAAATTTACACTACACCATCTTGTGCTTCTTGTAGAAAAGCAAAAAAATGGTTTGATCAATATAAAATTCCATATTCAGAAAAAAATATTTTCAGTATTAAACTTAGTAAAGAAGATATCTTTAAAATGCTAGCAAATAGCGAAAATGGATTTGAAGATATTATTTCAACTCGTTCAAAAGTGTTCAAAGAAAAGAAACTTGATCCGGATAGTATGAGTACAAGTAGTTTAGTTGAGTTTATCATTGAAAATCCAAGTGTTTTAAAAAGACCTATTATTATTAATGAAAATGAATTACAAGTAGGTTATAACAATGAAGACATCACAATCTTTTTACCAAGAGAATTAAGAAATAGAGAATGTTTCAATTTATTTAATCGTCTTGATGATGAAGAAGATGATGATGAAATGGATGAAGAATAAAAGGAGGATTAAAAATCCTCTTTTTTTTGCAAATTTCTTGCATAATAATATAAAATTCGTATAATATAAATTGATAAAAATGTTGCTCTATATGGAGGGAATTATGTCAAATAAATTTGAATACGAATTTAAAACCATGTTAACAAAAAAAGAATATGTCGATTTAATGACACATTTTACAGAACATCGTGGAAATTTACAAATAAACTATTATTTTGATACAGACCGTTTTACGCTAAAAGCATCTGAGATTGGGCTTCGTGTTCGTAAAAGAGAAAACTCAAATTATGAAATGACTTTAAAGAGAAAAAAAGGTTATGTTGCTCATGTTTTAAATGAGTTTATTACAAAAGAACAATTTAATGAATTTTGTGAAAATGGTATTATTCCAAGCGAACCAATTAGAAAAGATTTAGAAGAAATTATTAAAGGTCAAAAGATTGTTAATTATATGTCTTTAGCAACATTTAGAATCTCTTTCCCATATAAAAGTGGAGTACTAAGCATTGATAAATGTAAGTATGTTGATACAATTGATTATGAATTAATTTTCCAATCAAATGTATATGAAACAGGAAAAAGAGAATTTGTAGAAACAGTAAAGAGTTTTGGGGTTCAATATAAAAAAGCTGATCATAAAATGAAAAGAGCATATACTGCTTTAAGAAGAAAGTTATAGTCTAATAAACAGTTCATTTATTTGAACTGTTTTTTTATATTATACTTAACTTACACTTTTTTGCTTGAAAAAAAGTTCATTATATGATAAAATAGAAATATAAAAAAAGAAATGAGAATAATAATATGATTAATAAAGAAACATTTAGATGGGATCAATTTTTACAACCTTATGAACTTGCGGTTGAAGGGTTCATTTTAAAAATGGAAGGTATAAAAAAACAACATTACTTAAATGGAATAAGCTGTCCAATTGAAATTATTTCAGGTCGTATTAAAACGCCTGACAGCATCATGGATAAAGCTAAAAGAATGGATGTACCACTTGAATTAATTGATGAAAAAATTCATGATATAGGTGGATTAAGAATAACTTGTAAATATTTAAATGATGTTTATAAAGTAAGAGATTTAATTTTACAAAGAAATGATATTGAATTAAAAGAAGAAAGAGACTATATTAAAAAGCCTAAACCAAGTGGATATAGATCTTTACATTTAATAGTTTTATATCATGTAGAAACAATTAATGGACAAATTCCGGTTCTTTTAGAATTCCAAATAAGAACACACGCGATGCATTTCTGGGCTAGTATTGAACATTCATTAAAATATAAATTTAAAAAACAAGTTCCACAAACATTAAAAGAAAGACTAATTACAGCAAGTTTTGCGGCTAGAACTTTAGATATGGAAATGTCAGCCATTCATGATGAACTTGTAGCACTAGGATGTGACAATGACAATTTACTAGAAAATGATCCAATGGAAAGTGAAATTTTAATTAACAACGCTAAAAGGTGGTAGTATGAAATATACATATAGATGTCACCATTCAGTAAGTAAAATTGCTGAATTTACATCATTATTAGAAAAATACAATTTTATTTATGATGATAATAACCCTGAATATGTTTTTGTATTTGGTGGCGATGGAACTGTTTTAAAAACAGTACACGAATTTATAAATAAAATAGATAATATAAAATTGATTGGTATAAATTTTGGAAAATTAGGTTTTTATACAGATTTTCTTGAAGAAAATTTTGAGCAACTATTAATTAATATCCAAAAAAATGAATTTGATATTTGTAATTTACCATTAATTGAATATCATTTAAAAACAAATGAACTCGAATATAATGGTTATGCATTTAATGAAGTAACAATTATTTCAGGTAGTAAAACAATGGTTCTTGATACTTTTATTAATGATTATCATTTTGAAACTTTTAGAGGAACTGGTTTTTGTATTTCTACTCCAAGTGGTTCAACTGCTTATAATAAAAGTTTAGGTGGAGCTATTGTTGATATTAATTTACCTGTTATGCAGTTAACGGAAATTGCAAGTATTAACAATCGTGTATATAAAACAATTGGTTCATCAATGATTTTAAGTAATAATAATACATTAGTTTTAAAACCTAGAAAAAATGATAAATATATTATTACTGTTGATAATTTAGATCCATATGTTGAATCTATTGAAAAACTTGTTGTTAAACTTTCAAATAAATCAGTTAAACTATTAACTCATAAAAATCATTCATTTTTTAATCGTGTTAAAAAAGCATTTATTGGAGATATAAATGATTAAACGATATGAAATTAAAGAAGAAATTACTTTAAGAGATTTCTTAGAAGAAACTGATCTTTCAAGTAATTTAATCACAAATATTTCAAACGGTAATGGTCGTTTTATAGTGAATAATCAAAATGTGAATAAAAGTTACTTATTAAAAAAAGGGGACTTATTAGAAATAGTATTACCTGTTACTGATAGTGGAGAAAATATAGTATCTATTAAAGGTGATTTTGAAATAATATATGAAGATAGTTATTTGTTAATTATTAATAAAGAACCAAATATATGTTGTATTCCAACTATTAAACATTATAAAAATTCTTTAGCAAACTATGTTATGAGCTATTATAAAAGAAATGGTATTTTATCAAATATTCATTTTGTAAATAGACTTGATGCAATGACATCTGGAATTGTAGTTCTTGCTAAAAATTCTTATATTAATGATTTAATGAAAAAAGCAATTTTAGAAAAGAAATATTTACTTGAAGTAGAAGGTAATCTTGAAAAAAGTGGAGAACTTTTAACAGGTATTAGAAGAATTAGTGATGATTCTATTAAAAGAGAAGTTACATTTGATTTTATTAATAGTAAAACAAGCTATATCATATTAGATCATAATGAAGATAAATCAGTAGTAGAAGCAACTCTTCATACAGGGAAAACACATCAATTAAGATTACATTTTAATTATTTAAAACATTCTATTATTGGTGATAGTTTATATGGAACAAAAAATGAAGAAGGAATTCTCCATCTTCATAGTTATTATTTAAAATTTATTCATCCAGTAACAAAAGAAGAAATAGTTCTTACTACTTATCCGAAATGGTTTGACTTGAAGAAAGAATCTCATCAATTAAACCATAATTAATTGCTTCCATACAAGTCATATAATAATCACGTTCAGAATCGGACGTGATTTTTTCTATTGACTGATTAGTATTTTTGGATAAAATATGATTTAATTGTTTTTTAATTCTTAAAATTTCCTCAGCCACAATCATAATATCAGTTGCTTGTCCTTTTGCTCCTCCAAGTGGTTGATGAATCATAATTTTAGTATTAGGAAGTGCATATCTTTTCCCTTTTTCTCCACTTGATAAAAGAAATGCTCCCATAGATGCGCATAGTCCAATTCCGATTGTGTTTACATTTGGTTTAATATAATTCATAACATCATAAATTGCAAGTCCACTTGAAACACTTCCTCCAGGTGAGTTAATATATAAATAAATATCATCATCAGATTTACTTGCTAGAAATAACATTTGGGAAATGATGCTTGCGCTTAGTTCATCTGTAATTTCACCGAAAATTACAATAATTCGGTCTTTTAATAATCTTGAATAAATATCATAACTTCTTTCACCTTTTGAAGTTGATTCTATTACAACAGGTGTTAAATACATAATAATTTTCTCCTATATAAATTTTCTAATAATATTTTATGAAAATATTTATTTTTTATGTATAGGCATTTAGAATAAGCATTTCCCTTAAAAAGTAATATTTTATAAATGGGAGGTGAAATAATGAGACAAAAGAGAACTAATTGTACTTTTAATCAAGGTTATATGTGTGCGTTTAATCAAAATACACAAACTACAACAAATTGTTATCAAGCTCAAAGTAATCAACAAAATACTCAATATGCACCAGTAAATCCTTGTATGAATCAAGTAGTGGGAAATATGAATTATGGTAATACTACATATGAAACATTACCACCAATTGTAACATCAAGTAAGAACGTTGTTAATACTTATCATGTTCAAAAACAACCTTATATTCATAACTATCATACTGAAGTAGTGCATCATCATATTAAACAAGCTGAATTCATCCCTAATTACACATGTAGTGAAACAAATGTAACTAATTGCTAAGTCCGATACCCTTTTAAGGGTATCTTTTTATATATGTAAATTAAGTGACTAAAATTATAAATTATGATATAATATCTAAGTATAAAAAATACTGTGAGACAAGAAAAGTAGTAGTTAATACTTTTTAGGGAGAATAAGCCATAGACTGAAAGCTTATTTAAAGTTCCTTAACTTATGAAGTTCGCTTGTTGAGTGGCTCTAATCCAGCCCGTAGCTAGGCGTTAACTAGAATGAGGTGCAAAGTGTATAATAATATTATATATTTTGAATTAAGGTGGTCTCGCGGAAATTTGTTCGTCCTTAAAATGAAAAAGTCATTTTAAGGTTTTTTTTATTATCTAAACACAAATAATAGGAGGATAAGATGATAACAAAGTTAGAATCAATGTTACTTGAAGCAAAAGAAAAAATTCAAGCAACTACTACAGAACATGATCTTTATGAATTAAAAGCTTATTATACTGGTAAAAAAAGCCCACTTGGGGAAATTATGAAACAAATGGGAAGTTTAACTCCAGAAGAAAGAAAAACATTAGGTGCTAAAGCTAATGAAACAAAACAAGCTATTGAAAGATTAATTTTTGATCAAAAGAAAGCTTTAGAAGATGCAAAAATCAATGCTAAACTTGAAAGTGAAAAAATTGATGTTTCTATGCCTGGTAAACAAATTGCAAGAGGAACAAAACATCCTTTAACTCAAATTATTGAAGAAGTTGAAGATTTCTTTATTGGTATGGGATATAATATTGCAGAAGGTCCAGAAGTTGAATATGATATTTATAATTTTGAAATGTTAAATATTCCAAAAGATCACCCTGCTCGTGATATGCAAGACTCATTATATATTACAAATAATACATTAATGAGAACTCAAACATCACCTGTTCAAATTAGAACAATGTTAGAAGCTAAAGGTGAACCAATTAAAATTTTATGTCCTGGTAAAGTTTATCGTAGAGATGATGATGATGCAACTCACAGTCATCAATTTATGCAATTTGAAGGATTAGTAATTGATAAAAACATTAAAATGTCTGATTTAAAAGGAACATTAAGCGCATTCGTTAAAAAAATGTTTGGAGACTCTTTAGAAATTAGATTTAGACCTTCATACTTCCCATTTACTGAACCAAGCGTTGAAGTAGACGTTTCATGTTTTAGATGTCATGGAGCAGGATGTCCTTTATGTAAACATTCTGGATGGATTGAAATTTTAGGTGCAGGTATGGTACATCCAAATGTATTAGTTGGTGCAGGTTACGATCCGAAAGTATATCGTGGATTTGCATTTGGTATTGGTATTGAACGTGTAGCAATGTTAAGAAATGAAATTGATACTATTCGTCATTTTTATACAAATGATGTACGTTTCTTAAAACAATTTGAAAGAGAGGAATAAATCATGAAAGTATCTTATAATTGGTTAAAAGAACTTGTTGACTTAAATGGAATTGATAAAGCTAAATTTGTTCATGATTTATCTTTACATTCTATTGAAGTTGATGGTGTAGAAAATTTAGAAAATGCTACTAATTTAGTAGTAGGTGAAGTTTTAGAAATGGTTGCTCATCCAGATTCTGATCATTTAAATATTTGTCAAGTAAATACAGGACAAGATGTAAGACAAATTGTTTGTGGTGCTCCAAACTGTCAAGTTGGTAAGAAAGTAATCGTTGCATTACCTGGTGCAAAACTTCCAGGTGGAGAAATTAAATTCGCAAAAGTTCGTGGTGTAGAATCTAGTGGAATGTTATGTTCACTTCAAGAATTAGGAATTGAATCACGTGTTGTTCCTCAAGAATATGCTAACGGGATTTATTTCTTACAAAGTGATGCAGTTATTGGAAGTGATGCTATTAAAACATTAATGTTTGATGACATTTCTGTTGAACTTGGTCTTACTCCAAATAGAATGGATTTATTATCAATGTTAGGTGTTGCTCAAGATGTTGCAACAATGTATCAAAGGGATTTATTACCATTAGAATATCAATTAACAGAATCAATGGATGATGCTAAAGATGAAATTGATGTTGAAATTCAAACTGATGGATGTTATTCATATTATGCTAAAGTAATTAAAGATGTAGAAATTAAAGAATCTCCACAATTTATTCAATCAAGATTAATCGCATCTGGTATTAGACCAATCAATAATGTAGTTGATATTACAAACTATATTTTAGTATTATTTGGTCAACCATTACATGCATTTGATAAAGATACATTAGGATCAAAAATTATTGTAAGACGTGCAACTGAAGGTGAAACTTTAGTAACACTTGATAATCAAGAAAGAACATTAAAAGATACAGATATTTTAATTTGTGATAATAAAACTGCAGAAGGTCGTATCATTGCTCTTGGTGGTGTTATGGGTGGACTTGAAACAGAAGTTACAAACACTACTAAAAATATTTTATTAGAATCTGCTGTATTTAATGGTTCATCAATCAGAAGAACATCTAATAGATTAAATTTACGTAGTGAATCTAGTGTTCGTTATGAAAGAGGAGTAGATTTAAATAATTCTCTAAATGCAGCAAATTACGCTTGTTATTTAATGGAAAAATATGCTGGTGGTAAAGTATCTAAAGGTTATGTACATAAAGGTACATCATTTGTTGAAGATCGTCAAATCACTATTTCAACTAAACTTGTAAATGACTATTTAGGATTAAATTTACCAACTGATGAAATTGCTTTAATTTTAACTAACTTAGGATTTAAAGTAAATGATATTAATAATGAACTTGTTGTAAGTGTTCCAAATAGAAGACTTGATATTACAATTCCTGCTGATTTAATAGAAGAAATTGCTAGAATGCATGGGTATGAAACATTAGTTGAAACTCTACCTGCAATGGAAACACATGGAGAGCTTACAAGAGTACAAAAGGTAAGAAGAATTGTTAAAAATTATTTAACTGAAGTTGGATGTAATGAAACATTAACATATTCACTTACTCATCAAAAAAATAATGATGTATTTAAATTATTAGTTCCAGAAAATGCGAAAGATGTAGTTTTAGCAAATCCATTAACAGAAGATCGAGCAGTATGCCGTAAGAATTTAGTTTCTTCTTTAATTGAAGCAATTAACTACAATCAAGCTAGAAAATTTAAAGATTTAAAATTCTATGAAGTTGGAAAAACTTACTATCAATTAGGTGAAGAGTATGTTGAAGAATATCATGTAGCTGGTGCATTTACTGGTGTATTTAGTAAAAATATTTATACACATGTAACAGAAGTTGCTGATTTCTTCTTAGTTAAAGGAATCTTAGAAGGATTATTTGCTAAACTTAACTTAAATCCAACATACCGTGCACTTCAAGGAGTATGTGATGAACTTCATCCAAATAGAACTGCTGAAATTTTAATTAATAATGAAGTAGTAGGATTTATTGGAGAAGTACATCCAAGATATGCATCTAATAATAATTTAACAGAAACTTATGTTTTTGAAATTAATTTAGATATGTTACTTAAAAATGAAGTTAAGAAATTTAACTTCAAACCAATTAGTAAATTCTTACCAGTTGAAAGAGATTTAGCTCTTGTTATGGATATTAATCAACCAGTATCAGAAGTACTTGCTGCAATCTACAGTACAGATAAAAAAGAAATTACAAATGTTACTGTATTTGATGAATATATTGGTGACAAATTAGAAGCTGGAAAAAAATCAATCGCTGTAAGAATTACTATTGAAGCTGATAAAACTTTAACTGAAGAAGAAATCTCTTCAAAAATTAATAAAGTTCTAAAGAGCTTAAGTTACAGATACAATATTACATTAAGAGCGTAATATGAAAAAACTTTTACTTAAATTATTTGTAAAAAACTATGAAGATAAAGAAAACCCAGTAGTTAGAGCTAAATATGGAGTTTTAGCTGGTGTATTTGGAATTATTACTAATTTAATTGTTTGTTCAGTTAAAATAATTGTCGGTTTACTTTCAGCAAGTGTATCAATTCTTGCTGATGGAATTAACAACCTAAGTGATGCAGGAGCCTCTATTGTAACTTTTATTGGTTTCCATTTATCAAGTAAACCTGCTGATGAAGAACATCCATTTGGACATGAAAGATATGAATATTTAAGTGGTATGATTGTATCCATTATTATTCTTATTATTGGTGGTTCTTTATTTATTGATTCTGTTAAAAAAATTATTAATCCTGTTGAAATGTTAACTGGAACATATATTTATATTATCTTAGTTATTTCAATTTTATTTAAATTTATGCAAGCATTATTTTATAAATCACTTGCAAAAGATATTGATTCAACAACTCTAAAAGCATCAAGCGTTGATTCGCTTAATGACTGTATTTCAACACTAGCTGTACTTGTTGGATTAATCATCTTTGATTTAACTGATTTTGCTTATATTGATGGTATAGTAGGAATTGTTATTGCAATTTTCATTTTAGTTGCAGGAATTAAATTATTAAAAGAAACAATGGATCCTCTTCTAGGTGAAATGCCTTCTAAAGAAGATGTAGATCGTATTGTAAATAACATTGTAAAGTATGATGGAGTTTTAGGTATTCATGATTTAGTAATTCATAGTTATGGTCCTAACAAAACATTTGTTACTGTACATTGTGAAGTAGATAGTAAAGTTGATATTATGTTAAGCCATGATATGGTTGATAATATTGAAGCAGACTTTAAAAAAGAATTTAATATTGATTTAGTTATTCATATGGATCCTGTTGATATTCATGATGAAGAAACAATGAAATTAAAAAAAGAAATTTCTAATATTATAAAGAAATACGATGAATGTTTAAGATTCCATGATTTTAGAGTTGTAAAAGGTGTAACTCATACAAATGTACTTTTTGATATTGAAATGCCTTTAACATATTCTAAAACACCACTTGAGTTAAAAAGTGATATTACTAAATTAATTAAAGAATACAATAACTTCTTAAATCCTGTTATTGTTGTTGATCATTTTTATAACCGAAATAATTAAAAGGAAGTATTTATGAAAAAATTATTACTAGTTATTATGATGTTATTTTCGCTAACACTTGTTTCATGTAACGATGAATCAGATTGTGAACATAATTGGAAACAAACAGATTCTACAGATGATGCAATTATCTATACATGTGATAAATGTGGAGATGAGAAAAAAGAAAATATAAATGAACCTGGTTTATCTATTGTAAATTGGCAGTCTCTTCAAAATGAAGAATATTATAAAAATTATACAGTAGAATATTCTAGCTATCTTGAAAAAGGTGGAGTAGAACAACAATATAATAAATATAAAATCACTGATACTTATGTATCTTTAACAGCAAGATATAGTGGACAAGTTGTTTTGGATGATGTAGCTTTTACTATAGAAGAATCTAATGAACAAAGAGAATTATATAAAGAATTATTTATTG
This sequence comes from Bacilli bacterium, assembly GCA_045119035.1. Lineage (GTDB taxonomy): Bacteria > Bacillota_I > Bacilli_A > ML615J-28 > CAG-313 > CAYVQA01. Next base: position 42,167 of record JBGVCU010000042.1, on the reverse strand, counting down.
GTCTATTAGGTTATGCGGATAAATTTACTTATGTTGAATCAGAAAAAGTTTATACTTGTAGTGAAGATATTACAGTTGATATTACAATGAATCTTCATCAAGCATCGCTTACTTGTATCTTTAAAAATACAGTTATTAAAGTTGATGCTAATAAAATGCTAGCTTCTATTGAAGGAAATTATGTTCAAATTACTAACGTTCCTGGACAAGGTGAAGTAACTATAGAATGCTATGCAGTGTTTAATTTGTTTGATTACGGAACTACTGTAGCTAATACACAAGTAGATGTTGAATAATAAAAATAAAATACATCAGTAAAATTACTGATGTATTTTTATATATTCTCTTGTATATAAAATATTTATATGATATAATATATTTGAGGAGATGATTAATGTGTTAAATTCAGTAAAAAAATTAACATCATTACTATTATTTATATTTTTATTATTAACACTTTCATCATGTACTTTTAAATATTTTGGAAAATATAAATATGATAAGGTAATAATAGATTTACCTGATGGATATAAAGTTATTCGTAAACTTGATAAATTTAAAGAATTTGAGGTTCTAACTGGATCAAACATAAGAGTTGCTATGAGTAAAAAGTTTCCTTTTGTACAAGAACACATTACTTTTGAAACAACTGTTAAATCAAATGATGATTATTATAATGAGCAATATTTTATAAAACAATATGATCCACAAATAGATGAAGATTTTACAATAGAGAAATTTGAAAGATACACTATCAATAATACTTCAGCTCTTAAGGTGCAAACTAGATATGATAGAAAAGACTGGTATATTAAAATCATTCAAGTTTTTATTTTTCATGATAATGCTACATATGTTTTATCATTTTATTCATATACAGAAAGTGGATATTATTTGTTTAAAGAGATAATAAATACAATTAAAGTAAAATAAAATATTTATATAATATTTGAGAAGTATTTATTTTTAAAATAGTTTTTATTAATATAAGGTATTTATTACTTTAATTACTTCATGTGACGCTATTAATGATGAATTTATTTATAGGTGGATAAGAAATGATTTAACATATGTTTGTGAACTTTTTTTGATGGTGAATCTAGTAGTATAATTAGTGGTTATACAATGTTTAATTTACACTCATATGCAACAACTTCTGTAAATAGTTCAAATGTTTTTACAGAATAAATAATATAAAAGGATAGATAAGATATGCGAAAAAGAACGAAAATTATTATAACTATAGTTACAATTTGTTTATGGATAATAGTACTTTCAAATCTTTATTCTATATTTGGAATAGGTCGTTACAAAATAGGAGCTTTAAGAGTAAAAATTCCTGAAAATTTTGTTGTAACAGAAACTGAAGGTGTTGATATTGCTGTTAGTGAAGATTATCCTTCTGTAAGAGATAATATTACTTTTGTTAAAGATAAAGCAAGTCGTATGCATTTATATAATGAAAGTGATCTAGCGAAATTATATAGATATAATATCCCCGGATTTAGTAGGTTTTCTACATATGAAGAAATAAAAGTAGATGGCGTTAATGCTATTAAATTAACCTACTCAATAAGTCGTGGTCCCCAAGATATTGATCAAACTCAAATTTTAATTTTCCATATTACTGGTACATATAGTGTAACATTTACTTTTACAGAAAATAGTGAGTATCATGATGTTTTTGAGGAAGTAATGAATTCTTTAAAGATAGGTATATTTTAAAAAGAGTAGTATATATTTATAATTAAAATATAACAAAAGGAGGAATTTTATGAAAAAAATATTTTTTATTCTTTTAGTACTTTTTACCTTAACTTCATGTAATTTGTTATGTCAACATGAATGGGTTGAATCTACAGATGGTACAGGATATGTTTGTGCGCTTTGTGGAGTGCCACAAAGAACATCAGATCCATATGCTAAACCTATTTCATATGATGAATGGAAGGAAATTTCTGATAAGAGCAATTATGATAACTATACATTGAAAGTTATTTATTATCCAAAATTTATTCCAGTTGAGCAGCCTTACACTCAAGAAACTTTATATAAAATAACTGATGATAATGTTTCTGTAGTAATTACACAAAGGTTAGTCTCTACAGGGTCAGTCTCTACAGATGAACAAATATTAAATTCAGAAGCTGCGTATATTCAAAAAGAATTTTTCAGCTTATTATTTAGCAAATTTTTAGATAATTATAATTTATTTAAATATGATAGAGCTAATAATGAATATTCTTCAGATGAAGAAATTAACTTACAATTTTTAATCGAAACTAGTGAAGGAAATCAGTATTGTTATGTTACGATGAAAAATGTTGTTTTTAAAATTAATTCTAGTCGTAAATTAACAAAAATAAATTGTGAATATAAACAAAGAATTAGAAATGTTGTTAATGAGGAAGAAAGATTTGAAGGTAAAATTGAACTTAATTTATCAGACTATGAATCAACAACAATTGAAAGTATTCCTCAAGCAGGACAAATTAAGTATTATGATTTAACAATAGACATTCCAAAAGGATTCATCTTGGAACAAGATTCTTCTATTATATTAGCGGTTAGTCCAAATTATCCTATTGAAGGAGATAATATAGTTATATACTTAACTTCTGGTTATTCTGAAGAAGATATAACAAAAGAATACTTAGAACAAAATTATAAAGATCTATTTGGAGATAGTTTTACAATTGAAACATATGAACAAACAAGGATAGATGGCTATAAAGCAATTAAAGTAAAAGTTTCTGGTACATTAGAAGGTGTGAAAATGACACAAATTCAAGCTTATATTATTAAAGAAGATCTAATTTATATAGTTGCTTTTACTTTAGTAAATGACAAATATATGTCAGAGTTTATGAGTTCCTTTAATTCAATTACAATGAAATAAAAGGCCATTTTAAAATGGCCTTTTTCTTATATATTATTTATTTTATCAATAACTTTATCAACTATATAGCTTGGAGTTGATGCTCCAGAAGTAATTACAATATTTGAATATTTTTTAACCAAATTAGCATCTAACATACTTTCATCTTCAATTTTAAAAACTAGGGCATTTTTAAAGCCATTGGCACGTTTTTCCAACATTTTAGTATTATTACTAGTAGGATCTCCAATAACAAAAACTAATGTATTATCGCCGTTTAAATTATTTAAAGTTTCAGATAATTCTTTTTGTCTATTTTTAGTTGTATTACAAATTGTTTTTAAAACAACAATATTTGGATAAATTTCTTTAATCTTATTGACTATTTCTTCAATATCATATATTGACATAGTAGTTTGATTACTTAATGCTATTTTACTATTATTTATATGTAATAAATCTAAATCATTAATATTTTCAATTAAATGAATATGATTACTTTCAGATATTATACCTTCTGTTTCAGGATGATTTTTCTTACCAATATATACTACATCATATCCATTATTAATATATTCTAAAATAAGTTCACTAGATTTTTTAACAAATGGACATGTCGTATCAAGATAAGGGATCTTTTTTTCTTCTAATAATCTATAGATACTACTACTTACTCCATGAGCAGTAATAACAACACTTCCTGAATTAATGTTATTTAACATATTAATTCTTGTATCATTTTCAAGAACTATAACACCTAAATCTTCAAAATGTTTTTTTACAAATTTGTTATGGACAATATTACCTAATAAGTAAATTGGTTTAGGTAATTTATTAATATTTTCTTCTAATAAATCTATTGCACTTTTAACTCCAAAACAAAAACCTTGGTTTTTAAGAACAATAATATTTTTTTCTTTCATAATATCACCATATAAATTATATCAAAAATAAATATATTTTCAATTAATTTGAAATATATCATAAATTATGGTATAATATGTACGATAAAATTTTAGGAGGAAGCTATTAATGATTTCAACAGCTGATTTTAAAACAGGACTTACAATTTTATATAACAACCATATTTATCAAATTTTAGATTTCCAACACGTTAAACCAGGTAAAGGAAGTGCGTTTGTTCGTACAACTTTAAAAGATTGCCGTACTGGAAATAACATTAACTATACATTCAGTGCTGGTGAAAAAATGGAACAAGCTATCTTAGAAAAAAGAAAGATGTCTTATTCTTATAACACTGGTGATGCTTATGTATTCATGGATACTGAATCTTGGGAACAAGTTGAAGTACCTACAGAAAGATTAAAATGGGAATCAAATTTCTTAATTGAAAATATGGAAATTGAAATTGTATTCTATGGTGATGAAATTATCGGTATTAACTTACCTGAAAAAGTAGTATTAGAAGTAACTGAAAGTGCTCCTGCTGTTGCTGGAAACACTGCAACAAATGCTTTAAAAGAAGCAACATTAGAAACTGGATTTGTTATCAAAGTTCCTATGTTTATTGAACAAGGTGAAAAAGTTATCGTTAATACAACTGATGGTAAATATTCATCAAGAGCATAATTAAGCTATTAAAATAACCACTTTTAAAGTGGTTTTTTTATTTACTTTACAACTAATTAAAATATATTATATAATATAGAAAAAGGTTATAATAAATAGAACTTATTTTTTAAATCATTTTAAAAAATAATTTAGCTATTATCTATACATTTGAATAAATATATATAGTATGTTATAATAAGAATAATTTTAAGGTGGAGTCTGTCAAATTAATAGGAGTCATTATGAAAACTAAAAAGATTACTACCACTCAAGTAATATTAATGAGTTTTTTATTAGTTATTTTTGTAGGAAGTTTATTGCTTACTTTACCATTTAGTCATAAAGATGGTCTGCCTGTATCATATATTGATGCTTTATTTACAGCAACAACTTCTACATGTGTTACTGGCCTTGTAACAGTGCCAACTTATTCTACTTGGAGTTTTTTTGGACAATTAGTTATATTAATACTGATACAAATTGGTGGCGTTGGAGTAATTGCAGTAATGTCAGCATTTTTGATTATAATAAATAAAAAGCTTAGATTAAAAAATAATTTATTAATTCAAGATGCCTTTAATTTGAATACATTAGCTGGTCTTAGAAAATTCATTAATAATGTATTTATTGGTACATTTATAATTGAATTAATTGGTGCAGTGTTCTATATGTTTGTATTTGTTCCTGAATTTGGTGTAAAGGGTATTTGGATTTCAATATTTAATTCTGTTTCTGCTTTTTGTAATGCTGGAATGGATATAATTGGTGATAATAGTTTATATAACTATTCAACAAATATTTTAGTAAATCTAATAACTAGTATTTTGATTATTTTAGGTGGGTTAGGTTTTACTGTATGGTGGGATGTATTGGGTGTTTTAAAAGAATTTAAAACTAAACATTTCAAGTGTTTTAAAAATTTAACATTACATAGTAAAATTGTTTTATCTGCAACATTTGTTTTAATATTTGGTGGTGCATCTTTAATTTTACTATTTGAATACAATAATATTAATACGATTTCAACATATTCGTTGTTTGATAAAATTCAAATATCATTATTCCAATCAATCACAACACGAACAGCTGGATTTGCTTCTATTCCACAAGAAAATTTAACGAATTCATCGACATTAATTTGTTTAATTCTTATGTTTATTGGTGGTTCTCCAGTTGGTACTGCAGGAGGAATAAAAACAATTACAATTGTTTCCTTACTTGCTATAACTATTGCTTCTATTCGCAATAAGAAAGAAGTTGTATTATTTAATCGTACTCTGTCTAATGATATTACAAGAAAAGCTGTTGCTGTTACTTGTATGTCATTTATTATAATGTTGATTTCAACAATTTTATTAACTTATACATGCAATAGATCAATTGTTGATATTTTATATGAAACAGTAAGCGCAACTGCAACAGTTGGGTTGTCTAGAAATTTAACTTCTTCCCTTAATTTAGCTAGTAAAATAATAATAATTTTTACAATGTATTTAGGTAGAGTTGGTCCGATTACTCTTGCAATTGCTTTTAAGTCAAAGAAGAGTACTTCAAATTTAATAAAAAATCCAACAGAAGATGTAAGTATAGGATAGGAGATTATTATGAGTATTAAAAAAACATATGCTGTATTTGGTTTAGGTCGCTATGGATTATCTGTAGCAAAAGAATTAGAAAGATCTGGAGCAGAGGTTATATCTATTGATTTTGATGAAAATATTGTTAATAATGCTGCAACAGAACTTGCTTTTTGTAAATGTGGGAATACAACTAATATCGATGTATTAAAACAACTAGGAATTCAAGATGTAGATACTGTTATTGTTGCAATGGCTGAAAATATTGAATCAAGTGTAATGACTGTAATGTTATGTAAAGAATTGGGTGTTAAAAATGTTATTGCAAAATGTTCTAGCGAAATGCATTATAAGATTCTTACAAAAGTTGGTGCTGATAAAGTAATTTTCCCTGAAAAAGAATCAGGAATTAGACTTGCGAAAAACCTTTTATCATCAGGTTTTATAGATGCAATTGAATTAACAGAAGAAGTATCAATTATTGAACTTGATTGTAAAAAAGAGTGGATCGGAAAATCTTTACTAGAATTAAATTTAAGAAAAAAATATTCATTTAATATCATTGCAATAAAAGAAAATGGTTCATTAGAAACAACTATTGATCCAAATAAAATACTTAATGAGAATATGAAATTAGTTATTGTTGCAAATACAACAAGCTTAAAAAAGCTTAAAATATAAATTGATATGAAAAAGGCTCTAATAAATAGAGCCTTTATTTTTTATTCTTCTAATAATTTTTCAAGTTCAGAAACTAATTCATCCATTCTATTAATAACAGCCATAAATGTTTCTTTTTTAGTAAAGTCAACACCAGCTTCTTTAGCTTGTTCAATTGGATATTTAGATCCACCAGATTTTAGAAGTCCAGTATAACGATCAAATGCACCAGGCACATTGTTTTTTACATCTTGATATAACTTGAAGCTTGCTGCAAAAGATGTAGCATATTGATAAACATAGAATGGACTATTAAATAAGTGTGGAATATATGCCCATACATATTCTTTATATCCTTCTTTAGTAATATCTAATCCGTAATATTGTTTGTATAAATCAATCATGATATTAGATAATACTTGATAGTTAATTGGTTGGTCTTTTTCAACTGCCTCATGAGCAAGTAGTTCATAGTGAGCAAATAATGTTTGACGGTAGAAAGTACCAATAATTGAATCGATTGCTTTTTGAATTAATTGAATTTTAACTTCTTTTGAAGCATCTCCTGATTTAATAAAATAATCAAGTAAATTATGTTCGTTGAATGTTGATGCAATTTCAGCAACAAAGATTGTATAATTTTGATTAATTCCTTCTTGGTTATTCATAGCATATAATGTATGAATAGAGTGTCCAGCTTCATGAGCTAAAGTAAATACATCATCAAGTCCATTTGTATAGTTAAGTAAAATAAATGGATGAGTATCAGTTACACCAGAAGAATAAGCACCTGTACGTTTTCCATCTTGAGGATATACATCTACATAACCATCTTTAATTGCTTCATGTGCGTATTCAACAAAATCTTCTGGTAAGTGTGAAATAGATTTGAAGAAAATTTCTCTTGCTTCATCATATGTATAAGAAGCATCACTTGAAGCTAAATTTAAGAATCTATCATATGTATGATATTGTTTTAAACCTAAATATTTTTTTCTTAATTTTAAATACTTTTTAAGTGATTTATTATGTTTAGAAGCAACGTTAACTAAATTATGATAAACACTTGTTGGAATATTATTTCCATATAAATGACTTTCTAAAATTGAATCATAATTTCTTGCTTTAGAATATGCTTTACCACTATTTAATACGGCTTCATAAATCCCTGCAAATGTATTTTTATGATCATTAAAATGTTTATAAACTGCTTCAAATACTTTTTTACGATCACTTGGTTCTTTTAAAGTTTCTAAATACATTGTAAAGTTAGCTGTATTAACTTTAATAACGCTCTTATCTTTTAATTTAACATCAACGCTATCTCTATCTCCATTAGCAAGTGCAGAATATAAACTTGAACCTACTCTTGATGAGCTTGAGAAATAAGATAATAACTTTTCACTTGCATTATCTAAAACATGATCTTGATTTCTGAATAATTTTTCCATTCCAAAACGATGTGATTCAATTTCTGGATGACGATCAATAAATCCCATAATTGTTTCTTTACCAATAGATAACATTTCAGGACTATCAAAAGAAGTTGCTGTACCTAGTTGCATAAATAAACTATATACTTTAGAAAGTTCAGCAAGATTTTCAACATTCTTTTTGTTTAAGTCACTTCTTAAAGAACAATATTGATAAACTCTACCTCCTAAAACTTCAAGTTCATCGTTTAGTAATAAATATTCAACAAATTCTTTTTCTTCATGAAGTTTACCTTTAAATGATGCTAATTTTGGAATATATGAACTAACTTCATCAAATGCAATTTTGAAATCTTCATCAGTTTTGAATAATGTTGTTAAATTCCATTTCATAATATTTTCCTCCCTTTTTATAAAACTATCTTTATTTTATCAAAAATTATTAAAAAAAGCAATTAATACATTAAAAAAAGAGACAACCATTAAAGGTTGCCTTTTTTCAATATAATATTGAAAGGAAATAAGGGAATTGAAAAAAATAATTTCTAGGAATATCTTCCTGATGTTAAAATTATATCAAAGGATTAAATATAAGTCAATACCCTTCACATAAACTTCATATAACTATTAGATTGATTTCAAATTATTCTAAAATACATAAAATGTCATTAATATTACAAATCATATATTCATTACTTTTATATTTTAAATTGAAAACTTTATTAGGATTATATGCTACAATATTTCCTTCTTTGATATTAGTTAAAGCCTCATCATAAAAACAAACTTCACCAATGTTTTCAATAGTGTTATTCATTATAATACCACTAATAGTTGTTTCATTTTTTACTTTTTTTAAAACGACATTATTATTTATAACTTTCATATTATCACCAAATTAATTATATTATAAAATGAAATATATGTAAAGTAAAAAGAAAAATAAAATCATTTTACTTGCAAATTATATATAAAGATGATATAATATACAAGCATTTGATAATGTACACATGCGGGTGTGGCGAAACTGGCAGACGCGCTAGACTTAGGATCTAGTTCTTCGGAGTGCAGGTTCGATTCCTGTCACCCGCACCAATTGTGTGGTTCTGTGGTGTAGTGGTTAACATGCCAGTCTGTCACACTGGAGACCGCGGGTTCAAGTCCCGTCAGAACCGCCATTTTTATATGCGCACGTAGCTCAATTGGATAGAGTACTTGACTACGGATCAAGGTGTTGGGAGTTCGAATCTTCTCGTGCGCGCCATTTTTAAAACATATTTCTTGACAATATTATATTAAGTATGCTATAATATATAAGCATTTAAGTACGGGACTTAGCTCAGCTTGGTAGAGCATCTGGTTTGGGACCAGAGGGTCACAGGTTCGAATCCTGCAGTCCCGACCATTTAAATAAAATGCGGGTGTAGTTCAACGGTAGAACTTCAGCCTTCCAAGCTGACTACGTGGGTTCGATTCCCATCACCCGCTCCATTTTGAAATCTATAGGTCTTCTTTAAAAGAGGAGCTTTTTTTATTTTTATAGGGTATTTTAGCTAGTTTTAGTTAGAATACCTTACTTTTTTATTCATTTATGAAACATTTAGATTTAAAGACTAGGTGAGACTGACCACGTACTCGAACCATTAACTTACGGGATTCGAATGTTAGGTTCTGATGGGACTCGAACCAATAAGAGATAATGGTGGAAATTATTTTGTTTTTGATGTATAATAATATTGTAGAATAAATTAAAAGTTATGATAAAGGATATTTTATATATGAGTTGGAGATTATTTGGACAAGAAGAATATTTATCAAATAAAAAGTTTATTAAAGTAAAAGTTTATTAAAGTAAATATTTTAGAATATAAAAATAAATTTAAGAAAAAAGGTAGATTTCATGAACATTGCGAGTTTTGTTTTGAAAAGATTGAAAATATAGATTTAGCATTCTGCACAAAAGATTTTTATTATTGGATTTGTCCTGAATGTTTTAATGATTTTAAATTAAAATTTAATTTTGAAGATTTTAAGTATAAATATTTTATTTTGAATCATGAAAGAGAAGGCACATTCTATCATGAATTTGCATTTGGAAAACCAAAAATGGAGTATTGGAATGAATTATCTTTGTATATAGATGATTCGATTATGGATGAGATAGAACTATGGAAAATCTTTGAAGATAATATTCCTAATTATGATTATTATGGAAGTACAATTATTGATGAAAAAGGATGGGCTAGAATTAAAGAAAATCTTTCTAATTATTCAGAATGCATTCAAATAGCTATTTTAGAAATAAATGAATGGGTAGAATATGCCATTAAAAAATATAAATGTTTTACTATTTTAGGTATTTAAAAATAGACTAAATAAATGTAAATCATATGGTATGGTAAGTGATTTATTATTATTAAAAGTTACATTAAGAACTTTTCATCTTGCACACATTAAGTATGACTAGATTTTAATCTAGTCCTTTATTTTTTATGTATAATTTCTTCGCAATTGTGATATAATATAATTGAAATGTTATCGCAATTGTGATATAATATAGTTGAATCAAACTCGCATTTGTGAAGAAAGGTAATGTGTTATGGAATTCAAAAGAAAAGTTTATGATAAAATGCTTAAATGGAAGAATGAATATGCTCCTAATTATGCTTTGTTTTTAAAAGGAGCTAGACGTGTTGGAAAATCGACTCTTGCTTTAAAGTTAGGTAAGGAAGAATATAAGTCATTTATTGAAATTAGATTTGATAAAGCGCCTAATGAAATTAAAGAATTATTTGTTAATTCTTTAGAAGATTTAGATTACCTTTTTAATAAGTTACAAATTTTTTATAAAACTAGATTATACGTAAGAGAATCATTAATTATTTTAGATGAAATACAGTTATTTCCTGAAGCTAGACAAGCATTGAAAACATTACTTGAAGATAAAAGATATGATTTTGTGGAAACAGGTTCACTTGCTTCTATAACTAAAAAGAGTAAAGATATACTAATACCATCAGAAGAATATACAATAGAAGTATTACCAATGGATTTTGAAGAATTTATGTGGGCGATGAATGATGATATTACAATTGATGTAATAAAAGAGCACTACACTAGATTGAAACCTCTTGGAAAAATTAATAAAGATATAATGAAAAGTTTTCGAGAATATCTTCTTGTCGGAGGAATGCCACAAGCAGTAGTTGAATATGCGACTTCAAAAGATTTTGGTAAAGTAGACTTTGTTAAACAAAATATTTTAAATCTATATGAAAATGATATTGAAACACAAGATGAAGAAAACCCTACGTATGTGAAAAATATCTTCCTGCATATTCCATCAGAACTTTCTAAACATGATAAACAATTTGTTTTATCTCACATTGATGGTGCCAGACGTAGAGAATACAAAGGACCCGTTAGATGGTTAAATGAAGCAATGATTGTTAATATTGCGGAAAACGTTAGTGATCCTAGTGTTGCATTTAACTTATCAACTACTGATCCTTCTTTTAAATGCTATATGGGAGATACTGGGTTACTTGTATCACTTGCTTATAAAAATAAAGATTATCTTGAAAACGAATTATACGAAGCAATATTGTTTGATAAACTTCATATAAATGAGGGAATGATTATAGAGAATGTTGTGTCACAATTATTAAAAGCAAATGGACATAATATTTACTATTATAAAAAAACTGATAAAGAATTAAAAACTACAGTAATGGAAATTGACTTTTTAATTAGACATAATAATAAAGTATGTCCAGTTGAAGTAAAATCTACTAATAACTATACTATCTCTTCATTAACAAAATTTAAAAACACATTTAACAAAAAAATAGGAAGATTATATGTATTACATAATGGAGATATTAAAGTAGAAGATAATATAACATATTTACCTTATTATATGGCATTTTGTTTATAATATAATGATATTTTTGTTTTATATGTAAAATAAGGTTATTACGACAAAAAGTAACATTTAACACTTTTTATTTTGTAAATTAAGAAAAAAGCACTTTCTGATTTGTAAAATGTTAAAAAAACACTTTTTGTCGTAATGACACATTTTGAAATTTATAGGTCTTCTGGAAGAGGGTCTTTTTTTTATTTTTATAGGGTATTTTAAACATTTTAAGTTAGAAAATCCTCTTTTTTTATAAATTTATGAAACGTTTAGATTTAAACACTTAAGAAGACTGACCATGCACTCGAACCTATAAGAGATAATAGTTGAAATTAAATTAGTTCTAGTGTATAATAATGACATATAAATCAGAATTTAACGATTAGTAGGTGACTTAATTATGAAGAAAGTTTTAAATAATTATTCAAGCAAAAATGATATTAACATTAGACAAATAGTTGCATATAAAGATAATGTATTAGAAATAGAAGAATATAAAGAAGGATTTACTAAAGAAGATACAATGAATGTAATGAGTGTTACTAAATCAATAACATCTTTATTAATTGGTATTGCAATTGATAAAGGTTATATTAACAGTGTTGATGATTTTGTAATGGATTATTATAAATATGTTTATACTCCTAAAAGAGGAGAAAAAACTATTTATGAAGTAACAATTAAACATTTATTAACAATGTTAGCTCCTTATAAAGGGAAAAGTGAACCTTGGAAAAAAGTATGCACATCAGATGATTGGTCCTTAACCATTTTAGACTCGTTGGGTGGTAGAAATGGTATTACTAATGAATTTAGATATCATACATTAGGAACTCAAATTTTATTAGGAATAATCAGACAAGCAAGTGGAATGAATGTATTAGAATTTGCAAATGAATATTTATTTAAACCATTAGGAATTGAACCAAGAGTTAATGCTAATTGTACATCTAAAGAAGATCAATTTAATTATTTAATGAATAGAGATCCCCATGGGAAAGTTTGGTTTATGGATCCTACTGATATGCCTACAGCAGGTTGGGGAATATCAATGTCAGCTTATGAAATGGCACAAGTTGGTTTGCTGGTTTTAAATAATGGAGTTTATAATAATGTAAGAGTCATTAGTGAAAAATATTTAAATGAAATGACTCAATCATACGTTTCCTTAGATTATAAATTTGGCAATCAAGATTATGGTTATTTATGGTGGTTACCGCATAGAAGTAGTGATGTAATTGCTGCAATTGGTGATGGAGGGAATGTTATTTATATTAACAAAAATCATAATATAGTTGTTTCAGTAACAGGATATTTCAAACCTATGATTTTTGATAGAGTAGAATTTATTGAAAAGAATGTTGTTGAAGCATTAATTAATTAAAATATAAGGGGAAAGTTATGATATTTATTGGAATATCAAAAGAATTTTCATTAAAAAACGAAGATCAGTATAATACTATTGGATATTTTTGGGATGAATTATCTTTACTATACGGATTAGAAAATCTTATAGGTTTAGGTTACAAATGGGAAAATGGGAATATATTTTATGCAATAGGTCTTAAAAGTGGTAAAATAAAAGATTCAAATATTAGAATAGAATTACCAGATGATGGTTGGAAAATTGTTTATGGTAATACAGATGACCTAAAAAATATTTATGATGAAATTTATAAAGAAGGGCCATTAAAATATGAAATTGAAACATTTACTATAGATGGTAAATGTACAATCAAGTATTTTAGATAACTTAATTAATATTAAAATGTAGTAGAAATCACGAGGTAATATAGATGGGCAAATTAATAATTTTTAATTCAATATTAGTATTAATAATAATTGGTATGTTGGTTATTTGTAAAAAATATGTTAAAAAAGATAAGACTGGAAATTTAATTTTATTGATTTCAGCAATAGTTACAATTTTATGTCACTATAGTACATTTATATATCTTTATATTATAAATGATTCACCAATGGAATATTTAAAAGAGAATCCAAATTTATTATTACCAATATATCCATGCAATATTGTTATGTGGGGATGTTTAATTTATGGATTGATAAGAAATAAAAATTCAAAATTTTCTTTATATTTAGCTGATTATTTATTTTGGTTTGGAATTTTCTCAACACTAGTTGGAATGTTTGCGAATGTAGATTTTATTAATAATCCTACATTAAAAGATTATGAAGTAACTAAGAGTATCCTTGCTCATGCTACTTTATTATTTAACATTTTACTTATTAAAACATTTGGACATATTAAAGTTGATTTAATAAAAAATATGATCCATATAGTAATTTCAATTATAATGATGTATGTAATAGGGTTATACTGTAATAAACTATTTGAAATAATAGGATCAAAAGAACTTGCTTATTCAGTTAATTCTATGTTTATTATTCATTCCCCATTTTCATCAATTCCATTTTTAAAATATCCGATAATAGCACTATGTTCAATATTTTTATATTTTGGAATGTTTTCAATATGTGAATTATGTGTTTATCCAAAAGAAAATAGATGGTATAATAGAATAAATAAGAAATAATTAAATGCGTAATATATAAAAATATTTAATATAATAATTCACATATGAATTTGATTTTCCTATTCAATATCTTAATTAACCATTTAATGTAAATAAAATTTTATAATAAAATAAAAAAATGAAAAGGTTTTACTTAAAGTAAAACCATTGAAATCACATTTTAAAAGTGGTATAATATATAAGTAAAAACCATTTTATAAATTTAATAAAAAAATATAGGAGGAAATTAAAATGGCAAATGTAAAAGTAGCTATCAATGGATTTGGTCGTATTGGACGTTTAGCTTTCAGACAAATGTTTGGTGCTGAAGGATATGAAATCGTTGCAATCAATGACTTAACAAGCCCTAAAATGTTAGCAAATTTATTAAAATATGATACAGCTCAAGGTGGATATGCTGGTTATATCGGAGAAAACAAACACACTGTATCTGCAAAAGATCCTCAATTCGCTGAAGATGGAAAAACTGTTGTTGTTCCAGGTTCAATCACTGTTGATGGAAAAGAAATCACAATTTATGCTCAACCTAAAGCTGAATTACTTCCTTGGGGAGATTTAGGTGTTGATGTAGTATTAGAATGTACTGGATTCTATTGCTCAAAAGCTAAATCACAAGCTCATATCGATGCTGGTGCTAAATATGTAGTTATTTCTGCTCCTGCTGGTAATGATTTACCTACAGTTGTTTACGGAGTAAACGAACACATCTTAACTAAAGAAGATACAATTATTTCTGCAGCTTCTTGTACTACAAACTGCTTAGCTCCAATGGCTAAAGCTTTAAATGATTTCGCAGAAATCCAAACTGGTATCATGGCTACAATCCATGCTTATACTGGTGACCAAATGATCTTAGACGGACCACACAGAAAAGGTGACTTAAGAAGAGCAAGAGCTGGTGCAGCTAACATTGTTCCTAACTCAACTGGTGCTGCTAAAGCTATCGGATTAGTTATTCCTGAATTAAACGGAAAATTAATCGGTTCTGCACAACGTGTTCCAGTTCCTACAGGATCTTCAACAATCTTAACTGCAGTAGTTAAAGGAAATGACATCACTAAAGAAGCAATCAATGCTTATATGAAATCAGTTGCTAATGAATCTTATGGATACAATGAAGATCAAATCGTTTCTTCAGACGTTATCGGAATGAGATATGGTTCATTATTTGATGCAACTCAAACAATGGTTTCAAAAATTGGTGAAGGATTATACCAAGTTCAAGTAGTTTCTTGGTATGATAATGAAAATTCATACACAAGCCAAATGGTTAAAACTATTAAATATCTTGCTAACTTATTCTAGTAAGTAATTTAAGTGAACTCTTTATAGAGTTCGCTTTTTTTAATGAATATAATTATAAAATAAACATAAAATATACTATAAAAAAGAAAAACATTTGACAAATTAATTAAAATGATGTAAAATATTACCATATAGAAAGTCCTTTAAAGGGGAGTAGCTATTAGTATAATTACTAATACTATAATCGTCATCACGATAATATAAAATTATCCGGTTATAGTTATCACATGATATGCAAGACCTTTATTCAATTTTGTTTGAATAGGTCTTTTTTATTATGCAAAAATTTAGGAGGATTATATGCAAAAAACTTTAAAAGAATTAGAATTAGAATTTAATTCTAATTTAAATGGTGGTCTTGACGAAATTCAAGTAAAAGAAAATTTTAACAAGTATGGAAAGAACGCTTTAGAAGAAAAGAAAAAGACACCACTTTTTATCAAATTTTTATTACAATTTAAAGATCCATTAATAATTATTTTAATTGTTGCAGCGATTATTTCTGTAATAGTGGATCCACATGAATGGATTGAATCTGTTATTATTGGTATTGTTGTATTAATTAATGCAATTCTTGGTTTATATCAAGAGAATAAAGCAGAAAAAAGCTTAGAAGCACTTAAGAAAATGAGTGCGGCAAGTTGTAAAGTAATTAGAAACAATAGTTTACAAACAATTGATGCTATTGATTTAGTAGTTGGAGATATTATTTTAGTAGAAGCAGGAGATTCAATTCCAGCAGATGCTAGAATTATTGAATGTACAAATTTAAAGGTTGAAGAAGCTGCTTTAACCGGAGAAAGTGTTCCAGTTGATAAACATAGTAATTTTATTGAAAAAGAAGATATCGCTTTAGGTGATATGAAAAATTGTTTATTTTCATCAACTTATGTTACAAACGGAAAAGCAAGAGCAATTGTTACTGCAGTTGGAATGAATACTGAAATTGGTAAAATTGCAAATATGTTAAATGAACAAAAAGAAGAATTAACTCCACTTCAACAAAAATTAAACAAAGTTGGTTCTGCAATTGGTATTATGGCACTTGGTGTTTGTGCTGTAGTGTTTATTTTAGAAATGATTGCTGTTAGTTGGAATTGGTCAAAATTTAGTGAAGCCTTTATTACAGCTGTTGCACTTGCTGTTGCTGCAATACCTGAGGGTCTTGCTACTGTTGTTACTATTGTATTATCAATTGGTGTTACAAAAATGTCTAAACAAAATGCAATTGTTAAAAAACTTCCAGCTGTTGAAACACTTGGTTCATGTAATGTAATTTGTTCTGATAAAACTGGTACTCTTACTCAAAATAAGATGACTGTAACAAAAATTTATTTGAATGAAATCAAAGATATTAAAGATATTACAAAAGAAGAAAAAACAATGATTACATATTTTGCTGTATGTTGTGATGCTTCTATTGAGAAAAAAGATGGAAATTTTGTAAGAATTGGAGATCCAACTGAACTTGCTTTATTAGATTTAAATATAGCATGTGGTGAAAATATTCATAATTTTCAAAGATTACTAGATATTCCATTTGATAGTGAAAGAAAATTAATGACTACAGTTATTAAGGTAAATGATAAATTTATTTCTATTACAAAAGGTGCTCCTGATAGAGTAATTAACATGTCAGTAAATAGTAAAGATGAACTTGATAAAGCATTACTTGCAAATAAAGAGATGGCTGAAAGTGCTCTTCGTGTACTTGCTTTAGGTATTCAAGAATTTGATACTTTACCATCTTTAGAAATGTTAGAAAAAGATTTAAAATTTATTGGCCTTGTAGGTATGATTGATCCAGCTAGACCAGAAGTTAAAGATGCTATTCAAATTGCTACAAAAGCTGGTATTAAAACTGTAATGATTACAGGTGACCATATTGTTACTGCTTGTGCTATTGCTAAAGAATTAGGTATTTTAAAAGAAGGAGATCGTGCTATCACTTCTCAAGAATTAGATGAATTAAGTGATGAATATTTAGAAGAACATATTCATGAATTTAGTGTATTTGCACGTGTTGCACCAAAAGATAAGGTAAGAATTGTAGAAGCATGGCAAAAAAATGATGCAATTTGTGCAATGACAGGTGATGGTGTAAATGACGCTCCAGCACTTAAAAAAGCAGAAATTGGATGTGCTATGGGTATTACTGGTACTGATGTATCTAAAGAAGCTGCTGATATGATTTTAACAGATGATAATTTTTCTACAATTGTAAGTGCTGTAAAACAAGGTAGAGGAATTTATGATAATATTCGTAAATGTGTAAAATATTTACTTTCTAGTAATATCGGTGAAGTATTAACAATCTTTATTGCATCGCTTCTTACTGCATTTGGTATTCTTAATTTAGGAACACCACTTGCAGCAATGCATTTACTTTGGATTAATTTAATTACTGATTCGCTTCCTGCATTTGGTATCGGAATGGAAGAAGCCGAAGAATCAATTATGGACCAAAAACCAAGAAGTAAAAAAGATGGTTTCTTCTCTGACGGTTATGCTTGGAAAATAGTATTTGAAGGAATTATAATTGGATTAGTTACATTAATTGCTTATATGGTAGGTTCATATGCCTTTGGTTTAGAAGAAGAAATTGCTCATTCAGTTGGACAAACTATGGCTTTTTTAACACTTTCTTCTACACAACTTTTCCATGCTTATAATGTTAAATCTAAAAACTCTGTATTTAGCAAAAAATCTTATAAAAATAGCTTTATGAATTTTGCTTTTATATTAGGATTCTCTTTACAAGTAATTGTAATTTATATGGTTGGTGTTAGAGATTTATTTGAATTTACTCCACTTTCATTTGTACAATTTATGATTTGTATTGGATTATCTTTAGTAATGGTGGCTATTATGGAAGTTCATAAATTCATAGAAAGAAGAAAAAATAAGTAATATAATATATAAAATAAAGTGTTTAAATGATAAATTTAAACACTTTTCTCTTATTAAATTAATATTTTACTTTATTAATTTATATTAATATGATATAATATATATAATATGTATAAAAAAATAATAAATATTAGGAGTATATATGCAACTTTTGTCGTCGTCAACAGATATAATGAATATAGTTAATGCCATTATATATTTATTATCAGGTCTTGGAATTTTGCTGGTTGGATTTAAAATATTATCTGATAACATTGAAAAATTAGCAAATAGTGGACTTAAGAAATTATTTAACAAAACTCAAAACAATCGTTTTATTGGTGTTGGAATTGGGATGGTAGTTACAGCCATTATTCAATCTTCTTCAGCAACAACAGTTATGATTGTAGGATTTGTTAATGCAGGAATAATGAATTTATTTCAAGCAACTGCCATGATTATGGGTGCAAATATCGGGACTACTATTACAGCACAAATTGCTTCCCTTGGTTCTTTTGATATTTCACTTTATATTATGTTGTTATGTGTTATTGGAATTTTCATGAATATGCTGTTTAAAAAGGATAAAGTGAAAACAATTGGTATGGCACTTTGTGGACTAGGTATGGTATTTATTGCGTTAGATTTAATGTCTGATTCAATGAAGGTATTTAGAGAAATGCGTGAATTTACTGATTTCCTTCAAACTTGCAATAATGAATTGATTTTATTACTATTTGGTGCTGCCTTTACTGCAATTATTCAATCATCAAGTGCTATTACAACTATTGTAATTACAATGGTAATGAATGGTATTACTATTGGTACTCCAGGAAGTAACTGTATTTTATATATTATTTTAGGTTCTAATATAGGAACATGTATTACTGCAATTTTATCATCACTAGGAGCAACTACAAATGCTCGTAGAGCTTCTATGATCCACTTAATGTTTAACTTTATTGGTTCATTATTATTTGCAATATTATTATTATTAGTGCCTAATTTCTATAGTGGAGTTTTAAGTAAATTATTTGTTGAACCTGCAACACAAATTGCAATGTTCCATACATTCTTCAACGTTACATGTTCACTAGTATTTTTACCATTCATTAATTATTTTGTTAAATTTGCTGAATGGATTGTACGTGATAAAAAACAACCAGGAGAACAATCACATCTTGATAAACGTTTCTTATTAACTCCGGCTGTTGCCTTAGACCAAGCTTATAAAGAAACATTTAGAATTGGTAAAATCTCAATGGAAACATTAAATTCTGCTGTTGATGTATTCTTAAAAAGAAAAAATATAGATACAAGTGATATAAAAGAAAAAATCAATGAAATTGAAGAAATGAATGAACAATTATTAAATTACTTAGTTAAAGTAGCTACTGCTGAACATTCAAAAAGTGGTGAAAAATCTATTTCTAAACTTCATGAAATGATTAGTGACTTTAACCGTGAAATTGAAATTGCTGATAATATGTTAAAATATACAAAAACAGTAAATGACAATCAATTAACATTCTCAAGTGCTGGTATTGAACAAATTAGTAACTTAATGGAAAAACTAATGAAACAATATTATTTAATTGAAGAATTATTCCATACAAAAAATAATAATCTAATTGAATATATAGATGAAGTAGAAGAAGAAATAGATAGCCTAAGATCTTCAATGATTGCAGAACACATCGAACGTATTGAAAATAATCAATGTTCTCCTGCAAACTCTGGTGTATACATTAGTTTAGTATCTAACCTAGAAAGAGCTGGGGACCACTTAAATTATATTGCTCATGCATTAGTAGAAGTATAGATGTAGTTTTTACTACATCTATTTTCCATTTATATTAAAATATTTACCATTTATTTAAATAGTATTGTTTTTATTTCTTAAATAAAGTATAATAATTGTCGAGGTATTAATATGAAATATAAATTAATTATTGATGAAAATCAAGAAGAATCTATTACTATAATTGCAAAAAAAGATGATCCGATATTTGAACAAGTAAGAAAAATGATTAACTCTAAAGATCAATTACTTATTGGATATAACAATGAACAAATGAAAATAATTAATAAAGAAGATGTTTATTATATAAATTGTGAAGAAAAAGTTTATATATATTTAAAGAATGAAAAATATGATTCTAAAAAAAGATTATATCAACTGGAAAATTTACTAGATAATAATTTTATTAAAATAAATCAAAGTTGTATTGTTAATATAAAGTATATTGATAAATTTAAAGTTAGTTTTAGTGGTCAATTAGAAGTAGTACTGAAAAATGGCTATACTGATTATATAAGTCGTAGACAATTAAAATCAGTTAAAGAAAGAGTAGGTTTAATACGATGAAAAAAGAAGTTAAAGATTTTTTACTTAGAGGGATGATGTTTGGAGGATTTGGTCCAATAATTGGAGCAATTGTTTATTTGTGTATTAATTTATCACTAGATACACCATTAATACTTACATCAAAAGAATTAGCAATTATGATTTTTTCTACATATATTTTAGCCTTTGTTCATGCTGGAGCAAGTGTTTTTAATCAAATGGAAAATTGGAGTACTTTAAAGTCATTATTATTTCATTCAATAACTCTTTATATTGTATATATTGGTTGTTATTTAGTAAACTCTTGGATACCATTTAATATTGAATTTGTAATTATTTTTTCAGTAATATTCTTTGTAACATACATGGTAATATGGCTAATTATATATTTTATTCTAAAAGTAACATCAAACAAATTAAATAAGATGATTAAGTAAGATAGATTTTTATAATCTATCTTTTTAATTAATAAAAATAATAGTATATTTTGATTTTAATTTAAATTAAAATATAGTATAATAGAAATATGAAAAAATCGATACTTAAAACACACCTTATACAATATTCACAAATGATGGTTAGTGATTTGTATAAATTAATCTATCAAATTGCGTTTGGCAATAACCATCTTATAACACAGAATGCTAAAAATTATCTTGAAGAAGAAATTAATAATTGTTCTAAAAACAATAAACCTATTATTGAATATATAGGAAATAATATGGTAAGAGTTTATTTAAATAACTTATCTACTAATGACGTTGATTTTTTATTTAATGAAATGTTAAATAGTTCAAATTATTTAGGTAGTAAAGATT
This sequence comes from Bacilli bacterium, assembly GCA_045119035.1. Taxonomy (GTDB): domain Bacteria; phylum Bacillota_I; class Bacilli_A; order ML615J-28; family CAG-313; genus CAYVQA01. The sequence continues at coordinate 20,211 of JBGVCU010000042.1, read as the reverse complement.
TATTTTTAGAATATTGTGAAATTACACTTGAGGTGTTAAGAGAAATTGATCATCAAATAAAAGATTATCAATTTGAAGAATTTGTTGGGAAAATGTTAAAGCTAAATTTACCACAAGTTCATCATTCAGAAAAATATAAAGAAGTCTATGATCCTCATTATCGAGTTGTTTGTTTAAATAAAAATATTAAGGAGTATTTTATGAAACCTGTTGTATATTTTACAAAAGAATTAAATTGTGATGCTGTTGTTAGATTATATAAAACATTAGGCAAAGAATTAAAAGGTAATGTTGCTGTTAAGCTTCATTCAGGAGAACCAGGAAACCAAAACTTTATTCAAGCAGATTTTTGGAAACCTCTTATTGATATGTTAGATGGAACAGTTGTTGAATGTAATACTGCATATGAAGGTGAAAGAAATACTTCTGAAAGACATTTAAAAACATTAGAGAAACATGGATGGAGTACAAATTTCAAAGTTGATTTACTTGATGAAACAGGACCTGATTTGAGATTAGAAATACCAAATGGAAGAATAATAAAAGAAAATTATGTTGGCAAAAATATTACTAAATATGATTCTTTACTTGTTTTATCGCATTTTAAAGGTCATCCAATGGGAGGCTTCGGAGGAAGTCTTAAACAACTTTCAATAGGTGTTGCTTCATCATATGGTAAAGCTTTAATTCATGGGGCTGGAAATGCTGCAAATATTTGGCGTGCAAAACAAGATGATTTCATTGAAGCTATGGCTGATGCGGCTCTAAGTGTACATGAAATGTTTAAAGATAATGCTGTGTATATTAATGTAATGAAAAATTTAAGTGTTGATTGTGATTGCTGTAGTGTTGCTGAAGATCCTTGTATGAAAGATATCGGAATGTTAATATCTTTAGATCCTGTTGCAATTGATCAAGCGTGTGTTGATTTAATTTACGCATCCACTGATAGAGGACGTGATCATTTTATAGAAAGAATTGAATCTCGTCATGGTATTAAAATTTTAGATGCTTGTGAAGAATTAAATTTCGGATCAAGAAGTTATACACTTATTAATATTGACAATGAATAAAAAATATCTTAAATGGATAGATAAAAATATAAGCAAAGATCTAAAGCAAAAAACAATTCTTATAACAGGAGCCAATAGTGGTATTGGTTTTGAAGTAGCTAAATACTGTGCATACTTAGAAATGAATATTATAATGGCTGTTAGAAATACTGAAAAGGCAGAAATAGCAAAAAAGGAAATCTTAAAAGAATTTCCAAACACAAATATTTATATAATGTATGTTGATTTATCTTCATTTTTAATTATTGATTATTTTGTCAATGAAATAATTAATCATAATATGCTTATTGATTATGTATATCATAATGCTGGGATTTATAATATAAAAAATAAAAAATCTGAAAATGGATTTGAATTAATGATGGGTACAAATTACTTAGGTACGTATTATTTAAATGAAAAATTAATGAAATACTTTAAATTAAAATTTCATAAAGTACATATTATATTTACAACATCTGTTGCAGCCTATAGAACAAAAGTAGATTATGATACATTCTATTTATGTTCATCAACTAGTCCAATAAAATATTATGCAAATTCAAAATTAATGTTACTTCATTATTATAAATACTTAACTGACCAAAAAACATCAAACATTATTTTTCATTTAGTTCATCCAGGAATTACATACACACCTTTATTTAGCAAAGGATATTCAGCATGGTTTACTAAATTAATTAATTTATTTATGACAATATGTTTCCACAAAGTAGATAAGGCTGCTTTAACTACTTTAAAAGCAATGAGTGATGATATAGACTCTTATTATTGCCCAAGAGGTATTTTTAATATAAGTGGATATCCAAAGAAAAAAAGATTCTCAAAAAGAATCTTAAAGAACTATGAAGAAACAATTATAAACACTAAAAAACTATTTAAATAAAACAAAAACGGTAATAGGACTTCCTATTACCGTTTAATTTTACTATTTATATGAATCTACTACCTGTCTACATAATGCTACATCATCAGTCATAATAGCATCACATCCAAGATCAATTAAATCTCTCATAGTTTCTTCATCGTTGATTGTCCAATATTGAACAGCAATACCTCTACGATGTGCACGTCTAACTAAGTTTTTCTTTATTAAATCAATATTAATACCTTTAATATCATATTCTTTTGGAATTTGTAAGCAAGCAAAAGTACTTTTATTAAAGATATTTACTCTTAACATTTGTGAAATAATAAATTTTGCAGCACCTTTTGTTGATGCACCCCTTAAAAATGTTGGATATTCACTTGTTAAATAGTCTTCAATTTCAGGATGAAATGTACCAATAACAATTTTATTTTTATAATTTGGATATTTAGTGCTAATAATATTAATTAGAGTATCAACAGCAACTTTTCCCTCATCACCAGAATTTTTAATTTCTACAATGAACATTAAATCAGGATTAGATTCATAAAATGTTTCGAATAATTCAGAAGCTTCTACAATTTGTAAACCTTGACCTTTTAGTTCATCGCTATTAACATCTTTATAAATTCTTGTATTGTCTTTTGTAAAATAGTAACCAAAATTAAATTCTCTTAACTCTTCTAAAGTATAATCTTTGATATAATGTCTATTATTTTTATCTTTTATTAAATTATTCATTTCATCATAACTAATGTTACCATTAACATTACAAGTTTCATCAATATATGAATCATGATTATAAACTAAATAACCATCTTTAGTTAAATATAAATCACTTTCTAAAATATCAACATCATATTCTTTAACAGCAGCGCTAAATGCTTTCATTGTGTTTTCTGGATTATTTTTTCCACCACCTCTATGTGCCGCTATCATTGTAGGAGCATCTTTAGCTTTAATAAAAGGATTATTAGCAATTTTCTTTGGTGGAATAATATTAATTGCTAGAAAGAAAATAAATATGGAACCAAGTATTATAAAAAACAAACGAAATTTCTTTAATATTTTCATAAGTCACCTCAAAAATAAGATAGTAATATCATAATATTTTTTAGAAAAATAAGCAAATAAAAAGAAAAATTATTTTATCGCTTTATAAAATAATCAAATTATTGTATAATATATTAACCAAAAGGGAGGTATTCTATGAATAAAAAGTTTAATATTGGTTCATTTCTTGGTTTAATTTTTGCAATATGCTTTGCAATTTTTTGGACAATCACTGCAGCTCAAATAGCTCCATTTATGTGTATTTTTGGTTTATTTTTTATAGCTATTGCGGTAATTAATTTAATAAAATTATTTAAAGGAACACAACATACCTCTATACATAATTCTCAATATTTAAACGATAATAGTAATAATTATACAGAAGAAAGAATATTATATTGTTCTATATGTGGACAAAGAGTAAAAGTAAATGATGCATACTGTAAAAACTGCGGATGCAAAATAGATAAAGAGGAATAAAAATGAAAATAAATGATAAAGCATTAGATTTTATTTTACCTGATGAAACAGGAAAACTTCATAAATTATCGGATTATCTAGGACAAAAAGTAGTTTTATATTTTTATCCTAAAGATTTAACATCAGGTTGTACCGAACAAGCATTAGAGTTTAAAAGATTATATGAAGAATATAAAAAAGAAAATACTGTTATTTTAGGTATTTCAAAAGATTCAATAAAATCACATATGAAATTTGTTACAACACATGATTTACCTTTTCATTTATTAAGTGATGAAACACACGAAGTAATTACAAACTATGGTGTTTATAAAGAAAAATCAATGTATGGTAAAAAATACATGGGAATTGTAAGAACAACATATGTTATTAATGAAGAAGGAATAATTATTTCTATTGAAGAAAAAGTAAATAGCAAAAAGAATCCTACTGATACATTATGTATTTTAAGAGGTGATAAATAATGGATGTACTTACAGTTATTATTATATCTTGTTCAATAATATTTTTATCTACTGTAATTGGATCAAGTTTAGTTTTCTTTGTTAAAAAGAACTTATCAGCAAAAGCATCAAATATTATTTTAGGACTTGCATCTGGTGTTATGATTGCTGCAGGTATATTTGGTTTATTAATTCCAGCAATGGAAGAAGCTGAACTTATTTATAAAGATTATTCAATAATTCCTGTAGTATTTGGATTTATACTTGGTGGAATTATGTTAAATGTATTAGATAAAATTATTCCTCATTTTCACAACAATGCTTGTGAAGATGAAGGACCTAAATGCAATTTAACTAAACAAATTAAATTCTTTTTAGCTGTATTAATTCATAATATTCCAGAAGGTCTTGCTGTTGGTTTTGCGTGTGGGCTAGCACTTACAATAAAAACTCCAGAAGCTATTTCAAGTGTGCTTGCCTTAGCAATAGGTATTTCAATTCAAAATTTACCAGAAGGTGCAGCTATTTCTATTCCAATGTTAGAACAAGGAGTGTCAAAAAGAAAATCATTTTTATATGGTGTAGTTAGTGGTGTTGTAGAACCTTTATTTGCAGTTATAGGAATTTTCCTTGCAACACTTATGTCATCACTTCTTCCATGGCTTTTAGCTTTATCAGCTGGAGCAATGATTTATGTTACAATAGAAGAGTTACTTCCAGAAGCTAGAAAAGGTGGTCATGAACACTATGGTTTATGGGCATTTATGTTAGGTTTTCTAGCAATGCTATCATTAGAAATATTATTATAATTATATTAATACTCTCTTATACAATAAGAGAGTATTTTTTTATATTAAAATATATTGCATACTATAGTCCGTTGAAATATTTAGTTCTAATTTGTTATAATTACAAAGGAATTTTTAGAAAGGAGAGTATTGTATATCTATGCTACTAAAGAAAATAATAAAAGAAGCTATAAATAGAAATGAAGAAGCGTTTAACGTAATATTCGAAGAATACAAATATACAGTATTCTATATTGCTAAAAAGTATCTTAAGAATACACAAGATGCTGAAGAATGTACTCAAGATATATTTAATAAATTATGAACTCTAATACCTGAATATAGCGATGCAAAAGGAAACTTCGAAGCATGGCTTATAACCATAGCTAGAAATCATGCTATAGATAGGTATAGAAAATTAACAAAAGAAAAAGAAAGATTAACTCTAAACGAAGAAATAGTCTATAACCAAAAAGAAGAAGATGATACTAACACAAATTCATACTTTGCTATATTAAAAGAAATTCTTACTGATAAAGAATATGAAATAATTGTGTTCAAATTTGTACATAATTTAAACTTTATACAAATATCAAAAATCCTTAATACAAGTAGAGAAACAGTAAGAAGAAGATATAATGAAATTATGAAAAAAGCAAAAGCTCATGTAGGGGGTAAAAGAAATGAATAAAAAAGATTTCAAAAAACAATTTATAAATGAATTTAAAAAAGAAAATGATTTAAAACTAACATTTAAAGACACATTTAATAATGAAGAAATCAATCAAAAAAATTATCAACATGAATACTTTTCACTAAAAAGAAGGTTTAAATTAACAGCATTATGTTCATGTATATTAATATGTTTTTTAATCGTAGGTTTATGTATTACAATGAAAATGTATAGGGATAACAAAAATAATAATATCTTAGAAGTCAATTTAAATAATACTGAACTTTCTTATATTTTAGAATTTTGTAACGATTATAATAGAAATCCTATCATGAGTATTCAAGTTATAAATAATCAGTATCTATTAATTTATAAAGGAAATAATAAATACACAGATAAAATAGTATTTTTCTATAAAATATATAATTATCAAAATGAATTTATAATTAAAAATATTAATGATAACAATAATTTATATATAAATGATAATAACCAATTTGGATTTCTTAATGAATGTGAGTTTAATGAAAGTTTCGAAATTGAAATTTTATATGATGAAAATGTAAATCGATATATAATTTCATAAAAAAAATATATTATTTTGTGCATTTTTAATATCTTATTTCGTATATATTATGTAAGGCAATTTAGTTTTACTATATTTTATGTATGGAGGATATATGAGAAAAATACAAATTCTACTATTATTACTAATAATGGTCGGGGGGCTATGTGGCCATATTGAATATCATGACACTACTAATGATAAAATAATTTATGAAGACAATTTAAATTATAAAGATCTTTCAACTGAAGGATCTAATGCGGGATATACTTCTAGTAATGTCACAGTACAATTACATTTGGATTATGAAAATAAGTCTGAACGCTTAAACGTTAATAAAGATGCATCACTAAAAGAAATAAAACAAGCTAAAGCTGAAAGACTTTCAAGAATGAAAGAGTACTATTATAATAAGAATATTGATATGTCTAGTAATATAGAGATGAATGGTAAAGAAGATATGTATATTTCTAAATATTCTCCATATATTGAATATGAATATACTTATGAAAATTTTAAAGCTTTAGAAGATACAATAGTAAATACAATTAACGATTGTAAATGTGTCGATACAGCATACATTAGTTTTACGGAAAAGAAATATGAAGATGAATTATATTCAACATTACTGAATTCTAACGGATATGAATATTATAGTAATAGTATTTTTACTGGAGAAGGTGTAACTATTGGTTTACTTGAAACAGGAATAATGGATGTAGATCATCCTAATTTTGCTAATACAGATTGCGAATATTTTAATAATTTTTGGAGAGTTGAACAAGTTACAGAACATGCTATTTTAACGTCTAATTTAATTGGTGGAGCTAAAGGTATTTGTCCTGATGCAAGAATTATAAGTGCAGAAGTTAACGGAACTTATACTAATGAAATTGAATGGTTTTTAGATAATAATACTGATATTATTAACATGAGTTTTACTAGACTTGGTACATATGGTACAAGAGATTCACAAACTGAATATTTAGATTATATAGTAAACAATTACGATATTACAATTGTTGCAGCTGCAGGTAATAATGAAAGTGAAGATAGAAGGGTATCAAACCCCGGATGTGGATATAATATTATTACTGTTGGTGCAGTTACTTATGATTTATTATTTACTACTTTCTCATCATATAAAATGAATGATGGAGAATTAACAAAACCAACAGTTGTTGCAGAAGGTGATTCGGTTAATATTGCTGAACAATATTATGGAAATAGCGGTACTAGCTTTTCTTGTGCATCTGTTACAGGTATGTTAGGAATGTTATTTGAAGCTTACCCATATTGTTCTACAAGTGCAGCTTTAGCGTCATTATTTTTAGCGACTACTGCTGATATGACTGGTGACGGAACTAGATTTGAAGATCCTGGTTTTGATAATGAAATTGGAGCTGGTCTAGTTGATATACATGATGCTATTATGATATCTGGATATGAAATAGCAATTCCTATTCAAGATGTTGTGGCAGGTCAAGTTATTTATGAAACAAATATTACAATTCCAGCAAACTTTAATTTTAGAGTTGGTGTTTCTAGATATTGTGGAAATCCTAATAGTCAAACTTCAACTTTAATGACTGATTTAAGTTTACAAATGATTGATAGATTTAATATTCGTGTTGCTCATGCATATGGGCCTAAAGAACCGATTTTAGTAATTGAACGTCAATATGATTATGATAAAGTTGTAAACATTCAAATTGTAGCAAATTCAGATCAACTTTTCCCTGAAACAATTTATTTTGTTACTAATTTGAATTTAGCTTAAATAAAATATTTAACCTTCTTATATTATATATAAGAAGGTTTTTCTTATGTAATTTGTTTTTAATTATGGTATAATTAATATAGGTGATAAATATGAATGAATATCTTGAGTTTAAGAAATTGTTAGAAGATATTAACTTGCTTGATAAAAAACCTAGTTTGTTATTGCATAGTTGTTGTGGACCATGTAGTTCATATGTTTTATCTATGTTAAATGAATATTTTAAAATTACAATTCTTTATTATAATCCGAATATTTTTCCTGAAAAAGAGTTCTATAAAAGATTAGAAACTCAAAGAGAGATTATTGATAAATTAGGATTTGATATTGATATTTTATTAGATAATTATGATTATAATATTTACAAAGAAGTTGTAAATGGGTTAGAAGATTTAGGTGAAGGTTCAAAAAGATGTTATAATTGTTATTATTTTAGATTGAAAAAATGTAGTGAAATTGCATCAAGTAATAATTTTGATTATTTTACAACAACATTATCTATTAGTCCATATAAAAATAGTGAATGGATAAATGAGATTGGAAAAAGTGTGGAACTTAGTAGTAAGTATTTATATTCTAATTTTAAAAAAGAAAATGGTTATAAAATATCAATTGAACTTTCTAAAAAATATGGTTTATATAGACAAGATTATTGTGGATGTATTTCTTCAATAAAAGAACATAATGAAAGAATTAAAAATAAAAAATAAACTTTTTATTTTAATATCAATTATTAGTTTAATTATTTGTATATTTTTCTTAAATATACAAATAATATAAAAAAATTAATAAAGGAGATATTATGAATAAAAAGTTTTTTAATTTATGTTTAGTATTACTTGCTGTATTATGTTTACTTACAGGATGTAAGAAAAAAGATATGACAGAATATACTGCAGATGCGTATGGTGTTGTATATAATAGTTATGTATGTAAAGCAACAGTTACTATTCAAGATGGTAAAGTTAAAAGAATTATGATTGATGAAGCTTTACTTCCTCAAGATTTTGCTACCACAGATTATGAAAACGAACATGATTATGTTGTTAATCATAATGAAAAGAAATATTTAAAAAATATTAAAATTGGCGATATTGTTTTTAATTTCAGTAATAAAAATGATCGTGTAACTTATGGAAATGAAACAATCCCAAGTTTAGATTTATATGTTGGAGATAGTGAAAAAGCTAAATGGTATTATGAATCATTAAGTAATAATAAATTAACTATTGTGGATGATTCAAATAATTTAATTACAGATTTAAAATTTGCTACAACTAAATTATTTAAATCAGTAGCAAATTATTGGCCTAAAGATGAAAATACTCTTGGATGGAAAGAAAATATTCAAGAATTAATTAAAGGTATGGAAGAAACAAATCTTTCAGTTGAACCTAAAAAAGATGCAAATGGTAAAGTTGTATTTGATAAAGTAACAACTAAAGCTACTTTAACTGGTTATATGGAATATTATAAACTTGCTAAAGTTGCATACGATAATGCATTAAAAATGATTAAAAATTAATATAAATTTAATTGACATTTTAATTAATTAATGATATAATTTTATTGTAAAAAAATAATTATAAGGAGATTATTATGAGAGACTTAAAAGGTACAAGAACTGAGCAAAATTTAATGACTGCATTTGCTGGTGAATCACAAGCAAGAAACAAGTATACATATTTTGCAAGTGTAGCTAAAAAAGAAGGATATGAACAAATTGCAGCAATTTTTATGGAAACTGCTGAAAATGAAAAAGAACATGCTAAACTTTGGTTTAAAGCATTAGGTGGTATTGGTAATACTGCTGAAAACTTACTTCATGCTGCTGAAGGTGAAAACTATGAATGGACAGAAATGTATGATGAATTTGCTAAAGTTGCTGAAGAAGAAGGATTCTTAGCACTTGCTAAACAATTCAGAGGTGTTGCTGCTGTTGAAAAAGAACATGAAGAAAGATATCGTAAACTTTTAGAAAATGTTGAAACAGCTCAAGTATTTGCAAAAGCTGGTATTACTGTTTGGGTATGCCGTAACTGTGGTCACATTCACATTGGTTTAGAAGCTCCTAAAGCTTGCCCAGTTTGTGTTCATCCACAATCATATTTTGAAGTTAGATGTACTAACTACTAGAATTTAATTGAAAAAGGTACAGTTTTTACTGTACCTTTTAATTTGTATTTAATTCTTTTTTCTTATTTGATAAAACATATAGTAAATAGAAGCATCCTACACATAATAAAGTAAATATTATAAATACTAGTAATTGAATAATAGGATATAATTCAAATATACCTAATTTTATTTTAATATCGAATAATGGTTCTACAAATCCTACAATTTCCGTTGTTTCTTCTTTTAAAAACATAAATAAGAAATTAACTTTAAAATATGAATTATCAAGATGATGATATATTCCGTTAGCAATTGTACCAAATAATAAAACAAATGTAAAATATGAACTAAATCCAATAAGAACATCTTTAACATCTTTTTTTGTAAGTGGTTCAAATATTTTAAATAATAAACATAAAATTGGAATAATAATTACTTTTCCATGTTCTAAAATATAATGTATATTCCAATAATATCCTATACCAACATTATTAACATCTAAAATAATCATCGCAATTGTTGCTCCTACAACATTTACCACGATACAGAAATTAAATAAATGTTTATTTTTTGTTATTAGTGTAATAAGAATTAAATATGATCCAATATTACATAGTTGAAATGGAAATTTTTTAAAATTAATTTCATTTGTTCCGGTAAATACTTGATTAAATTGAAACAATAAACTTAAACTCATCAATATTAATAAAATAATTTTTATTTCTTTTGGCTTATTTTTGAAAACATTATATATAAAAATTGTTTCGATAACTAATAAAATAATGATAGCAAGATGTGAAAGTGTAAAACGTTTAAATATAATGCTTGTATATCCAATAAGATATTGAGGAGCATAACAAGGCATTGATAAAACAATGATACCTAATGATACTAGAATAAAGTTTTTAATTTCTTTTTTAGAAAATTTTAAATCATTAATATTTTTAAATGTTTGAATTAATAAAATAAAAAGTGCTAAATAAATAATTAAACTAAATATAATGGTTCTAAATGTTTCATTTATCATAAAAGCTTTTGCTTCATTACTCATAAATCTTATTGTATTAAGTCCTCTACCAGCTGGATCTGTAAGAGATTTAATAATTACATTATAAGAAAACATATAAATAATATTAAATGGTAAAACAATATAACTAGCTATTTTATTTAGTATTTTATTATCAAAATAAGCAATTGTAGGAATAATTAAAAAGGCACTATTTTGTAACCATCTTATAATATTTTCATATATAGCTTTTTTATTTTTTAATTCAGCTTCTGTATATTCTCTTGCTAAACCATCAGGTAAAAATAAATTTACGAAAGATATACATACATATATTATAGATAATATTTTGATTAATTTATTAAATTTATTAAAATCATAATTTTTAATAAATTTTAAATATATTAATAATGATAAAATAATTATTAAAAATAGAGTAGATATTAATATAAACATAAATAATTCTCATCTCCTTTTTATTATATAACAATGCTAAATACAGTTTTTATTTAGTATGTATAAAAAATTAAATATTTTATAATATAATATTGGTGAGAAAATTGGAAAAACCATTATTGTTTATTAATAGTCCTTATATAATAAATGAGAGAAAATGTATCAATATTTATAATAATCTACAAGTAAATAAAAAATATTTAATTATATTAAAAAATGGTTCTACATTATTTGGTAAAATAAAAAGAATTAATCAAGATAGTATTGTTATTGTAAGTGATAATATAACATACTGTATATCATTATTAAATGTAAATAATATTTTACTTTTAAATCAAAGTGTGGTATAATATTTATAATAGGAGAAATATTATGAAAAAATTATTAATTGTAGTTGATTTTCAAAATGATTTTGTAGATGGATCTTTAGGATTTGAAAAAGCTAAAGAACTAGATGATATTATTTATAATAAAATTTTAAATTATAAGAATAGTAATAATGATGTTATTTATACTTTTGATACACATTATGAAGAATACCTTGATACTTTAGAAGGAAGTAAACTTCCTGTTAAACATTGTATTTTAGGGACAAAAGGTCATGAATTGTATGGTAAAGTTTCTTCCTTATATAATAAGGAAGAAGATGTTTCATTTTTAAAAGAAACATTCCCTTCACTTGACCTTGCTAACTATTTAAAAAATCATCCATATGATGAAGTAGAAGTATGTGGTCTTGTTTCTAATATTTGTGTATTAACAAATGTTGTTATGGTAAAAGCTGCTCTTCCAAATGCTAAAATTATTGTGGATAGAAGTGCAACAGCATCTTTTGATGAAAAATTAAATAATGAAACTTTTGATATTTTAGAAGGAATTCACGTGGAGGTTATCTAATGAATCATGCAATGTTAATGGATTTTTATGAATTAACAATGGCTAATGGTTATTTCAATAGTCCTTTAAAAGATAAAATTTGTTATTTTGATTTATTTTATAGAACTAATCCTAAAGGCGGTGGATATGCTGTTTTTTGTGGATTAGAATCAATTGTTAAATATATTAATGAACTTCATTTTACAAAAGAAGATATTGAGTTTTTAAGAGAAAAAAATACATTTAGTGATGAATTTTTAGAATATCTTTTAAATTTCAAATTTACTGGTGATATTTATTCATTTAAAGAAGGAAGTATAATTTTTCCTAATGAACCAATTCTAACAATTAAAGCTACAACAATTGAAGCTCAAATTATTGAAACATATTTATTATTACTTGTAAATCACCAATCTTTAATTGCTACAACAGCAAGAAGAATCGTTGAATCAGCAAAAGGTAGACCTATTTTAGAGTTTGGTTCACGTAGAGCTCATGGTGCATCAGCCGCTGTTTTAGGTGCTCGTGCTGCTTATATTTCTGGGTGCGTTGGTACTGCTTGTACTGTGGCTGATCAGTTATATGGAGTTCCTTCTTTAGGTACAATGGCACATTCTTGGGTTCAAATGTTTGATACTGAATATGAAGCATTTAAAGAATATTGCACAAGATATCCTCATAATGCTACACTTTTAGTTGACACATATGATGTTTTAAAAAGTGGTATCCCTAATGCTATAAAAGCATTTGATGAAGTATTAAAACCACTTGGAATTAAAAAATGTGGTATTCGAATTGATTCTGGAGATATTACTTATCTTACTAAAAAAGCTAGAAAAATGTTAGATGAAGCAGGTTATACTGAATGTACAATTTGTATATCTAACTCTCTTGATGAATTTATTATTAAAGATGTTTTAGAACAAGGAGCAAAAATTGATGTTTTTGGTGTAGGTGAAAAACTTATAACATCTAAGACTGATCCTGTTTTTGGTGGTGTATATAAACTTGTTGCTGTTGAAAAAGAAGGTCAAATTGTTCCTAAAATCAAAAGAAGTGAAAATGTAATTAAGATTACAAATCCAGGTTATAAGAAAGTATATCGTATTTTTGAAGATGGAAAAATGATTGCAGACTTAATTGCTTTACATGATGAAGTATATGATGGTAAAGAAGAACTAACTATTTTTTCAGAAAGCCAACCTTGGAAACAAAGAACATTTACAAACTACAAAATTGAAGATCAACATGTTTTAATTTTTAAAGATGGTAAACAAGTATATAATTTACCTTCTACAAAAGAAGTTAAAGAATATGCTGAAGAGCAATATCAAATGTTATGGGATGAAGTTAAAAGATTTTCTAATCCTCATAATTATTACGTTGATTTATCGAAAAAATTATATGATTTAAAATATAAAATGTTGTCTGATATTAAATAAAATGATAGGAAAAAATCGATTATTATTATTATTATTATTAAAGAATTAGAAAGATGAAATTATAAAATAATTATTTTAATTATATTATTTTTATTTGTTATTAGAAATATTCATTTTAAACTTAATGATTTTAATGTTCACGCTTTGGAGAAAAGAGATGATATCATTTTGGCCCTGTGAATTAGTTTAGGGTTCAAGTAATTACACCTGTGAATTAGTTCAGTGTTTTAAACCCTGTGAAAAACTTTAGGGTCAAACACACATAATAAATGTTATAATATAAACGTAAGTTTACTTACGTTTACGGTTCCCTTTTATAGGGATGTCTTTGTTTAATGAATACATAATCCTGTTTCTTAGTCTATTAAAATTAGTGTATCCATTAGCAGATTTTAGAATCGTTTTGATTCTAGAATTAGCTCCTTCAATAGGCCCATTGGAAAGTCTCTTTCCTTGGTATCTAATGAAGGAGTTTTTTATTTCGTCTTTCCAGTGAATAAGAAGTTTTCTGTTCCAAATTAAGTAATTTAATAATATCATTTTTCATTATGGTCCTTTCTTGTGTGTTTATTATATTATAACAAAAAAAACAGTGAAGAAGTATAGGGAGACCCTAAACTAATTCACTGGTATACTCAAACCCTAAAGTAATTCACATGATCATAAAAAAAGACATGTTCAATCGAACATGTCTTTTATAATGAGTTATTTTACACTACTCATATCAATTTCAGTATATTCAGCAGATACTGCTTTTCCTAAAGCAATGATAACTCTAATACCTTTTAAAGTTTCACCATCATTAATTTTTTGTTTTAATTCTTCAACTGAAGTTACACCTTTAACTTTAATAATAATACCACTAGCATAAGCATCAGATCCAGTTGTTAAATCGATGATTTTATCTTCACCAAGTTTTTTTACAACTTCGCTATAAGTAATGTGATCATCTTTTTCTGCTCTTTTATTAATTTTTTTAGCGTATGATTCCATACCACAGCTAACAAGAGTAAGTAAAGATAAAGTTAAAATTAATACAAAAGTAAATTTTTTCATTAGTTTCATATAATCATCTCCTTTATACTATTATAACACATTTAATTATTTTTTTTATTTAAAATAATAAATAAAATTTAAAAGCCAGATTTCTCTGACTTTAAAAATAAGGGTTGATTAACGCTGAATATTTGATTTTCTATTCAGCGTTAATAAAATATATAGTTACGCTTGAAAACAACTAATTGTACAATTAATAGGAGCATTACATTGAATAGCAAATATTGCATTAATATTTACTATAATAGTATTTGCTGTACAAGTAACAACATCATTTACTACTTCTAATAATCTAAGAACAACAGTATCGTTACCTCTTACTTCTTCAACTCTAAATAATGTATAATCTACTCCATTGAATGTTGCTGTAAATAAATCGCAACCACAATAGATATTAATAGGTTTAGTATTGAACATTGAATTAACTAAACAATTATCACAAGTACTTAATGCATTAGTTGCAATTGCATTTCTTTGTAATGTATCTATTCTTTTAAGTAATCCAGCAATTGTATTTTCATTTGTTGTATTTTTTGTATTAATAGTTGTCATATTATATGTATTTGTACCACAAGCCATTAACTACACCTCACTTTCACTATATAATATACAATATATTAAATGTTGAAAGTGTCTTTACCTAATTGTAAAAATAATGACTATGATTCCTAGTAGAAATGTATATAAAGAAAAATATAAAAAATGTTTTCTTTTAATCTTATTTACAATTAAATGTAAAGAAATTAAAGTAAAGAAAAATGTAGTAATAAAAGTAATAATACTAAATAAATTTAAATCAATACTAGCAATTTCTTTATATTCTAATATTAAAGAACCACTACTTGCGACAAGAAATAAAAAGAGTGAAAATTTAATTGTTTCTTTATAGTTAATACCTTTAAGTAAACCTCCGTATAATGTCATCCCACTTCTTGAAATACCAGGTATTAAAGCAATACTTTGACAAAAACCAATAAATAAAGAATCAGTTTTAGATATAATTTTTTTATTAGAATTATTAAACAATGAATAAATAAAAATTAAAATCAAGCTAGTAATAATTAAGAAGAATCCTATTAAAGTAATGTTTGTAAGTATTGATTTTATATATTTGTTAAATAATAAATAGACAATCAGTGCTGGTATTGATCCTATAATAATTGATATTATATATTTAAAATCTTTACAAAATATTTTTCTAATTATATTAAAAATATCTTTTCTCATAAAAATTATAAGAGCAAGTAGTGAAGCAAAGTGTAGGAATATTTCGTTTGTTAAATTTATTGATGTATCATAAATAAAGTAATGAATTAATGCATTATGTGCTGAAGATGAGATTGGTAAAACTTCTGTAATACCTTGGACAATACCTAATATTATAGCTTTAATAATTTTAATCATAATATCACCAATATAGTTTATTAATCAAATTGTTATTTTATGTAATTAGTATATCACTTGAAAAAAAGAGTGTTTTTTTGTATAATAATACTAGTTTAAATGGAAGGAATTATACAATGAATAATTTATTTTACTATATCAAATTTTTAACTGAAGTCTCAGAAAAGGAAAATGAAATTTTAGGAAAAGTAGCAATGTGGATTGCTATTGGTTGTTTCTTTGTTCCAATTTTTGCTTTAACAATGGTTGTTTGTGTTAAGTTTTTAATTAAAAAAATTAAAGAAAATAGAAAATCAAATACAAACAGTGTTTCTACAAAAAATGTTTATTTAGAATATTTTGGTGGAGAAGAAAATATTAAAAAAATTACAAAAGAAATGACAAGAGTATCATTTGAAGTAGCTGACTTAAGTTTAGTAAATTTAGAAGCTTTAAAATCTTTACAAATCGGTGTTTTAATTGTAGGTAATACAGTTAAATGTTCATCAGCTGAATTTGCAAGCCATTTTGAATAATAATTTAACTAAAAAAGCCTATTAACAATAATAGGCTTAATTTTATAATAAATAATTAACTAAATCATTTCTAGTTTTTTCATCAGCTTTTTTCCAAATTACTTCAAACAAAACACCAAGACCTGGTAAAGTAACATCAGTTTTTTTACCTACTGCATCTTTTATTGTTTGATATATTTCACTTGCTGAGTTATTTTGTAAGTTGTCTAGAACTGATTTTCGAATATCAATATTCATAATTTCACCTCAATTTATTATTAGATGATATCTTAAGATTATTCAAATAAATTGAAGTTTTTGGAGGTCTATATGGAAAGAAATTTTAAACAAATTTTAGAAAACAATAAACAAGAATATCTAAATAGATTAGTTGATTTACTTAAAATCAACAGTATCTTAGATGAATCTACGCAAACTAAAGAAATGCCTTTTGGTAAAGGAATTAATGACTGTTTAAATCATTTTGTTAATATGGCAAAAGAAGATGGATTTAATGTTGTTGTAGATCCTGGTTATGCGGCGCATGTTGAATACGGTAACGATGGAAAACTAATTGGTATTTTATGTCATTTAGATGTTGTTCCTGTAGGTGATGATTGGGATCATGATCCATTTGATCCGGTTATTAAAGATGGAAAAGTTATTGCTCGTGGAGCGATGGATGACAAAGGTCCTACAATGGCAGCATACCTTGCATTAAAAATGATTAAAGATGCTAATATTCCACTTAAAAATAAAGTAAGAATTATTTTAGGTACAGATGAAGAAACTGGATGGCGTGGAATTGATCATTATTTTACACAATATCCGATGCCTGAAATTGGGTTTGCACCTGATGCTGATTTCCCATTAATTTATGGAGAAAAAGGAATTATTCACGGATTTATTAAAGGTAATGTATTAACTGAAGATGATGATTTAGTATACATTAAAGGTGGAGAAAGATTTAATATTGTTTTAGGAAAAACTAAAGCAGCTACAAGACTTAACCATACAAGTCAATTTAATGACTTCTTAAAAGAAAATTCTTTAGAAGGTACAGTAAAAGTTGAAAACGGATTATATGTTTATGAAGTACTAGGTGTTGCAGCTCATGCTATGGAACCTGAAAAAGGTGTTAACTCTGGAACATATCTATGTAAATTCTTATCACAATATACTAATAATAAATTAGTACATTTCATCAGTGATAAATTACATCTTGATCATAACATGAGAAATTTAAATTTATATCACGAACATATTGAAATGGGAATGATTACATGCAATATGGGTATTTTAGATATTTCAAATGTTGAAGCAAAATGTAGTTTAGATATTAGATATCCAATTGGCCTTAATTTTGATAATTTCATTAATGTATTAACAAATGAAACAAAACCATATGATTTATCATTAAATGAATTTTCAAATAAAGTACCTCACTATGTAGACCCTAAAGATCCACTTGTAGAAGGCTTATATAATATCTATGTAAAACATACTAATGATACTGTAAATAAACCTAAAACAATTGGTGGTGGTACATATTCAAGAGCCCTTAAAAAGGCAGTTGCTTTTGGAATGGAAATGCCTGGTGATGAAACTGTAGCACATCAAAAAAATGAGTACTTAAAACTAGATGCATTTTATCAAGCAATTCTAATTTACCTAGATGCTATTTTATTCTTAGGTGATTTAGATGCGTAGAAGAAATGTAAAAAATGTTGATGTTAGAATTGAACAAGCAAAGAAAAATGTAATCCAATCTGGTAAAGAATATAAAGGTAAATGGCATGAACTATTTGGAAATGATAACCCAATCTATTTAGAAATTGGAATGGGAAAAGGTGATTTCATTATTGAACATGCAAAAACAAATCCTAATATTAATTATATTGGACTTGAAAAGTTTGCTTCTGTTTTAATTCAAGCATCAGATAAATTAAATGATGAACATTTACCAAATTTATATTTATTATTAGTTGACGCAGAAGAATTAACAGAAATCTTTGAAGAAAATGAAATTTCACAAATATTTTTAAATTTCTCTGATCCATGGCCAAAAGCACGTCATGCTAAACGTAGACTTACAAGTAATAGATTTTTACCAAACTATCAAACAATTTTAAAAGATGAAGGTAAAATTGAGTTTAAAACAGATAATAGAGAATTATTTGAATACAGCATTGTTTCAATGAATAATTTTGGAATGACTTTCCTAGATTTATCTTTTGATTTACATAATCGAGATTCTGAGGTTTATATAATTAAAACAGAATATGAAAAGAAATTTATGGCTAAAGGTAATCCAATTTATTTCTTACAATCAACATTTAAAAAATAAGGTGTATTATGGAAGAACAAGTAAAAAATGTCATAGTAGGATCTATGAATAGAAATAAAGTAAATGGTGTAAGAGAGATTTTAGAACCTCTTGGATATCAAGTGTATGGTAAAGAATCACCGTCAAATGTTTCTAATCAACCAAAAAGTGATTCAGAAACAATTACAGGTGCTTGTAATAGAGCATATAATTTAAAAGAAGGATTCTTAAGAATTGGACTTGAAGCTGGTGTTCATGTTGAACAAGGTGTTATGTATTTAGTTAACTGGGGTGCCTTAGTTGATGAATATGATAACTGCTTTGTTGCTGGTGGTACAAGAATTCCCCTTCCTCAAGAAATTGCTAACTTAATCAATCAAGGTTATGAACTAAAAGATGCAATGGATAAATATTATGATGAACATGAAATTAATGTTAGAGAAGGAGCTATTGGTTACTTTACTTGCAATTATTTAGAAAGAATGGAAATTTTTACACATATTACAAAACTTCTATATGGACAATATCAATATTTTAAAAATAAAGGAAGTAAGTAATATGAAAGGATTAATTTTATTAAAGAATAATTTTGAAGATGCAGAAGCAATTGTTACAATTGATTTAATTAAAAGAGCAAATATTTTAATTGATACTGTATCTTGTGAAGATAATTTAAATGTAAATTCAAAATATGGTTTAGAAATTAAGTGTTCTAATCATATTGATAATTTAAATTTAAACGATTATTCGTTTTTAGTTATTCCAGGTGGAAGTGCTGTACTAAATCATTTAGAAGATGAAAAGACATTTAAAATAATTAATCATTTTGAACAAAAGAAACAATTAATTGCTGCAATTTGTGCTGCTCCAAGTCTTTTAGGTAAACTTGGATTATTAGATAATGAAGAATTTACTTGTTTTCCTTCATTTGAAAAATACTCAAAGGGTACTTATTTAGGTAATAACGTAGTCGTACAAAACAATCATATTACTTCTAAAGCATGCGGAACTGTCTTTGAATTTGCTTATGAAATAGTCAAATATTTAAAAGATGAAGATGCTGCAGATAGAGTTTTTAAAGAGATTTATTATAAGAATTAGACAAATTTATGTCTAATTCTTTCTTTTTATTTACATAATAAATTTAGTATATTTCTTATATAGTTTATTGTTGATTTGTCAATGATGTGAGACCAAAATTTAAAAAATAAAAAATCTATATGTTATAATTTATATAACCTAAATTTATAAGTTCATTACGTTTTTCAATAGGACTTTTCCAATTAAGAACCGAAGTTAATATTCTATTG
>JBGVCU010000041.1:0-9307 GCA_045119035.1 Bacilli bacterium | reverse complement strand
GAATTAAATTATATCCAATATAAACATTTTTAATATGTTCATTTCCTCTGAATGCATTAGAGTCAATATATTGTACTTCTAATCCATCAATATATGAAGGAATATAAAGTTCAGATCCTTGATATGAATCACTAACACCTTTAATTACAACATATCCACTAATTTTTTCATATTGTAAATATGAATAATCATGTTCTTCAGTCTTAATTGTAATATGAACGTCACGACTAGGAACTTTATATGTTTCAAAATCAATTAATTCACCATCTACATAATATCTTAAATCATTCCATCCAGCGTATGAATAATCACTAATGTATTGCGAAATATTTTCATCATATGAAACACGATAAGTACCATTTTCTGCTTTAACATATTCATCTTGATTTTGATATTTTAACTCAACTTCAAATGATAAATTATACATATTTCTATAATAGTTAGAAACAAATACTAAATCAGATGTAGGAACTTTAACTTTTCCAGCTGCAAAATCAACATCAATAAACGTATTTTCTAATTCAGCACATTGCCAACTTTCAAAAGTAAATCCATCTTTTTCAGGATCAGCAGGGATATTAGTAATCGCTGTATCATATTTTAATACTTGTGTATAATCAGTTAATTCAACACCGTTATCAATAAATCTTACAGTGTATGTATTTACTAAATAAATAGCAATAATATCAAAGTTTTCAGCAGGCATTACAGTAGGAATATCTTTACTCCAAGCGATAAATGTATGTCCTTCATATTCAGGTGCTGTAATTGATACAGGTTCATTATATTTAAAGTAAACTGTATCCATTGGAATTGCTTCATCACCTTCATGCGCTAATACACTAATTGTAATAGCATATTGAATTGCATTATATTTAGCTGTAATAACAACATCATGAGCAGGAACTGTTGCAGGAATTTCTACATCCCATCCGTCAAACATATATCCAAATAATTCAGGATCAGCAGGAGTTTCGAAAGTTGTTCCATAATCTTGAGTATAAACAACATCTTCTTCTCCATTACCTAAAACAAATCTTACTTCATATTGATTAATTTGCCAATTTGCAACAAACACTAATACTTCAGTTGCAGGAACCACAAATGTATCGAAGTCAACTACTTCACCATTTAATGTCCAGTTAACAAAAGTATAACCTTCTTTAGTTAAACTTGCAGGTCTTTCAACTTTTCCACCAAAAGTAATAGATTGATCTGGAAGTTCTTGATTTGTATTTGTAACAAATACAGCAACATAATTATTTATTGAATATCTTGCTGTGAAATATAAATCATGAGCAGGCATTCTATAATTTGTTGTATCAACTAAAATACCATCAAGCGCCCAACCAATAAATGTATAACCTTCTACTTCTTTTGCTTCAGGGAAACTTAATACTGAATTATATTCTACTAATTCTTCAGAAATATATCCAGCATTATTGATTGTTAATTTATAACTTACAATATCAAATCTAGCATAAACAGTTAATGCATAATCTGGCATTGCTTCACATAGGTTACCATTTTCATCATACCAACCTTTAAATTCATATCCTAATTTAGATACTTGATATGAAGTAATATCATAACCATAATGAACAGTATATGTTGTAGACGCTCCTTCAACTATATATGTTAAATTATGATAATTTAATGTATAAACAGCAGTAACAGAAATTGAACTTGCTGGCATTAAATCACTTGAGTTTACTGTTTCACCAGTATTTGTATAAGCCCAATGACTAAATGTATAACCAGTGATTTGAACTGGAGTTGGTAAGTATGAATAGAATTGTGTATTATAAACGACTTTGTTTTCTAAAGTAGCACTAACACCATTCATAACATAATTAACTTCATAAGAATTAACGACATAATGAGATTCAATATGAACATTATATCCAGGAGTTAAATAATTATTATGATCAATAACTTGTCCATTTACACGCCATCCAACAAATGTATAACCTTCTACATAATTTGGAGTAGGGAATGTTATAGGCGTATTATAAACATAATTTGTAGAAGTGATTACACCATTATTGTTAATTGTAACAGTATAAGAAGATTTATCCCATACAGCATAAAGTGTAACATCTTCATCTATCATTGATTTAACTTCTTCACCTCTTACATTAACCCATTTAACAAATGAATGACCTTCTTTTGTAGGATTATATGATTCTAAAGATACACCGAAGAATTCAATATCATTGTAAACTACAACATCATCTACAACTAAAACTAATTTATGAGGATTAGGATTATTTGTACCTTTAATAGCAACATCTGTTGCAGGCATTAAGAATTCACTTGGAACACGATATAATCCGTTATACCAACCACCAAATGTATGTCCATATTTAAATGTATCAATTTGATCTAAATAATCTTTAACTAATTCACCATATAAAGCTTCATGAACATATTGTTTTCCATCTAATTCAATTGTTAATTTATGAGCAGTTGCTTGATATACTGATACTAAATTAATAGCATCTGCATGTGGAGCATTAAATGCTTCACTTACAACTTCACCATTTAATTCATATGAATCAAAATAGTATCCTATGAATGTTTTATATTCAGGTAAAGCAATTAATTCATTATATTCAACTGTTTGAGTTCTATGTAAATTAGTAGAAACTACTAAATCATTACGACGGAATTCGATAATATAATTTACTGTATAAGTGCGTTTTTCCCATAATGCAGTAATAACTAAACTTTCTCCATTCATTGTTGTAGGAACTTCTTTATCCCAACCTAAGAAAGTATAACCAGGACGAATTGGATCAGCCGGTTTAACAATTTCTTCACCAACGATATAATAATTTAAGTTATTTTCAGAACCATTATCAAAAACAAATTCTACTGAATATTTTGTATAATCAAATTTAGCTACTAATACAACATCATTTGCAGGCATTTTAAGTTCTGAAACTTGAGTTCCGTTATTAGTCCAAGCAACAAATGTAGCATGTTCTAAAACAACAGCTTCATGTAAAGTAACAGTTTCGCCTTCTAAAACAAGACTTTCTTCAATAACATTACCTTCAACAACATATGATAATTTGTATTTAGCTACAATTTTTTCATATAAGTCAATATTAGCTTCTACTGGTAAGTTAAAATCATAAAGATTTTCAAAAGTACCTTCTTTATACCAACCAAAATGTTGTTCATTTTCTACTTGTGCATAAAAAGGTTTTTGAGCTCTTTTTCCACTTTCAATAAGAACAGTTTCTACATCACCATTCCAATAGTGGAAAGTAACATTGTAAGTTTCTACGTCATTAGCAATAATATTAACTACAAAACTAGTAGTAACCCCTTCGTATGTTACATCAATAACATGCTCACCAGGAACTTTAAATAATTCAACATCTTCATTAGATAACATAGATGAATCTAAAGAAATTGTTTTATTAGTATTATCAGAATAAGTTACTGTAAATTGAATCATTGAGAAATTGTTATTGCTATAAAAATCTACTTTTTCAGAAGTAGGGATAGTATCTTTAACAACTTCTAATTTATTAACAGTAATAACTTGTTTGCTACCACATCCAGTTAAAACGATTGTTAATAAGCAAACAATTAAAAATAAGGATTTTACAATTCTATTATTTTTCATAAATCTACTCCTTAATATTGTAATACCATATTTTACCACAATAAAAAATTTTTTTCAACAAATAGATTAATTTATTTAAATCTTTATTAAAATATTATTAAACAAAGAGAAAAATAAGTACTTTTAATCAAGTTTTATTAAACAATTTTTTCCTATACATAAATTAACATTCATTAAATTTTATCTAATTCATTTACAAACAAACAAAAAATTGATAAAATATAGATAGAGGTAAAACATTATGAACACTTTAGAAACAAAGAGATTAGAAATTGAAAAAATTGATTCATTAATAATCGATCTATTTATTAAAAGAATGGCCGTTGTAAAAGAGATTGCTCTATATAAAAAAGAAAATAATATACAAATAGCAAACATCGAAAGAGAAAAATCTCTATTAGAAAAGAACCTACTTCTTTTAAACAATGAAGAACTAGAAGAATATTATGTTCAATTAATGAAAGAATTTATTAGAATTTCAAAAGAATATCAAAACTACATAATAGAAAAAGAGTCTAAATAATTAGACTCTTTTTTAATATCCTCTTTCTTTTAAATCATTACATAGTTCTAACCAAAAACTATAAACTAAATCTTTTTTAGATCTATTTAACGAAATATCAACAAGTTGACCATGCGAGATAGAATCATCTATACAATCACCTTTAAAGAAAGCAAATTTTGAAGATTCTTTAGAAACTAATCCATCATTATCATTTTTTTCATAATGATTAAATATTTTATGTGGTATCATCATTAAAAAGTCATCTTTACTATTTTTCATAGTGGCTGAATAACTTTGACAATAAACTTTTTCATAAACTTCTTCATTAAACTGCAATATTTCATCATCTTGTTTTCTAAGTTGCAAACATACTTTATATGAATTTGGATGTTCATCCCCAAACATTTTATATATTAAATTAATATTCCAAGCTGTAATTCTAATAATAAATTTAGGTAATTTTAATAACATCGACGCAATAGGCGAACCTTTATGAGGTGTTGCAAGTGTAGTTAAAGAACTAACATAGTCAATCATATCTAGGTTTTCTAACATGTATTTAGAATCTAAACCACCTTTAGAATGTGCAATTATATTAATTTTATTTGTTTTTTCTTTTTTTAAAATTTCAATTATTTGTTTTTTAAGTTGTTCTGCATTTGTTTCAATTGAACCAAACCCATCAGTTTGACTTGTATAGACATGATAACCTGCATCTTTTAAAACTTTTTCAATTTTTCCAAAAGCTTTAAAGTATTTTTTATCTTTAAGTAAAATTCCATGTACTAATATTATTGGATATTTAGTCATATAAAACACCTCTATACATGTATTATACCACTAAATCAAATCTAATTCAAGTAGAAAATTTTATCTTAAATCATAATTTATATTCACTTTACTTAAAACTGCATTATCAATTTTTCTTATTATTTTAGCACTAGTTCCATACACCAATGAATCACTTGGTATATCTTTTGTGACAATGCTTCCTGCTCCAATTATTGAACCACTTCCTACTCTTAGTCCTTCAAGTATTACAGAATTTGCTCCTATAAAGACATTATCTTCAATTACAACTGGTTTTAATGAACTAGGTTCTAATACTCCAGCAATAACACATCCTGCACCAATATGACAATTTTTCCCAATTATTGCTTTTGATCCAATTACACTATTCATATCAATCATTGTATTTTCACCAATATGACAACCGATATTTATAACAGCTCCCATTAACACAATAACATTATCCTCTAATATAACATTTTTTCTAATAATTGCACCTGGTTCAATTCTTACATTTTTGTTATAATAGTCCAATAATGTTGCTTTACTATTTTTTGTTAAATAATTTAGTTTTACATCTTTAATATTATATTTATCAATTAATTCTATTGCTTCATGATATTCACATTTATAATATATAGGATAATTATTAATTAAACCTGTTAACTCAACAACAGTTATATTATCATTTAAATCAATTTCCACAATCAATTACATCCTTAAAAGTATATAATCCATTTTCTTTATCTTTTAAAAACATCATACTTCTTTTAACGCCAGTACAAAATAGATTTCTATTTTCTACAATATGTTTAAAAACTAATGTTTCCCCTTCACTTTCTAATACAATTTCATGAATTCCAAAAACATCACCTTTTCTTAATGAATTAACTAATGGTGTTTTTTTATTTAAAATTTCAAGAAAATGCTTCGTAGTTCCACTTGGAGAATCTAATTTTGTAATATTATGAGTTTCATTAATTGTAACATCATACTTTGTTTCATTTATTACTGTAAGTAGTCTATTTAAAAAATCAATTCCGTTTGAGAAATTTGCATCTAATACTATTGGGTTCATTTTACTTAAAAACAAAATATAATCTTTTTGATTTTGAGTAAAATTAGTGGTTCCTATAATCACTTTTGTTTTATCGTTTAATAAATATTTATAATAATTAAGTGAATCAGGATGAGAAAAATCAATAATATAATCATAGGTTTTCTTAACTAATTGATAATTACTACTTTCAATATTTAACACTTCATATTCTTTTTCAAAATATTCTTTTAAACATAAACCCATTTTACCTTTACCAATAATTAATATTTTCATTTTGTAACTCCTTATATACTGATTTCAATTTTATTTGACCGTTTTTACTAAATAACTCTAATGGAAAAAGAGGATTTCCGACATTAAAGCCTAAATGATTCATAAAAAACTTAAGTCCTATCGGATTAGGTTCTAAATTAATAACATTAATTAATTTAGTATATTTACTAAACATTTTTGCTACTATATCATATTCTTTATTTTTATACAAAAAATACATTTTTACAAAAACATCAGGTAATGCATTACTTAATGAACTAATAATACCACTTGAACCATAAGTTAAATGTAAATAATACAAAGAGTCATTACCTGTAAAATAAAAATGATTTTTCATTAAATCCATAAGATTATTATTATAGGTTAAATTCATACTAGCATCTTTTACACCAATAAACCATTTTAAATTTAGCAAACTTTTCCATGTATTAAGCGTTATATATTGATTGCTTCTTAACGGATTATAATAAATAATGAAAGATTTATTAACAATCGAATCAAAATATTCATAATAATTTTTAATTCCTTCTTGATTAGTATTTAAATAATATGGTGTATTGATTAAATATCCATCAAAATCCAATTTATTTAATTCACTTATTAAATCAGTTACTGTTTCTTTATTAAAATCAAATATTGTTAAAAATACTTTTACTCTTTTTTTAACAAGTTCAATTACTTTATTATAAAAAGAATATAAATCATTTATTAACATTCCTTCACCAGTAGTACCACCAAATACAATACCAGTAACACCTTTATTAACTTGAAAATCGATAAGTTCTTCTAATTTTTGAAAATCAACATTATTATTTTGATCAAAGGGTGTAATTAAAGCTGTATAGACACCACTGAAGTCAATCATAAATATTTCCCCCAGCAAATTAAATTAGATTTTCCTACTAAAGAAATATAGTCTTCTTTTATAATAATATATAAATCTTCTTTAATTTTAACATATTCCTCTAAATTAAAATTCATAAGTTCTAATATCATTCCAACAGCAACACTTCCACTTCCACAACATTTTGTATATCCTACTCCTCTTTCGTAGAATGTAATTTCATCTATTTTTTTATCATTATAGTCTAATTTAACAACTTCAAGATTTGGTTCAACACCATATTTTAAAGAAAGAAGGTTTTTAATTTCAATTAAATCTTCTTCATTTAGAAACTCATCATTATTTAACGTTGTTTCATTTAATAAAATAACATGAAATACTCCAACTTTAACTGGAAATGTTTTAATATGATAATCTTTATATTTAATTATTGTATTAAAATCTTCTTTCTTTATTTGAATTTTATCTTTTTTAATTTTTACTTCAGAACAAAACGGATCTAAAGAAATTACTTTTCCATAATATAATTCATTATTAAATAATACTGGTATTGTTCTTTTTATTAAACCTTTTTGAATTCTTAAGTAATGTGTAACAGCTCTTAATCCATTTCCACAAAATTTTGCCTTACTTCCATCTTTATTAAAAAACAATATCTCATTAATATCATCTTTAACAACTATTAATCCATCACAACCAATACCTTGATATTCGTCGCATATTTTTTTGCTAAAAGAAAAATAATCAATTGTCGAATCATATTTTACTATCACAAAGGTATTTCCACTACAATTATATTTATAAAAGAAATTCTTCATTTATTGCCTCCTTGTTAATTTTATGAATTAATAATTTGTTTTATTAGCAATTTTAACAACAAAAAATATAATAATACTAGAGGTGTATATTATAAAGAATAAACTAAACATAGAAATTAAAAACTTAAAAAACAGTATAATTACTGAATTTGCCGAAAATGCCAAAAATATACCCGATTGTATAAATCTAACCTATGGAGAACCAGATTTCTTTACACCAGAGATAATTAAAGAAAAAGCGATAGAAGGAATAAATAATAATATAACAAAGTACGAAAAAGCAAGAGGAAATACTTTACTAATTAATAAAATACTAAACTATGAATTAACTAATAATAATTATTCATATACAAATAAAGAAATCATAATTACTAATGGAGCTACAGAAGCAATTTATTTAGCACTTTGTACAATTTTAAATAAAAATGATGAAGTAATAATTCCTTGTCCATATTATCCAGAATATATTCCTGTTATTAATAGATGTTGTGCAAAAGAAGTCATTTATAATAATGAAGAATTTAACTATCAGTTTGATTATAATTCATTAGAAAAACTAATAACAGAAAATACAAAGTGTCTAATACTAAACTCTCCCAATAATCCTACAGGTATAATTTTAAATGAAAGCTCAATAAATATTGCCTATAAATTAGTAAAAAAATATAATATTTATCTATTACTTGATAATTGTTATGAACAATTAATATTTAATAATAAAACTAATTTTTCAAAATACAATGACATAAAAGATAATATATTAATATGTCAAAGCTTTTCAAAAACATATTCTATGACAGGTTGGAGATTAGGGTATTTATTAGGGCCAGAAGTAATTATTGATAACGCATTAAAATTGCATCAATATCTAAATGTTTCAGTTACATCTTTCGTACAATATGCTGCACTTGTTGCTTATGAATATAAACCAATTAAAGAGATTACTAAATATAAAGAAAATATTGACTATGTTTATAATAGATTAGTTAATTTAAATTTAGAAGTTTTAAAGCCTGATGGAGCGTTTTATCTATTTCCATCTGTTAAAAATTTAAAGATGGATTCTTATACATTTTGTAAAAGATTACTTGATGAAAAACATGTAGCAGTTACACCTGGCGTTGCATTTGGATGTGATAATAACTTTAGAATTAGCTGTTCTACAGATATGAATAAACTAATTACTGCATTAGATAGAATTGAAACTTTTATAGAAGAAATAAAAAAAGAGTTATTTTGAACTGATGTCTGTCAAGTGGACAGATAATAAAAATAAAAATTTACGCCAATAAAGCTTGATTTCGATATTCAATCGGAGTCAAGCTTTTTAATATGGCTTGAAATCTTTTGTTATTATAAAATTCAATATATTCTATTA
>JBGVCU010000040.1:0-10886 GCA_045119035.1 Bacilli bacterium | reverse complement strand
TTATAGTATTATTTAATAATTGTTCGTATTTTCTTTTATTTATCATATTTACACCTTACTTCATTTAAATATAATTTAAATGATTTTGTTAATAATATTATATCATTACTTTTATATATTGTAAAATAAGATGTTTGTATGGCTTGTTTCGTAATTGAAGCAAGTCTTTTTCTTTTGAAAAAAATAAAAAAATTTTAATTAATGGGTGGTCATTGAAGGGTGAAAATTAGTATATTTCTTTGAAGGCAAATCTATGTCTTCAACAGACACATTTATAAAATATTTTAAAAAAGGTTAAAGTTGTACCCCTTCACCTATGGGTGAAATTTAGTAATAACTAGTGAAAGCACATATTAGTTTAAGTGTGTCTGTAATAAAGAAAGGAGAATGTTTTGTATAAGAATTTATAAGAAATTTATGAAGTTTAAAGAGTAACTAATTTTAACCAAAATAGGTAAAAATATACCATTTTCGTGAACAGGATAAGGCGTGCTTCACTCTGCATCACAAAGTGATTTTCGCCTAGGTTTAGTAACTGGGAAACCCAGCTTACATTTATTAAAAATATTAAGAAAATCAGGAGGACAAATTTATAGAGAAGAAAAACAAATTAAATATTCAAAGAGTTAAAATGTCATCAATTATTGATGATAAAAACAAAACAATTTATGTAATTAAAGAATCTGTTGGAGGAGAAAATAAAGTTTCTAACATCATTGAAAAACTAATTTTAAAAGATATTAAAAATAACTTAACTAGTAAAGAAGAGGTTAACCATTATGATGGTAATTAAATCTATTGTATGGTATAATATAGATGCTTGTGAAAGCTTATTTGCTTTAATAAAAAGGAGTATCCAAATATGAAGCAAAATAAACTTTACAACACAGCAATTTATTGTCGTCTATCATTAGACGATGGAAATGAGGGTGATTCATCAAGTATTAAAATTCAAAAAATGATGTTAGAAAAATATGCATTAGAGCATGGATTTACTATTTATGATTATTATATCGATGATGGTTATAGTGGTCTTAACTTTGAACGCCCAGCATTTAAAAGATTAATGCAAGATATTAGTGAAGGTAAAATCAATTTAGTATTAACTAAGGATTTATCAAGACTAGGAAGAAATCATATTCAAACAAGTTACTTTATTGAAATATTCTTTCCAGATAACGATATTAGATATATTGCAGTTAATGATAATGTTGATACACTTTATGATAATAATGATATCGCACCATTTAAAAATATCTTGAATGATATGTATGCTAAAGACACATCAAGAAAAGTAAAAACTGCTAAAAGATTATTAATGCAAAAAGGTATGTTTATGGCTGCTCAACCTCCATATGGATATAAAAAAGATCCAAATGATAAAAATCATTTAGTAATAGATGAAGAGGCTGCGGAAGTAGTTAGACTAATATTCGATTTAGCATTAAGCAATATCGGTGTAGTTAAGATTACTAGAGAATTAAATAAAAGAGGTATTATGCCTCCAAGTATATATAAAGCTAGTAAAGGTGATTTAAGATTTACTAAGTTAACTGAAACAAGAAGACAAATGTTTAAAAACTATGACATTGAATCTTGGAACACTGTAACTGTAGGAGCAATCATAAGAGATATGGTCTATGTTGGTGATATGGAAAATCATAAATATGAAGTGAAAAACTATAAAACCAAGAAATGCACAAAAGTTCCTAAAGAAGAACATATCATAGTAAGAAATACACACGAACCAATTATATCCAGAAGTGACTTTGAACATGTTCAAGAATTAATTAGACATAGACAACGTCCATCTAGACATAACCATCCAAATTTATTTAAAGGAATTCTTAGATGTAAGAATTGTGGAAGACCTTTAAATTTATATTACAATAAAAGAAGAAGTGGTAAGATGGTATGGAGATATAGATGTGTTGGTAATTTTGTAAAGTATGGATTAGATGATGAGCCTAATACAATAGGTTATCTTGAAATCTATGATATAGTTAAATCTAAACTTAAAGAACTAATGAAGTCACTAAAATTAAATAGTGATGAATTTATAAATAACATTGTTAATAAAGTTGATACTGATGAACACATTAAAGTATTAGTTAGTGAGAAAAATAAAATAGTTACTAGACTTAATACAATCGACTCAATCATTATTAGATTATATGAAGATTTAGTAGAAGAAAAACTAAGTGGAAGTAACTATCAAAAGATGCTAGATAAGTATCAAGATGAACAAAAGAAGTTAAACTCACAACTAATAGAAATTGAAAGTAAACTTACTCAGGAGAATAAGACGGAAGCTAATGTTGAAACATTCAAACAAATAGCTAGAAAGTATATTGACTTTGATGAGTTGACTCCTGAAATCATTAATAATTTAATATCACATATAACAGTAAGTCATGTGAAAGTTATTAATGGTACAAAATTTAGAGAAATTAAGATTATCTATAAGTTTATAGGTTAATCTTTTATGGGGATACTCGTAATAGCCCTGTCGAAACTCAGTTATTCTATTGCAACTCTAGATATTATTCACCTGAACTTTGTCGTTGGATTTCGCCAGATAGTGTTGAGTATTTAGACCCTGAAAGTATTAATGGATTAAACTTATATTGCTACTGCTATAATAATCCGATTATGTACAAAGATAATAGCGGCTATTATCCAGAACCAATAGGTTTAGTTGGTGATATCATAGGTGGTTTTTCAGAATCACTTGGAAATGTAATATGGAAGCATGCAGATAAATATTTAAAAAACCCGATGACAATCAAACAAGCTCAAAAAATAATTAGAAAAAGAGGTTTAAATAAATCAGCTAGAGCTTTATTGAGAGATTATTCAGATGATGCTTTGAATTCGTTTAAATTTGGTAACGGAATGGCTAAATTTGGTAAAGTACTTGGAACAACATTAGTTGTTATAGATATTGGGTCTACTATTTACGGCAATTATAAATCTGGAAGTGATACTTGGGTTAGTGAATCAGTTGTTGATGTTGGATATACTTTAATTCAAACAGGTATTGCTGCAGCATGTACTTGTTTAATACCTGGAGTTGGATGGTTAGTTGGCATTGGGATTAACTTATTGTTAGACTATATAGTTGAAGAAACTGGGGTGATTGATGATATAAAATCATGGATTAGTCAATATGATGATAAAATTAGAGGACTATTATTTGGTAGAGGAATTCTTTTAGGGAGATAAAGATGAAAAATAGAATTATAAAATATACAGAAAAATATTATTGTATAGTATTAAATGTTTTTTACATATTGTTTTTTATGGCAATATTATTTGTTACTGTAAAAAAAGAATTATATGCTCTAATTCCAATATTATTAATATTTATATTATGTTTTATAGTTTTATCTATAATATTTTATAATTATAATATAGTATTTAATTTTAATGATGAAATTATTAAAGTATTAGAACCAGGCCATTTTCGTTCATTAAAGATTCAAATGAATGATATAAAAATAATTAAATTTTATGATGTAAATGCTGAACAAAAAAGAAATATAATATTTCATGAGGGTAGATTACTATACAATTTTGAACCATCATATGTCTATAATAATGGAAAAAAATATTTTATTGAAATTATTAAAAAGAATGGTCAAAGCATAAAAATTCCATATAATTCGTTGTATAAATGTAGAAATGAAATTACTATAATTTCATTTGAAAATAAAATCAATGAAATAATTAAAGAATTTAATGATTTTAAGTATCAAAATTATTTTAGAAAATAATTGACTAAAACTTTATCTAGCACTAAGAGCAGGTATACTTTAATCGGTATATCTGCTTTTTCTTTTTATCAAGAAGAAAAAGCTGGGTATCCCAGTTGAGCAAGTATTTCAAAAATGCAAACTAATGTTGTATTTTTTTATCATGCTTTAATATTAAGGCAGGATACAACAATTAAATAATAAATAAACAATAGATATGTCATGTAAGGTGGCATATCTTTTTTTGTAATATTTTGATTTTCATTCGACAATTTCAAAAAAATGTTTAACTTTTTACTCCTAACTTTCCATATATAGTGTGGGGATATTTTTCATCCACAAGTATTTCATATGTGAAAAGTTAGAAATAAGGAGTTGATGTCATGATATAATTATCCAATTTCTCTTATTTTTAATTTTGATTATAGAATTCTTAAAATAATTAGATTATTTAGATATTCGAGAAGTCAAAACATTAATAAGAGAATGATTTATGAATCATATATGATGGATGATTAGCATAATATATTTCTTAAGATTTTTAAAGATTATAATAAAAAAAGAATAAATATCGATAATACGTCTTTTAGGTAGCGCATGGATTGTTCTTTTAAGAATATTCATTTGTCCGTTATCATAAAACCTAAAACTATAATTATAAAGATTAATAATTATAAGGAAATAATTAAAGATAACAAAAATGATTATCGAACAATATTGATGGATATTAGTGAAAAAATAAAAAGTAATTTTTAGTTTGAGTAAGAGATTTTTATATAAAATATATATATTGTAAATGGACTTTTGATAAAACTTATTTATTTTATAATTTGGCGAATCTGCTTGATATAGTAGGTTCGCCTTTCTTTTTTATAAAATTCTCAAAATATTAAATCTCAACTATTAATTTAGTTGAGATTTTTTAATATATTATCTTACTTATAGGTTGATAAAATTATTGTTATATGATATAATTATAAAGTAATATATTAAGAAAAGAGAAATTACATTATGAACGTTTTACAAAAAAATCAAGAAATATTAATAACAATTAAACGTATAGGTATAAATGGTGAAGGTATCGGATATTACAAAAGACTAGCTATCTTTGTAAAAGGTGCACTTCCTGGTGAAGAATGTGTAGTAAGAATTACAAATGTTTATGATAAATATTCTGAGGCTGATTTAGTTAGAATTAAAGGTGAAGCATCTCCTCATCGTTGTAAGCCTCTTTGTCCATATTATGAAAAATGTGGTGGATGTGATTTACAACATTTAGATTATAAATATCAATTAAAAATTAAAAAAGATTTAGTTATGGAATCTTTTAAAAGATATTATAATAAAGAACTTAATCCTGTTATTTTCAAAGATACAATTGGAATGGATATGCCTTGGCATTATCGTAACAAAGCAAAACTACCTGTTAGATATGATGGTGAAAAATTAGTAACTGGACTTTACCAAAGTGATTCTAATATGTTAGTATATATTGATAATTGTGATATTGAAAAAGAAGATATTAGAAGTGCTGTAGATAAAATTACAAAAGTTCTTACTAAAAATCAAGTAATTGCTTATCATCCAAAAAGTAAAGAAGGTGTTTTAAGACACATTGTTGTTAGAAGTTCTAGTTTTACAAAAGAAATTCAAGTTACACTTATCTTATTTAAAAATGATAAAAGAACAATTGAAATTGCTAA
This sequence comes from Bacilli bacterium, assembly GCA_045119035.1. GTDB lineage: Bacteria > Bacillota_I > Bacilli_A > ML615J-28 > CAG-313 > CAYVQA01. The sequence goes on along the minus strand of JBGVCU010000040.1, from coordinate 5,428 downwards.
AAATTTAATTGGTATTGAAAATATTGTTTCTGTATATATTAGTATTAATAATGATCCTGAAGCCATTGAATCATTTGGGAAAGAAATTTTCTTAATTGCTGGAAAAGAAACAATTGTTGAAAAATTAGGTGATTTACAATTTAATTTACTTCCAACTTCATTTTTCCAATTAAATTTAAAACAGACAGAAGTTTTATATGATAATGTAGTTAAATATGGAAAATTCCGTGGAGATGAAAAAGTACTAGATGCTTATTGTGGTGTTGGTACTATTGGTACATGGATTTCTAAATATGTAAAAGAAGTAAAAGGTATTGATAATAATAAAGAAGCTATTATTAATGCAAATGCAAATGTTAAATTAAATAATATTAAAAATGCCGAATATTATTGTGGAGATGTATTACGTAGACTTGAAGAGTTAAAACAAAAAGGATGGTATCCAGATGTTTTAGTAGTAGATCCTCCAAGAATGGGAATGGATATTAGATTACTAAATTATTTACAAAAAAATCCTGTAAAGAAAATAATTTATGTATCTTGTAATCCAGCAACACTTGCTAAAAATTGCGATCATTTACAAAAACAATATCATATTTTACAAGTACAATGTTTAGATATGTTCCCACAAACATCAAATGTTGAATCAATTGTTTGTATGGAAAAAAGATAATTTATAAAAAACGAGGAAACGATTATGACTATTCAAGAATTAAGCATAAATGCAATTAAAGTTATTGGAATTGATGCAATAAACAAAGCAAAATCTGGTCATCCTGGAATGGTGCTAGGTTCTGCTCCAATTGCGTATACATTATATACACAAATAATGAACGCATCTTTAAAAAATAAAAATTGGATTAATCGTGATAGATTTATTTTAGCTAGTGGTCATGCTTCAATGTTACTTTATTCTACATTACATTTAGCTGGATATAACTTATCAATGGAAGATATTAAACAATTTAGACAAGTAAATTCTTTAACACCAGGACATCCAGAAGTAAATCACACTGATGGTGTAGATTGCAGTAGTGGACCATTAGGTCAAGGTATTGCTCATGGTGTAGGAATGGCAATGGCTGAAGCTTTCCTTTCTAGTAAATATAATAAAGATGATGCAGAACTTATTAATCACTATACTTATGTATTATGTGGTGATGGTGATATGCAAGAAGGTGTAACTCAAGAAGCTATCTCGCTTGCAGGTAGATTAAATTTAAAGAAATTAATTGTAATTTATGATAATAATGACATTACACTTGATGGTCCACTTTCTATGTCATTTAACGATGATACAAAAAAACGTTTTGAAGCATGTGGATGGAATGTTTTAAAGATTGATGGAAGTAGTGTAGATGAAATTAAAAAAGCTATTAATAAAGCCAAAAAAGCATCTAAACCAACATTAATTATTGCAAAAACAATTATTGGTGCAGGAAGTATTAACGAAAATACTTCTAAAGTTCATGGTGCTCCAATTGGTGAAGATGATGCAAATCAATTAAAAGAAAAATTAGGATGGCATTACGAAAAATTCACTGTTCCTACAGAAGTATATGATCATTTTAAAGATACATTTGCTAAGCGTGGAAATAAAGCATATAGCAAATGGGTTAAAACTACTAAAGTTTATCAAGAAAAATATCCTAAATGTTGGGAAGAATTTAATAAAGCAATTAATAGTGATTATAGTGATGTAGTTTACCCTGAGTTTGCTGTTGGTACAACGGAAGCTACTCGTGTTTCAAGTGGAAAAGTAATTAATGCAATTCAAGGTTATATTCCTACATTATTTGGTGGAAGTGCCGATGTTGCTGGAAGTGTAAATACTAAAATCCAAGGAGAAACTGTATTTGATGTTAATAATTACTCTGGTAGAAATGTAAATTATGGTATTAGAGAATTTGGTATGTCATGTGCACAAACTGGTATGGTACTTCACGGTGGTATGAGACCATATATTGGTATTTTCTTTGTTTTTGCTGATTATTTGAAAGCAAGTGTTAGAACAGCTGCTTTAATGAATGTACCACAAATTAATATTTTCACGCATGATTCTTTAGCTGTTGGTGAAGATGGTCCGACTCATGAACCAATTGAACAATTTGCATGTTTTAGATCAATTCCTAATACAGTAACATTTAGACCTGCTGGAGCAATAGAAGCAACACATGCTTGGCACTTTGCTTTAGAAAATAAAAATGGTCCTGTTAATATTGTTTTATCAAGACAAAATATGACTGCTGAAACTAATGTATCTTATGAAGAATTTATTAAAGGTGCATATATTGTTAAAAAAGAAAAAAATCATGTTGATAAAACTTTAATTGCCACAGGTAGTGAAGTAAATCTTGCAGTTAACATTGCGAAAATTTTAGAACAAAAAGGTCTTGATGTTCGTGTTGTATCTATGACATCTACAAATTTATTTGATAGATTATCTAAAGAAGAACAAGATGCTATAATTGGTACTTCAAGAGATAATGTTTATTCATATGAACTTGGAACAACTGACTTATGGTATAAATATGCTGCTCATCCGTTTGGTATTAATACATTTGGATATAGTGGTAAATTTAATGAAATTTTAGAATATATTGGATTTACTGCAGAGAAACTTGCAGAAAAAATCTAAAATAAAGACAAAACCAGCTATTTTTAGCTGGTTTTTTGAATACGTTTTCTTATTTTAATATATTATTATAGATGGTATTTTGTTTGCTTTTTTAGGTGAAAAGGAGTATAATTAATAAGGTATTTTTAGAAAAAAATTAAAAAAAGAGGATAAGTATATGGAAAACGGATTAATATTAATTAGTCTAGCTGTTGCCTTATTATCTGGATTACTATTATCAAGAGTTGCGAAGTTATTAAAACTTCCTGCTGTTACAGCATATTTAATTGCTGGGGTATTAATTGGTCCTTATATGTTAGGTGCACTAGATATCAAAGGATTAGGAATTGTAGGAGAAGAACTTGAATTCCTTAAAATTATTTCTGAAATTGCATTAGGATTTATTGCGTTTGCAATGGGAAGTGAATTTAGAATTAGCCATTTAAAGAAAATTGGTAAACAAGCAACAATTATTGGTATTTTCCAAGCTTTAATTACTGCTGTTTTAGTTGATTTTATTTTAATTATTGTTCACTTATTAAGACCTGATATTTTATCATTACCAGCTGCAATTGTTTTAGGTGCTATAGGAACAGCAACTGCACCAGCTGCAACATTAATGGTTGTTAAACAATATAAAGCAAAAGGTAAATTAACATCATTATTATTACCTGTTGTTGCATTAGATGATGCTGTTGGATTAGTGGTATTCGCTATTTCTTTTGGAATTGCAAAATCACTTGGTGCTGGTAACGTTGAAATATTAAATATTATTTTAGAACCACTTTTAGAAGTAGTATTATCTTTAGCACTAGGATTTATCGTTGGATTAATCTTTAATGAAGTTGAAAAACATTTCGCATCAAGATCTAAACGTATGGCTGTTGTAGTTTCATTTGTTATGCTAACAGTTGGATTATCTGCATTAAAATTTAATATCGGAACAATTCATGTTGGTTTCTCATCTTTATTAGCTTGTATGATGTTAGGTACAGTATTCTGTAATAAATGTGATGTATCTGATGAGTTAATGAGAAGAGCTGATAGATGGAGCGGACCTGTATTAATTTTATTCTTCGTAATCAGTGGTGCTGAATTAGATTTAACAGTATTTAAATCTGCAGCAATTATTATCGTTGGTTTAATTTACATTATTGCTAGATCTGCTGGTAAATTACTTGGAGCTGGTGTATCTGCAAGAGCAACAAAATGTGACAGCAATATTGTTAAATACTTAGGAATTACATTATTACCTCAAGCTGGTGTTGCTTTAGGTATGGCTTTAAAAGCAGCAGAACTTGGACCTGAAGGATATATTGTAAGAAATATTACATTATTTGCAGTGTTAGTTTATGAAATTGTAGGACCATTCTTAACTAAAGTTGCTTTAACTAAAGCTGGAGATATTGTTGAAGAACACGAAGAAAATGCTCGTGGTGAATTAATTAATAACTAATTTGAATTTAAACTCCATCAAATGATGGAGTTTTTCTTTTTTAATAAGTTTTATTTGTAAATTATATATAAATAATGTATAATATATATTAATTAATGTCTATATAGGAGGGAATATGTTAAAATTAGAAAATGTTACTAAATATTATCATAGTAGTTCTAATGTAACTTGTGCCTTACGAAAAATTAACCTTGAGTTTAAAAAAGGTGAATTTGTTGTAATTACAGGTGAATCTGGAAGTGGAAAAACGACATTATTAAATATTTTATCTGGTCTTGATTCATATGAAGATGGAGAAATGTTTTTCAATAATCAAGAAACTTCATATTTTGATGAAACAGACTGGGAAAACTATCGCCGTAATGAAATTGCCTTTATTTTTCAAAACTATAATTTAATAGACTCTTATACAGTTTTAGAAAATGTAATGGTTACATATACAATAGCTGGATATTCATTAAATGAAGCGAAAGAAAAAGCTACTAATGTAATTAAACTTGTTGGTTTAGAAAGTCATATGCATCAAAAAGGTACACAACTTTCTGGTGGACAAAAACAAAAAGTAGCAATTGCCAGAGCTCTTGCAAAAGAAACAAATATTATTATTGCTGATGAACCTACTGGAAACTTAGATACTGAAAATAGTTTAATGATTTTAGAATTATTAAAAAAAGTATCAAAAGATAAATTAGTTATACTAGTATCTCATAATCAAAATATTGTAGATCCGTTTATGACAAGAAAAATTAGATTACGAGATGGTGAAGTAGTAAGTGATGAAATAATTACTGAAGCAGCAAAAGAAGAAATTATTGAAACAAAAAATAATGAAATTGTTAATAAAAATAAGAATTTTAATTTTTTATTTTTAAATTTAAAATCTCAACCTAAAAAAAGTATTTTATTATTGCTTCTAATAACATTTAGTATAATTGCAACATTTGTCTGTGTTTTAAATTTTAAAACAAATATTGATGATAAGAAAACACAAAATTTATCATATAAGTTCTTTAATAATTTGGATGATAAAAGATTATTAATTAAAAGAAGTGATGGTTCTAATATAACTGATCAAATGTTAAATAGTCTTAATCATGAATATATTGCAAGTGTGGATAAATTTGATTATATTACTGATATTAACTATTATCGACCAGGAGATTATAAATATAAGTATGCTGGAGGTTTAGTAGATAATCCAGCAACTGGTGGTACTGATTTAGTAGATAATTCTAGTTATGTTGCGATTAAGCAAGATAAATTTATGCGTTCAGCTTCTTCATTAACTGCTGATATGTTAAAAGCAGGACGCCTGCCAGTAAATAATCGTGAAATGGTTATTTATTCTGATGATT
>JBGVCU010000039.1:0-102017 GCA_045119035.1 Bacilli bacterium | reverse complement strand
TTCAATATTATTTAAATTAATACGTCAAAAAGGAACTAATCGAGATTAGTTCCTTTTCAAATTCTTTTAAGATAACTCATAAAATCTTTTAAGATACAAATACTAATTTTATCTTAAAACCTCAAAAGATTTTACAGAGCCTCTATTTTAATTCCATATTAATTGTTATTTTATTTCCATTTGTAGAAACTTTAGCAAACGCTCCATTAATTAATGGAACAGATTCAGCTATATGACCTAAATCCATATCGTAAATTACAGGAACATTATATTTTCGAATAACTTCTTCTACTGCTTCAATTCTATCAATTCCGAAGATTTCATCTTTTCCGTTAAGTGGTCTACCTATAATAAATCCTTTTACATTTCTAAACCATCCAGCATTGTCTAAGAAACGAAAAGCACGTCTAATACTCATAACATTTAAATCACAAGCTTCTAAATACCAAATAATCCCATCATCTTGATATTTATCAATAAAATCATTTACTTTATCAAATTTAGTACCAGGAAATAAAGTTAAAATATCCAAACATCCACCAAGTAAGCGACCTGAAAAAGAAAAATCAGTATCAGGTTTTTTTATTTTGTTGCTAGGTTCTGTTAAATTATATCTAGCAAACATATTTTCTTCGCTTCTTAATGATTCTTTTTCATAATAATCATAACTATTAATAGTAAGAGTTTTATTAGTTAATAAATTATATGCATCTATAGTAGAGTTTTCCCAAGGTTCTACACCAAATTGTGCAGCATTAGGTCCATATATAGAAGCTATATCGCATAATGTTGTAATTAAGAATGTAAGATTTGTATTATCACTAAATCCCATAAACCATTTAGGATTCTTTTTAATATTTTCGAAATCTACATAATCCATTACTTCATACATTAATTCTCCACCACCAACTGAAATTATCGCATCAGTTTTTGAATCTGAAAAATAATGATTTATTTCTTTTCCGCATTCTTCTTTTGTATTAGAAAGTGCTTTTAAAGAACCAAATGTATTAGGGCCAAATTCAACACAATGTCCTAAATTTTCTAACACTCTTTTAGCTTCTTTTACTCTTGTATGATATGGTTCAATTGATGCACCAAGTGATGGTGCTATAAAACTAATCTTTGATTTACTATTAATAAATTTTGGATATTTCATATTATTTTCTTTCTATTTGTTCTCTAATTTTTCTTTCAATTTCTTCTGTTAAAACTTTATTTTGTCTAAAGTATTCTTTTACGTTTTCTCTACCTTGACCAAGTCTATCATTTCCGTAAGAAAACCATGCTCCAGATTTTTCTATAATCCCAAGTTCAACACCCATATCTAAAACTTCACCCTCATGTGAAATTCCTTTTCCATAAATTAAATCAACTTCTGCTGTTTTAAATGGAGGTGATACTTTATTTTTAACAACTTTAATTCTAGTAACATTACCTGTTGCATCCATACCTTGTTTAATTTGGTCAACACGTCTAATATCCATTCTAATTGTTGCATAGAATTTAAGTGCACGTCCACCAGATGTAGTTTCAGGGTTTCCAAATAAAACACCAACTTTTTCTCTTATTTGATTAATAAAAATCGCAACAGTTTTTGTTTTATTAATACTTCCAGCAAGTTTTCGCATTGCTTGGCTCATAAGTCTGGCTTGAAGGCCTACATGTTGACTTCCCATATCTCCTTCAATTTCAGCTTTAGGCACTAAAGCTGCAACACTATCAATTACAATAATATCAATTGCATTACTTTTAACAAGTGCATCAACAATTTCTAAAGCTTGCTCACCATCATCCGGTTGTGATAAAATTAAATTATCGATATCAACACCAAGTGCTTTAGCATAGGTAGGATCAAGCGCATGTTCTGCATCGATAAAAGCTGCATAGCCACCCTTTTTTTGTGCCTCTGCAATTGCATGAAGAGCAAAAGTCGTTTTTCCACTTGATTCTGGTCCGAAAATTTCAATAATTCTTCCTTTTGGATATCCCCCAACACCTAAAGCAACATCAAGTGAAATAGAACCAGTTGGAATAACTTCAATTTCTTCAAGCGCAGAATCACTTAATTTCATTACAGAACCTTTACCATACGTTTTTTCAATAGTTTTGATTGCATCTTGTAAAGCTTTCTCTTTAAATGATTGATCAACCTTAGTTTCTCTTAATTCTCCCATTAAAAATCTCCTTCTTTATTTTGTTTCAAAAATAATGTCTTTCCCCTTAATAACATAATCAACACCACTCCATAAAGTTGAAATAACAGCGGCGAACATTACAATATAATTAACAATCCATACAAGATGAATATTTGTTTCACCAAATAATAAAAGTAAGATAATTAATAAAAATTGAATATTTGTTTTAATCTTCCCTAAAAGTCCTGCAGCAATAACCTCACCTTTTTCTGCAGCAAGCATTCTTAAACCACTTACAACAAATTCTCTAGCAAGCATTACTATAACAACCCATGGAGCAAGAACATTATTTTGTCTTAAAAGTAAAATTAAAACAGTGAAAACTAATAATTTATCAGCAAGTGGATCCATAAATTTACCAAAGCTTGTTACTAAATCATGTTTTCTAGCTAAGTATCCATCAAAGAAATCACTTAAAGCACCTACAATAAAGATGCTTGCCATAATAACATTAGCTAAAGTTAAATATCCAAAAAATTCAATATCTTTTAAAAATGGTATTAAATCAACAATAACAATAATTGGTATTAATAGCATTCTAAATAGTGTAATTTTATTAGGTAAATTCATAATTCTAATTTCTCCTATATCTAAATATTGATATATAAATTCATAAATATTATACCATATTTTCTTATTTTTGGCAAGTATAAGTAATTATGATTCCCCCCTTTCTACCTTACAAAATTTAACTAAAATAATTATTAAAGATGTTATTTTTTTCTTTATAAAAACAAGTTAAATATAAAATTAAGGGTATAATTTTAATAGAATATACTATTAAAACTATACCCAAATTATAACAATTATTTTATGTTAAGTCAATCAAATTTGTTTAATTTACAACTTTTCACTGATTTTTTCAAAAACCGCATTTAAAGTCTTTTCTATAGTACTTGCTATTTTATTAAAAAGATTCTTTTTAGGTTTAAATTCTAAATTTTCATAATTATTTGGTTTAACAATTTCTTCTTCAAAATATTCTATCTCTTCTTCTAATAATTTACTTTTTGTAAAAGAGGCTTCACCTAAACTTAGTCCTAGGAAAAAACCTACTAAGATCAAAATAATTAATAATAATTTTTTCATACTCTCAACACACTCAATGGATTTTTGTTAATAAAAAATGTAAAATAACAAATTAAAGAATACAGAACTATTAAATATTCTTTAATAGTTAAATTATTTGATGTTTTAAATAAATAAAACTCAACAGGAAAACTCATCATTAAATCAATTAAATAATCAAAGTTGCATATTAGATTGTTTATAAAAGATACAAATGCTAAAGTAAAAATAATAAATAATTTTTTATTCATATTAATATATATGATTAAATTATATTAATAATGATGTAATGTTTTATTAATAGCCATAGCTACAATCTTTGATAAATCCTCAACATCTAAATCTATTTCTTTAGGGGTAACAATCATATTGTATCCTCCATTTGAAATAACATCCTTAATTAATGCTTTTTTCTCATCAATACTTAATAATCCTACTTTACCTAAAAAATGTTCTTTTTGTTGATTTGAAACTTGATGTTTTTCAAGTTCTAAATTTGTAGGATCTAAAAAATTAGGTTTTTTCTTTTGATAAAAATAATCTAAATGTTTTACAACTAAATCCATAACCTCACTTGTTATAGTAACAAAATCAACAACAGTTGGAATCCCAATAGCAATTACAGGAATTCCAAGGGATTCTTTGGAAATTTCTTTTCTTTTATTACCAATACCACTACCTGGTTTAATACCTGTGTTTGTTATTTGAATTGTATTATTAATACGCTCAATTGATGATGAACATAATGCATCTACTACTATTACAAAGTCAATGTCAATTTTTTTAACTATACTTTGAATTATATCAAAGGTTTCAATTCCTGTTGTTCCCATTACTCCAGGAGCAATACCACTAACCTCAGAATAACTTGAACTTACTAAATCTTCTTTAAATAAATGACGTGTTACAACAACATTATCTAATACATATGGTCCTAATGCATCAGGAGTTACGTTTAAATTTCCCAGTCCTACTACTAAACATTTTTTATCGACTAAATCTTCTTCAAGAAGAATATTTTTAAGAATAATAGAAAGTTCGTTTTCAATTACCTCAGATGTTGTTACATCATGATAATTTAACTTGTTTAATTCAATTGTATAATATACTCCCTCTTTTTTATGTAGAAATTCTTTTTTAATCTTATCCACAACTAATTTATGAATAACTAAGTTATTTTTAGTTGTTGTTTCAATAAACTCTTCTTGACCTACTTCATCGTAGGCTAAATCTGTTCTAAATAATAAATCTTTTTTCATACATACCTCAAAATTATTTTATTATTTATAGTTTTAACTAAAGATTAATATTTTAAACATATTTTATTTATTTTTATTTAAAATATGTTATAATAACAATAATTAAAAGGAAGTGATTAATGTGGAACAAGATACTTTATATTTGTTCACAGGTAGCGAAGAACCTGTAATTAGAACAAGAATAAACAGATTAATTGATGAACTATCTAAAACACCTAGTGATGTAATTAGATATGATATGGATCTTACTTCTTTTAAAAAAGTAATTAGTGAAGCAGTTACTATTCCTTTTTTACAAGAACAAAAAATACTAATTTTAAGAAATCCTAAATTTCTACAAACAGTTAATATAACAAACGATTTAAAAGAATTTAATAATTACCTAAATCACCCTAATCCAACAACTATTATCATTATTGACGCTACAAATATTAATATTAATCCTGAATCTCTTGTTTATAAAACATTAATTAAAAAAGCATCTATTATTGATATTAAACGTCTTGAAGATATTGAATTTGGAGGAATGATTGTAAGAAAACTTTCTTTAAATGGTGTTACTATTAGAGATGATGCATTAAAATTATTATTAAGTTATTTAAATCATGATTTAATAAGAGCTGATAATGAAATTGAAAAACTAAGTTTATATGCAGGTCTTGGTGGAGTTATTACAAGTAGTGATGTAGAATTACTTGTTAATAAAGATTTAGAAGATGATATCTTTAATTTAGCAAAAGCTATTGTTACTAAAAATAGAACTACTATTTTAAAAATTTATAATGAATTAGCACTAAATACTAACGATACTCTAGGTCTACTTGGAATGATTTCAAAAGCCTTTATCGAACTTCTTATTACATCTAAATTACTTCTTGCTGGATATAATAATCAAGATATAGCAACAATTTGTAATATTAGTAAAGGTAGAGCTTATTATTTAGTAAAGGACGCTAAAGCATTTAAAATTGAAGAATTAAATCGTTATATTGAAAATTTAGCTGATTTAGATTATAAAATTAAAACAGGACAAATTTCAAAAAATATTGGTTTAGAATTATTATTATTAAAATTATAAGAGGAATCCATTTGGATTCCTCTTATTTCCATATATTATAATCTATTCCTAAATAACTACAAGTTCTTGAAAATACTTTTGAGCCAAAAAAACCTCTATAAGCAGAAAGTGGTGAAGGATGTGGTGTTTTTATTATTAAATGATTTGAATTATTTAATAATTCAGCTTTTTTAATTGCTGGACTTCCCCATAATATAAAAACAATTTTTCTGTTAATTGTATTAAGGTGTTTAATAATATTATCAGTTAATATTTCCCATCCTTTATTTTTATGACTTAAAGGAGAATTTTCTTCACAAGTTAAAATAGTATTAAGTAGTAAAACACCATTTTTAGCCCAACTGGATAAATCTCCATTTTCTTTAATAATTCCTGTATCACTTGTAAGTTCTTTGAAAATATTAACTAAACTTTTAGGTAATTTAGAATCTTCTTTAACAGAAAACGCCAGTCCACACGCATAATCGTTTGTTGGATATGGATCTTGTCCTAAAATTACTACTTTAACATCTTCTAATTTTGTATAACTAAATGCTTTAAAAATATCTTCTTTTTTAGGATTTATTTTTTTATTCTTATATTCGCTATCAACAAAATTCATTAATTCTTTAAAATAGGGTTTTTCTTTTTCAATATTAAAAAAGTCTGTCCATGTTTTCATATTATACTACCTTTTTTATAAATATATCTACCTTATTATATCATAAATATAATTTTAGGTAAAATAAAAAAGTCATTTAATAATGACTTCTTATTTTAAAGTATTTAATGCATTTGATAAACGAGATTTTTGACGGCTAGCGTAGTTTTTATGATGAATACCTTTAACTACAGCTTTGTCTAATTTTTTACAAGCGAAGTTATAAGCTTCTTGAGCACCAGCTAAATCTTTTTCAGCAACTTTTTTATCGAAAGCTTTTAATGCTGTTTTTAATGATGAATTAAATGAAGCATTTAATAATCTTCTTTTGTTATTAGTAAGATCTCTTTTCTTTTGTTGTTTAATATTAGCCATTTATAAATTTCCTCCATAAATTATTAATACGAATTTACATCATTAAGTATTATATCATATTTTTTTAAAAATTTCCAGTGGTATGATTATATTTTTTTAATTTTATAATATTTTATTTTAAAAAAATAACTAATTTATATTTTATAAGATTTAAATATATAATGTTTTTGATATATTTTCTTTTTAAATTTGATTGTTCCTTCATCTATTGTATTAAGTAATATTTTATTACTAAATCGATTTATAACATTTTTATGAGGAAATCCATATGTATTATTATAACCATTCATAGCAACAGCAAGTTTAAATTTAATACTATTTAAAAATTCAACTGATGATGATGTATTAGATCCATGATGAGCAACTTTTAAAATATCCACATTAATATTATTATATTTTTTAATAATATCTTTTTCGATATTAATTGATGCATCTCCTGTAAAAAGGATGCTTAAATCATTTAAATCAAGTTTAAATACTAAACTATTATCATTAATATCTTGATTATTTACTAAAGGATTATATAAAGTTAAATTAAAATATTTAGTTTTTATTTCATTATAACCTTTTATTTTAATTAAATTTACTCTTTTTTTAGTTTCATTTAAATATCTTAAAGATATATTATCATATGAAGAAATGATTACATTTTTTACATTAAATGTTTTAATTAAATCTTTTAACATATAGTTATGATCACTATCACCATGAGATATAATTAAATAATCGATTCTTTTTATACCTCTTTTTTTAAGATATAATAATATTTCTTCATTTTCACCAGTATCAATAATAATATTACAAGTATTTGCAGGATACTTTATAAATGTAGCATCACCAATTTCTAGATTTAAAAAATTTATTTCTTTATCTAAATTAAAAATTATTTTATTTTGATAAATAAAAAGGAATATAATAAATACTAAAATACAATACATTGTTCTTTTAGTATTTTTTAATTCAAAATAATATAATACTAAATATAATATAAAATAATATATTAAGATAAAGAAAAAACTAAACATAGGAAAAATAATTATTCCACTATTTAATGAACCTAAATAATTAATTGAAGAATTAAATAAATTAATAATAACTTCATATATTGTTTTTAAAAAAGGAAGAATAGAAACTATTAAAGATAAAGGAATTATAAGATATGATACAAAGGGAATATAAAAGATATTATAAATTATACTTAATAAGTTTATTTCGCCATTAATGTTAATTATAATTGGAAGTGTTATAAAAATACTTATTATACTAATAAGTAATGATTGAATAAATTTTGATTTTTCTTCTAGGATTTTTTTAGATAGAATAATTACTCCACTAATTAAATAAGTTAAAATAAAACTATAAGAGAGTATTTTATTAGGAAAAATAATCATTGAAATAATTACATTAATTGAAAATAAATTAAAGGTGTTTATTTGTTTATCTTTATTTAGAAACTTTAATATTTGGCTTAAAAAGACCCTAAAAACAGAAATTAAAATGTTTGTTATAAATAAATATATAAACAGTATAATGATTGTTATTATATCTGAATATTTTTCTTTAATATGCATTAAGTTTGTTAATTTAGATATTATAATAACAAATATTGATACATGTAGCCCTGATACAACAAATAAATGACTTATTCCAATTTTATTAATATTATCTTTTAATGAACTATCTAAAGATGTTTTATCACCAATAATTAAGGCTTTTAAATATGAACTTGATGAAATAGAAAAATTATTATCATAGTATTTTTTAATATTATAAGCTATTATATTTATAGAAAAAGTATTTTCAATTATTTTAATATTTTCTTGTTTTATAATACCTATTATCTTATTTTCTTTTAAATAATTAAAATAACTAAATGTATACTCTAAATAATTTTTACTAGGTATTTCTATTATTCCTTTTATATAAACTATACTTCCTGGAATAATATTGTAATTGATCTTATCATCATATAGATATAAATTTAAATAAAAATTACGATCTTTTAGTAATATTAATTGATAATTTTCTTTAAATGATACATTATTTACTTTATAGGTATTATTAATTTGATTATTATTTTTATATCTATCAATAGTTAAATTATAATTAATATGATAGATTAAAATTTGAATTAAGATTAATAAGAATATAATAATACTATAAATTAATAAGCGTAAATTTTTTTTAAAATATAAATATATTATAAATAGAATAAAAATAAGACTTATAAAATTAAAATTATAAATAACAAAAATAAAAGAAATTAAAATGATTAATAACTTATATGCATTATTAATAATATCATACAGTAAAATATTCTTTAATTTCTTCAAAATCAACATCATATTTTATTAAAAAGATTCTCAAATCTTCAACAGATAAGAAAACTTTAATTTCATTTCGATAACTAATAATTGCCTCAGCAACAGTTGCACTAATGCCGGGTACACTATCGAACTCTTGTTTTGTTGCTTTATTTATATTAATTAAATTAATAATATTTCCTTTTGGAATAATAATCATTTCATTATTATATAATGGTCTTACAAAATTAATAACTTCACTGTTAGCATATTTTGTTAATCCTCCTGCTAAATAAATTAAATCAATTAATAATTTATCTTTTTGAATTGTATATATTCCTGGTAGCACAACTTCTCCACTTATATATACATTTATAAATTCAGAGTTAGGATTGGTTTGTTCAATATATTCATTATATTCAATTTGGTCAGTACAAGATGTCATAGACAATAAAAAAAGTATTATTAAAATAAGTTTCATTTTTTCACCTCATTTAATAATACTTTTATTTTTAAAAAATCTGTTTATTTATTTGTAACAATATCTTTAACTTGTTCTGTAACTGTATCTTTAAAATTAGTCATTGTTTTAATTAATTTTTTTACTTCACTTTTATTTTGTGTATAAGTACAAATTCCAAAAACAGTTAATCCACCTAAAGCAAAAGCCATAAAAGGAACTAGACATTTCATAATATCACCTCATAAATTGTTTTTATTATTTTTAACAATTTATATGGTTTTAAAATTAACAATTTATGACATTAAAATTCATCATCAAGAGTAACTAATTCACCGAATAAATCTTCTTCTTCATTTAATTCTTCGAATTGATAATTAATTTCTCCAATTGTAGAACTATCATCTTGATATAATGGCTCATTATAGACAAAGATATCTTCATTGATAATTACATTATTATTTTTTACTTCATCTTTTAAAATAGTATATCTATTAGCCTCAAGTCTTCCTGCAGCTAAGTTTAACATTTTAGGATCACCTAGAAGAATTAGTTTTTCTTTAGCTCTAGTTATTCCTGTATAAATTAGTTTTCTTTTTAACATTGGATAATACATTGATGAAATTGGCATTATAACAACATTAAATTCAGAACCTTGAGCTTTATGAATTGTTATAGCATACGCAAGTGTGATTTCTTCAAGTTCTTCTAGAGTGTAATCAACTTTTACATCATCAAACAAGCAAGATATACCAGTTATTTCTTCTTCATTTTTATTTATTGAAGTAATATATCCAATATCACCATTCATAATCCCTTTTTCAGGACGATTAATTAATTGAATTATTTTATCATTTACTCGATATGTTTTTTGAAAATGTGTAATTTCATAATTTTTAATTTCTTTTTTTGGATTTACCATGTTTTGAATTTGCTTATTAACTTCATCAATTCCAATAATTCCACGATACATAGGAATTAGTATTTGAATATCTTTTAATATATCAAATCCTTTATCAATTGCTTTTTTAACAACATCTAAAAGTAAAGATAAAATTGCATTATTATCACTTACTAAAAAACTTCTATCATGTTTTTTCTCAAGTAGTGATTCAGGTAAATATCCTTCATTTATTGAATGAGCTAAACTAATAATACTTGAATTTTCTTTTTGTCGATGAATTTCTTCTAATTTAATTACATTAATTTCTTTTGAATCAATTAAATCTTTTAATACTTGTCCAGGTCCAATTGAAGGAAGTTGATCAACGTCTCCAACAATAATAATTCTTGCATTTGGATTAATAGATGTAATCAAGTGATAAAATAGATTAATATCAATCATTGATGCTTCATCAACAATTACTAATTCTTCCTCTTTTGGTTCATCACTTGATGAAGCAAAATGTACTCCATCATACCCTAAATAACGATGGATTGTTGAAGAGGCAATATTAGATGTTTCTTGAATTCTTTTAGCGGCACGGCCAGTTGGAGCAAGTACCGCAATATCTTTTTTATTAGTTAATTTTTGATATAAAGCAATAATTGCTTTAATGATCGTTGTTTTACCAGTACCAGGTCCACCTGTTATGATTGTTATATCATTTAAAAAGGCATTTAAAATAGCTTCTTCTTGTTTTGAATTAAATTTAATTTTTTGACTAGAAAGAATACTATTATAGTGTTCATTAATTAAATCTTTTGAAAACTTTTTTGTATTTCCTCTAGTTTGATTTATTAAAGCTTTTATATTTTCTATTACTTTAGTTTCTTCTTTGTATAGATTATAATCAAATAATTGTTTTTCCTTATTATTACTATCGTATTTAATAAGGATTTTTTTATTAACTGATAAATTATTTAAAACTTTTTCTAACTTATTGATATCAAAAGGTGTCTTATCATTATTAAAAAATTTCTCAATATCATTTAAAAAAGTATTATAAAATACGTAACTATTACCAGTATTATATAAGTTTTCTTTTAATAAATGATAAGTTAATGCTTCAAGTCTAATTAAAGAATCTTTTTTAAGGCCTTTTGATAAAGCAAATTTATCATTTTTAATAAATCCAAATCTTGGTAATTTATCCATTAAAATATAAGGATTATTTTTAACAAGATTTAAATTATTAATACCTAAAGTATTAATGATTTTAGAAGCAATATCAATAGTTAAACCACCAGATAAATAATATAAAAGAGCTTCTTGATTAACTTGATCTTTAACAACACCCTCTTTGATTATTTCAATTTGTTTTCTTGATAATCCGATACCTTCTAAACTAGATGGTTCTTTAATAATTTTATCAATTGTTTTTAGACCCAGTTTATTAACTATTTTTGATGCAGTAACTTCACCAATACCACTAAAGATACTACTACTTAAATATCTTATAATACTTTCTTCATTTTGAAGTGTTTTACGAGAATATGATTTAACAATAAATTGCATACCGTATTTATTATTATTTGAATAATCACCTTCAAGTTCTACTTCTTCTGTTTGAGCAAGTTTTCGATCAAAACTTCCAACAATGGTAATAATTTTACTTGATGTATATTCAATTGAAGCAGAAAAAGATTCTGATGATAATAGAAAAGAGGCAATGGTATAACCATTATCCTCATTATAAAAGCGAATATTTTTAATTTCGCCAAATATTTTCATTAGTATCTCCTTTTGATATCATTCATAAATACTTCATCAATGATACCACCACCAAGACAAACCTCACCATCATAAATAACACAAAATTGTCCAGGTGTAATTGCTTTTACAGGATTTAAACAATTTACCTCAATTGTACTAGAATCAATAACTTTCATTGTAACATCATTATCAGCTTGACGATATCTAAATTTTGCTTGATATGTTTTTGATAAATCAGGAAGTCCATTAATGAAATTCATTTCTTTGACAATTACTCTATTACCATATAGTAATTCTTGTTTATCTCCTTGAGCAACAACTAATACGTTTCTTGCTGTATCTTTACCACAAACAAACCAAGCCTCACCTGGTCCACCAATGGCAAGACCTTTTCTTTGTCCAATTGTATAATACATTATACCTTCATGGCGACCAACTACATTACCGGATGTATCTTCGATATCTCCTGGATTTGCTGGTAAATAATTTTTTAGGAATTCTTTAAAATTTCTTTCACCAATAAAACATACACCAGTAGAATCTTTTTTAGTAGCAACATCAAGCCCATATTCTAAAGCTTTTTTTCTAACATCAGGTTTTTGCATTTCTCCTATTGGAAATAAACTACGAGATAATTGTTCTTTAGTTAAACCACATAAAAAATATGTTTGATCTTTATTTGAATCAAGTCCTCTTAGTAATAAATGTTTTTCACCATGAGAAACTCTAGCATAATGCCCCATTGCAATATAATCAGCACCAAGCGCCTCAGCATACTTTAAAAATGCTTTAAATTTTATTTCTTTATTACATAAAACGTCCGGATTTGGAGTTCTAAAATGTTTATATTCATTTAAAAAGTAACTAAATACATAATTCCAATATTCTTCAATAAAATCGATTCGATGTAATTTTATTCCTAATTTATTTGCAACAGCTAAAGCATCTTGATAATCTTTTTCTTGAGGACAAACATCATCATTTACTGTTGGATTACCTAAGAAATCATTATTTGTTGTTGAATCCCAGTTTCTCATGAAAACCGCTTCAACATCATAACCTTGTTCTTTTAAATTGATTAGTCCAACAGCAGAATCAACACCACCAGATAAACCAATAATTACTTTTGTTTTACTTTTTTCTTTTTCCATTTTTTTCACCTAAAGATTTAAGTTCAAATAATACATCTCTTAATGATAAAGCAGTTTCGAAATCAAGTTTTGCAGCTGCTTCTTTCATTTCAGATTCAATTTTAGTAATTAAATTATTTCTTTCTACTAATGACATATTTTCATATGAATTAACATCAGTAAATTCTTGTTCTACATTTGTATCTACAACAATACTATCACTAATTTCTTTAATGATTGTTTTTGGTGTAATATTGTGTAATTTATTATATTCATCTTGAATACTTCTTCTTCTATTTGTTTCTTTAATAGCATTATTCATTGAATCAGTCATTTTGTCTGCGTATAAAATTACTTTACCTTTAGCATTTCTTGCAGCACGACCGATTGTTTGAATTAATGAACGTTCACTTCTTAAGAACCCTTCTTTATCAGCATCAAGAATTGTAATTAAACTAACCTCAGGAATATCTAATCCTTCACGAAGTAAGTTAATTCCAACAAGTACATCAAATACTCCTAAACGTAATTTTCGAATTATTTCAAGTCTTTCTAAAGCTTTTATTTCAGAATGTAAATATTGTACTTTAATTCCTGCTTCTTTTAAATAGCTTGTTAAATCTTCTGACATTTTAATTGTTAAAGTAGTAATTAATGTTCTTTCGTTATTTTTAATTCTTTCTTTAACTTCTTTTAATAAATCATCAATTTGATTTTTAGTTGGTCTAACTTCTACAATTGGATCAAGTAAACCAGTAGGTCTAATAATTTGTTCTACAACTTCTGTGCTTCGTTCAAGTTCATAATCACCTGGAGTTGCTGAAACATATATTACTTGATCAATCTTATCTTCAAATTCTTTAAAATTAAGTGGTCTATTATCAAGTGCTGAAGGCAAACGAAAACCATAATCTACTAAAGTCTTTTTTCTTGCTCTATCTCCATTGTACATTCCTCTAACTTGAGGTAGTGTAACATGTGATTCATCAACAATTAGTAAGAAATTACCTTTAAAGAAATCAAGTAAAACTGCAGGAGTTTCTCCTTCTTCTCTTAAAGATAAATGTCTAGAATAATTTTCTATTCCAGAACAAAAACCAATTTCTTTTAACATTTCAATATCATATTTTGTTCTTTGTTCAATTCGTTCAGCTTCAAGTAATAAGCCATTATCTGTAAAATATTTAATTTGATCAGCAAGTTCTTGTTCAATTCTTTCAATAGCTAATTGTTTTTTATCATCATTTAAAACGAAGTGAGTTGCTGGGAAAATAGTTATAATTTCAGAAATTTTATTTATTTTACCAGTTACAGTATCAAAGGTTGCAATACGTTCAATCTCATCATCAAAAAAAGTAACTCTAATACCTTCTTTTGATTCATATGTAGGTAAAATATCAACATTATCCCCTTTTACTCTAAATGTACCACGTCCAAATTCAATGTTATTTCTAACAAATTGCATCTTTATTAATCTTGAAATTAGTTCATCTCTTGTTAATGGATGTTTCTTATTAATAACTAGCATTGAATTTTTATAATCATCTGGATCTCCAATACCATAAATACATGATACTGAAGCAACAATTATAGTATCAGGATATTCTAAAATTGAAGCAGTAGCACTATGTCTCATTTGGTCAATTTCATCATTAATTGATGAATCTTTTTCAATATACATATCTTTCGATGGAACATAGGCTTCTGGCTGATAGTAATCATAATATGATATAAAATATTCAACATGATTATTTGGAAAGAACTTTTTAAGTTCTGCGTATAATTGACCTGCTAAAGTTTTATTATGTGCAAGTACTAAAGTAGGTTTATTAATTTCTTTAATTACATTGGCAATAGTAAATGTTTTTCCTGTCCCTGTTGCGCCAAGTAACGTTTGTTCTTTAATTCCAAGTTTTAAATTTTCAACTAATCTTTCAATCGCTTTTGGCTGATCACCAAACGGTTTATAATCTGCAACAAGTTCAAATTTCATTTACTATACACCTCCTTATTTAGATTTTTTTCTTTTATCAGGTTGTTTAATATAAACTACATTTTTATAATTTTTTGGATCATATAAAATACTTACAAATTGTTCTTGAGTTTCTGAATAATAGTAAGATTGACAACGTGCTTTAATTTTTTCTCCTTGTCCATTGAAATATTCAATTTCCATTTGAGATTCTTTAAATCCTTTTGAATTTTTTGCTCCAGCAAATTTAAATGTAGTTACTTCTGCATTTGTATGAATACCATAAATTTGTAAATAATTTTGATTTTCTTTATACGGTGCATTTAAGAAACGGTCAATTACATAAGTAATTAAAAATAAATGCATTACACCGTATACTACAAGTAATAACCCTGGAGTAACTGTTGTTAAAGCAACACTTTCAGTAAAAGCATTTGCTTTTGCCATATTCATGATAATTTGAGCTAAGATATATCCACTAAATAAAACGATGATTAAATCAGTAAAAATAGGACCAATTGGCATTTTTACTTTATCTCCATCTAAGAAAGTAGGGAAAGCATAAACTCTTTTTAATTTTGAAATTTCAGGATAAATTATTTCAATTTCTTCACCAATTTGTTTTCTTGAACCCCAATCATCAGCTAAGTATTCAAAAATTCCTTCAAATAACATTTTATTTACAGGTGAAGTAAATCTTACTTTAATAAAAGCTTTTTTCTTTCTAATAATTACATCTTTAACAACACCAGTAACTGATGCACAATTTGATGATAATATTTTCTTTACTTCTTTTGATCTAAAAATATTTAAAACAAAACTTGCTAGATAAAATAAAAATAATGCTCCAGCAAACACTAAAACTGCATAATTTAATACATAATTCATAATAACACTCCTATTTATGATATTCTTTATTATATGTTATAGTAAGACTTCGATATATTTGTTCTACTAATATAAGTCTCATTAGTTGATGTGGAAAAGTAAATTTTGAAAAAGATAAAGCCATATTAGATCTTTCTTTTACACTTTCGTCAAGTCCATTTGAACCGCCAATTACAAAAACAATATTACTATTTCCATATGTAACTAATTTTTCTAATTCTTTACTAAATAATATGCTATCAAAACTTTTACCTTCAATTTCTAAAGTAATAACATAATCATTTTTATTTATTTTTTGTAATATGTTATTTGCTTCTTCTTTCATATTATTCACAATATTATTTGTATTAACTTCTTTTACTTCAATTATTTCAAATTTAACAAATCCATTAATACGTTTGGTATATTCATTAATTCCTTTTGTTAAAAAATCTTCTTTAATTTTACCAACGCAAACTATTTTATACATTATCTTCACCTATTTCAATAATATCCAATGGTTCTTTCTGACGAGCAGCATATAAATTAAATTTCATTTCAGGAAAAACATTTTTTACTTCACTTAGTGCTAAAGCCTCATCATTACATTCTTCACTAAGGTGAGCTAAAATGACATTCTTAGTTTTTTCTGTAACAATCTCTTTTAAATAACTTACACATTCTTTATTAGATAAATGTCCTTTTTTAGATAAAATTCTTTGTTTTAGAAAATACGGACGATTAGATAATTGTAACATTTTTTCATCATGATTTGATTCAATTAAAATTGTATGAATAGAACCAAGTAATTTAAAATACTTTTCATCTATAATACCAGTATCAGTCATATGTGCATAAGTTGCACTTCCCGATTTAATTAAAAAACCATAACAGTTTGCAGTATCATGACTCATTTTAATTGGAACAACTGTTAAATCATTAATGTGATATTTTACATTTGATTTAATAAAAAATATTTTTGAATTCATTATTCCACTTACATAAGTAGATTTTAAATTTTCAAATGATTTTTTATTAAAATATAAATCTGCTTTTGTGTATTTAGCAATATTTACAATCCCATTAATATGATCAGTATGTTCATGAGTAATAAATACAGCATCTAGTTTTTCTAGTTTTATATTTTTAAATCTCAATCTATTAAATGTCTCAGCATAAGTAAGACCAGCATCAATCAAAATTTTTGACTCATTTGTTTCAATATATACTGAGTTTCCTTTAGAACCACTTCCAAGTACGACTATTTTCATAATTAATTTTATATACCTCTAATTTATAATTATAGCATATATTATAGTTTTTTTCAAGAAATATATTATATAATAAGGTAATAAAAAAAGCAACCTCCTATATAAGAAGGTTGCTTATTTTATTTAATTATTCTTCAATAACTTTTTTTAATGAAGATTCAACTTTTGCTTTAATAGATGCATCTAAAGTAACATCTTTAAGAGCAGCAAGTTCAACACTTGCAAGTTTAACTGAAGTTTTTGCTTTTAATTCAGAAATTGCAGAAACTAAATAATTTTTAATTAATGATTTAACATCAGCTGATAATTTTGAAGTTGTTTCAGAATCATCATCTAAATCAAGTAAATATTTATTATAGTTTTCAAGTGAAATTTCATTAGTAATATCAGCATATACTAATCCTTCAGCTTTAACTTCTCTTGACATATAAGTTTTTTCAGTAGCTTTAGTTACAACAAACATTGTTGAACGATCAACATTAACAAATGTATTTGAAGTGAATGGACCATCAACTACATATTTAGTTGTAGAATCATCTTTTTCAACTTCATATGTATAGAATGGATCTAAATTAGCACCAAAGATTACATGATCGCTATCATTAACTTTTCCAAGTTCACGATTTGCAGCAACATATTGTTCAAATTGTTTATATACAGGAACTAATACTTCTTTATAAGTATCGCTGATATTTGAAGTTGAAGAATAAGTTGTAGATGTAATTACATCCATTTGTAATTGAGCACGTTTAGCATCACCAAAAATAGGATCTTTTAATGTAGATGCAGCATAAACTTTCTTTAATTCGTTTACTCTGTCAATTGTAGTTTCTTTGTTAGATAGAATTGTAGAAATTTCAGCAAGTCTTGCTTTTTGATCTTTATTAAAGATTGTGTTGTATTCTTTGTTATAGCTTGCTAAGATAATATCCCAAATTAAACCAACGAAATCTGCAGTTAATTTAGAATTTTGTTCTAATACAGCTTTAGCATTTCTAACTTCTTCAACTTTATCAGCATATTCTGTAGCATATTTTGTTAAGAATTGAGTTGCTGTTAAATCTAAGAAATCTTCAACATGATCTTCTTCAATGAAAGCAGGAATAAATTCATCAGCATTACCATCATTATCGCTATCTAAATAAGCGCTAATTCCGTATGCAGTTACATTGAAATATTCTTTTTCATTTTTAAGAGCAAGTTCTAATGCAGCTTGATATTCAGCTTCAGTTAATTCTTCTAAATATCCACTAAATTTATCGAATGCATCCATATAGATTGATGCAGTAGAATCAATTAATAATTCTTTTTCATTTAAGATACCATGAGCATCTCTTAAGTAGTTGCTCCATCCATAGCTTGCAGGATATCCACTTGAAGCAAAATTATTTCCTTCAAAGTTTCCTCTAACTTTATCGATTAATTCTTTTTTAGCTTTATCATATTTTTCTTGATCTAATACTGTATCAGTATAGAAGTTATAGATTGAGCTATTAACTAATACAAAGTAGCTATCTAAATATCCTTCAGCAAGTTTAGCACCGTATCTTGCTAACATTCTTTCGAATAATTCTTGTGCTTTTAATTCTTTACCTTCGTAACTTAATACGATTGAATCATGAACACCTTCAGTACGAGTGTATTCAGGAGTTTCTTCAGACACACCAGTGTATGCATTTTTGTATTGAGTGATGAATTTATTTTCTAATCCTTCATCATAGATTGCTAAAGATCCTGCTAAAATATTTTTATATTGGATATAAGCAATATATTTTGCAGTAACTTTTGTATCAACTAATTCTTCATAGATTTCAGCTTTAACTGTATCTAATTCAGGAGTAGCTTCTTCATTTACATTGAATGCTAAATAGAATTTTGTACCATAGATTTGAGGAACAACTGTATAGCAATCTTCTAATACAACTGTTTCTTCATCAACTACTGTACCTAATTCATTTAAACCATTTAAGCTGTAAACACCACTTGCGATAGTAGAGTTTAATTCAGCTAATTCTTTATAAGAATAAGTTTTAGTTAAATCATCAAATGATTTATTAACACCAGTTGATAAAGCATTTAATTTAACAAATACTTCTTTAACTTGTGTTTCATTTAAATTCCAAGATTGATTTACATAGTCATTTAATACTACACCTGCTTCTTTTAATGCAGAAACAGCTTCGTTATAGCTATCAAAGAATACTAAAGCAACTTTTACATCTCCTTTATAGTTTGTATCTAAGTATGCTTCATATTCAGCTTTACTAATATAACCATTAACTTCTTTTTCAGCTTTTTCACTACCAGTTACAGTGCTATTTTTTGCAGGTACTGTAAATTTGTAAGTAGCTGTTGTAGATAATTTATTATATGTTGCTGTTGCAGTTAATGTAACTTCGTTATCATATTTACCTTGAGATACTTTTGCAACACCTTCTTCAACAACTACATAAGCGCTGTTTGAAGTCCAAGTGATTTTTGAATCTGGTAAATTGTCAACTGCTGTTTTTAAAGTTAAATCAGCTGTTACATTTTTATCAAAATCAACAGAGTTTAAAGCATTATATAATTTGTCAAATGTTTCAATTTCAGAAAGTAATGCTTCTTTTGCATTAACTTTACGAACATATGCAACTTTATAAAATTTAACTAATTCAGCTTCAGTATTAAATCCTTTTGCTTCAATAGATTCATTCCATTTTTCATCATAAGTTTTAATTTCTTCAGCAGTTAATTCACTTAAATCAGCAGTTCCATATTTTTGTTCATTTAAATAATCTTTGAAATCTTCATCATTATCTTGAGGAAGTTTAGATTGATTAATTTGTTCATCTAACCAATTTAAAACTTCATCATATCCATAAGTATTTAATAATTTAACATATGCTTGATTATTAGTTACTTTTAAATCTTGATAACTCATAAATAATTGATCAGGATTTGTAACTGTAGGAGTTTTACTTGGATATTGATAATTGTCATCATCACCTTTACAACTTACAATTGTAAATGCGAATAGAGTTACTAGTAAACATACAAATAATTTTTTCATTATATTTCTCATAGTGCTACCTCCTATTCTTCTTCCTCATAAGATTTTTTAAGAATTTCGTTAATAGCATTATATCTTCTTTCTAGATCTTCATCATTTCCAAAATTAATTAATCCCATAGCACGATCAGATGTTCTATCTGCGATTAATGCAAGTGCAATCGGATTAGATCCGCTCATTTCTTCAGTGGCAGGAGAATACCAAGAAGTAATGAATTTTTGTTCTTCTTCAGTTAATTTAGCTAAATTATCAAAGAATCCTTCATCATTTTTGAATGTAGCTTGTTCTTCT
The DNA here is from genome assembly GCA_045119035.1 of Bacilli bacterium. Taxonomy (GTDB): domain Bacteria; phylum Bacillota_I; class Bacilli_A; order ML615J-28; family CAG-313; genus CAYVQA01. The sequence goes on along the minus strand of JBGVCU010000039.1, from coordinate 81,397 downwards.
TCAGTAGAATTGATATATAAATATTTAGCGATAATGTCTTTCATTTCTTGATCGCTTGGTAATGCATCAATAGATGTAGAACCAGTTACAGCGATATAGTGGTAACCAAATTCAGTAGCGAATACTTTAGGAGTACCATCAGCATTATTTAACATTACTGGAATAGCTAATTCTTGGTCTAATAAATCATTTGCTTTTAATACATCATTGTAGATTGAACGTAATTCGTCAGAGAATTCTTCAACGATTGATGATTTATAATCATATGTAGCTTTATCTTCCCATTTAATTTTGATTCCAGCTGCTTTATATTTACCAAAGAAATCACTGTTATATAAAGAAGAATTTGCATTTGGAGCTGTTAAAGTACCTTTATTGTAAAGAGTAACAAGTGCAGACATTTGAGCTGTTAAAGTAGGTTCACCAGTTAATGCAGCATTGTCTAATAATAATTTTACAAGTTCAGGAACTAAAGCTTCTTGTTCAGGAGTCCATGAAACTAAATCTTGATTGTAATCAGCTTGTTCTAATACATATGTATCAGGTGTACCATCTAAGTTGTTATCAACATAGATAACTAAGTTCATTACATTTACACTGTAGTAATCAGCATAATTTTCTTTGATTTTAGCGATAACTTTATCAACATCTTCGTATAATGCTTTAGTATAAGCTTCAGATGCTTTAGTGTATACACTTCCACCAAATTCACTATTAGCAATTAAATCAGCATCATCAGTAACACCAAAATAATCTTCTTTGAAGTTATCCCATCCATAAGAAGCTGGGAATGCTGGAGTTAATCCGTATTGTTCTAATGCACTATTTGCAAAGTAATCATATTCGAAGTTTTTACGGATTGTTGCAACTTCATTTTTAAGAGCTTCTTTATATGCATCTTTATCAATGATTTTGTTATCAGCAAATGGATTATATACATCATTATTTTCTAATAATAGATAATCATCAATAAATGAAGAGATTGCAATTGGACCATATTTTTCTTCTAATTTTGCAAATAATTCATCAGCAGTAATTTCAACTGTTTTACCATCAATTACTAAAGAAGCAACTACAGTTTTTGAAGTAGCTTTAGTAACATTAAATGGTAAATAATCTGAAACAGATGCTGTTTTTGTGAAGAATTTATCATAGTTATATCCATAAACAGCTTCTAAGAAACGATCATAGATTGTTAAACTATTTTTAGTTCTTACTTCATATAATACTTTACTTGCAATATCAGTAGTAAATAAATCTTCTTTCATTGCTTTTACGATTTCTGCTTTTAATGCATCACTTGCAGCAATTTCATCTGCTGTTAATTCTTCGTAATCTTCATCAGATTCGAATGCAAGTTTAACATCTTCAGTTTCAGAAAGTTTAAGCATTAAGAAATAATAGTTAGTACTTTCAATTGGAGTAACAGTATATTGGCTATAGAATTTATCAGCATTTGTAGCAACTTTTAATGTACCATCGTATTTTAAATAAGTGCTAATTTTTGCATCTAATTCTTTAATTTCATCATGTGTCCAGCTAAATTTAACTAAATCGTTATCAATTGAAGATAAACTATTAACTAATGTATCTGGATTAGCAATAATGAATTTTTCTGTTAAATATTCTTGAGATAATTTAATTTCTGTATTTTCTTTATCGCTAGTTGAAGATTGTCTAACAGTAAGAGTTTTTTCTAATTTAGAAGTTTCTTCTTTGTTATCAGATTTAACAATTGTAGCAGTTGTAACAACTTTTACAGTAACAGCATTATCTCTTGAGTATTCAGAGAATGTAACAGTTTTGTTTTCTTCATTAACTGTTTGAGTTGCCTTAAATTCGCTACCATCAGCTACTTTAACTAATGAGTAATCGAATTTAACAGTTGTAATTACGTTAGTTTCGTTATCGTATTCACGTAATTGAATTTCTGTAGGTAATGTGAATGTATCTGATTCAATACGGCTTGGGAATTTAATTGCATCAAGCGCATTTTGTAATGCAGAATCATAAGAAATTGTGTAATCATCATTTGTTAAATCAGCAAGTTTAGATCCATCTAATTCTCTAGCCATCATGTAGTTATACATTTTAACGAATGCAGAAACTACTTCTTTAGTAGTTAAGTATTCAACAGAACCATTTGATTGTGGGTTATAGTTTGCACTTACCCAACCTTTTTTGCTGTCTAATAATGAACTAGAAACGTTGATTCCACCGATTTCTTCCATTACACGTTTAGCTTGTTCTTCAGAATCAAATGGAATATAGATACCAGTTGATTTTCCTGAATAGTGTTCATCATAATATTTTTTGATTTGTGCATCTGTGAAAATTGTTCCATTTTCAGTAGTTGCTCCGATAGCTTCTAGTGTTGCAAAATAATAGCTTTCAGCATATTTTTCTCTTTTAACATCTAAAGCAAAATATTCTCTCATAGCTTTAATTACTGCATCTTTGTTATCTCTATCAGCTTTGTTTAAAGATCCATACATAATTAATGTATCTTTTAATTCATCCCAAGATTTTGTAGGATCTTCGTCATACCCTTCGATAACTGGGGCAAGTAAAGAATGTTTTGAACTATCATATTCAACATCAAATAGTTTTTCAATGATATATTCATCTGTGTCTTCGTTAGTAATTGTTGTTCCTTCATTTTCAAGAAGTTTTTCATCTACTAATCTGGCAAGTTCGACAACGCCATAATTTTTTCTTAAGTATGTATACAGTTTTTCTTTGCTCACTTTATATTGACCGATAGTTAAATAGTTACTATCTTTGTCAGAAATTTCTGGGTTAGGTGAGCTAGATTTAACTGATGACATAATAACTGCGATTAAGATAATAGCAAAAACCGCAATCATTACCGGTAACACTCTTCTAAGAGCAGTTTTACCAGTTAATACCTTTTCACTCATGTTTTTTTCTCCTTTTTAAAAATAATTTAATCTAGTTGAATTTTGTGTATAATCAACGTATTTATTATACAATATTTCACTTAAAAATTCAACTGTTATACCTATATTTTGCCTATTATTCACATATATTTATAACTTTTTTATAAAAAATACAAAAAATAGGCGTATGTAATCTAATAATTAGGATCTTTTTCGTAATATATAGTAGCACAAATAGTGCAAAAAAGGAGGATATTATGGGAACTAATCAATGCTGTGGAACAAATAATCGTACAGAATATGGTTATGCATTCATTCTTGTATTATTTATTTTATTAGTTATTATTGGTGCTTGCTGGGCATTTTAGAATTTAAAAAGACTGGTAAAAAATACCAGTCTCTTTTTTATAGGAAATAATCGATTATCAAATTATTCTTCAATTTTAGTAACATATAAAGCTTTACGACCAAGTAAACCAATCGGTTGAGTAAATTCTCCTTTTTGTGTTAATTCAACTTCTTGAGTAACTCCAGCTAATTTTGAATCCATTAAATCAATTAAGTGAAGCGCTAAAGCCTCAATAGTATTTGGTTCTTTTGGACTACCATATTCTAATTCTCCATGATGTGAAGCAACTAAGTGAAGTAGCATTTGAACTTCTTCTGTATCAGAAATATGAAGTTCACTCGCAGCAACACTTATCATATTCATACCTATTACTAAGTGCCCTAACATTGTTCCTTCCATTGAATAAACAGGACTTACCTCTTTTGTTAATTCTACAGTTTTTCCAATATCATGAACTAAAATCCCTGAGTATAATAAGCTTTTATTAATTACAGGATAGTTTTCAATTACACGGTCTGCAAGACGTAACATTGAATATGTATGATATACTAATCCTTGTAAGAAATTATGATGCATTGTAACAGCAGCAGGATATGTAAAATATTTCTTTTCAACTTGTTTAATTAAATATACAACTAATTCTTTTAAAGTTTTATTTGTAATTTTTCTAATATATTCATTAATACAACTTCTAAGTTCAGCTTCTTTCATAGGAGCACTTCTAAAGAAATCAGTAAGTTCTACTTCACCATCTAAAATATCATTAATAGCAGTAATAACAACTTGCATTTTACCACCATATTCATTAACTTTAGCATTGAATTTATAAACTTTTCCAATTTCTAAATTTTCTTTTAAATGAACATCCCAAATTCTAGCATCAACTGTTTGAATACCATCACTAATATTTGCTGAATAATATGATGTTTGGTTTGGAGTGTGGCGAAGTTTTAAATCTTCAAGTAAAGCATAAAACTCAACAACATCACCAATTTTCATTTCTTTAAATTTCATTAGATTAATCCCCTTTCCATTAAAATAGTATATTTAGGGTTTGATTTAATAACAAGTAAACGACATGTTACTTGTAAATTTTTTTGAAGTCTTTCAATTTCTTCGAAAGAAGTATTTTCATTAATCATTTCGATTAATTTTTTATCGATTAAAATTTTTAATTCTTTTTCATATTCCTTAACAAGTAAATTTAAATCATCACAGTTATCATCTTCTTTACATGAAGCAGAATATTCTGGAATTTCAATAACAGTAGGATTTTCTGTAACTTCTTCAATTACTTCTTCTTTTTCTTCTACAATAGATTCACTAGTAACTTCATCAATACTTACTTCCTCAAATTTTTCTTCAACAACTTCTTTTTGTTCTTCAAGAACTTCATCAAAATTTAATTTTTTTGTTTCATGGTAAATTGATAAAAGTTCTTCGATTTTTTTAACCAATACTTCACGTTCATTTGGAAGTTTTTTTAGAACAACTTCTTTTTCAATATGTTTAAATATTGCACCAACAAACTCACCACTACATCCAGCTACTTCTATAATTGTTTCAGGATTAATTACAATATCTTGCTTTGATGATATTTCTAATGAATCGCTTAGTTTTTCTAAAGATTTCATTTGACTACGATATTTTTTTACAGCAAGTTGATTAATTAAATCAGCTGTAACAAGTAAATCGAAATCATTTAAATAAATATCATATAAATTTGCTTGATTATGTTCTAAATATAATGAAAGTGATTCGATTTCTTTTATTAAACCTAATGTTTCTTTTGTAAATGATGTATTTTCAAATAATGAATTATCAAGTCTATATAATAAAGCAAATTTTTCTAAAGTTGTAAGTTTATCATATTTCTTTTGAATTAATTTAGCCCATTTATATAAAGTAGGTTGTTTTGAAAATAAACCATTACGATTGATTACTTTTATTGCTTTTAATCCATATGGATTATTTAGAATATTTGCAAGTTCTAATGTAAATTTATAATTAGAAATTTCAAGTAATTCTTTTCTACAAGCTATCATTCCTTTTAATGTTTTCTTTTCAACATTAAAATTAAGTTTAGCCACTAAGTTTAATCCTCTTAAAATTCTAAGTGGATCTTCCTTGAAACGTTTCTTAGGTGTACCAATACATCTAATAAGTTTTGCTTGTAAATCTTTTTCTCCACCAACTAAATCAACTAATACTTTTGATTTAGGCATTGCTAAAGCATTAATTGTAAAATCTCTTCTTTTTACATCATCTAATAGTTTTTTTGAAAAATGAATTTCTGATGGTTTTCTTGATTTTTGATGATATTCTTCTTCTCTAAAAGTAGTAATTTCAAAAATCATATCATCTTCTTTTAAAACAATACAACCATATTCTAAGAATTCTTTACTAGCATGTGGAAAAAGTTCTAGTATTTGTTCTGGAGTAGCAGACGTAGCTATATCAATATCATTAAAATTAGCTTGTAATAAATAGTCTCTTACAACTCCTCCAATTAAATATGCTTGAGGAGTTACTTCATTTATTTTTGTTATAATTTGTATTCCACGTTGAAAATATAAATTGCGATCCATAAATCCTCCTTGTTTATTAATTATACATTAAATCTAAATAACATGATATCTCCATCTTGAACAACATAATCTTTTCCTTCAAGACGTACACGTCCAGCTTCTTTTACTTTAAGTGGAGTACCATATTGCACTAAATCATCAAACGCATAAGTTTCTGCTCTAATAAATCCTCTTTCAAAATCAGAGTGAATTACCCCTGCACATTCAGGAGCTTTCATACCGTTTTTAAATGTCCATGCACGACATTCATCTGGTCCTGCTGTTAAGAAAGTTTTAAGACCAAGTAAAGAATAAGCTTTATTAATTAAGATATCTAATCCACTTTCTTCAAGACCAAAGTCATTTAAAAATTCTTTTTTAGTATCATCATCTAATTCACTTAATTCTTCTTCAATTTTAGCAGATACAACTACAACTTCAGAGTTTTCTTTTTTAGCATATTCTCTTACCATTTCAACATATTTGTTACCATCTAATATATCATCTTCAGACACATTAGCAATATATAACATTGGTTTCATAGTTAAGAAATTATAATTTTTGATAAAATCTTTTTCTTCTTTTGTTAAGTCAACAAGTCTTGCTGGTATTTCATTCATTAAACTTGCTTGAAGTTTTTTAAGAATATCATATTCAAAAACAGATTCTTTATCAACTTTATGTTGAGCTTTTTTCTCAATTTTTGGTAATCTTTTTTCAATAACTTCAATATCAGCTAAAATAAGCTCGTAGTTAATAGTTTCAATATCTCTAATTGGATCAACACTTCCTTCAACATGAATAATATCAGAACTATCAAAACATCTAACAACTTCACAAATAGCATCAACTTCACGAATATGTGATAAGAATTGGTTACCTAGTCCTTCACCTTTACTTGCACCTTTTACAAGACCAGCAATATCTGTGAAAGAAAACACAGTAGGTACAATTCTTTTTGGATTAAATATTGATGCTAAAAAATCTAATCTTGAATCTTTTACTTCTACTACTCCAACATTTGGTTCGATTGTTGCAAAAGGATAGTTAGCAGCAAGCACTTTTGTTTTTGTTATAGCGTTAAATAAAGTAGACTTTCCAACATTAGGAAGTCCAACAATTCCAGCAGTTAATCCCATATATTTTTCCTCTTTTCTAAATTACATTAATACATTTTATACCATTATGTATTATAGCATATTTTATTTAATAAGTAAAATAATCAACAAAATATTTTTTTATGTTATTTATATTGAATAAAAAATAACTTTTTATTTAAAAATAATAATGGTGATTAATTTGAAACTCCATAAAATTGTGAAACTATTTACTATTTTTATTCTCTTTTTGTTTTTAAGTATTGGAATAAGTTTTTCTATTATAACAAAAAAACTACAATATGAAATGCCATTAATTAATATTGTAAAACTATATGATGATAATAATACAGAATATTTAAGTCTTGCAAATAATAAAAAACAAAGCTATGTAAAACTTGATGATATATCAGGTTATTTGATTGATGCTTTCATTAGTTTAGAAGATAAAAAGTTTTATAGTCATAGTGGAGTTGATTTTTTAAGAATTGGTAGTGCTTTTTTAAATAACATCAAAGCATCAAGTTATAAAGAAGGAGCATCTACTATTACACAACAATATGTAAAAAACTTATTTTTAAATAATGAAAAAACAATTAAGCGAAAACTTTATGAAGCGATTATTTCCCTTAACATTGAATCAAGATATTCAAAAGATGAGATTCTTGAAGGATATTTAAACTCAATATATTTTGATCATGGTATTTATGGAGTTGAAGATGCTTCTCTTTATTATTTTAACAAACATGCATCCCAACTGAATCTACTAGAAAGTGTCACTCTTGCCAGTATTCCAAAAAGTCCTGCTCATTATTCACCAATCAAAAATCCTACAAACAATAAAGAAAGAAGAATTCTTGCACTTGATGAAATGATGGATGATGGAATAATTAGCAAACTAGAGTATGATGAAGCAATAAATAGTGAGCTAAAATTATATGGTATAAATAACATTAAACAAGAAAGTCATGCACCTTGGTATCAAGATTTTGTTATTAGCGAACTTAATAAAATCCCTCATATATATGATAATGCTTATCAGGGTTTAAACGTTTATACTTCCTTAGATATTGAACTCACTAAAAAAATAAATAAAATAGTAGATAAGTATTTACCTGATACAAATATTAATATATCAATTGTCGTAGCAAATCCAAAAACTGGTGAAGTAAAAGCTTTAATTGGTGGGAAAAACTATGAAGAAAGTACATATAATAATGCATTATATAGTTACCGTCAACCTGGGTCTACTGTAAAACCTTTTTTATATCTTTCAGCACTTGAAAATGGGCTTACAGTATCATCAACTTTTAAAAGTGAACCAACCGTTTTTTATGTTGGAAACAAACCATATTCACCAAGCAATTTCCAAGACATTTACGCTAACCGAGAAATTTCCATGCCATATGCAATAGCTACATCAGATAATATGTATGCTATGAAAACACATTTATTTTTAGGTGAAACACATCTTGCAAATAAATTAAAAAGTTTTGGTATTACAACAGAAATTGATCCTCTTCCTTCACTTGCACTTGGAACAGTTGAAGTAAATATTTTAGAACTTACAGAATGTTATAGTGTGTTAGCTAACTTAGGTATTAAAAACGAGTTAACTTGCATTGATAAAATAGAAACTATGACAGGTGATATTCTATATGAGAAAAAAATAAAACCAAAGGTCTTAGCAAATAGTTCTGATTGTTATATTTTAAATGAAGCGATGAATTCTGTTTTTGACAATAATATGACAATCAATATTAGACCGACTTGCGCATCTATCGCAAGTGTTGTTAAAGGAAAATTTGCTGCTAAAAGTGGATCTACTGATACAGATAACTGGATATTTGGATACAATCAAGATGTAGTTGTTGGGATATGGACAGGATATGATGATTCTAGAAAAATTGAAAAAGTTGAAGATTTAAGATTTGGAAAGTATATATTTGCTGATATAATTAATGCTTATTTTGAGAATAGCACTCCTGTTTGGTATGAAACACCAGATGATGTAATCGGATTTAATTTAAATCCTATTACTGGTTTTTTCGCTACAAATTTAGAATATACTAAGATACTATATTTTAGAAAAAATAATTTACCATCTTTTTTAGAACTATTAAATAAATAAATGACATATGGAATGTTCCATATGTCATTGTTTTATTTAAAGTATTTTTTATAAATTTCTAAATTCTTAATAATATCAAGTGGAATAGCAAAGCCTACACCATCAATTTCATTTTTTTCACCAGTTAATTTTTGAGTATTAATACCTATTAAATTACCGTAAATATCAAATAGGCCTCCACCACTATTACCTGAATTGATTGCAGCATCATGTTGAATATAAACATTTTGAACTTCATCATTAGATCCATAAGTTGTATCAACTAGTATTCTATTCTCATGACTTACAATACCCATTGTAGCAGTTCCAAAAAATTCTAATCTATAAGGACATCCGTAAGCAAACACAATTGAACCTTTTTTAATAGGATCATTTCCAGCAAATGTTGCTACACTTAAATCTTTTCTTGAAGTAAATTCTAATAAAGCAATATCTACTTGTTCATCATATCCTAAAATAGAAGCTTCAACATATATATCTTCATCACTTGAAAAATGGACTTGTACTTTTGTTTTAGAAATATTTACTTCATTATTAAAAGCTATAACATGTCTATTTGTAACTACAATATATTTATATTCATTTGAACCAATTGCTTTTTTACTAATTATTACACCACTTCCAAGTGATTTTTTAGTAGTAATAAATTCAGAACGATATACCATTAAAGCTACTGATGAATAACTTGCTTTGTCAATTGCTTTTTCCATCATTTGATTAAAATCAGTTATATTAATATCTTCATATGTAACTTTGTAATTTGTCTCAATATTTTCAATTTTATTAACTGCACATCCAGTTAATGTTAACAATAATAAAATTAATAACAAATATAGTCTTTTCATAATATTCTCCTATATTTTAAATAATTTATTAGCATTTTCCATTAATTGTTTACTACATTCTTCTATACTAATATTTTTTTGATTAGCTATTTCTTCAACAATTAAAGGAATATATTTTGGTCCATTCACCTTCCCACGATATGGATGTGGTGTTAGATATGGTGAATCAGTTTCCGATAATAAATATTCTAAAGGAATATTTTTAGCTACTTCTTTCATTCTAATTCCATTTTTAAATGTTACTGGACCGCTTATTCCAAGAAGCAAATTCAACTTAATAAAATTAGGTGCATATTCATAGCTACCTGAATATGAATGCATAACGCCACCGACTGTTTCAATATGTTCTTCTTTTAAAGTATTATACGTTAATTCTAAAGCATCTCTTGAATGAATTACAACCGGTAAATTATATTTTTTAGCAAGTTTAATTTGTCTAACAAAAGCAACTTCTTGTTCTTCTAAAGTAGTATCATCATGATATAAATCATAGCCTATTTCACCAAGAGCAACAACTTTATTATCTTTTAAATGACTTTCTAACCAATTATATTCAGAATCATTATAACCTTTAATTTCAGTTGGATGAAATCCAATTGCACAGTAGCAATTATCATATTTTCTTGCAATTTCTAGTGCTTTTTTAGATGATTCTATATCATAACTAACTACAAGAAATTTATTAACTTTAGCATCTTGTGCTTCTTGTAATACTTTTTCTATTTCGTTATACAAACCTTCATTATTTAAATGTACATGAGTATCAATATACATGACTAACCTCTTGTTTTAATTTCAAATGATGAAGTATTACTTGATGATGTTCCTACTTCAATATATAATGTTTGATTTTTATCTAAGTCATTAGGTAATAAACTATCTAAATCAATAGAAAACTCAACTAATTTTGTTGAATTATTTTTAACATCAACTTTATTAAAACCGATAAATTGTTTTACAGGAACTAATTTTTTATAATATGGAATATTTAAATATACTTCAATTGTTTCATTAATATCATAAATAGAATCATTTATTAACTCACATTTAATGTTCAATAAATCACTATAATTTACTTCAATATTATTTAACTTTATATCACCATAGTGAAGTCCATATCCAAATGGATAAAGAGGTTCTTTTGGTCCATCAACATAATGACTAAGTTCAGGACGTCCTGTATTATATTGATTATAGTAAATAGGAACTTGTCCTAGTGAATAAGGGAATGTAACAACAGTTTTTGCACTTGGATTATATTTTCCATATAATACATCTTTTATTGCATTTCCTGCTTCAATTCCTAAATGGAAAGTAAATAAGATTGAATCACTAACTTTATTTAAATGAGTTAAAACCAAACTACGTCCAGCACTAACCCAAGTTACACAAGGTTTATTAAATGATTTCACATAGTCAACTAATGATTCTTGATTAAACGGAACATCAAGATTTTGTCTATTGTTGTTTTCACCACTCATTTCACGCGGTTCACCAATACATACAACAACTTTATCAGCTTTAAGTATTTCTTCTTTTAAATTATTATAATCAATATCACTTAAATCAAATTTAGTATTAATAAAAGTTGCATTTGGTGTACTAACTAGAGCTTCTTTTAAAGAAACAACATAATCTTTATTTCCTTTACAACTCCATGAACCAAGATGCATATCTTTTTCATCCACAAGTGGACCAACAAATAATACTTTTTCATTTTCATTTAAAGGTAAAACATTATTGTTATTTTTAAATAACATAATTGATTCTTTTGCAGCTTGCTTACATAAATCTCTATTTTCTTTAGACATCATTTCATAAGCATTTTCTAATACATAAGGATTTTGGAATAATCCCATTTTTTCTTTCATTATTAAAACTCTTTCAACACTTTCATCAAGTTTTGAAATTAATTCAGGATTATTTTTAATAGCTTCTTCTAAATTAACAGAATATACATCATCATGCATATCAATATCTAAACCTAAGCTTAAACATCTAATTGCAGCTTCATAATCATCTTTTACCATACGATGAACTTTAAGTTGTTCAGGACAAGCCCAGTCACTAACTAATACACCTTTAAAGCCTAATTCTTCTCTTAATAAATCTCTTAAAATGTATTGACTTCCAGTAATAGCTTGATCATTATAAGTTGTAAATGCATTCATTACACTCATCGCTCCAGCATTGATTCCGCTTCTAAAAGGAGGAACATAAACTGTTTTTAATGTATATTCAGAATAATCTGTAGTATTATAATCTAGTCCAGCTTCACATGCACCATAACCTATAAAGTGTTTGCAACATGCAGCAGTAATTCTTCCATCTTTTAGTGGAGACTGAATACCTTTAATATAACGAGATGCAACTAAACTAGAGTAATATGGATCTTCTCCATTTGTTTCCATAATACGTCCCCATCTTGGATCACGTGCAATATCTAACATTGGTGAATAAATCCAGTTAATACCTTCGATGCTAGCTTCTTCTGTTGCCATTTTAACTAAAGATTCAATTAAATCTAAATTAAAACTACATGCGATACCAACATTAATTGGGTATATTGAACGATACCCATGAATAACATCATCACCAACAAGAAGAGGAATATTATTTACTTTTAATGATTCTTCTTGTAATTTATTTATTTTTTCAACTCCAAAGTTATTTAATACACTTCCAAGTTTTCCTTCTTGAATTAAAGGTAAAACTCTTTCCATGTGTGAACCACTTAGAGAAAGTTGTGCTATTTTATCTTGTATACTCATTTCTGAAATTAATCTTTTAATATCCATAATTATAACCTCTTTAATATATATAATTATATATGAAATGGACACTTTTTGCAAGTTAAATGGGTTAGTTTATAATTAAAAATGTGAAACTATTTTGTTTCACATTTTTATTAACAATAGTTAAATTCTTTCTACTTTAAAATCCTTATCACCAAATAAATAGAAATATCCATCAATTAGTACTGCTCTATTTCTAGTAGGATTATCACCATGTTTAACATCAAAAATAACTATTAATTCATCAATATTAAATTGTAATAAACAATATCTTTTTTGATATCCTTGATCATATCTATAATAACCAAATCCAAATAAATTATTTTCTCTATCGATAAAATATGATTTATAAAAACTACTTGGAGTACTATTATTAACTACATAAGAACAAACACTTATTACATTATTATTACTTTCTTTATAAATTTCAACTTTTGCTTGTCCATATTCATCTTCACCCATTCCTAATAAATATCCATTATTTAGATTAATTAATGAAGTAGAAAAACCTGGAATTGTTCCTGTATCTTTAACTTTAATATCATGTACATCACTTAAATTAAACATAAATACAGGGTCAGTTCTTTCAACAGCTGTACAAACATAAGCTATATCTTTATCAAATCTAACAGATTTTACACTTTCTCCGTTAGGTGCAAATTTTAATACAGAATTAATTACATTATTTGTTTCTAAATCAATTATAAATAAATTACAATTTATTTCTCTACTAAATAAAGAAACATAGTCAGGATATTGTTTAAGATTACTAATATTTACAGTTGTTACAACTCTTAAATATCCATTATATTCATCCATAGAATATTGATTTAAAACATTACCTTGAATACTAATAGTCCCTTTTTCAATAAATTCATTTTTATAATTTACAATTGAAATTTCAGTATAGCTAATTTCAGAATATGCATTGTATGTATTAATATCTGTTTTTAATATAAACGGATTTGTTAAATAAATAAATTCATTTGAAACATAAACATTTGATGAATAAGATAAAAATGCACCTTGATCAATTACGTCTAATGTTTTTTGATTAATCTTAGTTAAAACAGAATATGTAGTATTACTTGCATTTTCTGCAATTTCAATATTTTCACCTTTAACAAAGTTAATTTCATTATTTACTTTATAAAAAGGAATAAATGTTTCAGTTTCTTCATAATCTAACATATTTTCATAAATATAAAAATTTGTAATAATTAATAATTCATCATTAACAAGTCTTGATGATAAATATTGTCCAGCTATTTCAATATAATTTGTAAACTTTAAATTTAAAACATCAGACACATCAATATTAATCGCAACTGTTACAATCGTATTATTTTGATTATATCCATATGGATTAATAATTGTAATTGTTTTACAATCTTTAGATAAATACATTTCTGTATCTCTATTAGCATTAAATAAAGGAATATGACTAGCAAGTTCTAATTGGGAAATCATTTTAGAATTTTCTTGTTCTATACTAAATACTTTTAAAATATCTTTATCTAAATAAAAAATATGCTCACTACTTCTTTTAATTAAATCCCCTTCAATAATACCAGCTACTTGATTATCAGTAGTTTCAACGTATGATGCGCCTGGTGCTTCAGATGTAGGAGGCACAGAATCGCCTACACCAAATTTAAAACTAAATAAGTTTTTGAAAAATCTTCCAATTCCATTAATAATACGATCTGCATTATTTTTATAAATTGGTTTATCAAATGTTAAAACATTAATTTTATCAATAACTTCATAATATTCATTATCTTTATATTTACTCATGCTTTTTGGAGAGGTTGGAAATGGTGAAAATAAGTAAATATTAATATAAACGAATAATCCAATAATTAATAAACAAGCAAATACTTTAGAAGCTATTGCAAAATTAAATGTCAATTTTTGTTTTTTATTATCTTTTAATTGATTATTAATATTATCTTTAACATCAATTTCTATTTTACTATAATTTTCTTTATAAGAACTTTTCTTATTTAAGTAATCTTTAAATTTCATTAGAACTAACTCCTTTCTTAAATTTCTTAATTGCTCTATTGTAACATGAACTTAAGGATGAAGCATTATCATTATATTTTTTAGCAATATCTTCAAAACTATAACCATATACTGATTTTAAAATAATTAAATTAATTTCCTTATCAGAAAGATATAACTTCATATCACTAATTAAATCATAATATAAATTATCATTTAAAGTATCTTTAAATGCATTTTCAACATAAGCATCATCATATACTAAATCAAGTTTTGATTTTAATCTAATAAAATCAACTGATGTATTTTTTGCAATAGTTACTAAATAGCTTTGAATATTATCGATGTTTTTCTTAATAAATACTTTTGAAAATTTTAAAAAGACATCATTGATAAGTTCTTCAACATCTTCTTTTTGATGTACATATTTACTAATAACAAAACCTATTAATTGATAATATTCTTTATAAATATCTTCAAAGATATTTTCAAGCAAGTTAGAACTATTTAATCTTTTTGCAAATTTTAGTTTTGTTTCTAACTTCATATCCTTCTTCTCCTTTCATTAATATAGACGAATAATTTATTACATATAGCGCAAATAAATTTAAAAAAGTTTAATTTATTATAACATATATAAAACACATTATAAATCTATTTGATTATTTATAAATTTTTTAGTAATTCATCTATTAATAAATTATCTGATTCACTTATAGAAAATATCTTTTTACCTAAATCTTTTATAGATGCTCCTATATGATATAGTTTTATTTTATCAATGATAATATACCTATCATGTACTTTAGATGTATATATTACATGTAAGTCTTTATATTGTTTATTAAATTCTAATATATCTTTATTTAATATTTTCGAATTAAATGAAGTATATATAAATACTTTAACATTTTCTTTTTTAACAATTAATCTATCAAGTATAGTTCTATCTATATAATTATCTATTATTATAATTTCATTTTCTGCTTTTTCAAAGATACTTTGTATTAAAGTATAGCTATCATAAAAAGAACCATTATAAAATATTTTATCTAATGAATAATCTTTATCTAATACTTTATCTTCTATTTTAGTTAATCTGTTATTTATACTTATAACTTCATTTTTTAGTTCTATATAATTTTCATTAGATACTATTACTCTATTTTCGTTAATTACATATCCTTTAAGTAAGTATTCTTTTAAAACTTGGTTAGCCCATTTTCTAAATATAATACCTCTTTTTGAATTAACTCTATATCCAACGGAAATAATAATATCTAAATTATAATATTTCATATTATATGTTTTTCCATTATTTGCAGTTGTTGCAAAAAATGCAACAACTGAATTCTCTTCGAGTTCATGATCATTAAAAATATTTCTTATATGTCTTGATATTACAGACTTATCTCTAATAAATAATTTACAAACTTGATCTAACGACATCCAAACAGTTTCTTCTTTTGGACTAACATTTACTTCAAGTTCAAACTCACCATCAACAAATTTAACTATTTCGTAGTTATTATTCATTTTTTCTTTTCTCCTAAAAAATCAATTATATATATAATAATACTTTTGAAATACATAAATCTATTTTTTAATTAATAAAAATAATAATATAATATTTTATTTTTTTAGGACTTTATACTCGAACTATTGCATTTTTTGCAACAGTTGAAGATTCATATAATTCTTTTTCTATAAATGTATTTTTAATATGTTTTGAAATTACACTTTTATTTCTTTCAAACAAAGTGGAAATCTGTTCTAAACTTAACCAAATTGTTTCTTCATCATGAATTACATTTACTTCAAGTTCAAACTCTTCATCAAAAAATTTAACAACTTCATAATTATTATTCATTAAACTTTTCTCCTCTTTAATTTTACAAAATTTCATAATGATCCATCAATCAAATTTTTATCTAATTCGATTAAAGAAAATAATTATGACCTAAATTTTTGTAATGGTTATTAAATTCTAATATATCTTTTCAAAATCATATAATTTTTTATACTTTTTACAATCACCAGAAGTTATCGAGGATTCCTAGATAACTGAATAATCAATTTCATTCTCTTTATTAATTCTTAATCTATCAAGTATAGTTTTATCTATATAATTATCTATTATTTATACTTGTTACTTCATTTTTAGGTTCTATATAATTTTCATTAGATACTACTACTCTATTTTCATTAATTACATATCCTTTAAGTAAATATTCTTTTAGAACTTTATTTGCCCATTTTCTGAAAATAACACCTCTTTTAGATTTAACTCTATAACCTAATGATATAATTACACCTAAATTATATAAATAAACTAGTTTATCTGAATTTGCAATTTGCGTTTTCCGCAAATTGCTTTTTTCATCCTCATCTAATGCGTTTCAAATATGTCTACTTATTCTACTAACATTAACACCAAACAACAATGCCATTTGTGATTAAGTAAGCCATATAGTTTCCTCTTTCGGACTTACAATTACTTCAAGTTCAAACTCTTCATCAATAAATTTCACCATTTCATAGTTACTATTCATTTTTTCTTTTCTCCTTATAAAACTATTTATATATTATATTACTTTAAAAATACATAAATCTCTTTTTTATTAAGTACAAATTATACAAAATAATTCTAATGATTTTTTTGATTTTTTTTATTTATTACTTTTTCTTTTTAAAGATATTCTTTTAAACCTTGACAAAATAGTTATCTATATATAATACTTTTTTGTTATTTCTATATCTTATTGATGAAATAACATCTAAATTATATATTTTATATTTCAAGGTGCTATTTTATCACCTTCATTTTAAACTTTTCGAATTTATCGACAAGTTATTAAACTATCCAATTCGAAGCTTTATATAATAAACTTTATTATCTAATTCAGTATGTGCATTCTATGCACATACTGTATTTTATAATTAATTCTTTTTTGAAAAAATATTATGATGATGATTACTTTAATTTCAATATCAATATCACATAATTTCACTAATGAATTGATATATGACTTTTTTATTATCAACAAAAAAATCGTAAGAAAATAAATTCTTACGATACACCTACGAAATAACAAATATTTACATACAAATAGCTTATAATTATTTTTAGATATTAATAAAAACAATAATATTATATTTAAAAATAATTATTTATAGTAAACTTATATATTAATTATTGTATTTTTGACTAATTAAACGCAAAAAGAGTGTTTTAAAACACTCTTTTTGAAAACCACGGTCTATTATTTTATAAATAATAGATGTCTTGTAATACACTAAAATTATATCACAAATTAATATTTATGTCAAAAGTAGTGATTACATTTTATTATATGCATTCATCACCAATAAAATACCTTGAAATTTTTTCTTTTATCGTTTTTATATCAGTTTGCGTTAATCTGTATAATTTCTTTGTTTTATTGTCATTAAATGGCTTAACTATTCTTTTAACACTTATTCTTCTACCATCATTTAGTTTTATTATATTTTTACTATCATTTAAATCTATAATATAATTAAAATCATATATCGATCCGTTCAATTTAGATGTAATAGGAAAAACGAAATATGAACTATTTTGATGATTCTCTTTATCTTCATGGACTTTCCAAACTAATACAGGACGTGTTTTTTTATTTTCAGATCCTATATTATCACCAAGAATAGCCCAATATATTCCATATTTAAGAACGTTTTGAATCAAACGAGTATTATTAAATTTTATTTCTGTTTTATTTAAAGTCCAATATATATACTTTAAAATGTTTTCAACAAAACTAATTTTATAAAATTTATTATTATTAAAATCATAATTTTTCTCAATAATAGATAAAACTGAAACTTTTAAATCATCAAGTAAATTAGCACATAAATGACTTAAAATATGTTTCAATTGAAAATCTTGAACTTTAAGAACTTCTCCTTTAATATATAGTGGATGAAAAATTAAATTATAATTTAAAACTCTAATATGATCAACATATGCGACTAATTTCAATTTATCAGTAAATTTATAACAACTTTTAAATTCTACTTCATCACCAATTTCTACAGCAAAAAAATCATTTTTATTATCACAATCACCTAAGTAAATAAAATATTTTTTATATTCATTTGTATATGAATAAACCCCTCCTGGATATAATTTCATCTAATATTTTAAACCTCCTTTTATCATTACATTATAATAATTTAATAACTACCTAAATTATATCATTAAAAAATAAAATTACAAATTATTTGTTTATAGCAAAAAAACACATTAAATTGTATAATTTTAAAACATTCACATAAAACAAAATAAAACTTATATAAAAATATAATTTATATAAGTTTTTCTCATAATATTTCATTTTTTTATTAAGTATTTGTTACATAATAACATAAATTTATATAAAGAATATTTTATAATCAGAAAAATTGGTATAGCTTTTAAGCTATACCAATTTATCATATTTAGTAGAAACACCTTTTGCCTTATCAATAGGATATTTCTTTTCTGTTTTATCCATTTTATTATTCATTATATCTATAATATCTACATCTAGTACTTGAGACATTTGAATACAATAATTCATAACATCAGCAAGTTCTTCTATAACATCTTCTTTATTAAAATTAATATCATTCCACTGAAAACATTCTAATAATTCATTAGCTTCTATAGATATAGATTTTGCTAGATTTGATGGAGTATGAAATTGATCCCAATCTCTATCTTTATTAAATTTATCTATACGTTGTTTTAAAATTTCTAATCTTTCCATTTTATTCCTCGTTTTCTTTTGTATTGTTGAAATATATTATATTAAAATATTCTCAAATATTAATTAAATTAATTTTCAAAAACTCCACTTTTAATTATCTTATACAAGGCACTTATCGCAGTATCATATGTTGTTTGCTCAAATAAAACTTTTTGTGTTATTTCTTGATAATATTTTTCAATAATAGCTGGTGAAGTATTTAATTTATCAGCAACCACCAATAAAGTATCATAAAACTCTTTACGATTTTTATGCAAATTCATTTATTAAACCACTCTCCAAAATATTTTTTATAGTTTTTGATGGAAATGCTCTAATAAGCGCAAATACATCCTTACTTTTAATTTCTTTTTCTTTTACGAAATTAACTACTTCTCTTTGTATAGAAGTGTCTTCAAAATATTTTTTTAAATCAATATTGCTAAATAATTCTAATATTGTATATGCATCTACATTATCTTTTGTAATTGGTAAACGAGATTTACGTAATATGATATTTCGATTTTTTAATTTTATTTGTCTGATCCACATTGTTTCATTATTAGTTACAACTTCTATAGTAGTTGGTACTTGATATGTCAACATAAAATTATGTTGCATTTGTAATCCACTATATATCCCAAATACATCATCTTTATTTGAAATATATTTTTTTGTTATAACTTGTTCAACTGATATTAAAGATTTTTCCATATCTAGTTTTTGTTGGAATATAATATACTCCTTTATCAAACTTTATAAGTGTTTGATCTTGTTCTGCTTTTTTTAAATGTTGAAAAACACGCGGACGAGAGTAATCTTTCATTTCTTCTAAAATTTCATAAGTAAATATTGGTTGATTAACTCCAAATTTATTTTTTAATCTATCTATCACCAAATTCACCTACATTATATAGTATTATATTATTTAATAAAATTATACTTATTTCAAGATTTTATCATTATTTAAGTATATTTTACTCTATAAAATAATATTCGTCAAAGGTTTGGATATATAAACTAACATAAAAAAATGTAGACATAGTCTTTTATGTCTACATTTATTATATCATTTCACATTTCTTCTTGCTATAGTCTTTTATTTTTATAATTTCTTTACAGTATTTCTAATAACAAGTGTTCCTTCTACTTGATATTGTACAATACTTTTTTCTTTATCATTTATATTTTCTATCAATGTCTTAACAGCAAGACGCCCAATTTCTTGTTTATTTTGAGCAACTGTTGTAAGTTTTGGTGTAATAAGTCTTGATAACATAATATCATCAAACCCAACAACTGATATTTCATCAGGCACTTTAATATTAAGATTACTAAATCCATCAATAAGTCCAATCGCAACAGCATCTGCACAACAGACAACAGCTGTAGGTTTGTCCTCTAAATCACTAATTTCTCCAGAGATACGATATCCTTCTTCTGTTGTATAGTTAGGTGAATCAAAGATGTATTTAGGATCTACTTGTAAATTATTTGCTTTCATTTCATCTAGAAAACCGTTATATCTTTCAAGCCCTACATGGTTAAATACTTCACCTTTTGTATATGCGATTTTTGTATGATTATTATCTATTAAATATTTTACAATTTTTCTTGTTGATAGATAATTATCAGTTGATACTGAATTTTTATTATCATGAATTAAATCAATTAGTACTAAAGGTAAATCACTTTCAACTAATTTTATGTAATTTTCATGATCCAAATCAGCACTTAAAGTAATTACTCCGTCAACTCCTTTTTGTAAACAATGGTCTAAATATGAATTAACATATGGATTAACTTTTTTACTTAAAAGTAACATATCATACCCGTTACTTTCAAGTTCTTCTTTAAATACTGTAAGTAATTCTCCGAAGTATGGATGAGCAAGCCCAAGACCTGTTGTTTCTTCAAATACAATACCAATTGTAAAAGATTTTTTTGTTACAAGTTGTTGTCCAAAACTGCTTGGCTTATAACCTAATTCATCAGCGACTTGTTTAATTTTTTGTTTTGTTTTTTCACTTATATCACTATATCCGTTTAATGCTTTTGATACTGTACCAACACTATATCCGGTAATTCTAGCAACATCTTTTATATTAACCATTATTCACCTGCTATACCTGTTTTTTCAATACTTTCAACGAAGAAGCGTTGTAAACAGAAATATAAAACAAGAAGTGGAAGAATAGAAAGTAATGTTCCAGCCATTTTTTCTCCACGATATAATTTCATACCAATACCACCATTAGTTTGAGCAACAATGTTATTTTGGTATCTTTCAAGCATTACTGGGATTGTAGCCCAATTATCTTTTCCAGCTCTACCTAAATACATTGCAGCAGTTGCTGAATCATTCCAATACCATACAAAACTAAATAAGAATACTGTAATAATTCCAGGCACAATCATTGGAATAGCAACCTTAAAGAATACTCCTAAAGAAGTTGCTCCATCAATTTTTGCTGCTTCTTCTAATTGTTTTGGAATTTGATTAAACATGCTATATAAAATTAAAATATAAATAGCTTCATTTAATCCTTGTCCTAGTGATGAAGGAATAATATAAGTAAAGATACTTCCAATTAAATCCATCTTACTATACCATACAAATTGTGGTATTTTGGTTAAAGCTGATGGAATAATAAATGTTGCAAGCATAATTCCAAATAATAGATTTTTACCAGGAAACTTAAATCTTGAGAATCCATAAGCTGTAAGCAGTGCAACAATTGTATTAAGCACTGATGGAATTGTAACTACCATTAAAGTTTTATATAAAGATTTCATATATGTAATCTCTGTAAAAGCAGTTTTGTAGTTAGCAATTTCTAAGCTTGTTGGAATCCATGTGATTGATGTATCCATTAAGTCATTATCTGATTTTAAACTTGTTACAATCATCATAATTAAAGGATATAAGAAAATAAATCCAATAACGATAAGTAAAATATAAACAATTAATTTTTGAAGTATTCCTGTTTTATAATTTGTACCAAAGAATACTTTTTTAAATTTATTTTTTTGATTTTCTCTATTAACTCTATTATCTTTTGAAAAATAGTGTTTTATTTTATTAATAAGATTAGTGAAGAATTTTTTCATTATTTTCTCACCTTCCTATCTTTTAAAATAAGAGCATATATTCCAATATGAATAAGGATTAATAAGAAATAAATTATACCTAAACTACATGCATAACCAAAACCTTTTGAACCAAAACTATGACGTTCAATATAAGTTAGTATTGTATATTCACCAGTTGTAACTGGCATATCAAAGAATGATAAAGTAACAATTGTATAAACAACATTTAGAAGAATAAATGGTTTCATACTTGGAAGGGTAATTTTCCAGAATGTTTGCCATCCACTTGCTCCATCGATTGAAGCAGCTTCATAGACTTGTTTATTAATTCTTTGAAGTCCTGATAAGAAAATCAAGATTTGAATACCAGATAACCATAATACAATTACTAATTTATCAAATAGTAAAGAAATTGGAGTAGCAATGAATTTTGGTAAATAACTTGCTAAAAATTCAACAATAAAGTCTCCACTTAAAAGCGGAATTTCTGTTGCACCTTGTAACATAAGTTCAGATATTACAGGTCCAGTCGAAATAATTACTGGTAAGAAGAATATTACTCTAAATAAACCTCTACATTTAATCTTTTGATTAAGCAACATTGCAATAATTAAACTTGCACAAATAGAAAACGGAACTTCAACAACAATCTCCATTAAATAACTTGCAACAATTGTTGGGAAAATTGTATCTTCTGTAAATGCATATTTAAAATTACTAAACCATTGAAAAGTTGTTTTTATTGTATTTCCGTAGAAGTTAGCATCATTTAATGAATACCAAAATGCTTGTCCAAGTGGAAATAATGTAAGCGCAATAAGTCCAATTAACCATAAACTAATAAACGCATAACCATTTAACCATTCACGGTGTTTGTTACTAAGTTGTTTTTTCTTTTTCTTTGGTTGTTCTTTTATAGGTAAATCCATTCACTACCTCCTACAACTTGATAACAAGAATTTCTGTAGTCAATTAAAATCTTTTGATTATTACTATATGTAATTTCAACTAATCCAAAAGAAATAATATTTCTTTTAATTACTTCACTATTTCCCATAGCTAAGTAACCAGTTTTCATAACATTGTAATTATTAATAATATTATCCTTCCAATGACTATACACAGTTGTAAATAAATTATAACTATCAGTGTATTTTAAGTCTCTAGATTCAGATGAAGTTAAAATATATGATGGATAAGCTCCGTAATCTAAAGAACGAAGTAATTGTTCTTCTTGATTTGCAAAGAAATTTGTATAAGTAGTATAATAATCAATTACACCTCTAAATACATATGGAAGAAGCGGAACGTTATCTGTGTAGAATGTTTTTTGATTTGAGAAAAGTGGCATATCTAAATATAGATTCATAAATGAATATAAATAAGCAAATGGTTTTTGTAATGCTATATTTAAATCACTTTCTTTAAATGTTTTTAATAATTCTTGATAAATTAAAGCTGAATCTGTTCGATGATTTATTACACCATCATAATAAGTAGAATATAGATATTCACCAATAGCATCTAAGTTTAAATTTTTTATATTTAATTTTTGATACTCTTTAATATTTTCTTTAGCTAGTGCTAAACTACTTTTAGGATATAAGAAATGAATTTCTTTACTTGTAGTAACTAAACTATCATTAGAATATGTAAGACGTGTTCTTTCAATAGATCTTGCTACATCTTTTCTTTCAGAGAAATCGCCATTTTTAGAACCAACTACATAATTATTATAATAATAAACATCATATAAATCATTGAAATCTTTAAAAGCTTTCTTTGAACCTAGCTTAGTATTATATTTAATATCGTGAGGAGTAGAACTACTAAATCCACCTTTATTCCATCCAAGTAAACAAACAATTAAATCATTAATATTTTCATCACTTAATTCTTTTAACATTTTTTCTAGATCTTTTAAAGATGTCATTTGAACATTTTTTGTTCCAATTAATGCTTTTGCTGATTCACTCATTAAAGCATCGATTCTTAATTTAAATGATCCATCAGTTTGTTTTGTTAAAATATTATTTTCAAGTAGATATTCTTTATATCTATTTGCAATACCAACATAGTTAGCATCTTCATTTTCAACAAAATTATAAGAAACTAAAATATCAGATCCAATTCTATTTTCATCTGTTTTTTGATTAATTCCAAATAATTTATATTGATTTCTTAATCTAAATCTTGGAGTTAGATAATTGTATTTTGTATTAGAATTACCATTAACACCAATTTCTAAATCACAACTAATATCTCCTTTTTCGATGATTGCTAATAATCCATTTTTATTAATTCCGTTAACAATTCCATAAATTGGCATTGTTAAATTTTCAGGAGAATTATTAACTTCAGCTGGAGTAAATCCTAAATCAATTCCATAATATTTTAATTTATATGGAACAGTTGAAGTTCTTTGACCATATCTGATTAATGAACCACTTCCATCAGGAATAACAAAATATCCATTAGTTGATTTATCTAAATTTGCACCCATTCCAGGAGCGACTATGATATTAGCTATATAGTGTTTCATATCTTTTAATCCTTCTTCTATTTCAGAATCAGGAATATTAATTTTAAGAGTTCCATTATCTTCTAATGTAACATAAACATTAAATTTAATACCTATTTTATTATACGTTAAAGCTAATTTTTTACCATTTTTGATATTTGATACAAATACATTAATATCTGTGTTTGGTTTAATATCATAAATATCAGTACCACTTGCTTTATTCATTAACACAGTTATTGGAGTTGGAGAATAAGCTTCTTCGTTTTTATTATAGTTAAAATAATCTAAAACAATTAAACTATTTAGCATTCCAACAGTTGTAGCATTTTTTGCATTATCTTTACTAACTGGATCAAGTGATGTTGACCAGACATAATTTGTAGTTAAATTAACTACTTTAAAGCTTTTTAAATAACTATTATAAAATAATTTATAATTACCATTTTGTGAAACTTCTTCATCATAATTTTTATTTCTAATTTCTTCATCAGTAGCGCTATTATTAAGTTTTAATACTACACCATTATTAGTAGGATACGTAAAATCATCCATTTGTGTAAATCTACTTGAATTATAAATATCATTAGAATTAGTTACTGAATTTGTTTCATAAACAAAATCATCGGTAATAATATTGTTTGCTGTAATTATAACAGCAGGAATCATTAATATTGAAATAAAAACAAACAATAATTTTTTAACCATTTGAAATTACCTCCAATATTACTTCTTTAATAAATGTAAAGATTTGATCAAATAAAGCATAGAATAAGAAACCGAATGCAACAAATAAAACCATTGTAATTACAGTTAAACAAATATTAGCAATTGTTTCTCCAACTTCTAATTCTTGTGTTTCTTTAATCATAAAGAATAGTAGTATAAAGCTCCATCCATAGATAAATATTCTACCAAATGAATGAATAAATGCTTCATTAAGTGTTAAATAATTTGAAATAACAATTAAGAAAGGAAGGAAAATAATTACTGGAGCAAAACTATATATTGTTGAAATATATACATTTTTAAGTGAACCATTTCCTTGAACAATTGAAGCAATCAAATAATGACATACTACAAATAATAAAATAACTAAAATTGATGATGTAAAAATACTCATTATTGAAATTGTTTCTACATCAACTGGATTAAAGATAAATCCAGTAAAGACATTCGCTAAAACAAGTTCAATAAAGAAAATAATATATAGAATTGTTGCACTTAAGAAAGATGCTTTATTACGTTTCTTTATTTCATAAAAACTATCAAGCGGATGTTTAATCATATTAAAGATATAACCTAATTCTCTAAGTAGTTTTACTTTCGATAATTTTGATTTAACTTTAACAAAGAATTCTTTAACATATGAAATACTCTTAAATTTATTTTTCTTTTCAAGTATTTTTAAAACATAATAAATAATTATTAATACAAAAATAATAATTATTATATAACTTAGATAATTACTTAACCATTCATTTCTAAGTTCCCAATATGCTTCACTATATCCTGCTGTATCACCTGATAATCTAAAATGATATAATGCTTCTTCATAATTTTGTTCAATTAAGAAGGCTTTACCAATACCACGATGAGCAAGGTCAAACATATTGTTAAGTTGTAATACATTTTCCCACGGTTCTCTACTTTTTCCATATAATCCATTTTGATATAAATCAATTGCTTCATGAACATAATTACAGAACTTTGTAGGAGCAAAAATAGTAATACGACCATTATCTACTACATATAAATTATATTCATTATCAACAATAATTCCTTGAGGAGATCTAAATAATCCAATATTTTCACCAGAATTATCAGGTCCTCCAAATAAGAATAATAAATCCCCATTTACATCATATTCATATATCCAACCAGTTGAATCAACTGTATAGATATTGTTAATACCACCAATTGTAACATCCACAAGTGAATCTGATTGGTGAGGATATTGTGGATTTAATAAATTAATTCCAGCAATATTAAGTCTTTTTAATGAAGCTGTTCCATTATTTTTTGTAACAGTATTAATTAATCCTTCATTATCAATCGCCATATTAGTTGGACTAATTGGTTGACGATATAGTTTTTTACGTTGTTCTTTTGTTGAGAACATAAATTTAATAATATAAGACATATCTGGTGTTGTATAGTTTGCACCAAAGTATCCTAAGAATTCACCATCAGAAGTTAGTTGAACAAGACCATTAGGATTACCTGCATCTTGAATATACATAGTACCAACATGATCAACAACTATTTTTGAAGGTTTAAATAACATTGATTCACCATATAAAGGGTGAAGAGGTTTTGAGAATTTATTAACTAAATTTCCATTAATATCAAAAACAAATACACATCCAGCAGCATAATCAGCCACATAAATAAAGTCATCTTTAATATCTGAAGTATTATTATTTGTTACATAAACTCCTTGTGGTTCAATAAGTTCTTCATGATAGAAAATTTCAACTTCATTAAATGTAGGTGAAACTTTTAAAATTGCGGGTTTATTTGTTTTATCACCAGCTTCTACTATATAAGTATAGCCAGATAATTTTTCAAAATAAATTTCTTTAGGTGTAATAAGAGTATATGAGTCATTTGTATCTTTAATATTAAATTGTGATACTACATTTTTAACTACATATGCATCTTGTGTTTTAACTAACCCTAAATTAGAAATAGTATAAGTTTCATAGTTAACACCATTATTATTAATATCCATTGCAGCAGATGTATTAATTTTAGACATTAATAAAACAGATACTAAACATAAAACAACAATTATAAATTGTGATAATCTTTTCTTCATATTATCACCTATTTAATTCCTGAATGTGCCATTGTATCCATAACTTTACTTTGTACAATAACAAAGAATACTAAATTAGGCACAAACATAAGTAGTGAGGCTGCTGCTGCCATTCCTTGACCTGCAACGGTATTTCCGACACCAGATGTTAGTGTTGATAAATAGAATGCAAGTGTACGATATTGTTCATCGTTAATAAATAAATTAGATGTTTCAACATTGTTCCAGAATGTTTGGAAAGCAAGAATTGCAACAGTAGCTATAGCAGGTTTAATTATTGGAATAATTACTCTTGTATATACTTGGAAATCTGTTGCACCATCAAGTTTTGATGCTTCAATTAATTCATTTGGAATTTGATCAATAAATTGTTTAACAAGGAAAAGTCCAACAGGAAGTGCAAGAAGCGGTAAAATATGAACAATCATTGTATCAGTTAAACCAAGTGTTGAGATTGTAATATATCTTGGTATTGCGACTGCTGTTCCAACAAACATTAATGCATACTGATTAATATTAAATAAAGTATCTTTTCCTTTAAATTTTAATTTTGATAAAGCAAAAGCAGAAATAGTTGTAATAATAATAGTAAGTACAACACCAACAATAGTTACAAAAACACTATTTGCAACATATCTTGAAAAAGGAATTGTTGATTCTGCTGTTTGGTTAAAAAGATTAGTAAAATTATCTAAAGTAGGATTTCTAGGTATAAATCTAGGAGGCCACTCAAATAGTTCACTAGTTGGTTTTAACGCATGTGAGAAAATAAATAAAATTGGTAGAGCCATTAAAATTGCCATTGGAATTAAAATAACAAAGAATTTAATTTGACTCTTATGGAACTTTTTAGGATTTATTTTAGTACCTTGAAAACTTGACATAAAGTACCTCCTAATCATTAGTTCCAAATAGCTTATAAGCTAATTTAGAAAATAACATAATAATTAATAATAGGACAACAGATACAGCAGCTGCATAACCCATTTCCCATTTTGTAAATCCATAATAATCAATATGGTTTACAATTAATTGACCAGCATATTGTGGAGTAGGGTTAGATCCAGTTAACTGAACCCCAATAGCTCCACTATTAAATGTACCTACAATTGCCATAACTGCACCAAATAACATTTGCGGTTTCATCATTGGAATTGTAATATAGAAAATTTCTTGGAATCTATTTTTCATTCCATCGATATAAGCTGCTTCATATACTTCAGGATTAATGTTTAAAACTCCAGATAACATTCCTAAGAATCCAACACCATTGGCTCCCCATAAAGCAACAATAATCATAATTGGTAAAATATATTTCGGTTCAGCAAGCCATTGAATTGGTTCTTTTATTAAACCGATTGTAAGTAAGGCATTATTTAAATAACCAGCTTCATTTCCAGAAAAAATTACTCTCCATAAAACTGCCATAGCAACACCCATTGTCATTGATGGAGTATATAATATAATAGCGATAACAGTTCTTGGAATATGTGGAATTTGTGCTAAACACCAAGCTAAAAAGAATGATAACATATATCCACCAGGGCCTACAATTAATGCATATTTAATTGTATTTGGTAAAACATATTGCATAAAAATAGAATCTCTTGTAAATAAATAGATATAATTATCTACCCCATTAAATGTTGGAAAGTTTACACTATCAAATAATGTAAATGATAGTGAAATTGCAATAACAATAGGAATTATAATAAAAATACAGAATAAAAGAATATATGGAGATAAAAAGATATAAGCATTTCTTTGTTCAATCTGTTTATTTGTTTTAACTTTTTTTACTTTAACAGTTTGTTCCATACACTACTTCCTTTCTGTAAGCCAGTCTTTGATATTATAGATAGTTGGTACTAAATAGTCTTTAACTTTCTTACCATCTTTCATATAACCAAATTCTTCCATCTTACGTTCTATTTCTCTGTTCGATACAATAACAGCATTATCAAGTGCAATACGTACATTTGTACCACTAAATACTACTTGTACGAATGCATCACTGATAGTTTGTTCAATTACATATGCAGCAGGAATTCTTGAAACTTCAATTGCATAATCTAATTGTTCAATAATTAATTCTTTGTGTTCAGTTGTAATAGGTAAACTCATGAATGCTTCTCTGTTTGCAGAAAACCAAAGATATGCTTCTCCATACATACTGTATAATTTTGAAATAAATGTTTCTTGAGTAGGAGTTGACATCCACCACTCAATAAAATCCCACGCCTCTTCTTTTTTATCACTTGACTTAAACATTGTAAGTCCTTGGCTACTAGCTGTTGCATAGTGATTAATTGAACCATCTTCGTTTTCATAACCTGGATGAATTGCAATATCCCAATTTCCTTTTATTTCAGGAGCAGCAACTAGTAATTGTAAATATGTTCCAGCATTGGCAATTCCAATTGGAAGTGTACCATTTCTAAAATAATTATAAAAACTTGTTACTTCTTTATCAATAT
This sequence comes from Bacilli bacterium, assembly GCA_045119035.1. Classification (GTDB taxonomy): domain Bacteria; phylum Bacillota_I; class Bacilli_A; order ML615J-28; family CAG-313; genus CAYVQA01. The sequence continues at coordinate 51,025 of JBGVCU010000039.1, read as the reverse complement.
TATAAATTGTATAAAGATCTGTCATAAATTTTAAAGCTTTAATATTTTGTTCTTCATTAAGCGTTGTAGTCATTCCATCTTCACTATATAAACTTCCACCCCATTGGTAGAAAAATGGAAGTGTTGCAACAAATGGACGAAGACCTGTATATAATGAAATTGGTTCATAATAATTTAAACCATATCTTTGAAGTTTCGGTAATATTCCTAATACTTCATCCCATGTTTTAGGAATTTCAATTCCTAAATTTGATAAAATATCTGTACGGTAAAATTGAACCCAGAAATCTTGGCTTTCTGGAATACCATAAACACCTGTTTCATAAACATAAGGAATCATTGCTCCAGGTGTAATTTTTGAAACTATTTCTTCATATCCCTCATAATCCCTTAAATCTACTGTAATTCCACGTAATGCTAAATCATATGGAATCCAGTTATCAATACCCATTGCAACATCAGGTAAATCTCCTGTAGCATTAGCTAAAACTAATTTATTTTGATCAGGCATAATTGAGAATTTAACATCAATTCCCGCTTCATCTGCCATCATTTGCATAACTTCAATATATTGTCTACTTCTTCTTACCCAAACTTCTAAAGTATCATCACTTGTACTAGTTGAATTATAATCACTACTAAAGAACGATAAGAAGAATTTTTTAATACCTTCCCAAGTTTTAATAAAAATATTAGCGTTTGCTTTAGGAAGTTTACTATCTCCTAAATAGATTTTTTCAAGTCCAAGTGGAGTATCATAAAATTTTAACATTACATTTCCAATATAAGTAGAAACAGAAGCATCACCATCAGTAAATTCACTCATTTTATTTGGAATTTGATCTACATCATCAAGAAGTTTTTTAAGTTTATTTTGTGCAAGTTTTAAATTTGAAAATTCACTTGATCCATTTTTTTCATCAGTAAATTGATTACCATAATTAATAACATATGAAAGTCTTACAATCCAACCTTCAATATTTTGTTCTAAACTTGGAATATATTGAGTAATATTCCAATCACGATATTCATCAGTTTGCCCATTTGTTAAGGCTTTAATTTGAAGTGAAATATCACTCATTTCACTCATTATTTTACTTAATTCTTCAATAATTGATCTATATGGATCAATACTTGATTTCATTGTTAATGTATGAGTTCCTTTTTCTAAATAGATATAGGCTTTTTCACCATCAACTGTCATATTTTGATTTTGCCATTTTTTACCATAATAGAATGGATAATTCTTTGCTTCACTAAATGGAAGTTCACCATCAATATAAATATTACGATAAATTGGTAAATCTACTAAAGTTGTTTGTAAAAATTTAAAAGATAAATTATATAAACCACTTTCTTCAACAACAAAATCCCAAGATAAACTTTGATTATTTTTATTCCATGAATTCATATAAACATTATTAAGTTTCTTATATCTTGTACTATAAGGTGTAGATTTTGGATTACTATCTGAAGAAATTCTAACAGAAATATCATTTTTTGTTGTGATAAATTCAGGTTCAATAATTTCTAAATCTTTAATAATTTTATTATCTTTATAATAATTTGAATATGTATTATAGTCATATACTTCTTTAGTTGAAGTAAGTGTTATTCCACCAATAATAATTGTTCCACTCTTAATTTCTAATGTAAATGAATTAATTCCTTTTTTAAAGAATCCTTTAAATGTTTCATTATAAAGTCTACTTCCATCGCTTAATTCACCAAATCCATCAGAATGACGATACCAAATAAACTCTTTATTTGAACTTGGAATTATTTGATTTCCATAGCGATCTATTTGGAAATTTTCTGTTTGCGGAGTCCAATTAGCTTTAAGTAAAACTTGTTTTGCTTCATAATATGGATATTCATCATTTATTTTAAAACTAGCTTCAACATCATTAATTGAATTATCATAAAAATAATAATCTACATATATATTATACAACCCACTTTGTTTAACATCTAAGTTAAAAGTTACAGATTGTTTATTTTCTAACTTAATTGTTTTGTTACCATAATCATATGATTTAGTTTCATCTAAAATTGTATTATCACTTACTAAATTATCAACAGCAACAAAATATTGATAAGCATTTTTAGCTTCCTTTTCACTATACTTAGACAAATAACGAGTATAGCTATTTTCTTTATTGACAGAAGTTTCATTTTGAGATGCTAAAGGCATAATGTCTTCGTCAAAACTTTTGTCATAGAAAGAAAAATCAAATTTGAAATTTGAAATTAATAAATATAATCCTAATATAACAAAGAATGAAATAAAAGAAATTATAAAATATTTTTTTGTTCTTGTGATCATAATTCACCTCTTGTTTTTTAAAAAAGGAGTGGGGAAGGCCCACCCCTTTTAATTTTAATTAAAGTCCTAATTCTTCTTTAACAGCAGCAATTTGATTAGCAAGTTCAGCTTCCCAAATTCCAGCTAATTCATCAGGAGTTTTGTCCCAGAATCCTAAAGTTTCAGCGTTTTCTCCAACCCAAACCCAGAATTCACCATAACCAGGCATCCATTTATCAGCATCAGGAATACCATTTGGTAATAATTCGATATTAGCTAATAGACCACCACCATAAGTTTCAGTGTCTATACCTTCTTTTAATTCTTCCCAAATTTCAGGATAATCTGATACAGGGAATCCATTAATAACTTGATTTAATTCTTTTGTAGCAGCAAGTCTTGCAGCCCATCCTTCTCTACCATATGACATGAATTTAGCAAATTCATATGCAAGTTCTGGATGTTGTGTTTGGCTTGATACACAGATGTAATCTAAAATAACAGGAATTTGATGTTTAGCTCCAGCTGGGAATGGATAGAAATCAACTTCTTGTCCATTTGCTCCCATGTTAGAAATAACATTACTTGCATTCCATGATCCTTCAATACCGAACATAACTACACCTTTTTCAAAAGCATATGCATCTTCAGCACCAAAGTAAGCAGCTTTATCTTCAGCTGTTAGTGATTCAACTAATCCATTATCAAAGAAGTAATCAGTTTCACCACGATATTTAATCCATAGAGGATCAGTATATTTATAGCTTGTTCCATCATATGCATCATATAATAATACATCTGAATCTTGACCAGGCATTACTTGTTCAAATCCAAGTGTACCTTCTCCACCATTAGGAGCAAATCCGTTAATACCTTGTACAGGAACATCATATGAACCGTATTGAACAGTAGTTTTACCTGCATAATCAATACAGTATTGTTTAAATTCTTCAAATGTCCAATCATACTCAGGAATTGGAGCACCAATTTGTTCTAATAAAGTTTTATTAACTAACATACCTTTAATGAATTGGAATGAAGGAATAGCATAACGTTTACCACTATATAATGCTGTTTGAGCAATATTTGGATAAATTAAATCAGTTTCTTCATCAGCATCCCAATATTCAGCAACATCAGTTACTAAACCATTTCTAATCATACTGATTACATTATCAGTAATAAATACATCTGGTAAGATACCTGATTGAGCAGCAGTAACTAAGTTTGCAGTAAATGAATTACCTGTACCAGTAATACTGTCATCACGATAAATTTTAACATTTGGATGAGTTTTTTCAAACTCAGCAATTAGTAAAGCATCAAGGTTTGCATCACCCCAAGAAGCATATGATAAAGTAATTTTACCACTTACAGTACCACCTGGATTATCACCAGGTTCTTTACCAGGATCATCAGTACCTGGAGTTCCACAACCTACTAATACTAAACTAAATATTAATAGTAAAATATAACTTAAATATTTTTTCATAATTTCACCAATAATTTATATAAATAAACTAATTATTCAGCTACATACGCGTTACTTACAAATTTAAGATTTTGTGAATAAGTTACACCATTTAATACGTAAGAAACATTAACAACCATTACTTGATCACCATCATTAGGGAAACCAGCTGCGATTGTACTAAATAACCAACCTTCACCAGCAATATAGTGAACTTTTGAAGTTGCACCAATAAGTTGATCTTTGTATCCAGCAAATTGTGTTGATTCAAATGATACAACAGTAATTGTAAAATCATCAATTGTTAATCCAGGTTTATCTGCTAAATAAATATGGATTCCAGCACCTTCAACTTTAGTTTTAGTACTGTCAATTGCGATTGGTTGTGCATCACCAGGAACAACTGGAGTTTCAGGAACAACAGGAGTTTCAGGTTCAGTAGGTTCTTGAGGAGCACTATATGTTAAATCAGAAATAACAAATGTACCACCAGTACAAACAGCACCACCATTTACACCAAATTGCATATCAAATGAAGGAGTATCTTCAACAACTGTATATTGAACACTAACTTCATTATCACCAGCAACTAAAGAAACAACGTTACCACAAATAGTTACTTCACATGCAACACTTGCATTGATTTTTAATGAAACTGTGTAAGCACCATTAGCGATTGCTTTATCTTCTCTGAATAATTGCATACCGAACCAGTTTGATCCAGTCATTGAGTAAGAAATAGTTAAAACACCTTCAACTAATTCTGATTTAGAAACAGTAACATTTGAACCTACCCAGTTTTGGTCATTCCAATAAGCCCATTTAGTTTCGTTAGCAGCAGCCATTGGAGCACCTTCACCAAATCCAATAATAGTTGTAGTTACTTCTGCGTGACCTGCACATTTAACTTCTTGAGCACCATCACATTTAGCATCAATACATAAACCGCAAATTGAACAAGCTTTATGTTCATGAGCACCAGGAGCACTATATGCTAAATCAGAAATGACAAATTTACCACAAGTACAAACAGCACCACCATTTACACCAAATTGAATTGACATTGTAGCAGAACCAGCTTTAACATTAGCTTGGATTTCAACATCGTTATCACCAGCAACTAATGAAACAACTTTACCTAAAATAGTAATTTCACAAGCAACGCTTGCATTAATTTTCATTGATACAGTGTAATCACCAGGAGCGATTGCAGAATCCATTTTAAATAATTGCATACCGAACCAGTTTGATCCAGTCATAGAATATTGAATAGTTAATACGTCATCAACTAAAGATTTAGTTGTAACAGTTACGTTTGAACCAACCCAGTTTTGGTCATTCCAGTAAACCCATTTAGTTTCTCCACTAGCAACTACACCAGGTTCATCACCAAATTCGATTTCATCAGTAGGAGTAGGAGTTGGATCTACAGGTTCATCACTAACTTCTCCACCTAAAGCTAATGAAGCTTCACTGATTAAAATAGTATGTTGATCAGGATATACTGATCCATCAATTTTACCAAACATCATACCAAATAATACAACTGGAGCAGGAGCTACAGCTTCAAATGCATATTCAAATTCATATGGAACACCAGCTTCAAGTGTAATAATTTCATCCATGTGTGTATTCCACCATTGATCGTTTTGAACTAAAACTTGAACTTTACGGCTAATAGAAGATGTAAATGTAACTTTAATTGTATAAACTTTACCTTCTTCAAGAGGTAAACCACTATATTTCACTTGTTGATAGTAGTTAGCACCAGCTTCACCAGCATCACCAGCTAAAGTTAATTTCATTCCATTACCTTCTTTAACACCACCAATAGTCATCCAAGATTCACCCCAGATTTCCCATAAAGTAGGATCTAAAGCAGGAAGTAAGTTAACACCTTCAACGATAGCAGGGCTAACAACAACTTTAATTTGTGCACTTGATTCATTTCCAGCAGCATCTTTAGCGTTTACTGTAATTGTATATTCACCAGCAGTTGTAGCAATACCATTTTCATTAGGAATAACTTCTAATGCGTTATGAGTAACAACAGGGTTTCTATCTTGATCATCAGTAACAGCTAAGTTAAGGTTGATTTCATTACCAACAAAGAATGCGATATCAGCAGTTGGAATAGTTGGAGCAGATACGTCAGCACCTAAACCATCAACTTCAACGATTGCAATATTATCATAATAAACATCACATGCATGAGAAGGACGTCCATTAGGAAGTGTTCCATGAGCAAATAATAATGATACTTGACTTAAGTCTGCCATTGTAGCATCAGCTTGGAAACGGAAGCTATAAGATTGCATTTCAGTAGTTAAACTGAAGTATTGTTGTTCTCTTAAGCAGTCAGCAAACCAAGGAGCAGCATCAAATAATTGACCTAATTGAACATGGATATCACGAGCAACAGATGCTCTTGCATCAAATTGAACTTCATAATATTTACCATCTTCAAGTGCGATTCCAACGTAGTCAATACGAGGGAATGGAGCAGTCCATCCAACACTATCAATTGTTAATTTTAATTCTTCATCAACAACAGTAAGTGTACCAGTTCCACCTTCGTTAGCACCAATAGCAAATGGATCTCTTGTACCACTTGCAAAATCACCATTAACGATGATATCATCAGTAATAGGAGCAACATAGTTAACTTTAACTTTGAACATTTCAGTTGCAACAGCATTTCCATCAATTTTAACATCTAATCTTAATGGGAAAGTACCAGATTGTTTTAATGTTCCATCTTCGTTTAACGGAATAGCTTTAAATCCACCTAGTTCAACATTTTCCATATAAGATTTACCATTTTGGTCAACAACTTGTACACCAGCAAGTAAAATTTCTTTAGAGAATGCTTCACCTGTATTGAATTCATACATTTCTTTTAAATTTTTGATTTCAATAACTAAATCTTCACCTGGTTGATCTCCAGGTTCTTTACCAGGATCATCAGTACCTGGCGTATCACAACCGAATAAAACTAATACAGCCATGAATAAAACTAAAAATAAACTTAATTTTTTAACAAATTTCATTTTAATTCCTCCTATATTAAAATTTGTTATTACCTAAATAAACTTTGATGTCGGAATATTTTTTATTACGAACATCAATTGAATCCTGATGGTCTAACGTTTCTTTTTCAATAATTTTTATATTTTTTCCATCAGATAATTCATACTTAATTGGAACTAATCCATCATAAGTAGATTTTCCAGTTAAGTTAATATATGTTACATCTATTGATTGTAAGAACTTGCATTTTACAATGCCATCTTTAAAATAATCAATAGGTATAACAGGTTTTAGTGAAAGATGTAACTGTCCTTCACTAGTAGTAAATGGTTTATAACCAAACATCATTATAAGCCACATACTTACGACTTCAGTGTTAGATCCACTAAGTCTTGCTACAAAACCATTTCCATGTAAATTTGGATTAGGATTTACTGAAGTTGCAATAAATGAAGAGTTTTCAAATACACTTCTACCATAAACATCTTTATCCATAAATGCAGGGAAATTGTGTTTTATTTCATCAAAGAATTCATCATATAAATGACTCTTTAATAGCCCATATAAATATTTAAAAGTCATATGCATGAAATCAGATTCTCTTTCAAGCCATCCTTTTGTAAATGCTCTAATTCTTCCAATTTCAAGTGACTCATTATCTAAATCTACACTAGTACGGTAGATTTTTAATTTTTCATCATACATTCCTGTCGTTTTAATTTTTTGATATAAACTTCTTGACTCATTTAAGTCTAATTTATCAGTCTTTAATAATCTAGCAGGAGCCTCTAAAAAGGCAGGAATTTCTCTTAATGTGTATCCTTTTATTTTTATTTTATTTAATCCATATGGTGTTATTCCATCTAATTCTTCATAATCAGTTACTTCATAACTTATATATGTTGGAATAACATCAAACTTAGTTTTTAATTCATTTAACTTAATTTCAATTTCTTTTCTCATTAGGTGAAGTATATCTAATAATTCATATGAACTATAAGAAATACTGTTATTTATAATTCCAAGTTTAACTAAACTACGATAATTTTCTAAAGATGTTTGAATAAAATCATAATATTCAAAATCAGTTATCTTATTTTCAGTTTTTAAAACTAAATATTTTTTAATATTAGTTAATAAATCATTAAGTTCAATTGGTAATATAAATTTCTTATTTTGATATTTTTCAAATGATTCGATTGTAAAATCAATAATTCTAAGTAATTCAATAGATTCACTAACACCACTTGATAATAGACCAGGAAGTCCGTTCATTGCATCATTCCATCCAGGTTTATTAGCATCCATATTTAGACCATATCCAAATGGATCACGACTAGCAAATTTAGTAATTATTAAACTAACAAGTTTTGAAGCAAGATTTACTTCATATAATTTACCACTTGAATCTTTTACCCAATTAGATAAATATGGATGATAACTAATTGAGGCTTTTTCTTCACTTGTTATTTCTTTTGTAGAACCATATTGTCTAATAGTACCTTTTTTAGTTTTACCTATTTTTTCTTCTCTTGGTAAAACATAAACTGGATTATAAAAATATCGATATGAATGATCATCAAATAATAATTCTTCTTGCTTTTCTGGATATATATATAAATAACTTTCAATTAGATCAATATTGTATGTAAAATGATCAATCCAATATCCTTCTCCAAAAACAGCTTGAAGATGTTCTTTTGAATTATTTAATATCAAATCAAATATTTCTGTATCAGATAATTTTGAATTTAAATTATTTCGAATAATAAAATTAATTATTCCACCAGGTGTAAAATGATGAGACAATAAATTAATAAACTTCTCATTTATAACACCTAATACTTTTAAAGAAATATCGTTTTTATTAACATCTTCATTTAAAGTAAAAGTACTACCATTAATTACAAGTGGATTGTTTCCATCAAGAGCAATTAAATTCATAAATAGATTAATATTTTTACTTCCAATAAAGTTATTAAATATAACATCACTTCTTCTATTTTGATTAACATCTCTAAAGTTACCATTACCTTGAGAATAATATTCAGGTTCAAGATTAAACCAATTATAATCTCTTTCAGGATCGCCATGTTTTCTAGAATAAATATAGTATGGTATTGGATTTTCTTTATTTCCTAAGTTAACAGGATATCCACCACGTAGAAAGTTATCTAAATAACTTTGTCTAATGTATTCATCAAATAATGGATAAGCAGTAATTGTACAGACATCATCAGTTAATTCTTTGATTAAGATTTTAGCTTCTTTTTCTTTTTCATCAAAGAAACTTTCTTCCATAATTTTACTTAAATTATTTACAAGTAAATCATAACTTGGTAAATAACCTAATAAAGAATCAATTTGTAACACTTCATTTACTTTAAGTTTCTTAGAAACTCCACAGAATGCACATGGTATTTTATTTACAACATATTGAACTTCATTTAATAAATCATTAAATGATTTATCCTCTAAATTAACTGGATATGTTCTTGATGTATCATGTCCAAATAACATTTCTAAGTCACATATAACATCAAGTAATTCGTTATTGCATTTTGCTAAATAAAAATTACCTGATGAAACTTCTTCTACTTCAGCCTCATCTGCACTAGAGGCTCTCATTGTATAAAATGGAGTCTTTTTATCAATATAATAAACATCCATCCAACTTCTCATTAGATTTCCACAATCTTTATAAGCGCCATTTGAAATACCTTGAGGAAGGACTTGAGTAGAACCATCAATAATTTCTACTTCTTGTTCTTTTAATGCAGTTAATTTTAGTCTTCTACAAAGTGCTCCAATAGGCATATTTGGAAGACCAAAATATTCAATTTCTAATTTATAACCTACTTCATTATTAATTTCAATTATTTTAAATGAAGCACCAGTTATTTCCATAATTCTTTCTAATTGATTCTTTTTAGTTCTTGGACTAAAAGCTTCTATTAAAACATCATTTACTTTGATAAAAGTTCTAAATCCTTGTGTATTAACTTTTTCATAAGAAATACAAGCTGGATTAAACTCAATGATTGATCCATTTTTATCTTTAGAACCTACACTTGTTAACCCTTGGCCACGGTTAGTATAATAAGTCCAAAGGGGAATACCATTTACACCAGCAAGTCCAGGTAGAAAAGAGGAGAAAGGTTTTTTGAGATCAAAATCTTCGAGCACAAAGGGTTTTAAAATTTCCATTTACTCATCTCCTTTACTGATATACTTTTACCCAATCAATTACAAATTCATTTGGGAAGTGCGTTGATTTATCAGGATATCCAGAAAAATTTCCTCCAACAGCAAGATTAATTATTAAGAAAAACTCTTGGTCAAATGGAGCAGGATATATATTTTCTGTATCTTTTTTTGAAAACCAACGAGATGTTCTTCCAACTTCAATATCATCAATTAACCAAATAATTATATCTGGTTCCCAAATTAATGAATATATATGAAAGTCATTAATATTATCTATTCTTGTCTGATGTCCATGATAAGTATGTGGAAGACCATAATGAATTGTTCCATAAATTAAACTAGGATCTTTTCCTAAACTTTCCATTATATCAATTTCACCACAAACAGGCCACCAACCATATTTGCTATTTTCCGGCATCATCCATAAAGCAGGCCATAGTCCATTACCAAAAGGCACTTTTGCTTTAATATCAACTCTACCATATTTGAAACTAAATTTATTTCTTGATTGTATTTTTCCACTTGTAAAATAACGATGTTCATATACTTCTTTTTTACAAGTTATAACTAATTGATTATTTTTAATTGAAATATTATCACTATCATTTCGGTAAAATTGCCATTCATTATTTCCAAAACCATTACCTAAATGAACAATACTCCATTTATCTAAATCAAGCTGTGGTTTATTAAAGTTATCTTCAAAAATTAATTTATTATATTTGTTCATTACTATCTACCACCCATGTTTGAATTGTATGAGCTTCAATAAGTCCTGTAACATCTTCTTCTAAATATTTCACAGAATATGTTATATCTTTATCTGTCGGATTACAAATTACAATTACAATTTGTTTTAATTCATTTAATGCTGTAAGTACTTGTAAATCAGGATTTTCTTTTAAATGTTCAAGTACATAAGATCCATTTTTAATAAATTTTGCAATATGTCCAATATAGTAATATGAACTATTAACCACTAAGAATCCATCATCAAAAAGTAACATTGGACTATCACAATAATTATTTTTATGATTTGGACCACCTTGTTCATTTAAAATTAGATTCCAATCAATATAACCACTACATCCATTATTGATATCACCGATCATGTTTCTAATGTAGCGTTCTCCAGTATGAAGTTTAAATGGTCTAGGACCTCCTTCAATACATCCTTCAGTAAATAAAATATTTAAACTTGGAGCAATAAGCTTTGCTCTACGTAATGCATCGAAGTCTTCACTTACATACCAATGTATAGCAAGTCCCCAAATTAAATTTAACGCTTCTTTATCATTTTGAGCAGCTTTTGCCCATTTTTCTAATATATCACGATTGTGATCTAATATAATAATTTTTGGATTCAAGTTACTTCTAACAAGCTTTGGATGAATAACTTTTACAAGTTCTAACATCTCTTCAGGACTATATAAACATGAATCCCAAGTTTGATTAGCTTCAGGTTCATTTTGAAGGCTTAAATATTCAATATTAATACCTTCTTCTTTCATAGCAAGTAAATATTTTACAATATATTCACTATATAAATCATAATAAGCTTTAAGTAATTTTCCACCGCGATTCATTTCATTGTTTGATTTCATATAAGCAGGTGGACTCCATGGAGCTACAGCCATTTTTAAATTTGGACTATATTCCATTGCTTGTTTTAACATTGGAATTAAATATTTTCTTTCTCTTTCAATATTAAATCTTTCTAATGTTTGATCATTTTCACTTACATAGGTATAATTTTCAAGTGAAAAATCACATGAATGAATACTCATTCTTCCAAGTTCATATCCTAAACCTTCATTTGAAAAATACATTTTAAGTATTTTTTCTTTAACTTCAGGACTAGCTTGATTAAATACATAAGCGCTTGCTTCAGTAAATGCACCACCAAATCCAACAATTTGATGTTTTAAAAAATGTGTTTTAATATAGATTGTTGAATCTACTTCATCTTTATTTAAATCTTGAAAACTAACTTCTTTAAAATACTCCTTTTTTAAATAATTAGTTTGATAACATTTTTTCATAAAATACCTTTAATTTTTTGTTTAATTCTTCATTGTCAATTTCAATACGGTGAGAGTTTAAGTTTGATGTATCAGTATTTTCTACTATTAATACTCTTGCATCACAACTTAAAATGTGATGATGATATGTACCTTTTTTTACATTATAGATTTGTTCTTTTTCAAGTTTTATAAAATTATAATCAACAACTGTATTATTTAAAACAATACCTTCTATTAAAATACATTCACCACTTAATAAGTAGAATATTTCATCTGTTTCTAAATGTGCTTCTACATATTTAATATTTTCTTTTTTTAATTCATCTAAATAACTTAACATTGATACTTTCCAAGTATCATATATATAAATGTTTTCGTATCCATTAGAAATAATGGGTTTTTTAATAATTCCTTTTTCCATTTTACTGTTTAGTCTTTATAACAATTTCTCCACTTGTAGAATAATTTCCAGCAAGGTCAACAGCAAGTACTTGAATATAATAATTAGTATTTGGTGTTAAATTGTTTAAAGTATATTGAATTTTATTTGTTGCAGCAAATTGTTTTCCGTTAACAATTACTTCATAATGTTTAATACCGATATTATCAGTAGCTTTATCCCAAGATAAATTAATTGCTTTAGATGTTGTTGTATATCTTACATTTAATGTGCTTGGAATTTCTTTATCTTTTTTAGTATAATCAGATTGATATACTCTAATATAATCTACATACATTGATTCTGTTGTAAAACTTGAACTAATATTTCCTCCTAATGTACCACCAACAGCAACGTTTAAAATTAAGAAGAATTCTTCTGTGAATGGATATTCTTTCCAGTTATCAACAGAACGATTAGCATTAATACAAGTAAAATATAAATTATCATCATGATAGAAATAGATATATTCTGGTGTCCATTCAATAGCATATTTATGATATTCAGTAGTTAAATTACTTCCTAATCTATTTCCGCTTGAACGACAATTTCCTCCATGATATGATGAAGTATGTGTTGTACCTAAATAATAATTTTTATTATTTCCAACATATTCCATAATATCAACTTCACCACTATGAGGCCATCCACCATAAACACTTTTTGTTGGCATCATCCAAAATGCTGGCCAAACACCACCTTCATCAGGAAGTTTAATTCTTGCTTCAATATAACCACATTTGATATCTACTTTATTTTTTGTTGTAAGTCTTGCTGATGTATATTTAGAACCATTATAGTTTTCTTTAATAGCAGAAATTCTTAAATTTCCATTTTCAACATAAGAATTTTTTTGACTGTTAGTATAGTATTGAGCTTCACCATTACCCCAACCCCAGTCACCTGTACCTATTTCATAATTCCAAACTGTAGAATCAACCATTCCAGTATAGTTGAATTCTTCAGCCCAAACTAAATGATAATTTTCCAGTTTAGTTGTTGGATTAATTCCAGATAATTCTTCTGCAACCATTTCACTTCTATCTTCTAATTCATAATGAGGTTTGTATAATACAGTAATGCTTACAGATTTAGATTGTTTATTACCTGCAACATCAGTAACTCTTAAATAAATTTGATATGTTCCAACAGTTGTTAACTTATTGTTTTCATCAACAGGAATTTTATTAAGCCCTTCATATTCAATATATGCTGTGATATCTCCATCAATATCATCAGTTGCAGTAGCATTAAGTTCTAATACATCACCTTGATAAAAACTATAATTACTATTTGCATTTATTGCAGGTTTTGTTGTATCAGGAACATAAATTTCTTGAGGTAAAACTGTTAATTTAACATCTTCTGATAAGATTTGTTTACTATTTACAATTACTAATAATTCATAGTAATAAGTTCCTTCAGTAGTTAAAATACCATTTTCAATTGGAAGATTTCCAAATACTTCGATATATTCAGTAACATCATTTTTATCTTTATCAAATGCAGTTACACCATATAATGGATCAAATTGATTTCCTACATAATATGTAAATTCTTTAACAACACCATAAAACACCGGTTTTGCTTCAGTTGTATTTGGTTTTTCAGTTGGATTTTGTGGTACAGTTGTACAACCTGTAAAACATAAGATTGAAAGAATTAATAAAGTAAAAATTCTTATTATTTTTCTCATAATTCACCTATTTAGATAATTCGATATGATCGATAGTAATAACTTTACCTACAGTAGCATTATATCCTTCGATTTTAATATAGTTAATTCCTTGTGTTAATGTTAGTGTAATAGTAGTTGTAATGTCATTATATTTACCTGGAGTTGCAGTTAAAGCAACAGCTTCACCTTTAATACCAACATAATTTTCATTAACTGTATATATATAAACACTACTATTAACTCTTGGAACCATTGCATTTATTGTTACATTGTAAGTACCAGCTTCTGCCTCTACCTCACAAACAATATATCCTTGTTCATTATTAACATTTGAAATATCAACTGATAAATCTCCTGTAGCATTATTCAATGTAAATACATTTTTACCACCAATAAACTGTTCAACTTCTAAAACACCTGGAGCTCTTAAAACATCAGTTGTAGTAACATAGATAGGTTTTGAAATTGAAAAATTATTAGCAAGGTCAACAGCAAGCACTTGAATAGTATAATTTGTAAGTGGTTTTAAGCCATTTATTGTATAGAACGTAGTTGTTGTTGCTCCTACTTGTTTACCATTAACAACAATATCATATTGCTTAATTGCATAATCATCTTCTGCTTGTTCCCAAGTAAGAGAAATTGCAGAACTTGCAGGCATTGAACTAATACCTTTAACCATTGTAGGTTCTAAAGTATCTGCACCAGTCATTTGTTTTTGATATACTCTAACGTAGTCAACATACATTGAACTTTCAGTAAAGTTTGGATCAATAGAACCACCTAATGTACCACCCATAGCAACATTAAATATTAAGAAAAATTTTTGATCAAATGGCCATGCTTTTTGATTGTTAGTTGAATAATGAGGGTTCATAACTTCATGAATTTTTACATCATTAACATAGAATGCCATATAATCATCTGTCCATTCAACAGCATATTTATTAAAACTAGTTTCTAAGTTTGGAAAATATTTTCTTCCACTTGAATTACCATTACCATATCTATTAGATGTATGAACAGTGCTAAATACATTATTAGGATTACTTCCTTGATATTCCATAATATCAACTTCACCACTATGAGGCCATCCACCATAAACAGATTCAGTTGGCATCATCCAAAGTGCAGGCCATGTACCTTTACCACCAGGAAGCTTTGCACTGATTTCGACATATCCATATTTGAAATCACCTTTATTGCGTGTAACAAGTCTTGCAGATGTATAACTTGAACCACTATAACTTTCTTTTTTTGCAGTGATTTTTAATGCTCCATCTTGAACTGATGAATTCTCTAAACGATTAGTATAAAATTGTACTTCGTTATTTCCCCATCCACCATTACCAGTTCCAACTTCATGAGCCCACTTAGATGAATCTGGAGCTCCTTCATAATTAAATTCATCACTCCATACAAGAGAATACTCTCCACCACCAATATAAATATCTTCAGTATTACCTAAAGAATCAGGTTTAATGTCTTCACGTACAAAGCTTGAATCAATTGGATCAGGAAATTTATTTTCATTACCACCACCAGTTGGAGGTGTTGTACATCCAATTAATAATAAAATTGTTAATAAAAATACAAATGATAATTTTTTCATAGCAACTCCAATTTATTTAATTTATAAACGTTTTCAGAAAACGTTTTAGATATTATCTCAAAAAATATGTAAACCTTTACATTTACATACTAATTATACCACTTTAAAAAACATAAATCAACGAAAACGTTTTTTTCGTAAACCTATTTTATAAACATTTTAAAAAAATTAAATAAATATATTTCGAGTTCTCTATATTTTATATTTTTATATAAACAAATATTTCCTATTTGTTTTTATACTGTTTAGCATATTTAAAAAATGTACTTCTCTTAAGTCCTAACATATTAATAGCCTCATTATGTGATATTTCTTTTTTATGATATTTATGCACAATCTCCTTAAAATTACCTGGAAGCCTATACTTTGGTCTACCGAATATCACACCTTTTTCTTTTGCAATACGTATTCCTTCTGCTTGACGTTGCTTGATATTTTCTCTTTCATTTTGAGCAACAAATGATAAAATTTGCAAAACGATATCGCTAATAAATTTACCAATTAAATTACTACCTTTTATTCTAGTATCTAAAAGTGGCATATCTAAAACAACAATATCAGCATTAATATTCTTTGTAATTTTAGTCCATTCTTCAATAATCATATCATAATTTCTGCCTAATCGATCAATAGATTTAATATACAAAATATCATTTGGTTTTAATTTCTTTATTAATTTTTGATATCTTGTTCTATTAAAATCTTTTCCTGATTCATAATCAATAAAGATATTTCTCTTTTCAACTCCTTTCTTAAACATTTCATCCATTTGTCTGTCAATATTTTGACCTATGGTACTTACTCTTACATAACCATATATCATTTACATCATCTCCTTTTATTAATTATAAAACAAATAAAAGAGTTTGTAAAAATAAAAATTTACAAACTCTTTTTAGATATATGTTAATAAAATTAACATTTTATTGATACAAAAAACACATTAGAAAAATTCTAATGTGTTTTATTTTTAAATCTTATTTATACGTTTTTCGTTAATTCGTATTTATTACCATTATATACGAAACTTAATTTAAGAGTGTATCCACCTTTTGCTATATCTTTACCATCTTGATTATATCCTGGAAAATATATTTTCACGGCTGCATAACCAACTTGACAATCAAATACCGCATTATAAACTTCTCCTTCAGTAGTTGTTAAAGTAGCTATAACAGAACCTCTAACATCAGCAGAATTTAAATAATTCTCAGTCGGTAAAGTTAATTGAGGAGCACTCCATCCAACAATTATATATATTTGACCATGTGGATCCCAAGTTGCACCTTCAGTAGATAATTGTATTGCTAATTTTTCAATAGAAGCAACATATTCAATAAAATTATCAACAAGTGTTTGCATTGCTTTTTCTGTAGTTTCACCTTCAATATCCACTTTTGCTAAAGCTGCTGCACTTGTAATTAATTCAAAATTTTCTACTGAATAATCGCTACTAGAAACTTTAGCTAATTCTTTGTCGATTTTATCTTGATAAATATCAATAAGTTCAGATAGGTCAAATTTCTTAAATTCTACAGAACGTAAATCTTTTTCTAATTGAATTAGAACTTCATCAATTTCTGAAATAGATTCACATGCATTAATAATAGATTTAGCGTTTGTTACATATAGTTGAATTTGTGCCCATCCTAGTTCATCATATAAATTAGGAGTTAATTCTAATGACTCAGGCATATTTTCAGCAACAGCTGTTTTTTCTGCTTTATATCCATCAAGAGTAATAATTAAATTTTGTTTAACATGTGCAGAACCTCTATAAATGACTTTTTCAGCATAATAAGTTACATAGATTGTCCATTCAGTACTTTCAATTTTATTATAGGTATCAAAACGATATATTGAATTATAATCAATATAAGTATTTAAAACACCTTTATGTTCTTGACCATTAATGTCTATAAGTGAAATTTCAACATTTGAATCCTTTGGAATTAAAATACATGTTCCAATAT
Source organism: Bacilli bacterium (assembly GCA_045119035.1). Lineage (GTDB taxonomy): Bacteria > Bacillota_I > Bacilli_A > ML615J-28 > CAG-313 > CAYVQA01. Next base: position 33,286 of record JBGVCU010000039.1, on the reverse strand, counting down.
GTGTAAACATATTACCATGAGCACCAACAGAAATAATCTCTAATTTCTCTTCATTTCTTTCAATTGATACAATTGCTCTTGCAAATAGTCCATCATTGTTAGTTAATTTTCCGCCATCTGTTGATGAAGTATATAAATCAATAAATAATTGTTCACCAACTTCATACATTTTAACTTCTGTTAAAATAATATAATTTTTAGCATCATCTGTTGCAAGCCATAGAGGTGCTACAAATTGTCTAAATTGATCAATAACTGCTTCATGGTCATTTACATATGCACCATTTTTAAGTTGCCACCCTGAAGTGTTTCTTAAATTTTTTAGTGTTTGATAAAATTCAGTTGTAATAGTATTTTCAACTGTATAATCATAAACATTAACACCATCTACTTTTTTAAAGTGTTTCATATCACCATCAACTGTTTCATAACCAGAGTTGATTGTACCTGCTTCATTTGTCATCCAAATTTCTTCATTATTATAATAAGTAATTCTTTCTAAATGATTGCAAGAGGCATGAAACATTTTAACAACTTCTGCTTTTGAAGCATCAGCTAAATTAATACTTGTTTCCTTTTTATAAACACCTTCATGATAAAATGTGTTTAAAATCTTTTGTGCTTGTTCATCATTTCCAGTAGTAGTATCATATGCGTTTATATTCTTTAATCCAAATAGAAAAATAAAAGAACACATAATACATAGTACTAAAAATAAATTCATTATTTTTTTCATGTTTATCTCCTTTTTTTATTTTATTAATTCATTTTAATTATATTCTTAATTAGAAATAAAATCAACGAAAACGAATAGTTTCGTGAAGTTTTCGTGAACTTTTTTATTATTATAAAAAATACCCATCTTATTAGATGGGTATTAATTTACTATAAATATTTTTCTATACTAATAAATTAATTAGTTAAGAATTTTAGATACAGAACCTGCACCTACAGTACGTCCACCTTCACGGATAGAGAATTTAGTACCTAATTCTACTGCGATTGGGTGAATTAATTTAACTGTCATAGTTGTGTTATCTCCAGGCATAACCATTTCAGTACCTGCAGCAAGTTCAATAACACCTGTTACGTCAGTTGTACGGAAATAGAATTGTGGACGATAGTTAGAGAAGAATGGAGTATGACGTCCACCTTCTTCTTTTGATAATACGTATACTTCAGCTTCGAAATCTGAATGTGGGTTAACTGTTTTAGGTTTAGCTAATACTTGTCCACGAACGATTTCTTCACGTGATACACCACGTAATAAAGTACCGATGTTATCTCCAGCTTCAGCTTGGTCTAATAATTTACGGAACATTTCAACACCTGTAACAACTACAGTTTTAGTTTCTTTGATACCAACGATTTCAACGCTGTCACCAACTTTAATAGTACCACGTTCTACACGTCCTGTAGCAACTGTACCACGTCCAGTGATAGAGAATACGTCTTCAACTGGCATTAAGAATGGTTTATCAGTTTCACGAACTGGTTCAGGGATGTAAGAATCACAAGCATCCATTAAGTCTAATACAGCTTGAACATATTTAGGATCTCCTTCTAAAGCTTTTAAAGCTGATCCACGGATGATTGGAGTTTCATCACCAGGGAATCCGTATTCGCTTAATAAGTCACGAACTTCCATTTCAACTAATTCTAATAATTCTTCATCATCAACCATATCACATTTATTTAACCATACTAATAACTTAGGAACACCTACTTGACGGCTTAATAAGATGTGTTCACGAGTTTGAGCCATTGGACCATCTGTAGCAGCGATAACTAAGATAGCTCCGTCCATTTGAGCAGCACCAGTGATCATATTTTTAACGTAGTCGGCATGCCCTGGGCAGTCAACGTGTGCATAGTGACGAATATTTGTTTCATATTCAACGTGTGCAGTATTGATAGTTATTCCACGAGCTTTTTCTTCTGGAGCACCATCGATTTGAGAGTAATCCATTTTTTTAGATAAACCTTTTTCAGCTAATACAGTAGTGATAGCTGATGTTAAAGTAGTTTTACCATGGTCAACGTGACCGATTGTCCCGATGTTTACATGGGGTTTAGTACGTACAAATTTTTCCTTTGCCATTTTAATAATTCCTTTCTAAGTTTAAAAATTTAATTAACAAGTATATTTTACAATACTTTGATGTTTTTTGCAAGTAAATTAATATTAATTATTTACTAACTGAAATTATTGACGAGATTTAATAATTTCTTCAGCAATACTTCTTGGACATTCTTCATAATGATCGAATTGCATTGTGAATGTTCCACGTCCTTGAGTATTAGAACGAAGTGCAGTAGCATAACCAAACATTTGTGCTAGAGGTACGAAACCTTTAACGCTTGTTGTATGTCCATGGTTTTCTTGTCCTTCGATTCTTCCACGACGGCTACTTAAGTCACCGATAACGTTACCTAAATATTCATCTGGAATAACAACTTCAACTGACATAATTGGTTCAAGTAATACTGGATCACATTTTTTAGCTGATTCTTTAAATGCAAGTCCCCCTGCAACTTCGAAGGCGATTTGGCTTGAGTCAACGTCATGGTATGAACCGAATACTAATCTTGCTTTAATATCAATTGTAGGGTATCCTGCTAAGTTACCGTTAGGTAATGCATTTTCGATACCTTTTTGTACAGCTGGAATATATTCTTTAGGAACAACCCCACCAACGATTTCGTCAACGAATTCAAATCCTTTACCAGGGTTTGGTTCGAATACAACAACTGCATCCCCGTATTGTCCACGTCCACCTGATTGACGTACAAATTTACCTTGTACTTCAGCAGATTTTCTAATAGTTTCACGATAAGAAACTTGTGGAGCACCAACGTTTGCTTCAACACGGAATTCACGTTTCATACGGTCAACGATAATGTCTAAGTGTAATTCTCCCATACCAGAGATAATTGTTTGTCCATTTTCATTTGTATAAGTTCTGAAAGTTGGATCTTCTTCAGCAAGTTTTAATAATGCTGTAGACATTTTATCTTGGTCATTTTTAGATTTAGGTTCAATAGCAACTGAGATAACTGGTTCAGGGAAGATCATTGATTCTAGGATAACTGGGCAATTTACATCACACATACTATCTCCAGTAACAGTATCTTTTAAACCTACTGCAGCAGCGATATCTCCTGAGTATACTTCTTTAATTTCAGTACGGTTATTTGCATGCATTTGAAGGATACGTCCAACTCTTTCACGTTTACCTTTTGTAGCATTTAGAATGTATGATCCACTTTCTAATTTACCACGATAAACACGGAAGAAAGTTAATTTTCCAACAAATGGGTCAGTCATAACTTTGAATGCTAAAGCTGCAAATGGTTCTTCATCATTAGAAGCAACGATTACTTCATTTCCATCTTCATCTTGACCTTTGATTTCAGCAACTTCAACTGGTGAAGGTAAGTAATCAATTACAGCGTCAAGAACTTTTTTAACACCTTTGTTTTTAAATGCTGTACCACAGCAAATAGGGAAGAATTTAACTGATAAAGTAGCTTTACGAATTGTAGCTTTGATTAATTCTTCGCTAATTTCTTCACCTTCAAGGTAAGCCATAGCAAGTTCATCATCAAAGTCTGATAATGCGTTTAATAATTCATCACGATATAATTCTACATCGTCTTGAATTTCAGCAGGAATTTCAATTTCAGTTACTTCTTCATCACAGTTTCCTTCTTTATAAAGGAAAGCTTTCATTGTAACTAAGTCAACAATACCACGGAAATCTGATTCAGCTCCGATTGGATATTGAATAGCGTGAGCGTTAGCTCCTAATCTTTTGTGAAGAGATTCACAACTAAATTTAAAGTCAGCACCTGTTTTATCCATTTTATTAACGAACACAAGTCTTGGTACTAAATAATCTGTAGCTTGACGCCAAACAGTTTCAGTTTGTGGTTCAACACCAGCTTGAGCATCTAATACTGTAACAGCACCATCAAGTACTCTTAGAGATCTACTAACTTCAACAGTGAAGTCAACGTGACCTGGAGTATCGATTACGTTAATACGGTGTTCTTTCCATGTAGCTGTTGTAGCAGCAGATGTAATTGTGATACCTCTTTCTTGTTCTTGTTCCATCCAGTCCATTTGGGCAGCACCATCATGTGTTTCCCCAATTTTATGAATTTTTCCTGTATGGTATAATAAACGTTCAGAGAAAGTTGTTTTACCGGCATCGATGTGAGCCATTACACCGATATTACGAGTTTTTAATAATGAGAATTCGCGAGCCATTTAAATTGTTTCTCCTTTTTTAAATTACCATTGGTAATGAGCAAATGCTTTGTTAGCGTCTGCCATACGATGAGTATCTTCACGTTTCTTAACAGAAGCACCAACACCATTAGCGGCATCCATGATTTCTTTTGCTAAGCGTTCTTCCATAGTTTTTTCATTTCTTAAACGTGCATAGTTAGTTAACCATCTTAACCCTAATGTAACACGTCTTTCAGCACGAACTTCAACTGGTACTTGGTAGTTTGCACCCCCAACACGGCGAGAACGTACTTCTAATTGTGGCATAATATTTTCTAAAGCTTGTTCATAAACTTCAAGTGGGTCACGTCCTGTAGTTTTAGCTACTCTTTCAAATGCACCATATAAAATTTGTTGAGCAACACCTTTTTTACCATCCAACATGATACTGTTAATTAATCTTGTAACTAATTTTGAATTGTATATTGGATCTGGTAATACTTTTCTTTTTTGTACATGTCCTTTACGAGGCATGTTCATTCCTCCTTTCTGAATAAAATACTTACTATTTTATTTTTTTACTTTCTAATTTAATTTTTTATTTTTTTGCTTTAGGGCGTTTAGCACCATATTTAGAACGAGCTTGTGCACGTTTTTCAACACCTGTAGTATCGAATGTACCACGAATGATATGATAACGTACCCCTGGTAAGTCTTTAACACGACCACCACGAATTAATACAACGCTATGTTCTTGTAATTTATGTCCAATTCCTGGAATATAAGCTGTAACTTCAATACCATTAGTTAAACGAACACGGGCCATTTTACGAATAGCTGAGTTAGGCTTTTTAGGAGTCATAGTAGTAACACGAGTACAAACACCTTTCTTTTGTGGACAATTGATTGTTGTTTGTTCTTTCTTTAATGTGTTATAACCAATACCTAAATGTGGAGATTTTGATTTTCTTACTTTATCTTCTCTAGATTTACGAACTAATTGATTAATTGTAGGCATATTTGTTCCTCCTTTCTTTAAAGTTTACCACGCACCCCGGTGGTTCAAGTAAGCATAAATTATAGTTTTGACAGTAGCCAAAACAATAAATTAATTAACCTTTAGTATTATACACTATTTTATTAATAAAGTCACTTGATTTGCTCAAATGTTACCTTTTTTTATGTATTTATATAACAAAAAAAACTAAATAATTTACAACTTGTATTTTTAGTGATAAAATAAATGTGAATTTTATTTTAGGAGAATATAATGTTTACAACAAATCATTTTATATTTTTAGTAATCGCATTATTTATTATTATATGTTATACATTAGTAGTTAAAAAATTTAATATTTCATTTAAAGCACAATTAATAGCTTTATTTTGTGTTGGAGCTGCAAGTGAAATTTTAAAAATTATGGTAAACATGGAAACAACAAGTGAAGGTACTTATCTTGCACAAGATTCATTACCATTTCACTTATGTTCAATGCAACTATTTTTTATAGTAGCATTATTGTTCTTTGTAAAAAAAGAAAACACAAAAAATATTTTACTTGAATTTATGTGTCCAACAATGTGTATTGGTGGAGCAATTGCATTATTTATACCTACTGTAGGAGTTTCATTCAAAAGAGCAATTGTATATCAATTTTTTATATTTCATTCTTACATAATTGCTTTTTCAGTAAATTTAATTAAAAATAGAACTATAACATTTACTTATAAAACATTAATTAGAAATTTAGGAATTTTACTTGGAATAACAATTTTAGCAATTTATATCAATGCAATAACTCAAGATCATGGTTCTAATTTTATGTATGTAGCAAGACCACCAATGGAAAATTTACCATTTTTAAATCTAAATGGTGGATGGTATGTTTACTTTATTAAACTAGTAATCACTGGTGCTTCCGCAATGACATTATTCCATCTTCCTTTCATACTAATAGAAAGAAAAAAACAATTAAATAAAGAACAATAATAAAATGACTGTTTATCAAAAAGATAAACAGTCATTATTTTTTTAAATTGCGGCACCAATTAAAGAAGCTACTAAAACTACACTAGCCAAAATACAATAATCATACCACTTAATTTTCAATGTTCTTCTATATATTACATATAAAATATATCCACCTAGTAAAATAAATAAATATACTATAATGCTTGTATTAGTATATCCAGTCATAAAAGAAATGAAGAATACATAAAATGGAATCATTACTTTATAACTGAACCATGAATTAGATATCTGCATAGAATCTTCACTTTTTTCTTTCTTAACTAAAACAATTGATAAAACAAAAGCAACTATAGAGATAATGAAATTAAATATAATAAAAATCCATTCTTTAGTATCAATTTCTGGATTAACTATTCTAAAATTACTTCCTGCATCATTATATGCTTTCCAAATCATTTGATCTGTAAAATAATCACCAAAAATACCTGCTGGCATAAAGCTATACGAATACGATGGAATAATAAAAGAATCGTATTTTGTTGAACTAATATAATGCCTATAATTAGTTTCTTCAATCATAACAAATAAACATACAAAGAAAAAGAAACCAAAGATAATATTAATAAAACCATCAATTACAGTATTTCCTCTCATGAAACAAAAAGTAACAAAACTATAACAAATAAATACTGTAATAAATGTTGTAAAGTAAAACGGAACAATATATTTATTATCAAATACATCAGGCTCTATTCCCATATCTATTACAAAGAATAAAAAAGATACAGTAACAGGAATCATTATTTCTAAATATCCAACTAAAAAATTAGTTAAAAATAACTTTTCTCTTTTAATCGGAAATGAATATAGTTGATCAACAGTAATTTTTCTCATTCGATATTTAAACTCAAATATTGGAACAATAAATGATAAACCCATCGCAATAACTAACATACAATCTATCGGAGGATTTATCGGAAGTGGTATTTCAGTATTACCTGAAAAATAATATCTGATGTATCCATCAAAAGAATACGCATAAGATGATATTAACGCAATTACTGAAAGTAAGATAATTAATTTTAAACTATCTTTCATTCTAAATGTAAAGTATTTAATCATTTTAAATAACCTCTACTTTCTACTTCTAAAATAAATAATTCTTCAAAGTCAATTTGTATTTCATCAATTAATAATGGGTTATATACATTAATCTTATTACTAAATGTTTCATAATCATCTTTTGTAAATAATGTTACTATACGACCATTAATTGAATAACTCTTAATATCAAGATTCAATTCATCAATATTAGGTACTACATCAAATGCAACTTGATATTTATGAACACTTGTTGTAGCTTCTACAATATCTCCACTTGATGAAATAACTTTATTATCAAGTAAACCATAACTATCACATATATCTTCAAGTTCTCTTAATGAATGTGAAGAAATAATAACAGTAGTCTTTTTATCTTCAACAAGTTCAATAATTGCTCTTTTACAAGCTAGACGAGCAAGCGGATCTAGTCCATCAAAAGCTTCATCTAATAATAAATATTTAGGTTTAATCGCAAGTGCTAAACTAATGAAAACTTGACGTTTCATACCTTTGGAAAAGTTATTCATTTTCTTATCAACAGGTAATTTAAAATAGTCTAAATAATCAAAATATTTTCTATCATCAACTGGATAAAAAGCTTTATATATATTTATTAAACTTCTTGGTGTAGTGTTTGTCCCATAATATGGTTCATCTGGTAAGAAAAAGAAATGTTTTTTAACACTTTCATTTTCATATGCTATCTCATCATCTACTAAAACATACCCATTATCAGGTTCATAAATACCACTAATAACTCTAAGTAATGTTGATTTACCAGCACCATTAATACCAACTAAACCAAACACTTCTCCATCATTAATAGTTAAATTTAAATTTTTTAATACTTCTTTATCTTTAAAACTCTTAGAAAGATTTCTAATTTCAATCATTATTTATCCCTCCCATATACATCATTAACTATTTTTATTAATTCATCATATGTAACATTACTATTTTTAATTTTCTCAATATCACTTTTAACTTCATTTAAATGACTTGATACATCTTCAAATGTAACATACACTCCCTTCTTAGGAAGCACTTTAATATAACCTTCATTTTCTAAAACATTATATGCTCTAACAACTGTATTGGGATTCACTCCAAGTTCACTTGCTAGTTGTCTACATGAAGGTAATTTATCATCATACTTTAAAACACCTAATTTTATATAACGTTTATAACTGTCTACTATTTGTTCATAAACGTTACTTTTACCTTTTAACATTATTTTCATGATAAACCTCCTTGTATTAAGTGTATCATCTGTATTATCTGTATTAACATTATATATTATTTAAATATCTACGTCAACAAAAATGATAAAAAACTTACTATTTTTAATAGTAAGTTTTAACTAATAATAAAATTTATTCAATATATGAAATATATTCACATCTAGTACATGCAAAATACATTTTTCCATCATATTCATATTTTATCAAACTATGTCCTAATTCAGATACATATTCATCAATATAATAATCTCCACAGACACACGTATATATAGAATGTCCTTTCTCAGTACACGTTGGTTCTATTATAGTTTTAATATATTGACATGGATGATTAAATTTCCATTTTGCAACTAAAGTAATATTGGAAGTAATAGGTGTAGAAAAATCAAACTTCTCTTCATTTAAAGTCCAACATACAAAAGCATAATACTCTTTTGTGGGTTGAGCTGGAACACTAGCACATTGTCCACCTTTAATATATTGTGATTCTACATAACTACCATTATTTGAGTCAAATTTAACCTTATATGACTCAGGTGTTGTTATAGTTGCTTCACATGAAGTTAAAAATATTGTAAATATCATTATTAATATTAATAAAATTTTTTTCATAATTTCCTCCTATTTATAAAAGTGTAGTTTAATATACTAAATTTACTAGTTAAAATTTACTACATTTTAAAGAAAATATTGTGTATGTATGGACGAAAGTTTTATTAAATGGTATAATTTTAATATAAGAAAAAATATTTATTATGTCTATAAAAGTACACTTTTATAAACTAGAAAACAAAAAAGGGCAGTTTGCCCTTTTTCATTTTTTATTTACTGTAATATACTATTTTTTATTAAATGATAATGATCAAATAAAAAAAGGTTCTTTTTAAGAACCTTTTAAATAATTTCAACTTTATCAGCCATAATTTCTTCTAAAGCAAGTCCAATTGGTTTTGTATTAACTCGATCTTCTTGACTTAAAACAGTTTGGTTAGTTTCAGAAATATTTCTTGCTCTTTTAGCAACCGCAATGACTAATTTATATTTAGATGATGTTTTTCCATCTAATTGGTCAATAGCAGGATATCTAATACCATCTCTTTGACTATTTTCATTAATCATGATTTTCTCCTCCTTGAATTAATTCTAAATAACCAGCTAGACTTCTATTGCATCTAGCATGTTCAGCTCTAATAATTGATAAGATTTTATCAACAGCATTTTCTATTTCATCATTTACTACAATATAATCATAATGGTCAGCAAGACCGATTTCTCGATATGCTTTATCTACTCTTTCCTTTATGATTTCACTAGATTCTGTACCACGACGTGTAAGTCTTGTAGTTAAGGCATTAATACTAGGTGGCGCAAGGAAGATAAAAATAGCTTCTGGCATTTTTTCTTTTACTTGCATTGCTCCTTGTACTTCAATTTCTAGGAGTACTTCATTACCTTCATCAAGCATTGCTTGAATTTTATCAAGTGGTGTACCATAGTAATTTCCAACAAATTTAGCATACTCTAGTAAGTTACCTTTTTCTATTTGGTTTAGAAACTCTTCTTCTGTTACGAAGTAATAATCTTTTCCATCTACTTCACCAGGTCTAATTTTTCTTGTTGTCATTGAAATTGAATATTCAATATTATGTGTTACTCTTTCAAATAAAGCTTTTCTAACTGTACCTTTACCCACTCCAGAAGGACCTGAAAGAACAATTAATAATCCTTTATGATTTAACTTCATATTGTATTACCTCATAAAACCCTTTTTATTATTTTATCAAAAAACTTTTTCTTTTGCAAGTGATTTTATTTTTTTTATTTTTTATTGTATAATTACAATGATAATAAAATAATAATAAAGCTAGAAAGGAGGATTTTTATGCCTATAGATGGTTATTTTATACATCATTTAGTTAATGAACTAAAAGAAACTGTTAATAATTCAATCATTTCTAAGATTTATCAACCTTCTAAAAATGAACTTGTATTTCAAATTAGAAGTAATTATCAAAATCATCAACTATATTTTAATGTTGATTTTGATTATCCAAGAGTATATTTAAGCGGTAAAAAATATGTGAATCCTAATCTTCCTTTTAACTTTTGTATGTTATTAAGAAAACATTTAGAACGTGGAATTATCGAAAAAATAGAACAAATCGGAAATGACAGAATTATTTGCTTAACGATTAATTCCTATAATGAGATGGAAGATAATACAACATTGAAATTGATTTTCGAATTAACAGGAAGAAACTCAAATTTAGTATTAGTAAATAGCGAAGATATTATCATAGATTCAATAAGAAAATATCCGCCAAGTGATACTAACACAAGATATATTATTCCAAAAGCTAAATATATATATCCTGAATCTAAACAAATAAATCCATTTGAGGCTCCAAGTAACACCTATTTTAATGATTTAGAAGGATGTGGAAAAGATCTAAAGAATGAATTTAATTACCATAATGATTTCAAAAAAGTAATTAATAAATGCACACTTCCTATTATATATAAAGAAAAGAAAGACTTCTTCTATTGTATTAAATTAGATCATAAAATAAGTGAATTTACAACATATAATTCATTATCAGAAATGCTTGATGTATACTTTACAAAAGTAGAAATTCAAATTAATGAAGAAGCTAATAAACTATATAAAAGTGTAAAAAGAGAAATCGATAAAAGAAACAAAAAACTACAAAAATTTGTCGATGAACTAACTGCAGCAAATGAAAAATTACAAAGCAAAGATTATGGTATTTTATTACAATCATACCTTTATTTAATCAAAAAAGGTGATAAAAGTGTTACTGTCAATAACTTTTTAGATGACAATAAAGAAGTTACAATCAACTTAGATACTACTTTAGATCCTGTTGAAAATTTAAAAGTATTCTTTAAACAAACTAAAAAAGCTGAAAGTGCATGTGTTCAAATCGCAAAACAAATTGATATAACAAAACAAGAAATTGAATATTTAGAAGATATCTTTTATCAAATAAAATTTTTAAATATCAAAGAAGTTGAAGAAGTTAAGAATGAATTAATTAATAATAAAATATTATTTGAAAAACAAAAGAAATCAAATAATAAAAAACAGAAAATTCAACTTGCTACATATAATATAGATAATGTTGAAATATTAATTGGGAAAAATAATATTCAAAACAACTATCTAACTAATAAATTTGCAAAACCTAATGATTATTGGTTTCATGTAAAAGATATGCCCGGATCTCATGTTATTGTTAGAACCACTGAATTAAATGAAAAAATAATTCGATTTGCTGCAAATCTTGCTGCGTGTTTTTCTAAAGGTACAATCTCAAGTAGTGTTCCAGTTGATTATACCCAAGTAAGATATTTAAAAAAGATACCAGGTATTAAAGGATATAAAGTTACTTATACAAATAATAAAACTATTTATATCGATCCTGATATGAATATTGTAAATAATTCAAAATCTATTTATAAATAATCATTGCGGAATAACAATAGATTTGTTCTCTACCCTCATACATAATAGCTAGTTGATATTTTATATCAACTAGTTTTTCTTCACCGATTTTGTATAGAAAGTTATTAATCTTTTCTTCTAAATCACTCTCATGATTTTCATCAAATATTTTTACTTTCATATATATCACCAAAATAATTATAATATATTTATACTAAAATAAATGTCAAAACCTCTTGGATAGACCAAGAGGTTTTTTATTTTATGGTAATTTTACCTGATTAAAACTAGTTACATATCGATATTCTTCAAAATCTTTATATTTAATAGTAACTAAATCACCAGACTTCATAAATCTAGCATCAACACTAACAGATGGATCTACTACATAATAAACTGAATCACCAAGTAAAGTAAATTCAATTGTATCTCCTAGATCACGTACTCTATCAATAATACCTACAATTTGCTTATCATTTTGAGATTCATCATATTGAGCTAAAAGTCTATCATAAGCAGTTTTTGCTTCTTGTAAAGATGTTCCCATTGCAAGTTCACCATCAGCAACTTTTACAAATACTACATATTGTTCTTTTACAGAATTTTTAAGAACGATAAAATATGTTTCAACTCCACGATAAGAAATTAGTATAGGCCATGTAGCATCAAGTGCTTGAGCTTTAACTGTTGCATCATTCATAGCAATTTCTCTTGCACGCATTTCTGTTATACCACTAAAGTTATAACGTGTAGCAACTCCAGTTTTTAAATTAATAGCCATAAATCCAATTGAAGTTTGATCTCCTTCATTTGGAGATGTAATACTACTAACGTAATATGTATTACCATCTTTTATAAAATAGTTATAACCATCAGATAATTGGAATACTTCTTTCTTCTCACCAAAATGAACATTAAAGAACCCATTCTTATATCTTAATCTATTTGTAGCTTGAGAAGCAATAATTTGTTCATTAATTGCTCTATCTACCCATGATGGTTCTTTACCTAAATCATATTTATCCATCTTTCCAGTTACCGGATCAAGAACAATTACACCTGTTTGTTTTGGTCCATTTAAGACACCAATATCTTTTTTATGTGTAGGAATAATCCAATATGGTTTTCCGTTATCATCTATTTCAAAATTAATTTCATTAAATAAAACTGTTGGATATTTAAATCTAATATGTCTTGCTAAATCTTTTCCAAATACAGCAGAAGGCATATATTTTAAACCACCATCAACTTTTACTAGCTTAACTTCCTTAGTAACAACATCAACTTGAATATAACCAATAGATCCTTTATTTTTTCTTGATAAAGAAACAAAAATATTTGAATATTCAAGTGGAGCAATTCTAACAAGTTTATCAACTCCATCTTCATTAATACCAAGCAATGTAAACTTTTCTGAGTCAATTGTATATTGTGCTCCATATTCTTCAAGTGATCCTTGAGCTAATTTATAAGCAAGTTCTTTATCGATATTTGGAAGTAATACTTTACCATCTTCAATGTCAAATGTTTCAACAAGTTCACTCTCTGTAGCATTTTCGTAAGGTAATTGTTCATAATAAGCTTTAGGATTAATTAATTTTGATCCCATTACTAAAAATAATAATACAAGAATAATAATTGAACCAAACACTAAAATATAAGATTGTACTGCTTGAATAGCAGGATGAAATTTTGAATTTGCATCTACCATTTTAACAAAATGATTACCATCTTTATCTATTAAATGTCTTTTAAATTGTTTACCTTTATTCTTTTCTCTAAGATGTGGAACTCTTTTTATAAAATAAATAGATAAACCAAAAGAAATTATTAAAGCTAAGAAAAAATAAAAACCTACAGAACCAAAATTTAAAGCAGGTAGCGTTAAATAATATACTAAAAATATAAATAATACTGATGCAGCAATATATATAATAAACCATTTATTCTTTTTCATATTCATCACCTCATATACATTAAGTTATTTATATTATAACACTTTTTACCAAAATAATCTAATAATATAATAACACTCAAAAAACTTAATACTAATTTTTTATCATTCTATATATCATATATATTATCAAGAAATTATAAAACTATAATTTAATTTATTTTACTATATGTAATATAAAAAATCTGTCAAATTGACAGATTTTATTACTTCTTATTATATATACAATATTCTCTAAATGGACATCTATGACATTCTGGTTTTTGGCTTTTGCATAAATATCTACCAAAAAATAGTAACAAATGATGTGATCTATGCCATAAGTTTTCAGGAAAAAATTTCATTAAATCTTGTTCTACTTGTAATACAGTAGAATCCTCGCTTGATAAACCTAATCTTTTTGATGTTCTATCAACATGTGTATCAACAGCAATTCTTTGAATTTTAAAGCCTTCAGATAATACAACATTTGCAGTTTTTCTTCCAATACCAGGAAGTGATGTAAGTGAGTTAAAATCATTTGGAATAATGCCATTAAAATCATTAATTACTTTTTGTGAAAATAAGATCATATTTTTTGCTTTTGTTTTAGCAAGTCCAATAGGTCTAATAATATTTTCAACGTCTATAACATTTGCTTTACTTAAACTATATATATCAGGATATCTATCAAATAGTGTAGGTGTAACTGTATTAACTAATTTATCAGTAGTTTGAGCACTAATCATAACAGCAACACATAATTCATAGATATTATGATATATTAGTTCACATCCCGCATTAGGAAATAAATTTTCTAAATCTAATAGTAATTCTTTATATTCTATTTTTAACATATATCTTATTTAATAATTGGAATGTTTTTTCATCCACTTCTTCAGTATATTGAGTAGATTGTTTATTAACAAGATGTCTATCAATATATTGAATATAAGGTTTATTCATTCTAAGTGAATCAAGAGTAGCTTCTTTTATTTCATCGAAAGAATATTTTTCCTCTATCCATGCATTTATAATTTCAACTTCATTAGGTTTAATTGTTGATTGTAGTGTTACTTCTAAATAATTTACAATTTGGCGAACTTGATCTTTTTTAGAAATTGGTTCTGCGTGTTCTTTATCCATTAAGTTTCCAAGTTTTTCATAAGCGTCATCTAAACTAAATGTTTCTTGATTATCATTTGCAATTAGTAATTCTAAAAATCCTTTTTGAACAAGTGCTAAAACTTTATTTGAAAGTTCTGTTTCACTAAGTGTAATTTTTTTCTCTAAAGTGCTAATAGATAATATATTATTATTATTTAATAATTGATTATGTAGATGAATTAAAATCATTGCGTCTTGTTCATCTAAACCAAGCTGTTTATATGCTTCAATCAATAATTCGCTAAATGAGATAACTTTTGACTTAATTAATTTTGATAAATTATTCATAACACTTACTCCTAAATTTTGTCGAATTTTTAAGTTTATTGTTCTTGTATTATAACATAAATAAGTACTATTTGTAAATAAATATAGATAGGTATTTTCAACTAATTTGAAGCCATTTTATCTAAAGCAACCTTAGCTGCTTGTTGACTTGCATCCTTCTTTGTTTTTCCTACACCAACACCTAAAACAATACCATCATGTACTACCTTAATAGTAAATGTTCTATTATGTGCTGGACCTTCAACATTATCTTCTATATATTCTAAAGCTTTTCTACTTTCAGCTTGAATATATTCTTGTAATCTGCTCTTATAATCAACAAAAGGAATAATGTCTTCTGAAGTAATATGAGGAAACACTTCTTTTACTAGAATTTTCTTTACTTCTTCAATTCCACTTGTTAAGTATATTGCAGCAAGAAAAGCCTCAAAAGCATCACTTATAATAGCAGGTCTATTACGACCATTATTTTGTTCTTCACCACGTCCTAATAAAATTGCTTTATCAATTCCGACTGCTTTTGCGTATTTTGTATTAGCTTCTTCACAAACATAACTTGCACGTAATTTTGTCATTTTACCTTCAGGTAAGTTAGGAAAATTATTATATAAATATTCAGCAACTAGAAAACCTAAAATAGAATCTCCTAAAAATTCTAAACGTTCATTGTCTTTACAATCATGCTCATTAGCATATGATGAATGTGTTAAAGATTGAATAATAATAGGATTGATGTCAACATTTAATTTATATTTTTTAATTATTTTCTTAACATCGTTAACCATATATTACTCCACATCAATTGGATGTTCTTCTAAATAAGCTTTCATTTTTTCTACTACTTCATGAGCAACAGTTTTTCTACATAAAGCAATTGCATTTTTAAATGCTTCTGCATTACTTGAACCATGTGCTTTAATAACTGTTCCATCTACACCAAATAATGTAGCTCCTCCAACTCTATCTGCACTTAAAGTTTCCTTAAATCTCTTTAAGTTTTTTCTCATGAAAATAGCACCAATCATTCCACCTAAAGATCTTTTAATTTCTTTTTTAAGAAGTGAACCCATAGCTTTTGCAGTTCCTTCTAAAGTTTTCATACAAATGTTTCCAGTGAAACCATCTGTAATAATGATATCTGCATCAGATGTTAAAATTTCTTTTGGTTCTAAGTTTCCACAAAAATGAATTGAAGAAGAATTTTTAAGTAAGTCATAAGTAGCTTGTTCTAATTCTCTTCCTTTTCCTTCTTCAGCGCCAATATTAAGTAAATATACTTTAGGGTTATCAATTCCTTTTACTTCTTTAGCATAAATATTTGCATATTCTGCATATTGTAAAATAAATTCAGGTGTAATTGAAGTATTAGCTCCAACATCTAGTAACATTGTACCATTTTCTTTAAATGATGGAATTGTTGGACAAAGAGCAACACGCTTCATTCCGCGCATTCTTCTAATAACCATATGAGCCGCAACAATTACAGCTTGTGTAGGACCAGCAGTAACAACACCTTGTACTTCTTTTGTTTTCACAGCATTAAATGCCATAACCATTGATGTATCTTTATTTCTTCTAATTTCAGTGATTGGATCATGTTCTCCCATATCAATTAATTTAGGGCTATGAACAATAGTAATACGATCAGGGTTTGTTAAATATTTTTTAATTTTTTCTTCATCTCCATATAAAACAAGCTCTAAATCTGAAAATTCTTCAATAGCAGCCATTGCACCTTTTACAGTAATCTCAGGAGCAAAATCTCCACCCATCGCATCAATCGCAAGTTTAATCATAAACTACCTTCTTTCTGACTAATCTAATACATCAGTCTTTAATCTATAATTCTCTTTTATTATATCATATAATGTTTTATATTCGTCGTCAATAAATAATTTTTCGTCTTTTATTAATATTTCTGAATCTATATTAGCTAATTCTAATAAATCAGAATCCTCTCTAATATCGGCAAATTTGAAATTCATAGAACCACTTTGTCTTTCACCAAAGAATTCACCAGGTCCACGATGAATTAAATCATATTCAGCAAGCTTAAATCCATCAGTTGTATTTTCTACCATTCTAAGTCTTTCATCACTCGCTTCTGTACTTTTCTCAGCAATCATAAAACAATAAGGAACTTCACTACTACGCATAACACGTCCACGTAATTGATGAAGTGTTGCAACACCAAAACGCTCTGCGCCAATAATTAAAATTGTAGTAGCATTAGGTATATTTACTCCTACTTCTATTACGCTTGTTGCAACTAAAATTCCTAATTCTTTATTTAAGAACTTTGTAATAACATCTTCTTTTTCTTGTGGTTTTAATTTACCATGTACTAAACCTACTTCAGTAATACCTTTAAACCAATCTTTCATATTTTCATAGATTTCAGTAGCATTAGCTGTATCTAAATTTTCTGATTCTTCAATTAAAGGCGTTACAACATATATTTGATGACCTTTTTCTAACTCCTCTAAAATATGTTTAACAGCAATAGGTTTTTCTTTTTTAGATAAAAATTTCGTAATAACAGGTTGTCTGTTTTCAGGCATTGTTTTTATTACAGAAAAATCAGTATCACCATAGGCAGAAATAGCAAGAGTTCTAGGAATTGGTGTTGCTGACATTTTTAAATAGTTAACGTCTAATCCTTTATTTTTAATAAGCACTCTTTGACGAACTCCAAAGCGATGTTCTTCATCTGCTACAACTAATCCAAGTTTATTGTAATCAACATCTTTTTGGAATACAGCGTGTGTACCAATAATTACATTTACTTCGTTGTTTGTAATTTGATTAATCTTTTTTGTTTTTTCTTTAGTAGATCCAGTTAATAATACTGGTTTAACACAATCAAAACTTCCTAATGTTTCCATAATAGAATCAAAATGTTGTTTAGCAAGAATTTCTGTTGGACACATTAATACTGCTTGATAACCAGCACTACATGTTGCTAAAATTGATGTAAAAGCAACAATTGTTTTTCCACTACCAACTTCACCTTGTAAAAGTCTATTCATAGGATATGGACTCTTTAAGTCGTTTAAAATTTCTTCAATTACTTTTACTTGATCTTTTGTTAATTTATAACTTAAGCCATTTATTAATTTTTCAATTAAATCTTTATCATAATTAATTACATCTACAGATTTTGTTTTTTCTCTCATTAAATGTAAATATTTCATTGATAATTGATATCTTAATAATTCTTCATATTTGACTCTACGATATGCTTCTTTTGTATCTTCAATTGAATTAGGAAAATGAAGAGATTTAAAAACTTCATGAATTCCTAATAAATTATGTTTATCAATAATACATTTCGGAAGTGATTCAGTAATTTTATTTTTATATCTACGATATAAAATTTCAATTAATTCCATATATTTTACTAAAGCTATATCTTTAACTTTATATGTAGGAACAATATCACGATTAATTTCATCACAAATAATTAAATCACTTACAGTAAAATTATTAAAGTTTTGATAAAAATGACCCATCACTCTAATAACTGTTCCAAACTTTAATTTGTCTTTTAAATATGCTCTATTAAAAATAGTACATCTAACATTAACAACTTCATGATTTTCTTTTTCAACATTAATTGTAAATGTTACAGTTGTCATTTTAGATTTTAAATAGACAACACTAACTTTCGAAGAAACAGATCCTTCAAGTACAATATGATCTTGTTCCACCGAAGTAATTAAACTATGCGGAGTAACAGAATAATCATCATATTTACTTGGAAAATGAAATAAGATATCTCTAACACTTAATATATTATTTTTTTTCAAAATTGTTTTATAGCGAGATAAAATAAAATCTTGATCTGCAAGCATTATTTTGTTTAACATTCTACCCTCCCACATACATTAATTAAGGTGAAGTAAGACTCTAGTCATAACTTCACCTAAAAATTATTCTTATTCGATTGATAAGATAAAGCTATATACTTCTTGACCACCGTCAATTGTTTCTACTTCTAAATTATCATAGTTTTCATTAATATATTCAACTACTTCATTTAACTCATCTTCAGTAACATCTTTACCATAGATGATAGTAATAATTTCTTTATCTTTTGCATCAGTTAAATCAATTAATGATTTAGTTGCACCAACTTTTGTAGATTCTGCACATTTAATTTTTGAATTACATAATCCCATAAAGTCTCCATTATGGATTACAACATCATCAATTTCAGCATCACGGATTGCATAAGTTACAAGACCTGTAGTAACATTTGCAATTACTTCGTTAGTTTCTTCTAAAATAACATTAATATCATCACTACTTACATCAAGCATAGCAAGTGCTGCATATCCTTGAGCAATTGATTTAGTTTTAACAACATGAACATTAGCTTTTCCATAATATTTAGCAGCTTGTTCAGCAGCCATAATAATATTACTATTATTAGGGAAAACTAAAATATTATCAGCATTTAATTCATCAAAACCTTTAACAAAATCTTCAGCAGAAGGGTTCATTGTTTGACCACCAGAAACTACATAGTCAACACCCATTTCTTTAAATGTATTAACTAGACCATCACCTGAGGCAACCATGATAACAGCCCATTTTTTATGTTCTGCTTTTTTTCTTGCTTCTACACATTCTTCACAATTACATTGTTCAATTTCAGTAGATTCAGTATGTTGAACTTGCATGTTTTCAATTTTGATTGTAATGAATTCACCAAATTTTTGACCAAAGTTTAATACTTCCCCTGGTGTACGTGTATGAACGTGAATTTTTACAATATCTTCATCTCTTACACATACTGCACTATCACCAATTGATAATAAGTAATCAATCATTGGTTGGACATCGAAGTTTTCGATATCAGCAACTTTTGAATGTTGTAATTGTAAAATAAATTCAGTACAATATCCATAAGTTAATTCACTATCAGCATTAAAGTTATGTTTTAAACTTACAGTTGTTTGAGGTGCATCTCCATTAACATGAATATATTCACCTTTTAAAGCTTTATACATACCTTCAATAATATAGATAAATCCAGCACCACCTGAATCAACTACACCAGCATCTTTTAATACTGGTAAAATATCAGGAGTTCTTTCAAGAGAAGCATTTGCTTCTTTTAAGAATTCTTCAAAGAATTTTTCAATAGAAAATTCTTTTGTTACAATACTATTAACATATTCTGTAGCTTCTCTAGCAACTGTTAAAATAGTACCTTCAACAGGTTTCATAACAGCTTTATAAGCTTGAGCAACACCGCTTTTAAAAGCTTCAGCTAATTCAACAGCATTAACTTCTACTTTATCAGCTAGTCCTTTATATACGCCTCTAAAGAATTGAGAAAGAATAACACCTGAATTTCCACGTGCTCCCATTAACATTCCGCGAGAGAATTTTTTTGCTACTGCATATATATTATTTTCATCAAAATTTTTAATTTCATTTGCACCTGATTCGATTGTCATACGCATATTAATACCTGTATCACCATCTGGAACTGGGAATACATTTAATGCGTCTACGATTTTTGAATTTTTTCTTAAACTAGCACATCCATTAGTTACAAGATCTTTATAACCAGCGCCATCTAATATAAATCTTTCCATAAATTTCCTCCTATTGAGTAAGTTCGCATTATTTGCTAAAAGTATTTTACCATATTTGACATAAAAAATCAAGCAATATAAACTTTAGCATATAACACATCAAATAAATCTATATAGAAATGTCATATTTCTTGCATTTTATCAAAATATATGATATAATATATTGAAATTAATTAAAGGTTATCAAAATATACTCAAAGGAGGAATATATAATGGCTCGCAAATGTCACGTAACTGGACTTGGTAATAAAAGCGGAAATAGACGTTCTCACTCATTACATGCAACAAGACGCACTTGGAAAGCTAATTTACAAAAAGTTCGTATTAAAGATGAAAATGGTCGCGTAGTTAGAGTTTATGTATCAACTCGTGCTTTACGTTCAGGATTAGTTGAACGCGCATAATTTTGAAGTTAACAACCCTATGGGTTGTTTTTTTCATACTTAAAAATATAGAACATATAATTTTATAGGAGGTAGATTATGAACTTTAAAGTAATTGTACTACCCAAATGGTTAAGTAAAATTATATTATTTTTTAAAAAACTATTTAAATCAAAAAAATAAGGGGCTTAATATTAAGCCCCTTATTACATTTTATAATTTTTGTAAATCATTTACTAATTTACACATATCATTTTTAAATAGATATGTACCCGCTACTAGCATGTCACATCCAGCTTCTTTTACCAAAATAGCTGTTTCATTATTAATTCCACCATCTACTTCTATTATATAGTTTAGGTGTTTTTTTTCTTTATAATCTTTTAAAAATTTAATTTTATCAACCGCAGACATCATAAATTTTTGACCACCAAATCCAGGTTCTACACTCATAACAAGTATCAAATCTACTTTTTCTAAATAAGGAATAAGAGTTTCTACTGAAGTTGCTGGTTTAATTGATAAACCTGCTTTCATATTAAGCGAATGAATATCATCAATCATTTTATGATGATCAAGATTAGTTTCATAATGATATGTTAAAATGTCAGCTCCTGAATCTTTAAAAACATTTAAATATTTATCAGGATTTTCGATCATTAAATGAACATCAAAAGGAATAATTGTAAGTGGTTTAATGCTTTTAATAATACTTGGTCCAAAAGAAATATTTGGAACAAAATTTCCGTCCATAACATCTAAATGTAAATAATCTGGTTTTGCTTCATTTAATCTCTTTATTTCATTTTCTAAATTTAAAAAATTTGCTGCAAGTAATGAAGGACTAACTAACATATTATCACCACTTTCTATTTTTTCTAACTTCGTCTAAAAATAATAAATAATTATTATATCTAGATTCTAAGATTTCTTTATTTAATACTTTTTCTTTTACAATACATTTTGGTTCTTTTTCATGAAGACAACCATTATATTTACAATTACTACTTACTTCAAACATTTCTACCATACTATGAGCAATATCTATTTCTTCCATATCAATAAAAGCTAAATTACCAAAACCTGGTGTATCAGCAAGCCAACCAGTTCCAACTTTTAAAAGTTCTGTATGACGTGTTGTATGTTTACCTCTATTTAATGCTTTAGAAATTTCATTTGTTTTAAGTACAACATCAAGTCCTAATTCATTTATAAGACTGCTTTTTCCAGTTCCACTTTCTCCTGTAATAACTGTAACTTTATCATCTAATATTTCCTTTAAATTAGGAATCATTTTATCAATAGTTGATGTAATAAATGTTTGATAACCAATTTTTTTATAATACGAAATAATATTATTAATAATATCTTTTTCTTCTTCTTTAATTAAATCCCATTTACTAAAAATTAAAATAGGAGTAATATCATTAAATTCTAAAATTGTAATAAATCTATCTAGTAAATTAAGGTTTAAATTTGGCTCTTTTAAACTTGTAACAACAAGTGCTTGATCAATATTACAAATAGTTGGTCGAATTAAATCATTAATTCTAGGATATATTTTTGTAATGGATTGATCATTAAATTCTACAATATCACCAACTTTTGGTTGAATTTCTTTATGTCTAAAAATACCAAGAGGTTTTAAATCATAAAACTTATCATCTATATCAGAATATACTGTATATAAACCAGAAATTAATTTAGTAATTCTTCCTTTCATTCTTACTCCTTATTTTCTTTAATAACTTTCGCACGAAGTTGTCCACAAGCTGCATCAATATCTGCTCCATGTTCCATTCTAAGTGTAGCATTAATTCCTTTTCTTCTTAATACACTAAAGAATTTTTCAGCATGTTCATGCGATGTTTGTTTAAATGGTTTTGTTATAACTTCATTATATGGAATTAAATTTACATAACATAAAGTATCTTTTAAAAGTTTAGCAAGTTCTTCTGCATGAGTTAAAGAATCATTTACATCTTTAATTAAGATATATTCAAAAGTAACTCTTCTATTAGTTAGACTTAAATATTCTTTAATTGCTTCCATAATATCGTTAATTTTATATTTACGATTAATTTTCATTATTTGACTTCTTACTTCATCATTTGAGGCATGAAGCGATATAGCAAGATTAATTTGAAGTGGAAAACGCGCAAATTCTTTAATTTTAGGAACAATACCACATGTAGAAACAGTTATATGACGAGCTCCAATTTCAAACCCTTTTGGATAATTAACAACACTTAAGAAGCGTAATAAATTATCATAATTATCAAATGGTTCTCCTGTTCCCATAACAACAATATTGCTAATTCTTTCATTTTCTTCATCTAAATCTTTTTGCACCATTAATACTTGTAAAACTATTTCAGAAAGTTCTAAATTTCTAACTTTCCCAAGTTCTCCACTTGCACAAAAGGCACATCCCATATTACATCCAACTTGAGTTGATACACAAATACTATTACCATAATGATGTCTCATTAACACTGTTTCAACTAACTTTCCATCAGAAAGTTCAAATAGATATTTTCTTGTTCCATCAGCTGACTTTTGAAGTCTTACTATATTAAGTTTATCAATAACAAAATTTTCTTCTAAATGAATAAGAGCTTTTTTGGGAAGATTAGTCATTTCAGAAAAACTATTTACTCTAAAACGATAAAGCCACTCAAAAATTTGGGTTGCTCTAAATTTTTTATCACCAATTGACTCAAAATATTTACCTAATTCATCAATTGTATAATTAAATATACTATTCATAAATTCTAATTTCCTGAATTCTTTGCCCTTGCATCATATTAACAGCAGCTTCAACATTTTTAGTAACTTGACCAAAAACTGTATGAACACCATCTAAATGAGGAAAACTATCATGACAGATAAAGAATTGTGATCCACCAGTATTAGGACCTCTATGTGCCATACTAATTGCTCCTAGTTTATGAATATGAGGATTATTTTTTGTTTCACATAAAATTGTATATCCAGGTCCACCTGTACCATTTCCAATAGGACATCCACCTTGAGACACAAATCCTGGAATTACTCTATGAAAAGTAAGACCATCATAAAAACCTGAATTTGCAAGTTTTTTAAAGTTTTCTGAAGTAATTGGAGTATCTTCAAATAATTCAATTTCAATCACTTCATTATTAGTTAATTTAATATATCCATTCATATTAACACCTATTTCATATATATTTCTTTTTTTAATACACCAATATCATCTGTATTACGATATTGTTCATTATAATCAAGTCCAAAACCAACAACAAATTTGTTTGGAATTTCATATCCTACATATTTTGCGGTAACATCCACTACTCTATTTTCTTGTTTGTTAAGTAGAGAAACTACTTCTACACTTGCAGCACCTCTATCTTTTAAAATTTCTAATACCTTTTTTAAAGTATAGCCAGTATCCACAATATCTTCAACAATTAAAATATGGCGATTTGTAATATCTTGTTCTAAATCTTTTTTTATTTTTACATTTAAAGTAGATTCAGTTCCTTCATATGAAGAAGCTTGCATAAAATCAATCTCCATATCACATGTAATATGTTTAATAAGTTCAGCCATAAAAGGAATACTACCTTTTAAAAGTCCAACAACAAGTGGATTTTTATTTTCATAATCTATAGAAATTTCTTTTCCTAATTCTTTAGATCTTTTAACAATTTCTTCATTTGTAAATAATAATTCTTCATATATATTTTTCATAACTTTATTTCCTTTGCAATTTGCATATATAGAATCCATCCCCATAACTCATTTCGCTTGGGATTACTTTTTTTTCTTCAAGTAAAACAAAATCAGGATGTTCTTTTAAAAACTTTCTAACTAATAATTCATTTTCAATCTTTGTAATAGTACATGTACTATAAACTAAAATACCTCTTGACTTTAAATATTTTGAGACATTATTTAAAATACTATAACTAAGATTTGCAATTTCATTAATTTTATCAACAGTCATACGATATTTTAAATCAACCTTGTGTCCAATAACACCAAGTCCAGAACATGGAGCATCAACTAATATTTTATCAAATTCATGATTAAAAGATACTTTAGAACTATCCATACATCTTGCATCAATAATTCTTGCACCATATTTATTTTTATTATCATTAATTAATTTAATTTTATGCTCATGTACATCTAAAGCAATAATTTTCCCTAAATTATGCATATAATCAGCAATTTGACAAGTTTTAGATCCCGGTGCACTACATGCATCAAGAACTGTATCATTTTCTTTTGGATCTAAAAATCTTACAGGAATTGTACTTGAATAATCTTGTGGAATAATTAATCCTTCTTTAAACAAGTCGCTATCAATTAACGATTCTTTTGTAAAAATTACATCATCAATTAATTCATATTCGATATCTAATTTAGAAACAAAATCTTTAATATTTGTTTTAATTCCGTTAATTCGATATGAATTTTTAACAATTGGATTAGTTAAATAAGGAACAATACTATCAAAATTAGAATAATCTTTTAATAAATACTCTACAAGTTCAAGTGGAATACTATACTTAATTGATATATATTCACTCTTTTTTAAATTATCTAAACTTCTAAGAGGTGTTCTTTCGTAATTTCTTAGCACTCCATTAATAAACTTAGAACCATTAAAATCTTTTTTCTTAACTATATCAACTATTTTATCAACGATAAAATGATTTGCAAGATCCATAAAAGAAATAACATAAGCACCAACTCTTAATGCGTTTTTCATAAAAGGTTTAACCCTTTTACCTTTAATAAATGGTTGTAAATAATAATCTAACAATAATTTATTTTCAACAACTCCATAAACAACTTTTGTATAAATCTTTTTATCATGATTAGTAAAGTTATTTAGTTTAATTTCATTATTTATTGTTGTATTAATATATGCATCTTCATTAAATATTTTTACTAATGTATCAATAATAAGTTTATACATAAATTCTCCTTAAGAAGTAAAAGTAGGACTTGTAACAATTATGAAATAATATTTTAATAGTTCAAAATATTTTTCATTGATTACTTTATATCCTCCATCACTACAATTAGGTAAATTTCTCATTAATACTTTAATTTGATTAAATACATCTACCCAGATAGTCATATCATCTTTTACTTTATATCTATTATCTATAATAAATTCAATTGCTGCGTGTTTACTAATTGATTTATCACGAACTAAGCCATAATAATCTAGTAATAATGTTATAAAAGAATTTAATTCAAATTGTGATTCTAAATAACATATTTTACTAGCTTCATCAATATCTTTATATTTATTAATATATTCTAAAACATTATCTCCAAATAATTTAAGTTCTCTATCACTTAAATTATTTAGTGTCATAACACTTACCATTCTACATCTATTGTCAACATAATCTTCAACGTTTTGATATACTTCCATAAATGTATAACAGTCATTTTCAATTTTATTATATAGCCATTTATAATCACTATATTGATATCCTTCTTGATATTTTCTATCATCCATAGTGATTTCAATAAGTTTTTTTTCTAAAAAATTAATTTCATCTAATCTATTTTGATCTTTATAACAAGACGCAATAATTTTAAAAACACTTAAAAATTTATTATAACTTGTTATATTATTTAATATTTTCTTCTTCATAAAAAATCACCCGATTATATATCATATTATACTACACATTCAAAAAATTTGCACTTAAATAGATATATCAACTTATTTCTTTTATGTATTTTAGTTTATAATAAATTATGATTATGTTATAATTTATTTAGAGGTGATTTTATGTACCCTAATTTTCTAAATTTAGAATTTGTCAGTTCATATACAATTATGATTATTCTTGGTGTAATTGGCTGTATATTAGTATATTTATATCAAGCAAATAAAAATAATATTGAAAAAACAACTAAAGAAAATATTTTAATAGTTGGTGTTGTATCTGGTTGTATGATGTATGTTGGTGCATTTTTATTTGATGCTATATTTCATTCTATTAAAGAAGGAAAATTAACATATGGTAGTATAACATTCCTTGGTGGTATGGTAACAGCTGTTATTACATTTTATTTAGTAATAAATTATTTACTTCCTTATCATAAAAGAAATATCTTATTTTTTATTAATATAATTATTCCAGGTGTAGTACTTGCTCATTCACTTGGCAGAATTGGATGTTTTTTAGTTGGATGTTGTTATGGTAAAGAAACTTCATCAAGTTTAGGAGTAACATTTAAACCAGGTAGTGATGCTTACTTCACACTAGGAGCAAATCATAATGTACTTCCTACTCAACTATATGAAGCAATTTTCTTATTTATTTTATTTATTGTTTTAATTATTATTAAAAGAAAACAATTTATTGTTTATCTATTTAGTTATGGAACATTTAGATTTTTCTTAGAATTCTTTAGAGGAGATGATAGAGGTAGTTTCTTCATTGTTACTCCATCACAATTCTTATCAATTTGTTTAATTATATTAGGAATATATCTATTAATTAAAAAACCAGATGACTCATATCATCCAGTAATTGAGACAGAAAAATTATAAGAGGTCAATTTCTTGACCTCTTTTTTATTCAATAATATAATCAGTTACCATATAATTATTATTTGAAAAACTATCAATGTATTCTTTAATTTCATGAAGTTCTTTTTTACTGATTAAATTTTTATCATAGATATTTTCTAATCCACAAGTGATTTTACCACCTGAATAAAAATAAAATACTGTTTCTTTAAATGTATTAATTTCAATACCATCAATTGTTATAACAGTTGAACCAAAATAATAATCTGTTAAAGTTTGAAAATTATAATTATAATCAACTAACAAATATCCTTTTTTATAATCTCCAACCACTATAAAGTAATCATAAGAAGCATATTCTTTATCAAATTGTTCATTAAAATCATCACAAAAATGTGGCTTTAAAGATTCAGTGCTTTTATAAAATTTCTTATTAAAGTTAATACCAATTATTGTAATTATAAGTAAATAAACTACCAAACAGCTAATATATATAATTTTCTTTTTCATATAGCCACCTACTCTAAATCAGAATCTTTACTATCTAGAACATAATCAACAATATAATCAGTTTGAATCCAGTAATTATACTCTTTCCATTCTTCAAATCTCATTTTCAAATGTTCTAAATCATTTTTATTGATATAATTACCATTATATATTTTTTCTAAATCTTTAATAATTAAATCTTCTTCAAAATAATAAAATCTTGTAAATGTAAAATGTGTTATATCAACATCTCCAATATTAATAGTTCTTGGGATAAAGTCAGTATAATTTAATAGAACAGAAATATAAAAATCAGCAAAAATATATCCATTACCGTATTGTCCTAATAATGTAAAATTAGACGATTCATCATTAGGGTATTTTTCCTTATATTCAGATAAAAATTCAGTTTTTACTTTATTAACTATTTCTAAGTTTCTCTTACTTTCAGTTTCAGAATTATCAGGAAATTTTATTAAAAAAATACAAACCGTATAAATCAATACAACAAGAATAGATATTATAACAAATAATTTCTTTTTCATATTTACCTCCTTATTATATGTATAGATTTTAACTATTATATTACATTATATAAATGTTGTCAAGATATTATTTAAAAAACAAACAAAAAAGAGGTCTATTTCTGAAATTATCAATGTCAAGTAAAAGTGGACACAAAAAATATGTATATCCTTATTTTATAATAAAGGGAACAAGAAAGTAATTAAATAAATAATGATATTATTAAATTAATTAATTTAGAATATATTAAAGTAAAAATTGTTATATATGACTTTTAAAAACACTATAAATAGAAGTAACTTTTCCTTATTCTTACCATTAAACAGATTTTTATAATTATTTCTTTTTAAAAATTTGTATACTTGTTCTAAATAATTTATATTATTATATAAAAATTTATTATTTTTTATATAGAATTTTCAGTAAATATCTAATGATATAACTTATATCCATAAAAATGAAAATAAATGGAACTAAAAACAGCATTGAAGTAAAATATTCTATACAGAAATTAATTTTAAAGATACATACTTTTTTAAAAAATAGAGAAATTAATTCAACATATAAATATTATACATGTAATAATTAATTAAAATATTTGATTATTTTTTAAACAGTAATTTTAAATAATTTTGATAATTTTAAAAGTTACTTATTCATTTAAAAGTAAAAATTAAAAACTCCTTCATAAGATACTGAGGAAAACGACTTTCCAATGAACCTATTGAAGGAGCTAATTCTAGAATCAAATAAATTAGATTTAATATCAATTTATATTTTGCTATTTTTTAGTATATAGCATGTTCTGAAAATAAGATAAATACGTATCACTAATAGGATAATAATAATCATATAATTTATCTAATAAATATATTTTTTCTCCATAACTTATTAAATGAAAGTCATAACTTAAACAAGCAAGTAATGGATAGTTTGAAAAATACAACCTAAATAAAAACTTATAATCAACCTGTAATTCATAATTAAATTTAATCGGTTCTAAAACTAAATCATAAAATGTAATTTTACTATTAGAATCGAAGCTCAAAACTGTACGATCATCCCAATCATAATCAGAACCAGTTGTTCTATTTTTTCCATTTAATAATAAAGGATAAAGTGAAACAGACTTAATAAATAACTCACTAAAAGAGGGTAAATAGAAATCAGTTCTAATAAACATATCGTTATATGTGTATAAAAAATACATTGAACTATCTTCTATGGAACAATATAACATTTCAGGTACATCCCGAAAACCAAGTTGTTTAAAATAAAAATTTCTTAGAACTCCAATACATTTGTCTTCATCCTGTGCATAATTTACAAAAACTTTACCATATGAATCAATGGGTTTTCTTTCACCACCTTCATAAAAAGCCCTGGGATAAAGTTTATAAAAATAGCCGTTATATTCCAAAAAATCATTTTCTTGATTAAAATAAATTTGCTCATAATTTGAGTAAGACTCACAACTAGTTAATAACAAAATAAAAAAAGGAACAAATACAAGTATAAATATTTTTTTCATTTTATTCTCCATATTTCTCAGTAACAGGCAAATATATCCTGATATATGTTTTAATTTTTTCTTTCTCTTTTAACGTATTAAAAAAGACTATTGGAATGAAGTCATCAGAAGCAAAAATAGGAATATTTATAAACATCCCAGCATCATCTTTATTTAAATTAACCAAAACAGTGCCACTGTTACCAATTGTTTTTTCTAAAAAAATTGTATTTTTCTGTAAGCCTTTATTCATATTAACCCCCTAAGAATTTTATTTATAACTAATTATACCATATAAGAAAAATTTGTGTCAATATTTTTTATAATTTATTTATATATTAGATGATATACAATTACTGTTTTCTTATAATTATTCTTTAGACATTATGATTATCATTATAAATTATTGTTTTGGCATTACTTTATAAATATAAATGTTAACAATTTATTTATATAAAAATAAAGAATGAATTAGTTTAAGGTCTTCTTATAATTCTTCATTTTTATTTTTTAATAATTAATCAATCACACGTGATAGAAATAAAATAAAGAATGATATTAATAGGCTACTCAATTTATAATATATTAAACTAAAATTAAATTGATTTGGAACAGTTAAACTAGATGACATTTAATATTGTTGTATTAATTTTAAAAATGAAAAAATAAATATCCTATATATGTAAGTATCGTTCTACTATTAAAAATATATTAATAAAATATTAACTCTTTGACATCTAATAGTTAATATTAATAAATTACATAAAGCAAGAAAATTTTATTATGAAACTTGTAAACTCACGTCATATAAAAAAGTCCTTTTGATTAAAAAGCAAAAAACTACCTATTTATACTATTTATTTCATCCTATATAATTTAAAAGATTATCCTCTTTTTTATAAATTTTGAAATAATATAATATTTCTAAAATTATATTATACTATTTTTTACCAAATAGATTAATGCTATAATATGTTCTTTAATAGAACTTATTTTAATAGATGAATTTTATAATTCCAAAAAACATTATAAATATCCCTATCTAATCCTTGATTTTATTAATAAAAAGAATATTTATTTTTATCCCTCTAGAAGAAATGATAGACTGACACCAATAATATCTTTCATAGCTAAAAATATACACTTCAATATAAAATATAGCCATTTCCGTACTGTCCTAAAATTCTATAATATTCTTCTTTTTCATATTTACATCCTTATTATATGTATAAATTTTTTTAATTATATTATATATATAACGTCAAATAATTATATAAATATCAAACAAAAAGAGGTCAATTTACCGAGTCCCTACAAGGGATTTTTTCGGGAAGGCTGTCCTTTTTAAGAGTCAGGCGTGGCGTGATGCCACGCCTTTTCTCGTGCTATTTAATTTTCTTCATCTAACAAATCACCAAAATCGGGTAAATCTATTGCTCCAACTAAATTGTAGATGATTTCTACGGTGTGAGTATAATGCCCGTCAACTTTTTGCTTTTCATAGATATAAACCTTGTCTATGTAAGCACGTAAGATTTCAGGTGTTAGTTCGTCAAAATTACTATACTTTTTAACGATAGCCATAAACCTTTGTATGTTATCATACGTGGTTTTGGCTTTTTCTATTTCCGCCTTTACGCGACTTAACTTTTCATTTAAGGCTTTTTGTTCGGCTTCGTAGTTATCGCTCATTTTCATATAGCGTTCTTCGGATAATTTCCCTGCAACCTTATCTTCATAAAGACTTTGAATTATCTTATCAAGTTCGGTTATACGATTTTCCGCTTCTTCTTTTTCTTCGATAGCAGAAGTCATTTCCCGTTTAGTCCTTATGTCAGTACAACGTTTAAGAATATTGAAAAACTCGTCCCTATATTTCTTTGCAAACCTAATCGTATATTGTATATCGTTTTGGATTAGAGCCAAAGCGGCGTGCGCCGTTATTTGGTGCGACGTACAATATTTCTTCTTTTTCTTGCGATAGGTTGAGCAATTAAAATACTCTTTTTGATTCATAGTTGTACAACGGCAAAGATACATTTTTTCTCCACAGTCGGCACAATAGAGCAATCCCGATAGCATATGTGGTGTACCCATATCGGTTAAGCTCCTTCGTCCTGCACGGACTTGTTGAACAATATCAAACGTTTCCTTGTCAATTATTGCCTCTTGCGTATTTTCAAAGATTGCCCAATTTTCTCTTGGATTTTTATAACGCTTTTTAGATTTATACGATTTCTTGTAGTACCTAAAATTTACCGTATGACCAAGATACTCTTCGTTTTCGAGAATATGTACTACCGTAGAATAATCCCACACGTCCGAATCTTGATTAATCTTTATTGAACAAGGTAATTTCTTCCTATGTAAGTAAAGTGACGGCGTTTCTATTCCACGTTCAGTTAAAATTCTTGCTATTTGCGAAGGTCCGTAACCTTTAACGCAAAGGTTAAAGATTTCTTTTACAATCAAAGCGCCTTCTTCATCAACAATCCATTTTTCCTTATCTTCGGGGTCTTTCATATATCCCAAAGGTGGAATCGTAGTAAGATGTCTGCCTGAATTGCCTTTTGCTTTCACAACGGCTTTAATCTTACGGCTACAATCTTTTGCATACATTTCGTTTAGGATGTTCTTAAACGGGATAATATCGTCGTCGGGGTTAGTTTCCGTGTCCATTTGGTCGAAGATTGCTATAAACCTTACGTCCGCATCAGGGAAATAATACTTGGTGTAATATCCCACGAGAATATGGTCACGCCCAAATCTTGACATATCTTTTACGATTACGGTAGATATTTCGCCGTTTTCTACG
>JBGVCU010000038.1:0-7376 GCA_045119035.1 Bacilli bacterium | reverse complement strand
CATCTTTGAAATAGTCGTATTTAAAGAATCAATCTTCTCTTGAAGTGATTCCATTTTAGATCTCTTTGTTGAAAACTCTGGTGCTTTCGCACCAAAACTATCAACAAAAAAGTCTCTTAATGAAAAATCTAATCCTATATGTTTATTATCTACACGATCTTCACGAATAGTATCAATCTCGATACATAATGAAATTTTATATTCTCCTATTTTAACTCTTTTAACTACTGCTGATTTAATAAAAGTTCAGATTTAATATTTTTACATCTGAATTGAACTTTTCCTATTTTTGGAATATAAACATATGAATTTGACTTGCAGTCATGATCATATGATAACTTTAAATTATTAATATAGAAATAATCTGAGTGAGACTTTTTAGATCTAAAACGAATTAATCCTACTTGTTGGCCTTTTGTTCTTTTAGATCTATTAATTGAATTAGTTTGTTTAAATTTATAAAGAACCTGTTGAACAGTCCATGAATAAGAATCTTTAAGAAATTCGTGCTCTGCACGTAAGTCCTTATAATCTTTATAATTTGGTATTCTATCCTCTTTAAGTGCTTTTAAATATTCTTCAACATATTTGTTATAAATGAATCTTGTATCATTCAAATGTTTATTTAAAAGCAATTTCTGAGTAGGAGTAGGAATTAGTGTTAACACTAAACCTCTATTATTTTTCTCAGAAATTTTATTTTTCAATTTAGAATGCCCTTTTATTTTGTTTTATTTATTATATGATTTTAAAAATAAAAATCAATATTTTTACAAAAAAATTATACAATTACAAAAACTCTGTTTTAAACAGGTTTTTGAATTTTTAATTTAAATATTTAAAAGTACAACGTCTGTATATATGAACCTAAAGGTTCATATTTTTATCCGTTGGTTTTATATAAATAATATATTTATATCATAAATCAAAAATGTCAAAATTAAAAGATTTATTTACACAAGATGTAATTGATTATTATAAAAACAATCAAAATGAAATAACTGAAGAACTATTGTCAAGAATTCGTTCTTATGGAAATGAAGGTAAAGAACTTGCATTAGAAATTTTAGATACTAAGAAATCAGATGATAATTATTATCTTGATACGTTTGGAACTAAACTGTCGTACAACGGTGATAGAAATTTAAAAGGTGCATATTCACAAATGAATTTAGCACCTATTCATATTAAAGAAATTGAAAAGTGTTTAAAAGATTTAATGTACTTTAAAGATAACTACATTAAAATAAGAACAAAAGATGGCATTAGTTTTCCTGAACTAAGAACCTATCAAGAGGAATTTTTAAATCAATGTTTAGATGATAACAGTGAGGGTATAGTACAGCTTGCAGGAAGACAATGTGGTAAATCAATAACAACAGCAATATATCTGACATGGAAATTTAATTTTGACAAAGATGCAAACATAGGAATATGTGCCAATAAAGGCTCATTGGCAAGAGAGTTTTTAAACAACGTTAAAATGATTTTTCAATTCTTACCTATGTGGATGAGAGTTGGAATTACAGTTTGGAACAAATCAAGTATTGAATCTGAAAATAAAATGAGAGTTCTTACTGATGTTCCATCTGAAAATGCATTTCGTGGTTTCTCATGTAAGATTTTAGTTGTTGATGAGTGTGCATGGATTGCAAGTACTAAATATCAATTATTTAAAGATTCAGTATTCCCTTCTCAATCTTCATTTGCTTGGAAGAAAAACATTATCTTATCAACTCCTAACGGTATTAATCATTTTAAACAAATTGTTGATGACGCAAAATCAGGAAAGTCAGGCTACAAATATGTTTATGTTGATTGGAGAGCCGTTCCTAGATATGACTCAAAAGGCAACTTATTAACACCTGAACAATTTAAAGAAAGTATTGTCAATAAGTATGGTGAAGTATTTTTTGCGCAGAATTATGCATGTTCGTTCATCGGTTCTTCGTACACATTAATCGATTCAAAAATCCTAAGTGAAATGAAATCAGCAGAGCCTGAATTTAAATATGACAATTTACTTGATGTATATCAAGAACCTGAACAAGGTCACAAATATATTTTAAGTGCCGATCCTGCAAAAGGAGGATTAGATGCATTTGCTGTACAGGTTATTGATATTAGTTCTAAACCATTTAAACAAGTTGCGTCTGCGCAAATCTTTAAATGTAATTATCAAAAAATGCCTATGTTCCTAGATGAATGGGGTAAAAGATATAACAATGCGTTTATGATTGTTGAAAATAACGAAGGTGCCGGAACATATTGTGCAACTGCATTACAATCAGAGTATGAATATCCTAATTTATATTTTGATAAAACATTTAATGGTAAAAAGAAACAATATGCGGGATTTAGAACAACGCCAAAATCAAGAAATTTAATATTGGATACGTTAAAGTTATTTGTTAATGAACGTTTATTAATAGTAAATGATACAAATACAATTAATGAATTTTTTACATTTATCGTTAAAAATGGTAAGTATCAAGCTGATGATGGTTGTCATGATGATATGATTATGTCATTAGCATTAGCATTTGCGCCGTTTTCGGATACTAAAAATTTTGAAGATTTGCCTAAGTTGATTAGCAGTTTGTATGATAAAAACGTTAAAGAAGTTGATTTTTCAGATTATCTAGCAATTGGAAACTTTGATACTATTGATGACGATAATTATCAAAATATAGATAATGATGATTTTGTTGGATTTTTCTAAGAATTATAGGTTCTGTTTCATCAGAACCTAATATATTATATATTCTCAGGTCCGATGTTTATAACACTAGTATGACATTTATCATACTCGTCAAATATAATTCTTATTCTGTCACGCCATTTTAAATTTTCTAAATTTGTATTCAAAATTACGTTGTCATCGCATAATACTTTAATTTTGCAAGATCTTGCCTGTCTATATGTATAATACGGATCATTCGCATACCAACTTGCATAAAAGTAAATTTCAGACAATGATGGCATTTCGAAGTCTAGATATACTGGTGTTTCATCCGAACCTTCTGCTGATAGCCACGAACTTGTGTCTGAAAAAATAGATGAAATGTAATAACCATCATAAGTGCTCCCACAACTTGTATCTATATCATAATCACTAGAATTATCTGTTAGCACAACATTTGCGCTTGTTGCAGAGTTATTTGTTACAGATTTTAATATTAATGGAATGCCGTTTTTGATAATTTTAACGCTACTAACATAGCTTGCTAAATATTGACTTGTGCTAGTTGTGATTATAATCTTATACTTATGAACTTCGTTAAATAAAGAATTGATATTTGATTTTGTTGAAATATTTAATACGTTTTCATCAATATATGAACTTATTTTTTTTTGTATAAAGTTAGTGAATTTAAATCTATCATATTTATTTCCTTTTATTTTTATTTATAAATAATAATATTAAAGAAGTTGATTTTTCAGATTATCTAGCAATAGGAAACTTTGATACCATTGATGATAATAATTATCAAAATATAGATAATGATGATTTTGTTGGATTTTTCTAAAAACTTTAGAGCTATGAATGACTGACGATTTAATAAAAATTACAAAAGAGATTGTTAATAAATATAGCAAATTGTCGGTTGATAAAAAAACACTTACACTAAACTTTTATAGGATTAACATAAATTAATCCTATATGTTTTGTACAAAAATCTATTGCCGTGTATATGTTACATTAACATCATTATAATTGTCAAAATTGATGTGGATTTTCTGATTCTTATCTCGATATGGAATGATTGTGTTTTTGTTGTATATTTGATTATCATCGCAAAATATTGTTATTGCATTGTCTTCAGGGTGAGTATACCCAAATCCATCCGATTTTCCAGACTGATATGAAATTTTTGTAAGATTATCCATATCAAATTCTAATGTTATACTACAAGGACTATTGTGTTTCGAGACCCATCCACTGTTAAGCGCATTATATACAGCAACATTGTTGGTATTAATACTTGGTGCGACAAGTCTTAGTTCACAATCATATTCACCATCCGTTAAAATTGCAGTTGTGTCATACATATTATTTTTGTTTATAGATTTAACTGTTAATTGTTGACCATTTCTAAACAATCTTAAATTGCTCATCGCACTCATATTATAAGAAGAACTACCAGTATCTGGTTTATTAAATACAACAATTTTATACTTATGTGCGAATAAATAATTGATATTTGATTTTGTTGAAATATTTAATACATTTTCATCAATATATGAACTTATTTTTTTTTGGTATAAAGTTAGTGAATTTAAATCTATCATAATTATTTCCTTTTATCTTTATTTATAAAAATATTTGATTTTATTATATTAATAATATATATAATTAAAATGTATTTGAAATGAGAGGATTTTATTATGATTGAAAATATTGGTGAGAAATCACAAATTATCAAGTTAATTAAACAATCAAGAACAGATAATGAACTTAAATCAATGTTAACTGACTTGGTTAATCTATTAGTCGTTGATAATATTGATATTAGTGAATTAAAAACTGCATTAAGAAAAACATTAAATTCAAATGATGTAATTAAAAATATACAAGATAATAATATATCAAATACATATGTTAAAACCAAGGTTCAACCTAAAACTAAAGAAGAGTTAAAGCAAATCATTAAAAATACTATTAAAGAAAATGGTAGTAATTGTGATCTAAATTTTATTGATACAAGTTTAATTGCTGATATGTCTAAATTGTTTATGAAAACTCATTTTGACGGAGACATTTCAAAATGGAATGTGTCTAATGTTGAAACTATGAATAATATGTTCAATGACTCATATTTTAATAGTGACATCTCTAAATGGGATGTATCTAATGTTATACTTATGCAAGGTATGTTTTTTAATTCATCTTTTAACGGAGACATTTCTGAATGGGATGTATCTAATGTTGAAGATATGGATACCATGTTCTATGGCTCAAAGTTTAATCAAGATATTTCTTCATGGGATGTTTCAAACGTTATGGAACATCGTTATGTATTTGACAATTCTCCTTTAGAAAATAAACCTGAATATCAACCTAAATTTAAGTAATAATACGATTAAAACGCTGATAGAACGATATTAAGGCATTTGTAGTATATCTATACACAAACTTAAGTAATCTTAATCTATCAGCGTTTTAGTATCATTATAGACGATTTTTTACAACACCGTGCAGACATAGAAGAAGTATTAGATTTTTACAAATATTTGTTTTATAATTATACAAAACAATAAAGGAATTATATGATTAACATTATATTTGCATGTAACGATGATGGCGTAATTGGAAAAGATAATCAATTACCATGGAAATGTAAAAACGATTTAAAGTTTTTTAAATACATGACTTTACAAAATACTGTTATAATGGGATTGAATACGTTTTATTCTTTAGGAAATCCCTTAAAAGATAGATTAAACATCGTTGTCACTTCTAAAGCAGATAAATTAAATAAACAATATTGCTTGCCAAATTTAATTTTTATTGAAACCTTAGAACAAGCCATTTCTTATGCTAAAAGCCAAAATAACGAAATCTTTATAATTGGCGGAAAACGAATAATCGAACAGTCACTACCGTTTGCCAATAATATTTTTAGAACTTTAATTCATAAGAACGTAGATGGTGATACAGTTAGCGTATCAAGACAGTTTGAAAACTACATTCCATGTGTTTATATTAAAACGTGCAGAAATTATGAATTTCATATATTTACAAACAAAACAAATGAAGTAGTAGAAAAAGCAGAAGAATTTTTAAATGAAATTAAAAACAGTTAAATTTAATGAAAAAAATTACAGGTGAACTGCTATCGACCTTTAGATCGATAGCAGTTCACTTTAATACACTTCAACGACTTAGAAAAATTTTTAGGAAAAAGAAAAGAAAGTATTTACAAAAACATACAATTAAGCTATAATAAAAAAGTAAAAAGTGCTTTATACACAGATAGCAAAATTGAGGATATCTGCAAATATTTTGAATTTAAGAATTTTAGCTATTTCGAAACAGACAATTGTTACGGTGTGCTGAATTACGAACATTCAAGAACTATAGTATACAAAAATATTAAAAATTATTAAAAAATATTTAAATTTTTTATCGTTTTTGTTATTTTTTAAGAATTAGAATTATAAAGAGTATTAAAAATGAAAGCAAAAGAAGTTTTAAAATTATTAAATATAACAAGAGTTATTTTACATAATTATGTTGAAAAGTATTAATTATTTTAAAATATCTCTTGATTTTTCTATATAAAAAATTATAATAATATAAGTTATTTTAAAAAGGATTTTAAATGCAGTTAAGTGCTAATTTTCTAATTGATTCTAATACGTTCTTTAGAGAGCAATTTTTGCTTTCTAAGAACCTTTATAATCAAGGAAGGTACTTAATTAATGAACAATATAATGAAAACAAGACTTTTATAAATGAAACAACATTAAATAGAAAATTAAGATCTGAACCAAATCCTGAATACAATAACTATAAAAAATTCTGTAAAGCTAAAGTGGCTCAAAATACACTTAGAGCGTTATGTAAGTGTTATAAATCATATTTTAGAGCAATTAAAGATTTTAAAGTAAATCCTTCAAAATATAAAGGAATGCCTAAACCACCTAAATACAAAAACAATTTAGGTATTCTATATTTTGATTATCAGTCAATTAAAATTAAAAATCAGTTTATAGTTATTAATAAAGAACATAAAGTTCATATTCCTAATGAAGTTTATAAAGAGGAATTAAAGAACTTTAAAACTATAAACTTTATTCCTAAAGGAAAGAAAATAAGAGTAACTATAAGTTATGAAGTAGAAACAACAAACGAAGATTTAAACATAAATGATTATTTAAGTATTGATTTAGGTATGAATAATCTTTGTTCTTGCGTTTCTAAAGATGATTGTTTCATCTTAAATGGAAAACCTTTAAAGTCTATAAATCAATACTTTAATAAAGAATTAAGTAAATTAAAATCTGAAAGACCGTTAAAAGGTGATAAACAAGATTATAATTATAATAAAAGTAAAATCGAAACCTTATCTCTAAAACGAGAATTAAAGATTACAGATATACTGCACAAAGCATCCAAATATCTTGTAAATTATTGTGTGAAACACAAAATTGGTACAATAGTTTTTGGCAGAAATAAAGAATGGAAAGACTCCATTCAATTAGGCAAACAAACCAACCAAAACTTTATATCAATTCCATTTTATAAGTTATTGAATCTTTTAAAGTATAAATGTAAGATGATAGGAATAAATCTT
This sequence comes from Bacilli bacterium, assembly GCA_045119035.1. Lineage (GTDB taxonomy): Bacteria > Bacillota_I > Bacilli_A > ML615J-28 > CAG-313 > CAYVQA01. The sequence goes on along the minus strand of JBGVCU010000038.1, from coordinate 75 downwards.
GTTACACAAGAAGAATCCTATACATCTAAATGCGATGCTTTAGCTTTTGAAGAAGTTAAACATCATGATAGATAT
>JBGVCU010000037.1:0-85635 GCA_045119035.1 Bacilli bacterium | reverse complement strand
TCCATTTGGTCGAAGATTGCTATAAACCTTACGTCCGCATCAGGGAAATAATACTTGGTGTAATATCCCACGAGAATATGGTCACGCCCAAATCTTGACATATCTTTTACGATTACGGTAGATATTTCGCCGTTTTCTACGTCGTTTAATAATCTCTTAAACGCAGGTCGTTCAAAATTACTACCGCTAAATCCGTCGTCTATGTAAAAACGGATATTCCTAAACTTATTTTCTTTCGCATAGTCCGAAAGCAATAATTTTTGGTTTTTGATACTGTTGCTATCGCCCTCAAGGTCATCGTCTGAACTTAAACGACAATAAAGGGCTGTATACTGCTGTTCTAAATGTTTTATTTTTCTATTCGATTGCAAATTCATTGTTTTTTACCTCCCGAATTGCAACCTTCAAGCGATTCTGTTGTTATAGATAAATCGTCCGTCAAACTTTCCGCTTGACTTTCAATCAATCTCTTGGTTATATCAAACGCCGTTGATTTGGCGTTAGGTTTCTCACGGGATATTATCGTGTAAATTGTCTTACCGATTTTGACTTGTCGGCTTCTCACCAAATTCCCGTTTTCGTCGTCGTAGTAATGTACAATTTTATCTACGACAGGTTCTACTGTTTTCTTAATTTTCTTACTTATAATAATCCTCCTTATATGAAAGTCGAGTTGCCTTTCGGTTATTGATACTCGCTTATAAGGAAGAAAGGGGTTAGAGAACGTTATTTCTTTTCCGTTTCAAAAAAGTCGTCGTACCCGTCCATAATTTTGGCAAGTCCTAAATCGCTCTCGGCAACTTCATCCATAAGAGCGTTAAAACCTGCTTCTATGAGTTTTACTTTGGATATGTGATGCTTTTCAAGGAAAGCGTTTATTTCTTCCGCAAACTGTCTCGGAACACTCGTTCCCCAAACCAAACTCTTTGCTTTTCTTTCTTCCTTGTGTTTCTCTTCATACCTTTTGTCTGTTACCGCTCTCGGTTGTCTCATTGCTTGTTTCTCCTTAATATTACTTTTCAATATTGTATCGTATTAACACGGAATAGTCAAGCTGTTTTGAGCAAAAATTTTAATTTTGGTAGAAGAATAAAAATCGGGTTTCCCGATTGTTTAGATAGTCAAAATTGCACATATTGGCAATTCCCTTTACCTGCTTCAAAAAAGCGGTAAATTGCCATTTGGTGCGGTTTTCTTAACCTGCTTACATTTTTTCAGATTTCGCACCGCATCAAGTGTTCAAACTTAGCCTCGCAGAGCACATTACTTTCAAGGAAAGTATAGTGTGCTATACCTTACAGATTTCCATAAGGTTTTGCTTCCACCTACGGTGGATAATTTTGATGATAATTTTTCATTTTGATTTCCTCCTAAATTTATTTTTTGGGGCGCAAAAAAGTCGCTGATAAAAACTACCACCGACCTAAAGGGATAAAAAATCCGTACGAATTAAAACACGCTTATAGCGTTTCTACCTCGCACGGATTAAATATCCGAATATGAAGTTGTAAGAGTGTAGTACCTAAAAATTTGTACTACAAAATAGACCTATCGCCAAACCACGTTTTAAACGTTGGCGTGCCTACTTGAAAAGTTGGTCAATCCTTCCAAGCCTTTCACTACATAAAAGTGAAAGGACGGCTTATTGTCGTAAAAAATTGTACAACAATAAAACCCTAAATAAGCCGTTTTTCCCTTTACATAAAACGACTTTGGGTAAACGTAAGAAACTATCCTACAAGTGTGCAAAAACATACACTTACAAAGCCTGCTGATGCTTGCAAGCTTAACATAGGGGATAACTTTCCCCTTAATTATGTATACCCACACAAAGCATATTCTAAACATATGTTCGTGTTCTGTGATTATATTTTACCACAATTAATCTATAAAAGTCAATAGGCAAATGTCCACGTTCTTGGACATCTGCCTACTTTTTGCAAAAAAATATTAAATTGTTATCAAAATATATAAAATTTTACTACAACTAATTCGACAAATTGGAATTTGTCGCGCTTCGTTTTATAACCGAAAAGTTTTCGTGGCAATCGTTTCTCTAAATGCTTTATCGTGTTCGACAAAAATCATCGTAGGTGAAAATTCCTTTATGAGCTGCTCAATTTGCATACGGGAATACACATCAATAAAATTGAGAGGCTCATCCCATACGTACAGATGCGCTTGCTCACAGAGGCTTTTTGCTATCAAAACTTTTTTCTTCTGACCGCCTGAAAAATCTTGCATATTTTTTTCAAACTGTACGCGCTCAAAATCCATTTTTCGCAGAATTGCTTTGAATAAACTTTCATCTATATGACTCTCCCTTGCAAAATCGGACAGATTGCCCTTCAAAAATGAAGTGTCCTGTTGTACATAGGATATGATAAGTCCCGATGCAAGCCGTATCGTACCCGTATGCTCGATTGGCTCACCGATTATAAGTTTGAGCAAGCTGCTTTTTCCGCTTCCGTTTCTGCCGTCAAGGACAACTCTATCTCCTTGCCGTATTGTAAATGAAACAGGCTCGCATATCGCATTTCCGTCGTAACAAACAGAAACATCAGAAAGAGTAACGAGCGTTTCAGCGTGATACATCAATGGAGTAAGCTTCAAATTTTCGGCAGCTTCGATGTTTTTCAAAAGTCCCGATTTTTGCTCGATTGCCTGCTGTTGCCTTGCTTCGATTGCTTTTGACCGTTTCATCATCTTCGCCGCTTTATGACCGACATAACCCTTGTCGGCTGCTCCTTTTTTCGATGCTTCTACACGGTCAGACCACACCGCAGAGCGCTTCGCGGATTGTTGTAAACGAGCAATATCCTTTTGTAAGCGCTCGTTTTGTTCGAGTTCAAATTCTTGTTGCCGTTCAAAGTTCTCCATCCAAGACGAAAAATTGCCGCTTTGCACTTCGATGGTTGCCCTGTTCAGCGACAAAATATGGTCAACACATCCATCCAAGAAGGCACGGTCGTGAGATACGAGTATAAAGCCTTTTTTCTTTTTCAAATATGCTGATACCATTTCACGAGCGTGAACGTCTAAATGGTTCGTTGGCTCGTCAATCAAAAGAAAATGTCCTTCGTTGCAAAATAAAGCCGCTAACAGTATCTTTGTCTGCTCACCGTTTGAAAGAGTTTCAAACGGACGGTAAAGCACGTCTGCCTCCACATCCAAGTAAGACAGCTCTCGCATTAACTCCCATTCCTCTGCCGCAGGGGCGATTTCTGAGAAAATTTCACACGTAAGCTTCGCTTTATCCGATACGGGATAGGGAAAATAGTCGAACCGCACGGATGCGTGAATTTTACCGCTATACTCATACCTTCCGAGCAAAAGATTTAACAGCGTTGTTTTTCCTCTGCCGTTTCTTCCCACAAAGCCGAGCTTCCAATCGGTATCGATCTGAAAGCTTACGTTATCAAAAACATTATCATAACTCGTTGGATAGGAAAACGTAAGATTTTCTATTTTAATTATTGACATAAACTAAATCCTCCTTTGTATGTCTTAATAAATTCAAAGTCGGCGTTTCGGTGATATTTCACTCCGTATAGATTTCACCGTTTTATACCGACACTATACGGAGTAAATCATGTGTAACAATCATTTCTTCTGCTTTCATAGGTATCACCTCCTGAAAATTGTTGCTGATTTCGATGAATTGGAATTTGTTTTGTTGACATTTTGTTTTGTTTGTGGTATAATTAAGAAAAATATAACTGCCACCGGGTAGTAAGATGCATTTGCATTCGTTTACACATCGTTAGGTCTTAGAAGATGTGTATGCGGATGCTTATTTTTTTGGAGGTCAGTATGAAAAAACTATTTGCGTATTTCTCAAGGTAGGAGCTTATCTTATGGGCAACATCTATCTTTTTTATCGTTTTGTCATTTTTCGTTTTTGACCGTGAAAGTTATATAACTCTTTTTGCCTCGCTAATTGGGGTGACCTCTCTAATTTTCAATGCAAAAGGAAATCCTATCGGTCAGGCGCTGATGATTGCGTTTAGCTTGCTTTATGGAATTATCTCCTATACTTTCGCTTACTATGGTGAAATGATTACCTATCTTGGAATGACTATGCCAATGGCGTTTTTTGCTTTAATCTCTTGGTTGAGAAATCCCTACAAGGGCAACAAGGCAGAAGTAAAAGTCAATAGCATAGGCAAAAAGGAACAATGCTTTATGTGGTTTCTTACCGCTTTGATAACAGTCTTGTTTTATTTCATTTTGAAATATTTCCACACCGCAAATATCATACCAAGTACAATATCGGTAACGACCAGCTTTTTTGCCGTGTATTTGACCTTTCGCAGATGCCCGACATATGCTTTGGCTTATGCCGCCAACGATATTGTATTGATTATTTTATATTTTTTGTACCAATATCGTATTTTGCAGATATAAGCACATCCAAAGCGGATTGTGCATCTGTAATGACAAGTTCGCTACTATTCACAATGGCACAAGTAATTCCATTCTTTTCAATTTTTGTTAATTGCACTCTGCTGTCTCCTTACAAATTCTTGTTTATCGGTTAGATATATTATAGCAAAATTCACCTTAAAAAACAACTCGTTTTAATGTGCCCAAATAACATATATAAAAGAAAAATCAGACTCTAATTAGAATCTGATTGTTTCTCCGCTTGAAAGTGCAATTTCCTATAAATTTTTAATGTTTCAAAAATCCCTTATAGGGAATGCCTTTCTTGACCTCATTTTATTTACTTATTTTTTTAAGTTATAGAATGATTTGATTCCAGCGTAGTAAGCAGCTGTATCTAATTCATCTTCAATTCTTAATAATTGGTTGTATTTAGCGATACGATCTGTACGTGATGCAGAACCAGTTTTGATTTGACCAGCATTTAAAGCAACAGCGATATCAGCGATTGTTGTATCTTCAGTTTCACCACTTCTGTGAGAAACTACAGCTGTATATCCAGCACGTTTAGCCATTTCGATAGCTTCAAAAGTTTCAGTTAAAGTACCGATTTGGTTAACTTTGATTAAGATTGCATTAGCAATACCTTGGCTAATTCCATCAGCTAAACGAACAGGGTTAGTAACGAATAAATCGTCACCTACTAATTGAACTCTGTCACCTAAAGCTTCAGTTAATTTTTTCCATCCAGCCCAGTCATTTTCATCTAATCCATCTTCGATAGAGATGATTGGATATTTGTTACATAAGTCAGTATAGAAAGCGATCATTTCTTCAGCAGTTAAAGATTTACCTTCACTCTTTAGATCGTATTTATTAGTTTCTTCATTATAGAATTCACTTGAAGCAACGTCCATTGCTAACATAATGTCTTTACCAGGAACGTATCCAGCTTTTTCGATAGCAACTAATACAGCTTGGAAAGCAGCTTCATTAGATGGTAATTTAGGTGCATATCCACCTTCATCACCAACTGCAGTATTAAGACCCATACCTTTTAATACAGTTTTTAAGTTATGGAATACTTCAGCACCCATACGGATTGCTTCTTTAAATGTAGGAGCTCCTACAGGCATAATCATAATTTCTTGAATGTCGATACACCAGTCAGCATGAGCACCACCATTTAAGATGTTCATCATAGGTGTAGGTAATTGGTGAGCATTGAATCCACCAAAGTATTGATATAGAGGAATTCCATAGAAATCAGCAGCAGCTTTAGCACAAGCCATAGAAACACCTAAAATAGCGTTTGCTCCTAATTTACCTTTGTTAGCTGTTCCGTCTAATTCAATCATAGTTCTGTCGATTAAAATTTGAGATGTAACATCAAACCCAATTAATTCAGGTGCGATAATATCATTAACATTTTCAACTGCTTTAGATACACCTTTACCTAAATATCTAGTTTTATCTCCATCACGTAATTCAACTGCTTCATGTTCTCCAGTTGATGCTCCACTTGGAACGATTGCTCTTCCGAATGCTCCGCTTTCAGTATAAACTTCAACTTCAACAGTAGGGTTACCTCTTGAGTCTAATACTTCACGAGCATACACGTCAGTAATATATGGCATTTTTTTCTCCTTTTTTAAGTGCGGACGCACTATTAATTAACACATTTATTATTATAACACTTTTAATGATTTTTTTCAAGTAAAGAATATTATTATTTTTTAATCATACTTTTCCCTGTCATATCGGCAGGTTTTTCAATTCCTAGTAATTCTAGCATTGTTGGAGTAATATCTCCAAGATTTCCTGATTCATGTAATGTAACACCTTTTTTAGTTACTAAGAAAGGAACAGGATTAGTTGTATGAGCTGAGAATGGTTGTCCTTCTTCATCAATAACCATATCAGCATTTCCATGGTCAGCTGTAATAATTAAAGTACCATTAACACTTTGTACAGCATCAAATACTTTACCAACACATTCATCAACAGTTTCTACTGCTTTTACAGAAGCATCAAATACAGTAGTATGCCCAACCATATCACAGTTTGCATAATTTAAAATAATAGTATCGTATTTCTCTGATTTAATTGCTTCAACTACTTTATCTGTTACTTCATAAGCACTCATTTCTGGTTGTAAATCGTATGTAGCAACTTTTGGTGAATTTACTAAGATTCTATCTGCACCTGCAAGTTCTTTATCAATTCCACCATCAAAGAAATATGTAACATGCGCATACTTTTCAGTTTCAGCGATACGTAATTGTTTTAATCCTGCATTAGCGATTACATCACCATACATATTATTTAATTCTTGTAAACCGAAACATACATCTCCATTAACATTTTCACTATATAACATCATTTGAACAAAATTTAAATTGTTAAATGTTTCATATTTTGAAAGTGTTGTTTTTGTTGGATTAGTTAAAGCAGTACTCATTTGAATAGCTCTGTCTGGACGGAAATTTGCAAAAATTACAGAATCGTTTTCTTTAATTACAGCACCTTTTGTTACAATATATGGTTTAACAAATTCATCAATTACATTTTCATTGTAAGATTCGTCGATTCCACTTAATAATCCTTTAACAGGAGCATCTCCATATACTAAAGCATCATAAGCTTTTTGAATACGATCATAATTCTTATCTCTATCCATTGCATAGTATCTTCCTGATACTACACCAATATAACAACGTTCTTTTAAATTTTCTTCAAGTTTAGCAAGATATGATTTTGCTGATGTAGGTGGAACGTCACGTCCATCTAAATATGCATGAACATATACATTTTTAACTCCAGCTTCACTTGCTTTTTGCATCATGTGAATAATATGATCAATATGAGAGTGAACACCACCATCACTTAATAACCCCATGATATGTAAATCAGAATTATTAGTTAATGCATGATTAATTGCTTTTTTCATTGCTGGCATATCCATTAAAGTATTTTCTCTAACAGCAATATTTACTCTTGTTAAAGATTGGAATACAACACGTCCAGCTCCAATATTCATATGTCCAACTTCACTATTTCCCATTTGTCCATCAGGAAGTCCAACTGCTTCACCAGATGCTAAAATTGTAGTATTTGGATATTCTTTAAATAATCTATCTAAATTTGGTTTTTTTGCACTTGCGATGGCATTTCCATTTTTATTATCTCTAATTCCATAACCATCCATAATTAATAACATTACTAAATTTTTGCTACTCATATGTTACCTCTTTTCTAAATGTTATTTGTTTAATATATATAACCTTATAAATTATACCATAAAAGATGATTTTATTCAAAGCAATTGCTAGTCTTTACCAAATATAATTTTCAAAGCACTTTTTTCCAGTCTTGATACTTGAGCTTGAGATATTCCTATTTCTTCTGCAATTTCCATTTGTGTTTTATTATCATAATATCTAGCATGAATTATCGACTTTAGACGATCATTAAGAAGTCCCATACCTTCTTCAATCATTAGTAAATTAAGTCTTTTTTGTTCTGTTTGATCTCCATCACTTATTTGATCGATTAAATATATTTCATCTCCACCATTATTAAATATAGGTGTAAAAATAGAAATTGGTTCTTGAACAGCTTCTATTGCAATAATAATATCAATAGGATCTACTTCTAATGCTTTAGCAATATCTTCAATTTTTGCTTCTTTTCCATGTTCGTTATAGTATTTTTCTTTATATTGTAAAGCCTTATATGCAATATCTTTTAAAGAACGTGATACTCTTATTTTAGAATTATCTCTTAAATATCTTCTAATTTCTCCAATAATCATTGGTACTGCATATGTAGAAAACTTTACACCATGTGAAAAATCAAAATTATCAATTGCTTTAATTAAACCAATGCAACCTACTTGAAATAAGTCATCTAAATTTTCTCCTCTATTATTAAATTTCTTTATAACACTTAAAACTAATTTTAAATTACCTAATACTACTTCATCCCTAGCTTCTTCATTTCCTAAGTGAGCTTGTTCAATTAACTCAATTGTATGATCAGGATCTAAAACTTTAAGCTCCGCAGTATTTACCCCAGTAATTTCAACTTTATTTTTCAAAGAATCCCCCTCCATTATGTCAATTTATTATTTCACATAAATGATTCTTTTATTCATTAATATTTAAGCTACCCCTACTTTTGCAGATATAATATAACGCATTTTTTCAATTATCTTTTTTTCTAATCTTGATATATATGATTGTGAAATACCTAACATATCTGCAACTTCTTTTTGTGTATATGGTTTTGTTCCATCAAGACCAAATCGTAAGTTCATTATTTGTCGCTCTCTTGGTGTTAATTTGCTTAATGCAAAATGCAGATTATTTAAGTCTTCTTCCTTTGTTAAATGATCTATTGCTAGAGGTTCATTAGAACAAAGAACATCTTCTAACATCATTTCATTTCCTTCATTATCAATGCTTAATACTTCATCTAAAGAAACTTCTTGTCTAATCTTTTGAGTTTTCCTTAAATACATTAAAATTTCATTTTCAATACATCTAGATGCATATGTTGCAAGCTTTATATTTTTTTCTAATTTAAATGTTTGAACTCCTTTAATTAATCCCATAGACCCAATACTTATTAAATCTTCTATATTGATTTTAGTAGATTCAAACTTCTTGGCAATAAACACAACTAATCTTAAATTATGAACAATTAAAGTATTTCTTGCGTCGATATCATTTTCTTTAACCTTTAATAATAAACTTCTTTCTTCTTCCTCATCAAGTGGAGGTGGTAAAATATTTGTACTATTAATATAATACAAAATATTTTCTTCTTTATTATTAAATAATCTTTTAAATAAATTTACAATACGTTTTAACATTTATCCTCCTAGTTCTTCACTTATAATACAATCATAGTTAGATATATCCACAAAGGCATAATAACAAATTTTATCTTGTTCATTTACCTTTATTAATGGGCCAATATATATATCAACTAATATTTCTTCATTTATACATTTAGTAAGTATTCTACCAATTTTAATAAATTCTTCATTATAAAAACTTTTCTTTAAAAAAGCAACAGGAAGATTATTATAATTACATTTATTACCTGTATCAATTAAAGTTGTTAATATATGATCACTTATTTTTGTTTTTATAATATAGCTTTTATTTATTTTTAACTTTTCAAATATATATAAAATAATTGTAAAAATTAATATTATTAACAAATAGATCAATTTATCAATTTTAAAAATAACTAATGTTCCAATAAATAAATAATTTAAGATATAAAAGGAAGTAATCATTTTTATTGTAATTTTTAATGAATTAATCTTATAAGCAACTATTCCAACAACTATACCATATAAATGTCTTATAATTGATATATATTTAAATGGTATAAAAAATAATATAATTGAAAATGTAGAAACAACTGTTGAAACAAAAAGTCTAATTTTTGAATAATGTAAATTATTTATAATATAGATTAACTTAATAAAAGAATAATTAACTAAAATAGTAGATAATATTACTAAATCAATATAAATAATCACTTTATCAACCCACTGTAAATATTATAACTTTTCGATTAATATTATTTTGTAAAAAAAAGGAACTAAGTTATTAAAAATTAATTTAATAATTTAGTTCCAAAAAATATTTTATTTATTTTTGTAATAAAGAGGCATATTTACCATTCTTTTGTAACAATTCTTCATGGTTTCCTCTTTCAATAATACCTTCTTTACCTAAAACAATTATTTCATCACTATTTCTAATTGTTGATAATCTATGAGCTATTATAATAATTGTTTTATCAACAGCAAGTGTATCAAAAGCTTTTTGTACGATTCTTTCTGTTTCATTATCAAGTGCACTTGTAGCTTCATCTAAAATTAAGATTTTTGGTTGTTTTAAGAAAAGTCTTGCAATTGCAATTCTTTGTTTTTGTCCACCAGAAAGTTTAACTCCACGCTCACCTGTTAAAGTTTCATATCCATTTTCTAATGAAACAATAAAATCATGAATATTAGCTTTTTTCGCTGCTTCATAAACTTCTTCATCTGATGCATCTGGTTTACCATATAAAATATTTTCTTTAATTGTTCCATAGAAAATATAAACATCTTGTTGAACATGACCAATAGAATCTCTTAATGAATTTAATTCATAATCTTTTATATTAATATCATCAATTAAAATACTACCAGAGTTTAGTTCATAAAAACGAGGAATTAATTTTGATATAGTTGATTTTCCAACACCAGTTTCTCCAATAATAGCAATACGTTTACCAGCTTCAACATGAAGAGTAAAATCATTTAATACATGTTCTGAATTCTCATAATAACTAAAAGTAGCATTAACAAATTTAATATCTCCTTTAGGATTATTCATAACTATTGCATCTTCTTTTGATACAATTTGTGGATATGTATTCATTAATTGATAAAATTTAGAAAATCCACTAAATCCTTGTTGAGTTTGTTGCATTGAATTAACTAGCTTATGAATAGGACTAGTTAAAAAACTAATATATAAGAAATAAGTTAATAGGTCGGTAGTATCTACTCCTTTATCAAATACAACAAATAAAGCACCAGCTACTAAGACTACTAAATTTAATAAAGAAAGTAAGAAAGCATTACCTGAGGCATATATTCCCATTTCACGATATGCTTCATCCCAACTTTTTTCATATTCAATATTAACTCTTTGAAATTTATTAACTTCAAATTCTTCATTATTATATGCTCTAGTAAGTCTAATTCCAGCAATACTACTTTCAATTTGGCTATTAAGTTCTCCATGAACAACACGTGTTGCTTTAAAGGCTGCCATTTGACGTTTTCTTCTTGCTGCTGTAAAAATTACAACAAAAACAATAAACACAAATAAGATTAATGTTAAGTTTATATTTACATTAAGTAAAATAATAAAACTTCCAATAAACATACAAATAGATGTAATTAAATCCTCAGGTACATGATGGCTCATTTCTGAAATATCATGTAAATGATTTGTTAAATTACTCATTAAAACTCCAGTTTTATTTTCGTCGAAAAATTGATAATCTAATTCTTGGAAATGTTTAAATAAATCACGTCTCATATCGCGTTCTATTCTAGCACCCATAATATGACCCCAGTAAGCGATTATATAACTTAAAAACATTTTTAATACATATAAAAATAATAAACCAAGTCCAATATATACAATTATCATATATGTTTTTGATTCTTTAATTTCAGCAAGATTATTTGCGTTTAAAATATATCTTGTTCCTAGTGGAAATAATAAATCAATTCCAGCAATAAGTAATGCACATATAGTATCTAGTGTAAATAAACCTAAATGAGGTTTATAGTAAGAGATAAATTTTTTTAACATATATTCCTCCTAAAATAAAACTTCTGCTTAATAGCAGAAGTCATTTTATTTAATACGATTTTGTAACCAAGTAGGAACTTTTGTTTGTCTGTTTCTATCTTTTGGTTCTTCTGTTTTTCCACTTCCAGCACTAATTGTATGTTGCGGTGCTGATTGTTGAGTAGTTCTATTAGTAATATTTTCAATAGTTGTTTCGCCTTTTTTACGTTTACTTTCTACATTATCAAATCCAGTAGCAATTACAGTAACAATAATATCACCTTGTAGATCTAAGTTAAATCCAGTTCCACAAATTAAATCAATTTCTGAAGAAGATGCGTTTCTAATTTCGTTCATTACATCATCTACTTCTCTTAATGTAATATCAACATCACTTGTAATTTGAACAATTGCATCAGTAGCACCATTAATATCAATTTCAAGTAAAGGACTATTAATTGCAGCACGTGCAGCATCAACTGCTCTATTAGCACCACTTCCAGTACCAATTCCCATTAATGCAGTACCTTTTCCTTTTAATACAGTTTTAACGTCATTAAAGTCAACATTAATTAAACCAGGGAAGTTAATAATTTCAGAAATACCTTGAACACCTTTTCTTAATACATTATCAGCTTGATTAAATGCTTCAATATATGTAATATCATTTCCATTAATTTCTAATAATTTATCATTAGGAATAATTACTAATGTATCAACATAAGGACGCATTTCTTCAATACCTTTTAATGCTTGTTGCATACGACGTTTTCCTTCAAAAGTGAATGGTTTTGTAACAACAGCAACAACTAAAGCTTCAGATTCTTTAGCATATCTTGCAATTACAGGTGCAGCTCCAGTTCCTGTTCCTCCACCCATACCAGTAGTAATAAAAATTAATTCAGACCCAGCTAACATTTCTCTGATTTCTTGTTCAGATTCTTCAGCAGCTCTTCTTCCTACTTCAGGATTAGCTCCTGCTCCAAGTCCTTTAGTTAATTTTTTACCAATTTGAAGTCTTGTTTCTGCACGAGATGATCTTAATGTTTGACTGTCAGTATTAATTGCAACATATTCAACACCTTGAACATCATTTTCAATCATACGGTTAACAGCATTACATCCGCCACCACCAATACCTACAACTTTAAGTAGCGCATTTTCATTATATTTATCAGCATTATTCATATTTCTTCACCTCCGAGGTGTTATTATCTTTTTTTTATTATATCACACTTGATTTGATTTCTAAAGTATTTTGCTAAAAATTATTTTTTTGTCAAAATTAGTCTTTAATTAAATTTATTATTTCTTTATTTTTAGAAAGAATAGAAAATAAAATTGTACCAACAATTGTAACTACCACAACTTCACCTATGGCAACACTTAAAACACATAAACCATAATTTAAGTTACTTAAAATAGCAATTTCTGCTCCAACAATTAATCCATTAAATACAGCAGGCCAAATACTAGCTACAATTAAATGTTTACTTTTAACAATAAATAAACAAGATATTGCTGTTGCAAGTGTACCAAACATCATATCCCATATTAAATATGGACTCCATAAGTTTGCAATTAAACAACCTATTATCATTGAAGTAGAATATTTTTTATTAAAAAATACCATTAACATTAAAACTTCTGATAATCTAAATTGAAGTTCTCCATAAGCTAAAGGTTGAATAACAATAGTAAGCACAACATAAATAGATGCAACAATTGCTATATCAAAGATATCTTTGTAAAGTTTTTTTCTCATAAATCCTCCTTGTTTTCTTTTTTATGAGGTGGTTTAAGCAAGGGAACACCTCAGTATATGTATTATATTAAAAATGATAATTTCTTTCAACTTTTTTGCAATATCAAGTTTTCATCACAAAATTGGACATTTATCATATTTTAATAATAGATAGGATGTGTTAATAATGATAGTTGTTGAAAAATATGGAGGATCTGTTTTAACAAATATAAACATGTTTGAAAATTTAAAAAATCATATATTAAGTAACTACAATAATAAAAATAAATACATTATTGTATTATCAGCTTTAAAAAATTTTACAAATAAATTAATCGATATATCAAATGAATTTAATTTAAATAACTTAAAATCAAATCTAATTAAAGAAGGAGAAAATATTAGTTGTTTAGCATTATACAATGAACTAAAATCACATTTAAAAACAAAAATACTATTTCCAGAAGATATTGATTTAAAAGTTAGAAATAAAAATATTATATATATAGATATCAATAAATTATCAAAATATATAGAAATAAACGATATATTAATTGTACCCGGATTTTATGGTTTAAATGAAGACAAACAGATTGAACTTCTTTCTCGCAACGGAAGTGATACCACTGCTTTATATATTTATAAACTATTAAATAAGCATAAAATTAATACAATATGCAATATTTATAAAGATGAAGTTTTATATCAAACTGATCCTAAAATTGAAACAAGCAAACATTTAAAACATATTAGCTTCGATGAACTTGAACTTATTAAAGATTATAATGATACATTTTTAGCTAATGAAAGTTTAAATATAATTATTAATAATAAACTTGATGTTAATATTATAAATTATTACACAAAAGAAAAAACAATAATTAGTAATACTAAATCAAAATATAATTTGCTTGGAAAATATTATACAAAAGGATATATGATTCTAATAACAAACATTAATAATAATAAACTATTAAATTACCTAAATAAAATTAACATCGATTTTATAGAAAAAGAAAGTGACTATATATCGTTATTTATTGAGAAAAACCTCTTTAAACATCTTAATATAATAAAACTAATAGATCCATCAAGTAAATATAAAATTACTAAAAAATATAAAATAACTAAAATTTATAGTACTAATATTCTAGTTGAATATAAAAATATTATTAATGAGGATATATATGAGTACTCTAAATAAAAAAGAAAAATATAACATTGGAATAATTGGAGCAACAGGCTTAGTTGGTAGAACATTAATTAAGGAACTTGAAAAAAGCAATATTAATATTGATAACCTTTATTTATTTGGAAGTAAAAAAAGTAAAAATAAAAGAATTTATTTTAAAGACAAATATTATAACATATATGAATTTAATATAGAGTTCTATGATAAAATAGATATATTTTTCTTTTGCGCAACAAATGAAATTAGTAGAAAACATATACCTAATTTAATTAATAAAAACTGTTTAATTATTGATAATTCAAGTGAATTTAGACTATTAAAAAATGTTCCACTGATAATACCAGAATTAAATTTTAATATAGCAAATAATAAAACATTAATATGTAATCCAAATTGTTCAACAATAGAAGCAGTTATGATACTTGGCATCATTGATAAAATTAATCCTTTAAGAAAAATAATATATTCCACATATCAAGCAGTATCAGGTAGCGGAATTGAAGGCTTAAGTGATTATTATCATAATACCAAGAAAATATATCCATATAATATAAAAGCAACATGTATTCCTGTCATTGGAAAATTATCAAAAAATAACTATACCACTGAAGAAATAAAAATGATTAAAGAAACTAAAAAAATACTAGGGAAAAATATTTCAATAGATGCTACATGTGTTAGAGTTCCAATATTAGTAGGACACGGAATTAATGTTTACATTGAAACAAAAAACAAAATAAATATTGATAAAATTAAAAATAAATTATTAGAAAATAACAATATAAAAATATTAGATGATATTAATAAAAATAATTTTCCAACTGCAATCCATACATTAAACAATTCAATGATTTATGTAGGTAGATTTAAACAATCAAGTAAAAACTCATTATCTTTTTTTGTATATGCAAATAATCTTTTAACAGGAGCAGCAAGTAATTCTTTAAATATTTGTAAATTATATTTAGAAAACTTAAAGACCTAGTATAAACTAGGTCTTTATTTTATTTATCATATCCCATTTTTTTATAATGATCAAATAATTCTTTAAAACGATTAAAGTGAACAATTTCTCTTTGTCTTAAGAATAATAATGGTTGAATTACATCTTCATCTGTAGCAAGATCAATTAAATTTTCATATATAGCTCTGGCTTTTTGTTCAGCAGCCATATTTTCAGAAATATTTGCAAGAGGATCTCCTACTGCAGAAATATAAGCTGAAGTTACAGGTACACCTGATGCATTTTGCGGAAATAAATCTATTCCATGTTCTGTATAATAATCTTCTAATCCACAAGCTTTAATTTCTTCAACAGTTACACCTTTTAATAATTGATATAACATTGTACAAATCATTTCAACATGTCCTAATTCCTCAGTACCAATATCAGTAAGTAGTGCTTTTCCATAATCATCAGGCATAGTATATCTTTGGTTTAAATAACGAATTGCAGCCATTAGTTCTCCTTGAGGTCCACCATATTGTGAGATTATACATTTAGCCATCTTCGGATCTTTTTTCTTAATATTTATTGGATAATTCAATTTTTTCTCATACATCCACATTATTTCAAATCCCCTTCCCAAGGCCATTTATTAACCCATTTAAAAGGTTTCTTCGTAAAATCACCGATAGTTAAACAAAGTGGATAATATTTCATTGAAAACTCAACTTTCAAATCGTCATATTTTTGAATAGCATCATTTAATAAAAGTAGTGCCTCTTCATCAGTTGAATGCGTATCCAAATATATATTCATTTCATTAATCATAAACCAAATTGCCATTAAATCAAACATTCTTGCTTCTTCTTCAGTCTTAGGATTAAGAGATTTACTTTCATAATGTTTATATGGAACATATGTACTTGGTTCAATGTTTCCATATTTTAAACCTTCAAAAGCATTTAAGAACTTTGAATTTCTTTCAAACTTTGGTTTTAGTAAAGTATAATAATTATTCATTTTTTCCCTCCCGATTTAAGATATTCAAGAAAGAAAAATATGACTATGGAAAAACCTATTAAAATTCAACTATTTCAATTTCTAACTCTAAATTATAATTATCTTTTTCAGATAGAAGCTTTATTTTATTTATTAAATTAATTGTATCAATAAAACTTGCATTATCTTTATTAACAAAAAAATTAGTATGTTTTGTTGATATAAATATATCATTAATGCTATATCCTCTTAGATTATATGAATCAATTAATTTCCAAATAGGAACTTTTAATGTATTTTTAAAAATACTTCCAGCCGTTTTTTTATCAATAGGTTGTTTAATTCTTCTTTGATTCATTAAATATTTGTAATAATTATAATCACTATTATTATTTATTTTAAATCTTGCACTTAAAATAAGATATTTATTATTTTTAAAGATAGAATTTCGATAACTAAAATTAGCTTCTTCTTTTTTTAAAATATGAACATTTCCTAATTCATCAAGATAAGTAATATCTATTATAATATCACTAATCGATTTTTTAAAACATCCTGCATTAGTATAAATCATTCCTCCAATTGTACCAGGAATTGTTGCAAGTTCTTCAAAGCCACCAACATTATTTTTAAGTAAATAAACTAAATCAACATAGCTACATCCTGCAGATATATCTAATATATCATCTTTAATACTATAGTTTTTTATATTTCTTAAAGAAATTACAACTCCTTGAAAATAATTATCACTAACTAATATATTACTTCCATTTCCTATTACAAAATATTTTATTTCACTAGATGTTATATATTTTAAAGACTCTTTTAAAGAATTAATATTATTAGGTAAATACAAATATTTTATTTTACCACCAATACCAATAGTAGTTAAATCTTTAAATGAGGCTTCTTCAATTAAAACTCCAAAACTATTATTTAATATATATTCTTTAAATTTATTTATCAATACCACATACCTCATAAATAGATTCTATATATTTATTAACGATATCTTTTTCATTTAATTTATTTAAATTTGTTTCATATATTAATTTATTGTTTTCTAAATCATTTATTTTATTTATTAAATTATCAATTGTAAGTTCGTTTTCTAATAAGACAACACCTAACTTATTTTCTTTTATAAACTTTGTATTTTTAAATTGATGATTATTTGTAACGTTTGGACTTGGTATATATATTGCTTTAGTTTTTGTACCAAGAATTTCTGAAATAGTAGTAGCTCCAGCTCTTGAAATAACAATTTCTGATTTAGCTATTAATTGTATCAAATTCTTTGTTGAAGGTATAATTTGTAAATTTGGATAATTAATATATTTATACTCATCATAATATTTTTTACCTGTAACTAAAAGAAAATTATATTCTTTTAGTCTTTTTGCTAGCTCTATAGATATTTCATTAATTACCTTAGAACCATTTGTACCTGATGTAATAAGTATTTGTTTATTTATCTTTTTATAAATTTTGGTTTTTATAGATGCTTCTTCAAATCTTGGATTTGGTAAATATTTCTTATTAACACCATTGTAATTAATATCATAATAACTATGAATTAATAAATCTACTTTTTTTACAACTAGTTTATTTGCTAAACCAAGAACACTATTTTGTTCATGTATTATAGTATGAATCTTATTTTTAATAGCATTTCTTACAACTAAACCAGATATATAGCCACCCATTCCAATAACTAAATCTGGTTTAATATTATTTATTATTTGTTTTATAAACTTACTTGCTTTTATATTTACAGAAACAAATTTAACAATATTCTTCGTTCTTCCAATCGCGTTTATTTTATATATTTTTTTAAAAGAATGATCAAATTCTAAATCTTTGGATGTTAATAAATATATATTATGAATGTTAGATAATTTATTAACAACAGGAAGTATTGGTGTCAAATGTCCTAAGGTTCCGCCACTTGCTACAATAATATTCATGATATATTCTCCTTTTTACTTAAATTAATAATAATTGCAACTTGAATAACAGAAATAATTAAACTAGTACCTCCAACACTAATAAAAGGTAATGTAATTCCGGTAACAGGAAGTAATCCAATTACTACACCAATATTAATAAATACTTGAGTAAATAAAGTATAAACCATGCCTAAACAAAGATACTTTTTAAATAAATCTTTTTGATATAAACTTACCCTTACACCATAAATTAAAATAATTAAAAATAGACCAATTGTAAATAGACCACCAATTAATCCTAATTCTTCACATATAATTGCGAATATAAAATCATTTTGAGGTTCGGGTAAAAAGAAATGTTTTTGAATTGATTTATTAAAACCAAGTCCAAAAATTCCACTTGGAGCTATTGCATATAAACTTTGAATACTTTGAAATCCACTTCCTAATGGATCATTCCAAGGATCTAAAAAAGCTGTTATTCTTTCCATTCTGTAAGGTGCTATAATAATTAATATTACAATACCTATGATTCCAACAACACCTATATATATAAAATGTTTTATCTTTGTATTTATTGTAAATAATAAAAATATACTTGACATTACAATAACTATTCCTGTACCAAAATCAGGCTGAAACATAATCAATACAAAAATAGATAATATAAATAATAATAATATTAATAGATTTTTAAATTTTAACAATTCATTATCAATATTTGTAAATACTTTTGATAAAAAAATAATCATACCTAGTTTCATTATTTCTGATGGTTGAATAGTAAAATTACCAAATCCAATCCAACTTCTTGCTCCACCTCTAACAATCCCAATACCAGGTATTAAAACAATAACTAGTAAAATGGTACATGAAATAAAAATTATATTTGCGTATTTTTTAAAATAAATTAAATCTATATTATAAATAAAATAACCTACAAAAATGCTAATTAATATATATACGACTTGTTTATACACATAATAATATTCATTATTAAATGTAAATTTTGCAACAACATTACTTGCTGAATAAATCATTAATAAACCAAATAATAAAAGAGTTATTAGAGTAGTTATTAACACCTTCGTTGTTCTAGTCATATATTCACCTAAATAATTATATGAAATTTATTTTATAAAATACATAATAAAAAGACTGCAATTGCAGTCTTTAACTTTTATTCTAGAAATCTTTATCACTATTATTAAGTCCATATTTTTCATAGAATTCTTCTTTAAATTCTAAGAAACGATCTTCTTTAATAGCTTGACGAATATTTTCCATAAATTTAAGTAAGAAATGGATATTATGAATAGTAATAAGTCTTGCACCTAATATTTCTTCAGCTTTAACTAAATGTCTTAGGTATGCTCTTGTATAGTTTTTACATGTATAACAGTCGCATTCATGATCAAGTGGTGTAAAATCTCTTTCAAATTCTTTATTTTTAAGAATGATTCTACCACGTGAAGTCATTGCTGCAGAGTGACGTGCAATACGAGTAGGTAGTACACAGTCAAACATATCAATACCACGTTCAACAGCATCTAAAATGGCACCAGGTGATCCAACACCCATTAAGTATCTTGGTTTATCTTTTGGAAGAATTGGACATACCCAATCAAGTGCTCTATTTTGAACTTCTTTAGGTTCACCAACACTTGTTCCACCTACTGAATATCCTGAAAAATCCATATCTACTAATTCTTTTGCACAGAATTTTCTAATATGTTCATAGTCACCACCTTGAACAATACCAAATAATCCTTGAGTAGAAGGATTTTTATGTGCATTTTGACCACGAACAGCCCAACGTAAAGTACGTTCAACAGACTTTTGCATATAGCTTTCAGTACAAGGATAAGGAGGACATTCATCGAAACTCATCATAATGTCGCTTCCTAAACTATTTTGAACATTTATTGCAATTTCAGGTGATAAGAATAGCTTTTTACCACTTTTGTGATGTTTAAAAGTAACTCCTTCTTCTTTAATGTCACGAAGTTTTGCAAGTGAAAATACTTGGAATCCTCCAGAATCAGTTAAAATTGAGCGTTCCCAATTCATAAACTTGTGAAGTCCACCAGCTTCTTCAACAATATCTTCTCCAGGTTGACACCATAAGTGATATGTATTACCTAAAATTATTTGTGCACCAGATGCCTCTAGTTCTTCTTTAGTTAAAGTCTTAACTGTAGCTTGTGTACCAACAGGCATAAAAATAGGTGTTTCGATTTTTGAATGAGGTGTTTCAATAATACCTAATCTTGCAGCAGTTCTTTTGTCTTCTTTTAATAATGTATATTTAATAGGTTTATTCATTATTTATTTAATCTTTGATTTAATTCTTTAGCTAAATCTTCAAATCCTGGTTTTCCAAGTAACGCAAACATATTACGTTTATAACTTTCAACACCAGGTTGATTAAATGGATTAACTCCTGTTAAATAACAAGATACACCACAGCTAAACATAAAGAAATATAATAAATATCCAATATGATATGTATCAAGTTTTGGTAAATCAAGAACCATGTTAGGTACTCCACCATCAACATGAGCTAAAATTGTACCATTCATTGCACATTTATTAACATCGTCTAATGTTTTACCAGCTAAATAATTTAAACCATCTAGGTTACTTTCTTCAGTTGTTAATGTAATATTTCTAGGAGATTCAACTACATTTAAAATTGTTTCAAACATAGTTCTTTGTCCTTCTTGAACATATTGTCCTAAAGAGTGTAAATCTGTTGAATATACTAAATTGTAAGGTAAGATACCTTTGAAGTCTTTTCCTTCAGATTCACCATAAAGTTGTTTCCACCATTCACTAATATATCTTAATTTTGGTTCATAAGTAACTTGGATTTCAACTGTTTTATTTAATTCTTTTGCCATTAAGTCACGAACGTTAGCATATTGTAATGCTCCATTTAATTCATAACCTTCATTATAGCAATCATCCATTGCATCTTTTGCACCATTCATTAAAACATTAATATCAACTCCACTACATGCAATTGGAAGTAAACCTACTGCAGTAAATACAGAATATCTTCCTCCAACATCATCTGGAACAATAAATGTTTCATATCCTTGGTTATTTGCTAGAGTTCTAAGAGCTCCTTTTTTAGCATCTGTTGTAGCATAGATTCTATCTTTTGCACCTTCACCATATTTTTCAGTTAAAAGTTCTTTAAATAATCTAAATGCTATTGCAGGTTCAGTAGTAGTACCTGATTTTGAAATAACGTTAATTGAGAAATCTTTATCTTTTACATAATCAAGTAAATCTTGTGTATATGTTGGTGATAATGTATGTCCAACAAAAATTACTTCTAAACCTTTATTAGTTGGAAAATAACTTTTTAAAACTTCTAAAACAGCAAGTGCTCCAAGATATGATCCACCAATACCGATTACAACTAATACATCGCTATCTTTTTTAATTTTTTCAGAAGCTGCAATAATTCTTGAAAATTCTTCTTTGTCATAATTTTCAGGATATCTTAACCATCCTAAAAAATCATTTCCAAGTCCAGATTTATTGATTAATGTATTTTTAGCTTCTAATACATTTAATGTATTTTGTTTAATTGATTCTTCACTAATATGTGATAATACATTTTTATAATTTAATGTGATTTTACTCATGTTGACCTCTAAATAATTTCAATAATTTTGTTTAATGCTGCTTTTAATTCTTGTACAGCGTTTCTTGCATCCTCTTTAGTATTTCCTTTTAGTGAAATATATATTTTTAATTTAGGTTCAGTTCCTGATGGTCTAAATACAAACCATCCACCATCATCAAAGATATATTTAATTACTAATGATTTAGGTAAAGAAATAGCTTCTTTTTTACTAGAAGTATATCTTAAACTTAAATCATAGTCTTCAATAATAGAAACTTTTTTATTCGCAATCTCTTCTAAATGATTCTTTTGGAAGTATCTAACAATTTGTTCAATTTTTTTAGAACCTGATTCACCTTCCATATAAATGTTCATTAAATCTTCTTCATAATATCCGATTTCTGAATAGATATCGTTTAATACATCTACAAGTGTTTTTCCAACACTCTTATAATATGCTGCAACTTCAGAAAGAAGCAATGTTGATTGAAGTGAATCTTTATCTCTTACAGTATCAATAGCAACATATCCATAACTTTCTTCATAACCAAAGAAAAATTCTTTTTCATCACTATTTTCTAAATAACTCATTTGCTCACCAATAAATTTAAAACCAGTTAAAGTTTGAACTAATTCTAAATTATGATAATCACAAATAGCTTTACCAGAATTTGATGTAACAATAGTGTTTAATACAACACCTTTTTTATTAATATTACGATATTTAGCTAAGTAATCAATAAGAATAGCACCTGTTTGGTTACCAGTTAAATATTTATAAGTACCATCTTTTAATAAGACAGCTATTCCCATTCTATCTGCATCTGGGTCAGTTGCAATTAATAAATCTGCATTTACTTTATGACCTAATTTTTCAGCATATTCAAAAGCTGATTTATTTTCCGGATTTGGAGAAGGTACTGTTGAGAAGTTAGGATCAGCTACCATTTGTTCTTCAACAACTTCGATATTGTATCCTTCAGTTTTTAATAAAGTAGGAAGTGAAACTGATGCAGTTCCATGAAGTGGAGTTAATACAATTTTTAAATCTTGTTTTACTTCATTTGATAATTTTTGTACTTGTACTTTTCTGCATGCATTTAGGAAAGCTTCATCTACTTCATTATCAATTACATTAATTAAACCTTTTTTAACTCCTTCTTCAAAATCAATTCCTTTAATTGAGAATATATCTTCAATATTATTGATTAAATTAATTACTTTATCAGCTTCTTCAGGAATTAATTGACATCCTAAGTGATCATACACTTTGTAACCATTATATACAGAAGGATTATGACTTGCAGTAATCATAATACCACCACAACAATTTAAATGTCTTACAGCAAAACTTAACTCTGGAGTAGGACGTAAGGCACTAAACATATATACTTTTGTACCAGTTGCAGCAATAATACTTGAAGCCATTTTTGCAAAATCTTGTGATTTATGACGACAATCATAAGAAATAACAACACCTTGATTTTGGCAATTAGGATATCTTGATAATAAGTAATCAACAAATCCTTTTGTAGCTTTAGCAATAATATATTTATTCATTCTGTTTGAACCAACTCCAAGAATACCACGAAGACCACCAGTACCAAACTCAATATCTTTATAAAATGCATCATATAAAGAAGCATCATCTAAACTATCAAGTTCGCATCTTAGCTCATCATCTAAAGATGGTTCATTTTTCCATAAATTTATTTTTGTTAATATTTCTTGATTCATATATATATCCTTCTATTTATATACATCTAAATAGTTGTAATATGCACCCATAATACCACCATCATTTTTATATGCAGCATTATAGATTTTAACTGTATCATAGAAAGCTGGAACCATAATTTTCTTTAATTCCTTTTTAAGTTCAGTAGCGAATGTTTTTCTATTAGAAATTCCACCACCAATAATAATAGCCTCAGGATTAAAGATATATACTAAATTAGCAATTCCTAGAGCAAGTTTATGATAAAATTCTGTAACAACTTTAACAGCAATTGGATTTTTTTCATCATATAAAGCAAATACATCAAGACCGTTACCAGCAGTAAGACCTGCAATACGAGCACTTCTTACTAAGGCACTTGTAGCAGCTTGTGCTTCATATTTTCCACCTTCAATTAACATACGCCCAAATTCTGCAGCTTGGAAATTTAATCCTCGCCACATTTCACCATTTAAAACAATTGCACCACCAATACCAGTACCAACTGTCATTGTTAAGAAATTATTAAATTTAACTGCAGCACCACTTTTACCTTCTGCAACACCAAAACAGTTAACATCATTATCAGCAACTGCTTTTAATCCAAGCTTTCCAAAAACTTCTCTAAAATCCCAGTTATTAAATTCAGGAATACTTTCAGGTCCTGCAATAACTTTTGCATAATTAAAGTCTACGCATCCAGCAACACTAATTCCAACACCTTCAATTTCATATTTCTTTTGAAATTCTTTTGTAACTTCTAATAATCTATTAGAAACATTTTCTTGTCCTAGATAAGGATTTGTTGGCATTGATCCTTTTTCTAAAATTACTTCATTTTCTACTATTCCGTACTTAATATCAGTTCCACCGATATCAAAACATAAAATTGGCATAACTTCCTCCTAGATTTTTTCTATTCTATTTACAACTAATTGTAGAATGTTATTTTGATTTTGGATTTCTCCATTTAATATATATATTTTATTAATTTCTAAATTTAATGAATCATATACTCTTGGGAATAAAACAATTTCCATTTCATTTAAATCATCACTAATTGTTCCAAAAGCCATAGTTTCATCTTTCTTTGTTTTTATTTCTCTTATTTGTTCTATAATTCCCATTGTAGATACAAAATTATTTCTACCTGGAATAAATGTAAGATCTTTAATTTTCTTTAAATTATATTTTGGATATAAGTAAGCATATTGATTAAAGAAGTTATATTTAATATTAAATCCAAACACACTCTTTTCTTTTTCAAGTAATATATCATAACTATATTCTTCATTAGTATATTCAAGTGGTTTTAATGATTTGATATGTAAGTATTTTTCTCTTGATAAAAGAGCTTGATAACTTTCAATCATTGCTTTTTTTGTTAAATCAAAGCAATCTAAACAAGATGAATAGATTAGTTTTTCGATTTCTTTTAATGTAATAAAATCTTTTGTTTTAATAACAAAATCAGAATAACTATTAACATCAGTTAGATTTAATAATGATTTAATAATATTAGAATTAATTCCTTTAATAAAATTTAAACCTAATAAAATTTGACCGTTTTTAACACGACAAATATCTTTTGAATATTTTAAATGAGGCATATGAATAATTATATTTCTACTTAATGCCTCTTTATAAAAGAAACTTATTTTTTCATCATCACCAGTTGCATCATCAAACATTGTAGCATAAAACTCAGCAGGATAATTAGTTTTTAGAAATGCTTGAATATATGCAACATAAGAATAAGCAACAGAGTGACATTTATTAAATCCATAATTTGCAAATTCTTCAATATAATTAAATATTTTAGTAGCTTCTGTTTCTAAATAGCCATTTTTAATAGAACCATTAATAAATTCTTCTTTCATTGATTCCATTAATTCTTTATTCTTTTTAGATACAGCGCGTCTTAAAATATCAGCTCTACCATAACTAAAACCAGCAAATTTTACAGCAATTTGTAATATTTGTTCTTGATATAAAATAATACCTAATGTTTCTTTTAAAATTGGTTCTAAATCTTTATTTAGATATGTAATCTTTTCTTTTCCAAATTTTCTATCTGCATATAACGGTATTAAATCCATTGTTCCTGGTCTATTTAAAGCAAGAGCTTGAATTAGATCGTTAAAAGAATTAATTGAAATTTTCTTAAGAGTATTTTTCATACTTGTTTTTTCAAGTTGAAAGATACCTTGAGTTAATCCATTTGATAATAGTTCATATGTAGCTTTATCATTAAATTCTTTTGGTAAGGCAAAATCAGGATTATTTTCTTTAATTAAATTAATACATTTAGATAAGACACTTAAATTATGTAGACCTAAAAAATCTATTTTTAATAATCCTAATTTTTCTAAATCTGTTCCACTATATTGTGTTTGTAATAAATCTTGTAATCCTTTTTCAACTGGAACATATTTAACAAGCTTATCTGGGGCAACAACAACACCTGAGGCATGTGTTGATTTATTTTTTGGAAGGCCTTCAATAACTGATGAAATTTCTAATACATCTTTAATATCTTGATAATTCATTAAGGCTTTTAATTCATTTGAAGAATCAATTGCTTCTTTTATTGAATAATCATTTTCAATAAGTGGTAATAAATATTTATTAATTTGATTTGCTCTAACCTCTGATAATTGTAAAGCATTTGAAACATCATTTAGCGCTTGTTTTGCTCCATATGAAGAAAAGGTAATAATTTGCGCAACATGATCATCTTTATAACGAGATTGACAATATTTAATTACTTCTTCTCTTCTATCATCTTGAAAATCAATATCTATATCAGGCATTGAAACCCTTTCTAAGTTCAAAAATCTTTCAAAAATTAAACCATATTCTAGTGGGTCAATATCTGTAATTCCAAGTGAATAAGAAACTAAACTAGCTACAGCACTACCACGTCCTGGTCCTACCATTATTTTTTCTTTTTTCGCAAATTTAATTAAATCCCAAATGATTAAAAAATAATCATTAAATCCCATTTTATTAATAACATCAAGTTCATAATTTAATCTATCAAGATAAGCATGAGCATTTTTATTAGTATTTAATAATCTTTTTTGTAATCCTTTTAAACTAAGAGATCTTAAATATTCTAAAGAATCTACAAAAGAGTCATCAATTGTTTTATACTTAGGGAAATAATATTTATCAAATGATAATGTAACATTACAATCATTTATTATTTTTTCATTATTAAGTAAAAGATTTGGATAATCTTTAAATAAATTAACAAAGTCTTCATCTTTAAATAAAGGGTTTGGAATGTTTGTTAATTCACTTTTATTTAACTTATTTAAAAAATTAATTGCTTTTGTTTCACTACTAATAATACAATTTACTTTACTAAGTGGTAAAGCTTTTAAATTATTTTGATTTATATAATTAATAGTTTTTAGGTATTCTTCATTATTTAAAAAATTTTGTTTAAGTAAACCAATATATGTATCATTATTAAAAGACACTTGATTATATAAGTATAAATTATTGTAATCATTTATTGGTAATACAATTATTAAGTTAGTTGAATATTTTTTTAAAACATCAAGTGTTATAAAGTTTTTTATTTTTAAAGTTGATGAAAGTACTAATAACTCATTGTACCCATAGTTATTTTTAGCGTAAACTAAAACATCAAAATATGTATTTTGATAATGACATTTGATCTTTAAACCAATAATAGGCTTTATATCATTTTTAATACATTCACTGTAAAATTTACAAACACCATACATATTATCATCAGTAATTGCAAGTGCCTTAACATTATTTTCTTTACCGAATTTAATAAGATTCTTTATTTTTATAGTGCTTTGTAAAAAAGAATATTCACTTTGTAAATATAGATTTATATATTTCAAAATATCACCAACTTTTTAACCCAAAAACCTTTTAACTATTATATCATATATGCCCTTATTTTTCAATGAATTTAGTCAGTTTGTTTTGTTTTTCTTTTACGTTTAATTTTAAGAATAATTAAACTGAAACTAAACACAATAAAACTTCCAATAATAACAAGATGATTAATTGATAAATTATTTAAAATATTTGGAATATTTATATTATTTAGGATATTTTGATTATTAATAAGTAAATTTGTCAATTTTAAGTTTTTATAATTTAATTTAAAAGTTACCTTATTTAAATTTGAATCAACTAAATATGTTAACTCAAATAAATTTTCTTTTCTTAATTTCTCGATATTATATTCAGCTAGTTTTAGTGTTTTTTTGTTTTTTCCGGTGTGATATATTAATAAATGTTCTATTTTTAAATTTTCTTTTGGTAGATTGTTTAAAATAAAATTTTCATCATTATTAAAATAGTTAACAATAGTTTGAAATTTTTCTTCATTATAATAAATATTTGTTTCTAAATACATAATCGATTTATCAGAATCACTAATTTCATAGTCTAATATTATGTTATTATTATCCATTGATTGATTTAGTGTTACAATTGGATTTGTTTTTAATGTTTTAATTGTAATATTTTTATTAATTAGAACTTCTTCATTATTTTCTAAAATTATCTTATCTAAATAATAATTAGATATATCATAATAATTTTTTGGATATAAATAAATGATTATTTCGTTTTCAATTACTTCATAATTTGTATAAATATTATCATTAACAATAATTTCTTTAATTTGTTCACTAGAAAAATTATTTATAAAAAGTGAGATTCTAACAACATCATTTTGAAAGATTTCATAATCTGTTTTATATTCTACTATTTCACAATCTTTATAATAGTTATCAATAACACTAAATTCGTAAGTTGTTTGATTTAAATTATTATCAAAAAGTTTTAACTTATAATTTCCTTCTTCACTTAATACATGTCCATTAAAGATTTCTACTTCATTAAGATATGCTTTTCCAAAAAAAGATAATGTTTTCCCAATTTTATATATACCATTATTAATGATATTAATATAAGGCTTTATTGTTAATTTTCCATCAAGATTAAATGATTTATTATTAGATCTTCTAATTTGATAAGAAACATTATATGTACCGTGAACTTGTTTATTTAAAATAGAACTTTCTAGAAGTCTTTTTTCAAGTTTTTCAAATGGAGAATATATTTCTAAGTTATTTAATGTATTATAGTCAAAATTATCTTTTGTTAAAACAAGTTCTTCGTTTTTAATTATTTGATATATAAATAAATTATATTTAGATATTTTGCTATTTTCAATACAATAAACTATAGGACTAATAGCTGTATCAAAATATAAAATAGATGAATCAAATTCTTTCACTAATAAATTATTTATAAATAAACTATTGTTATTTATTTTATAAGTAGCTACATCGCAATTTATATCCACGAAAATATGATCAAAATCATATTCAAGTTGTTTAGTAGGTATAACATTAAAATTATAATCTAATTTAAATATCTCTTTTGAATCTAGTAACAAATAAATATAGTCTTTAAATATTACATCTATTAGATTTTCAGATAACGTAGTTGTATTAAAATAAACTTCATTAATAATATCTTCATAATACATTATCATAAAAATTTTAGAAGTATCAGGTTTACCTACATTTTTAAATGGACTATTATTAGAAATACTGTCTTTTTGACCAACTAAGTAGTAAACATTATTATAAACATATATATTAATAAATGTTTCAAATTTATCTCCTCCAAGCACTATTTCATCAAGTATATCTAAATTTTGATTTAACTTATAAAAAACTGAATCATTATTTTTTGATCCACATAAGTAGATATATTTATTATCTATAAATATATCGTTTAAAGTAACATTTTCAAAAGTTATTTCTTTAACTGATTTATAGTTATATTTAAGTAATTTATTTTCAGTGATTAAATATACACATTCACTAACTTCAAAATCTACAATCAAGTCATTAAAAGAATTTATATATTCTTCTTCATATAGATATGAATTTTTGTTAGTTATGTATATTGTATAATTTTTATTCGTTAAGATTTTATTTACTTTTTCTTCTAAGACATACTCTACTTCATCATCTATTGTAACATTGAAGTTATTTTCATTATTTGCTTTTAGTTGAAGTTTAATTGTAAATATTCCAAGGGCCCATATTAATGAAATTAAAATTAGTAGTTTAAGACATTTAAAATAAATACTCATATCATCACCTATTTTATTTTAAATAAACAAAGAAGTGTGGCTGTAAAGATGATAACAGGAATTAACATTAAATAATCTTTATTAATAAAATCTTCTTTTTGTTCGTATGGTATTTGGTTAACACCTATATTAATATCTGTTTCTTGAGTATTAATATTGTTTTCTTTTATACTAACTGTTTTATTATCTGTAATATCTTTATTTTTAAGTGAATTATCTTCAATAAAAAAACTATATTTTTTCTGAATACCATCTTTACCAATTAAATCTAAAGTGTATTTACCCACTTCAGTTACCTTAAAGCCATTATCAATTAGTTCTCCATTTAAATAGGCTGTACCATTAAAATAAAGTCTAAAGTCTTTATCATATGTTTCATTGTTTACTATATTAGTATTTTCTTTAATGTAATAATTTTTTGTATAAATAAAATCAACATCTTGTGTTTTAAAATAATATAATAAATTATATGATCCGAAATTATCTAAGTCATATGATATTTTTGATAATTTATTATCATGTACGACTTTTTTTGAATTAATATATATCAAATAATCATTTACACTACTTTCATTGTCAATAATATCTGGACCAAAATCAAATACTAAAACACTATTTACTTTTTCTTCAATAAGTTTATTTTTCACTTTTGTATATATAGTATTCCCATTATTATCTTTAAATTTAACTGGATAGTTGTTTTCACACTTGATAACATTTAAAATTTCCTTGTTATCTTTAAGTTTAATAAGAGAATATCCAGGAATATAATTTACAGTATTTACTTGAAATAATAAACTTATAATATTGTCTTTGTTAATAACTAAATCAATTGGTTTAACAAATGAATAATCGATAAATTTATATATAAATTGGTTTACATATGTTAAATTGCTACTTACAACATTTAAAACAGATATATTTCTTTTCAAATCATAATCATGATATGACATTAAAATATATAAGTTATAATCATCAGTTGCAAGTTTACTAATATCAATACCTATTCTATAACCATAATCTAGTTCTTGAATTGTTTCAAGATTTAAATTGATTTTTCTTACCACACAATTTTTATAGCCATTTTTAAGATATGAATAGCCATAATATAATGCGTCTTCAAAATAAACCAAATTTGTTACTGTTTCAGAACCTATTGTATTAGAATTATATGATTTTCTAATTATTCCTAATTTAAAATCTACTTTAAATAAAAATACATCATTATCAATTCCACCATGAAAATAACCATCATTTGATGAAGATACTCCAGTAATATACATATAATCATCTACAATGATTGCATCTTTTACTTCATCGTAATTATTACCATGAATATAGAAATCTCTTACAAATTCACCAATTAAACTATATTCTGAAACATATATATCATAAGAAGAATTGTTATGCTTTTTTGTACCTACTAAATATAAGTTAGTATTTGTTTTAAGAATCTTTGTAATTTTTAATTCTTGATCAGTTGAAATAGTTGTTTGTTTAATTAATGTATTATTATAATAAATATCTAAATATTCTGTACTAGCTTCATTATCTCTATCAAAATAGCTAATAACATAGTATGAATATTCATTATCTATTAGTTTTGTCATTAAACCTTCATCATAGTAATCATTATTATTATCATAGTTTTGTTTTGTTATTTGATAATATGATAAGTTATTTAAATTGTCTTTGGAAATCACATCAACATTTTTTACAAATTTTTGATCATCTTTTGATTGATATGTAACATGATATTTACCTGGCATATTGAAATTTACGTTATTTTCAATTATTTCATACCCCTCATAAAATAAATAATTTTCATAGTTAGTTCCTTCTATACAGATTAATGGTTTTGTAAGTATAGACTTATCAGTTACATTTTCTGTAACATTATTTGTAAATAATAATGTTACTAAATAAAATAAATTAATTAATTTTTTCATTTCATCACCTCTTGCCTAATACTACGAGTAAAATGAAAAAATTTGTTTTTCCAAATAAATAAAAAAACTTAACTAATTAATCACTAAAATTAACTAGTTAAGTTTATTTTTTTCAATTTAAATTATTTTAATCTCATTACATCTCTTGCGATCATTAATTCTTCGTTTGTTGGAACAACTAAGACTTTAATTTTTGATCCAGGAGCTGTTAAATCTAAGAATTCACCTTTAATTAAATTCTTTTCTTTATCAATTGCTACACCAAATGGTTCAGCTAATCTATCACAAACTTCTTCTCTTGTTTGAGGTGATTTTTCTCCAATACCTGCTGTAAAGATAATTGCATCAATTCCTCCCATGTATCCATAGTAACGAGAAATGTAATCACAAATACCTTTATTTTGCATTTGAATAACTAAATCAGCTCTTGCATCTCCAGCTTCTTGAGCATCTCTTAAATCTCTTGCATCACTTGATCCGCCATATACACCAGTATATCCAGATTTTTTATTTAATGCATTTGTAACTTCTTTAACATTCATTCCAGTTTGTTCACAGATAAATTCTACAACAGCTGGATCAATATCTCCACTTCTTGTTCCCATAGGAATTCCTGCAAGAGGTGTAAGACCCATTGAAGTATCAACACATTTACCATATTTAACTGCAGCAAGTGAAGCACCATTTCCAATATGAACTGTTACTAAACGTAATTCTTCAGGTTTTTTACCTAAGTATTTTGCAGCTTCCATTGATACGTATTTATGAGATGTTCCGTGGAATCCATAACGACGTACTTGATATTTTTCATACCATTCCCAAGGTACAGCATACATATATGATTCTGCTGGCATTGTTTGGTGGAATGATGTATCAAATACAGCAACTTGAGGTACGTTTGGAAGTACTTTTTGACATGCTTTAATTCCAGTTACGTTTGCTGGCATATGTAAAGGACCTAAAGGGAATAAAGAAATAATATCTTCTAAGTTCTTTTCATCAATTAAAACAGAGTCAATAAATTTCATACCACCATGAAGTACACGGTGACCAACACCTGTTAATTCATCTAAGCTTTTTAATATATTTTTTGCAAGTAAAGTATCTAATACAACTTTAACAGCATCAGCGTGATTTTGAATATCTAAACTAATTGCTTCTTTTACTAGTTTTCCATCAACATAGTATTTAATTACCATACCTGGATCACTTAAACCAATTTTTTCAACAAGTCCTTCTGTTAATACTGTTTCTGCTGGCATTTCTAAAATTTGAAATTTTAATGATGAACTACCTGCATTTACTGCCATAATTTTTTCCATAATTCTTTTTCTCCTTTTATTCTATTTTAAATCTTTTTTTATTTCTTGTAAGACTTGATTTAATTTATCAGTTTCAGTGAAACTTGGTAACATATAAATACCAGTCTTTTGATGAATATTTTCATCATTTAATAATTCTAATACTAGAATTCCTCTTGTAAAATTTTCTTCTTGAAACATTGTATTTGGTAAAGCTATTAATTGTTTAATAATTGCTTTATCTTTTATAAAATTTTTAAATTCATTACTTCCATCTTGTTCAAAGAAATCATTATCAATTAGATAAATTTGTTTTTGAATAGGATTTGGTGATGACAAATATTTTTCAATTAATAAATATGGGAAATATTTAATACCTTTATTAGCAAGATGAGATTTATAATTTTTAATATCATATTCGTATGTAGCAACATCAGTAACTAATATATCAAAATCTTCAAAAGAATCTTGAAGTGCATCCTGATAATATACTTGTACAGCCATTTCCATAAAGTTTGCTTGTGTAGAGAATAAATTAGTTAAAATTTGATGACTATCAATTCCTACGAAATTCACTTCATTTGGTAAAAAGTTATTTAACATTGCTATTAAATTACCTGTACCACAGTTTGGATCTATAATATTTAATTGTTTAGTTTGATCAAATATTGCATTTACTAAATGTACTAAAACCATACAAACAGCATCAGGTGTAATAATATCTAAAGAGAAATTAACATGTTTAAATCCTTTGATATTAAGTAATAACATTGCTTTTCTGATTTCTTCAGAATTTACTGTATATGTAGAAAATAAGTTATCAATTTCATCAACTAATTCGTTTACTCTTTGTTGATTCTTATCATCTACTTCTATTTCTTCTGAATCCATATATAAGTTAAGTACGTTTGTTAATGCTTCTAAATATGATACTCTTATAACATTATCTTTTGATTCACTTACGTTTTCTAAATTTAAATTATTATAATAATTATAATATAACGTAGTAAGTTCATCAAATGAGTCTGTTATAAAATTAACTGTCTCTTTATTAATTTGCATAAACATTACCTTTATTCATTAATTTTTAAAGCACATTTAATTCCATCTATACAAGATGTAATAATTCCACCACTATATCCAGCCCCTTCTCCGATTGGATATATTAATGGATTTGATGATTTAAAATCATCATTTCTTTTAATTCTGATTGGGGAAGAACTTCTTGATTCTAAACCAATTAATAATGGGTTATTACTGAAATTCTTTATTTTCTTTTCAAAACTTTTTATTCCTTCAATTAATGATAAACTAACATATTCAGGTAAGCAATCTTTAATATTTGCAAAATCATATTGGCAATTTAATGACGTTCCATTCAATAATTTTGTTGATTTTTCGTTATTACAAAAATCATCATAATGTTGAACAGGAACTTTACCATTAAGCAAATTATATGCTAATTTTTCATATTTTTCCTGGAAATATAATCCATCAAGTGGACTATCTTTAAAATAATCATTTACCTCAATATTTACAAGCATTGCTGAATTTGCGTATTTACCACTGCGACTAGAATAACTCATCCCATTAACCACTAAGTGATTTGGTTCTGAAGAAGCATTTACCACTTCTCCTCCAGGGCACATACAGAAACTATATATTGTTCTTCCATTATCTAAATGTTCTACAAGTTTATAGCTTGCAGCAGGTAAATAATCTTTTGCTTCTTTATGTAAACTTTCATTTAATACTTCTTGTAAATGTTCAATTCTTACTCCCATTGAAAATGGTTTAGGTTCAAGTATTAAAGACTTATTTAATAAACAATATGTATCTTTAGCAGAATGTCCGATTGCTAATATTAATTTATTACTTGTAAATTCAAGTATATCATTATTTATTACATTAAGTACTTTTATATGTACCAGTTTATCTGTAGAATAATCAATGAATTTATGATTAAAAAATATCTTTACATTTAAGCTTTCTAAATGTTTTCTTAGATTCTTTAAACATTCTTTTAAAACATCTGTTCCAATATGTGGTTTTGTATCAATTAAAATCTCGCTTGATGCACCAAATGATACAAACTTTTCTAAGACATATTGGTTATAAATTGTGTTAACATTAGTGTTTAATTTACCATCAGAAAATGTTCCAGCTCCTCCTTCTCCAAATTGAATATTTGAATAAGGATTTAAATTACCTGTTTTAAAGAAATTATTAACTGTAATCGATCTTTCTTCTACTGGTTCACCTTGTTCAATAATGGTTACATTATGTCCTGCTTCTGCAAGTACTAATGCACTAAATAAACCACTTGGACCAGCACCAATTATAATAATATCTTGAGGTGTATTTGTTTTATTTATAATAATTTCTTCTTTTTTGTACTTACTAAACTCAGAATATTTTTTAAGAAGTTTATCTTCATTTATAGTATTAAACGCAAGAGTTAAAGAATAGCATACATCAAATCTAGCATCAATGCTTTTTCTTATTATCTGAGGTTGTTTTATATCTTGAGGCTTTATATGATATCTTTTAGAAATTTTTTTTACACCAAGATCTAAAAGTTCATTATTTGAAAATTTTTTACTTACTTTAATTTGAATATTACCGATTTTAATCATTTTCAAAACTCTTTATTTTTTCAGCAATATTTAAAGCAGCAATAACTCCTGATGTAAATGCCCACTGTAAATTAAAACCACCGCATTCTCCATCAATATCTAATAACTCACCTATAATATATAAATTATCTGATTTTTTACTTTCAAGAGTTAAACGATTTACTTCAGTTAAATCAACTCCACCAATTGTTACTTGAGCTTTATCAAAATCAAAAGTACCATCATAATCAAATTCAAATTCTTTAATTACTTTAGCAATTTTTAATATATCTTTTTTTGTTAATTTTGAAACATGTCCTGATAAATCAATTTTTGCTTTTTTAAGTATTGCTAAATTTAACATTTTATTAAACATACCAGTAAGTAATTGTGAAATTTCAAAACCTTTAAACATTTCAAATCTTTTCGTTAAATCTAAAACAATAGCTTCTTCTGTATAATTTGGACATAAGTCTAAATAGATTTTATATGAACCGTTGTTTCTTTGCATAAAAGTAGAAGCCTGCATCATAACAATTCCACTTAAACCATCAGGTTTAAATAAAACTTCACCAGCTTCTTGCCAAACAACTGATTTTTTCTTTTTATCATAAACTAATACATTAGCTTTTACACGAATTCCAGCAAGACTTTTTACTTGATTAGGATCTGTTTTAATACTGACAAGTCCAGGACGAGGATCAACTATTTTATGTTTGAATGGTTTTAATAAAACATAACCTGAACCATTTGAACCATGAATTGGACATGCTTTACCACCAGTTGCCATAACTAAATAGTCGGCTTGCATCTTTTGATTGCGGTTTGTTTCTAAAATATATTTACCATTTAAATAAGTTATTTTTTTAATATCTGTATTACAACTTTCTGTAATACCTTCAATTTTAATTTTTGTTCTTAAAATATCAAGAACAGAATTAGCTGTTTCACTTTGTGGATAAGCTCTTCCTTCAGAATCAATAACTGTATATAATCCTAACTCTTCAAGAAATTCTTTTAAGTGTTTATAGTTAAATTTCTTAAGTAGAGGTTCTACAAATTCGGGATTATTATATTTTTCTTTAGATGTATGTTTATTTGAAAAATTACATTTTCCATTACCAGTAGCAAGTAATTTCTTACCAGTTTTTTCTAATCTTTCATAGATTGTGATATTTGTATTATTAATATCTAATTTATTTAGTAGATGTTTAATATAGATTGCACAAAATAATCCAGATGCTCCGCCACCAATGATAGCAACATCATTCATAAAATCCCTCCTCTCTACCAACTTTAATTATACCAAAAATTATAAAAAAAATAAACTAATACGATTTTATTTTATAAAAATAAAAAAATGTGGTTTTTTTTATCCACATTATTTATCTTTTTTTGTAAGTCTTTTTATCGTTTCGCTAATTAAATCAATAACTTTTTCAACATTATGACTTGATTCGTCAATATGAAGTAAATTTATTTCATCACTTGCTACAATAAAAGCAACTGGAGTAAGAGTAAGATTTGCTAAAGTAGCAGCTGTAACCGGGTTTAAATCATTTGGATATTTTTTTTGATCCATTCCTCCACCAACAAAACTACATTTCACTTTAGAAACAGGAATAATTGTTCCCTTATCTGTTTGTATTTCTTTCCCCACTATTACATTAACATCAATCAATTCTCTTAAATTATCTAAGGATAGCCTCATTATTTCGCTGACTTGGTTTTCCATTTAACACACCTCTATTTATATTCTTTTTAGTCAGTAATACATATATTAAATTAAAAACAGTAAAACTAAAATCTGTTTCAATTAAATAGCTTGTATTTTGACTATAATTATAAATCAATTTATAGTTATTAACTTTTTTACAATTTACCAGTAAATTATTTCTTACATAACTATCTATCATTAAAAAAGTAAAATATATATATTCATTTTCTGTGTTGATATTTATAACAAAATCATGAATAATAAAAGTATCTAAAACACTAGTAAATAAATATAAACGCTTATTAAATTTATATTTTTCTTTTTCTTTGTTTATCAAATATTTCCTATATGAATAGCCAACATCAATTTCTTTTAGTCTTTTTTTAATTTTAATTATAAGATATTTTAAAAAAATAATCTTAATGAAAAGACATTTATTATTATTTATTATACTAATTCTAATAGGAAATACTATAAGTAAAACAAGGAAAAACAACAGAAATAAAATATAATTCATATATATATTATCTACAACAAATAAATATATATACTCCTATCTTGAAAAAAAGATTAAAATAAGATATAATTATAGTAGGTGAATAATATGGCAAGAAATAAATGGGCTATTAAATTAATAAAAAATTATCAAAAAAATAAACAAATAATCGGGTCTGGAAGATGTAAACACTATCCTAGTTGTTCAAATTATGCTATAGGTTGTTATGAAAAATTTAATTTTTTCAAAGCTAGTTTTCTAGTTGGATGGCGTATTTTAAGATGTAATCCTTTAACAAAAAAAGTATATGATCCAGTACCACTGACAAGAAAAGAGAAAAAAGAACGAAAGCAGGAACTAGAGAATGGGATCAATAAAGATTAATAGAAATAATACTTTATTAGTAAGTGATGGCGGTAATATTATTAACGAGATAGACCACACATATTCTGCTTTTCTTGCTGCTTGTAATAAAGATTATGATGGAATACTTGCTCATATTAGATTCACAAAAGATAGAGAAATTGTTTGTTCAAGAAATAGATCCTTATATAAAATAATTAAAAGAAAAATCCATATTAGTCAACATAAATTCAGTGAATTAATGAACTATGAATATCCAAATAAATATAGTTTTTTAACAAAACTTGAAGAATTAATTGAATTAAGCCTTAGATATCATCAACATTTATATATTAAGTTATGTCAACCAATAGGATGTTTAGAAATTGAACAATTAATAAAATTATTAAATAAAGTAAACTATGTTAATATATCAATTATTGTTAATGATTATAATATTCTTCATGAATTTAAAAATCTAGAACGAAGTATTTCCTTATTATATATAACAGATTTTATTGATGAAGATATCATCGATATTTGTAAAAACAATAACTATGGTCTTGTTACTAGCTTAAACAATAATACTTTAAAATATTTAAAGCTAGCTAAGGAAAATAATATTAAATTTGGAGTATATAATATTAATAATCCAATTGATGCATCTATCTTAATTGATAACAAAGTTGATATTTTATTTACTAATCATTTAGAATAAAAGAACCAGGTTTTTGCCTGGTTCTTATGTATTTATAATTTTGTGGATTTCCTTTTCTTTTCGAAGAAAAGCTTTTTCTTTTATTTTAATCTGATAAAGTGTTTCTTTATGATTCTTAAGTATACAACCATTATAAGTTTTTCCAAAATAATACTCTGTATAATTAAACTCATTATTAATTAAAACTTTAATTCTTTTAAGTAATAAGTTATAAAAGCGATCAAGCGTTTTATTTGATATTGCTTTAAAATCATATTTAGTAGTATTATCACCAATATATCCATATATATATTGATATTTAATATATGTATTATCTATAGATATAAATGTATTATTAGAATCAATTAAAATATTAATATTGTTATATTTTCCAAGTGTAATAAGTTGATTAACATCTGAAGTTTTAATAACAACATTATTCGTTAAACTTTTTAATTCCTCAATAAATTTATTAAAATATTTACCTTTTTTTATATCAGTAATAATTAAAGTATTATAGTTTGTTTTCAAATTATGATACTTTTTTAAATTTTCATTTTTTATTATGGCTTTTAATATTGAAAGAATAATAGGAAAAATAAAAACTAAACTGATAAATAATATAGAACTATTGTTCTCAAATATAAATTTGTTATATAAATAAAAAATTGTAAAAAGAATTATTTCATATATTAATATTAATATTGAACGATATTTAGATACTCTAACTAAAAACTTATTATTACTTAACATTATTTAAATCCCAATATTTTTTAGCAATTAAAGAAGCAAGTAAACAATTGTTAAAAACTAATTTAATATTAGAATCAAGAGAAGCTCCTTCAGTAATTTCTTTTATTTTAGCAAGTAAGAATGGAGTTGATTCTTTTCCTTTAATACCAAGTTTATCTTGTTCAATGATTGCTTTATTAATTGCTTCATTCATTACATTTTCATCTAGTGAATATTCAACAGGAATCGGATTAGTAACAAGTACACCACCATTTAAATTTAAATCCCATTTCGTTTTGCAAAACTCTGCAATTTCTAAAGGTGTATCAAGCTTAAAGTTTACATTATATTGTGATGTTCTTGTATAGAAAGCAGGAAGCGATTCTGTTTGATATCCAATAACAGGAACACCTTTTGTTTCTAAATATTCAAGTGTTTTTTCTAAATCAAGAATTGCTTTTGCTCCAGCACATATAACACAAACATTTGTTTGAGCAAGTTCTTCTAAATCAGCTGAAATATCCATTGTAATTTCAGCATTTCTATGAACTCCGCCAATACCACCTGTTGCAAAAAATTTAATTCCCGCCATTTGAGCAGCAATCATTGTTGCAGAAACAGTCGTAGCACCGTTAAGTTTTTTACTTACTACATATGCTATATCTCTACGAGATGTTTTATAAACACTTAAACCTTCTTTACCTAAATAATGAATTTCATCTTTTGTAAGACCTATGCAGATTTCACCTTTTATGATTGCAATTGTTGCAGGAACAGCTCCCGCATCACGAATAATTTTTTCACATTGAAGAGCAGTATGAACATTTTCAGGATAAGGCATACCATGTGAAATAATTGTAGATTCAAGCGCAACAATAGGAAGCCCAAGTTCTAGGGCACTTTTTACTTCTGGACTAAATTTCATTTATTCCTCCTAAAT
Source organism: Bacilli bacterium (assembly GCA_045119035.1). Classification (GTDB taxonomy): domain Bacteria; phylum Bacillota_I; class Bacilli_A; order ML615J-28; family CAG-313; genus CAYVQA01. Next base: position 44,734 of record JBGVCU010000037.1, on the reverse strand, counting down.
AGCTATTTTTGATCCATCCAACAATACCATCCTTTTTTACTAAAGAATAGCCACTTAATGTTTTAACAAGTTTAACATGATCGTTTTTACTGATGTTAATCATCATTCCAGGACAATCATCAAGAGTAGTATTACTGTCTTTACAGATCATTTCGTTTTTAATTATACATAGTTCATTTGTAGCATTAACTATACATTTTGAAAAATATTTACCTCTTTCAAGTATAGTTATTTCATAATTCGGCCAACATGTACCTTTTGCGTAAGGTTCTCCTTGTTGGCTAGCTAAGCAAATTACTTCTTCTAATGCATCATTTGATGCTTCTTTAATAATATTATTATTTTCAATAATTAATAAATTTATTTGTCCACTATGATAAATAGCCATTCCACCATCTATAAAAATAATATTATTTTCATAATGAACTTTATTATTATAACAATTACTAGAATATATTGTACTTGGCATATGTCCAACAATTACTGTTTGTTTATTATTATGACCTTTTTGTAAAAAGTCACGTCCTCTAATATAACTTGTATATAAATCAGTTTCTAAATTAATTACTTGTGGTACTTTAGCATGTGAAAATATATATTCGCTAGTTACAATTAAATGAGGTAAATTTTTAATAAAATCAATTTCTTTTGTTGAAGCCAATATTTCTTGATAACTTATATAATTTTCCTTATTAATATTAGGAATTTCATTATAGATATCAATTAATAAATCTCTAATTAATGTTTTTGTATTAACTGAATACATGAATTTTTCGAAGTCATTATCAAAAACATCTAAATAATCTCTTTCATCACAATTTCCCATTAAAATATAGACATTTTGATTTAAAGATAAATCCATTAAATATCTAATAGTTTTAAGTGGATATGTCCCTTTGCGAGTAAGATCTCCTAAAATAAATAAGTAATCACTTTTTATATTATAGCTATTTTTTTCTAATAGTTCTTTTAATACAAGGTATTCACCATGAATATCGCTAACACAAAAAACGCGCTTGTTAGATATATCTAGTGTAATACTTTTTACTAATTCTTTTTTCATAATTTTATCCAATATCTTTCTATGTCTTCATCTTTGTTTTTTATCTTACTGTGGAAGATACCGTTATTATTTAAAATAATTTTTTTAGATCCAATATTAAATTCATCACAAGTAATTAATACTTCATTAATATTCATTTTCTTACATTCTTCTAAAGCTAGACTTAGTTGTTTAGTTCCATAACCTAATCTTCTTTTTGACGGTTTTATTGAATATCCAATATGACCACCACAACTCATTAAGTTTTGATTTAAATAGTGTCTAATATCAATCATACCAATTAGTTCATTATTTTTTGTATCAATTGTTAAAAATAATGTAGATGGAACATTACACGCAGGTAAAGTTTCTTTATTTTCTAAATCTTTTACGTGTTGAAGCCATTCAGATATATCAGGATAATGAGAAAGACCTGCTGTTCCATGTAAATGAGAATTATCTAGTAAGAATTCTTCTTTGTATTTAATAATTTGATCTATATATGTTTCATTTGGTTTTATAAGTTTTAAATTATTCATCTAATGCTGCCTTAATAATATTTATAGCTTTATCAATATCTTCTTTTGAAAGTGATATATGCGTTACAAATCTAATAACTACTTCATCACCTAAATCTTCCCATATTTCAAACAGTAATTCTTCTTTTAATTTTTCAACTACATGACTTTCAAGGATAATAAATATTTGGTTAGTTACAGTTTTTAGTGAATGTCTAATATATAATTCATTTAAACGATTATCAAAATATGTAGCAAGTTCATTTTGTTGCTTTGCTATTTCATAAAATAAATTATCACTAAATAATGATTTAAACTGAATTCCTAATAAGAATCCCTTTGATAACATTCCACCGTTTTGTTTGATAGAATATCTAAAATCTTCTTTAATTTTTTCATTTTTAACTACTAATGCTTCACCAAACATTAAGCCATTTTTTGTTCCACCAATATAGAAAATATCAACATATTTACATATATCACTTAAAGTTAAATCATTATATAAAGAAGTAAGTGCACATCCTAATCTAGCTCCATCTAAATATAGATATAATCCATGATGTTTACAATAGTTTGATAAGTCAAATAATTCACTTTTAGTATAAATTGTACCAAATTCAGTAGAATTTGATATATATACAACTTTTGGTTTAACCATATGACAGTCAGAGTGACTTTTTATTACTTTATGTATTTCATCAACAGTAATTTTACCATCTACATTTTTTACAGTAATAATTTTATGTCCATTACTTTCAATTGCTCCTGTTTCATGAACATAAATATGAGATGAATCTGCTGCAATAATTGCTTCATATGGTTTTAGAATATGATTAAGTGCTATTTTATTTGTAATAGTTCCACCAACTAAAAAATGAATATCAACTTCATCATTATTAAGTTCTTTTTTTATTAATTCTTTTGCTTCCTTACAAACCTCATCCATTCCGTATCCGACATAAAGTTCTGTTTGATATTTTTGTAAATCTTTTAAAATTTTATTATGTGCAATAACATTATAGTCGTTCATTAAATTAATCATATAAATCACCTATCTTATATGATATTATACCATATTTTCTTTTGAAAAATCAAATTTAGAACAATAATAAATAAAAGGCTACATATGTAGCCTTTTAGATTATTCTAAAGATAAATAGAAAACATTTGTTGAATCTGCTTTAGTTATTGTATGAGATCCAGCTTCAAGTTCTATTGTTAATACTTTTGTTGATGTTGTTTGTTTTACACCATCAATTTTAATATTTGTCTTTGTATCTTCATCTCCAAATACAATTGTAAGAGTCATCTTTGTTGTAATTGTAAATGAAATATTTGTACTTGATTCAATTTTTAAACATTGAGAAATTGTTAAACCATTATATGTAGCAACACCTTTAGATTTAGATAAGTTACCAGAAATATTAAAGAAATCTGAACTTAATCCATTATCAAAATTATGTTCAATTTTATCAACTGGAATTGAACCCATTGCATTTGTAAGAATATCTATATTAGTTACGTCTTTCTTTTGATCAGCAGTAAGTTTACTATATTCAAGATAAACACTTTGTACTTCTTCTTGATTATCTACGTCCATGTTATCAATTAGTTGAATAACTCTTTCAATTTCTAATTTAAAAATTGTATTATACGCAGCAAGTAATTTATGAGAGTTTGTTATTTCTTCTTTTTGTGAATCAGTTAATTTAATATATTGATTATAACAATCATATATATATGAACTATCTTCCAAAGTAACATTTTCAGGAATTGAATCAATCATTTCAACTAAAGAATTAGACATGATAACTTCACCTAAAACAACAGTTGGTTTGTAATTATTTACAGCTTGTTTAAGTCCAGAATTTATTGCATAAGATGCATCATCTTCTTCAGTAAATGTCCATTTTAAATCTCCACCTTGTAATCTACCTGCATATTGTGTTACATTATCTTTTGCAGCTTCAGCAGTATGTGGATTATAGCTGTACATATCACTTGCTGTATCAAAATTATTATATGTAAATCCACCTTTTAAAGATTTAACAGTTGATGGAACAAGCTCATTTCTTGTTGCTGCAACATATGCGTCATATTGAACATTATTTTCACTATATGGAACAAATGTACCACCAATCATTAAATCACCAAAACTCTTAACTACACCACCATCTTCACCTGAGAAAGTACCTTTACTATCTGTTGCAATATCACTTCCTTGTTGTGAAGTTAAAATTGGATATTTTGTATTTCTAAAATAATTTGCTTCACTAAAGACATTACTTCCACCACCAGCAGCACCAATACCATATTTTGCAACACCATCATAGTAGTTATTATATACATGAACATGTTCAGCGTTTCTTACTCTTGGATGTCTTGAGTCTGAATGGTCAAACCAATTGTGGTGATATGTAATATAGTCACTTCCTTCACCAGTTCCGGCATCAAGTAAAGCACATTTACCAGATTCATAGAAATGATTATATGAAACAGTTATATAATGAGATTTTTTAATATCTAATGAACCATCACCTTTATCTTGGTCAGCATCTCCACCAGCTTGTCCATAATAAAAGTCAATATTATGTAGCCATAGATGTGAATTATCTGTATCAACACTAATTCCGTCATCCATAAAATTCATAATTCCGATATTTCTAATTTCAACGTTTGAGCAATTTCTGATTAAGAAACCAAAACCATTAATAGTAGCATCGTTTCCTACACCTTCAAAAGTAATATTCATATTTGTTTCAGCACTACGACCTTTAATTTGTAGGCCTTGTGCAGAACTAGAAAATGAATCCATATCATTTGCAGAAATCATTCCTATAACACGAATACATAAAATATCATTTGAAGTATTTGCTTTTTGTTTAGCATCTAGAATTGCTTGTAAACCTGTTTGTGTTGCACCATTTACAGTTGCTGTAACAGTTTTTGCAGTTTTTGCTGTAACATATATTACTTGAGCATTTTGTTTTAATGTACCATCCATATTATATGCACCAGTACATTCACCAGTAAATGAGTATCCTTCTCTTACATAGGCTTCAGGTCTACGAGTATATTCTACTTTAGCTGCTGTAACTTCTTTTCCACCTACAACTGGAACAACTTTTACAATATGGTCATTTGCAGTAATACCAATTATATCTGCTCTAAAATATGTACCATAAAATCTGATAAGTTCAGCATCAATTAATTTATTATCACAATATACATGATATTTTGTAGCATTATTATAAGGAGTCCATTCTAAGTAAATAGTTTCAAATCCAGTACCAATTTTAGTAACATTAACTTGACCATCAGTAGGTTCTGGATCAGGTTGTGGAAGTGCAGGAAGAACTTCTTCTACACTATAGTTACATATATCACAAGTCTTAACCTTTTTACCTGCAACTCCTACTTGCGGAGTAATAGTTACAACCCAATCACTATATGAGTGCACAGAATAATCTAATGTTATTGGGCAATCATTACAAATATGCCAATGACCAGTTTCATCAACCACCCAATTATTAGAAACATTTGGATGAACACAATCAGTTAATGCAGGAATAATTTCTTCTACACTAAATTCGCATTCAGTACAGTTTTTCACTTTTTTACCTTCAACTCCTAATGAAGGTTCTAAAACAGTAATCCATGCATTATATTTATGTTCCGAAAATTCTAATTTTTCGTTACAACTAAGACACTTTATCCAATGTCCTGTTTCATCATATTCAGCTAATGTTTCAGTTAAATGTTCACATTCAGGATTTGGATTTTCAGGTTCATTTCCTGGACCTGGTTTAATTAAATTACCACATGAAGTAAGTAATAAAATTAATACAAGTGTAATTGACATTAGTATTCTTTTCATATTCAATTCTCCTTTTAAATATAGTCGAGATTACGACCATATTTTATTATTTTATACATATATTATATCATATTTTACCTATTTTTTCAAATATTCATAAAAAAACAGAACCAATTGGTTCTGTTTATTACAATATTTTACTTAAAAAAGCTTTAGTTCTTTCATTTTTAGGTTGTTCAAAAATTTCTTTTGGAGTACCTTCTTCAATAATTTGACCTTGTTCCATAAATACAATACGATCACTTATTTCTTTTGCAAATCCCATTTCATGAGTTACTACAACCATTGTCATTCCTTGGTTTGCAAGTTCTTTCATAAGTTGTAATACTTCACCAACCATTTCTGGATCTAATGCACTTGTTGGTTCATCAAATAACATTACATCAGGATTCATACATAATGAACGAATAATAGCAATTCTTTGTTTTTGACCACCAGAAAGCTTAGCTGGATATACATCTTTTTTATCTAATAGACCAATTCTTTCTAAATATGTTAGAGCTTTTTTCTCTGCTTCTTCTTTTGAAAGTAAATTTAATGATACAGGTGCTAATGTTAAATTTTCAATAATAGTTAAATTATTAAATAAATTAAAGTGTTGAAAACACATCCCGATTTTTTGTCTAGCAATATCAATATGTAAATAATTTTCTTTTAAAATTTTTTTAATCTCGTTATTATATTCTTTTCCTTCGTGTTTTTCATTAAGTAAATCTTTTTCTTTAATTTCTTTGATAATTTTATTAATTACTTCATCATTTACTTCTTTTTCATTACTTAATAGTTTTTTAAATGTTTTACTTTTTAATATTACTTCTTTATGAAGATAAGGATCAACAGGTGTAACTAATTTGTCTTTAAACCAAATTTCACCATATGTTGGTTTTTCCATTTGATTTATACATCTTAGTAAAGTTGATTTACCACTTCCACTTGCACCGATAATTACAACTTTTTCTCCTTTTTTAATATTTAATGAAACTCCTTTTAGTACAGTAATTCCATCTTCAAATGTTTTATATATATTATTAATATTTATCACTGACACTAAATCTCCTTTCAATTAATTTAATTATTAGAGTAATACCATATACAATTAATAAATACAATAAACCTGCTAAAATTGCTGGAGCTAAATAATTAGCAAGGGATTTATTTATTGTAGATGTTGCTTGATTTAAATCAAAAGTTAATGTTCCGATTGTTGAACCAACCATTGATACAATAGCAGTTTCTTTTACTAAAGCAATAAGTTCATTACCAATTGCAGGAATTACATTTTTAATTGCTTGAGGAATAATTATTTTTCTCATTGTTGTAAGTTTTGATAAACCAAGTGATCTTCCTGCTTCCATTTGCCCTTTATCAACACTCATTATACCAGCTCTAATACTTTCAGATACATATGCACCAGAATTAATTCCAAATGTTAAAATTACCGCTGTAACTTTAAAACCAGGAATTGCAAGTAAAGCAAACACCATTACAAAAAGTTGTAAAGCAACTGGAGTACCTCTTATTACTGTTGTATATAAGTTACAAATAATATTAGGAATTTTTAAATATTTATTATCAACAGCAAGTATTTTTACAATAGCTACAATAAATCCAATAACAAGTCCAATTAATGCAGCAATAATCGTAACAATTAATGTATTTAAGAAACCTTGTAATAAATAATTTCTATATGAAGGTGTTGAAATTATTGTATAAATGTCAGTAAATAAATTACCATCATCTTTTTGTTCAAGTTTTAATCCTAAATGTTTTGCTATTAATTTATCAATACCTGTTTCATTATTTTCGTCAACAACTAATAATTCATCAATTACTTCATTAATTGCTGTTAATAATTCAGGATGATTTTTTGTTACACAAATAGCATATTTATCAGTTGCCTTCACATCTTCATCTAACGCATAGTAAAGAGGTAATGTAGATATATTACTATAACTATTACATAATGTTTTTGCAGGTAATTCATCAATAATTAAATAATCAATATTAATACCTAAATCACTAATAGCAGTATCAAGGGAGTCAAAATCTGTTTTTTTAATTCCTTCAAGAAGTCCACCTGCAGAAATTTCATCACTTAGGAATAAATCAGCGGTAGTTCCTGTTTGAACTCCAATTCCTTTTGTTGTTGTTAAACTTGACCAATATACACCATTATTTCCATCAGTCATTTGATGAATAATTTTGTTTTCATTACTTGTTTTATATATTACATATAAATTTGCTTCATAATAAACTTTTGAAAAATCAACTTTTTCAAGTCTTTCTTCAGTAATACTTAAACCAGCACTTCCGACATTAGTTAATTTTCCATCTTTAACTGCATCAATAATAGTATCAAAAGCAACATTTTCAAAAACAACTTTTTTATTTAATTTTTCTCCTACTTTTTCCATTATATCTACATCAACACCAACGATTTTTCCATCTTGAATATATTCAAAAGGAGCAAATCCAGCCTCAGTATAAACAGTTAAAACATCTGTTTTACATGATGATAGAGATAATGAAAATAATATTACGAATATGAACAATATACATTTTCTCATATTTTCCTCCAAAAATAAAAATTGGAAAGCCAATAAGACTTCCCAACAAAACGTCATAAGTATTTTACTTATGCCATCAGCTTATAATTATGTGAATTAGCTGATCGCATAATTATAATCAAGGAATAAATCCTATCTTTACAAGTTTATTTAGATATATATATTATATCAAATTTTTAACATATATTCAATCAATATAATTTGAAAACGTTGACAAGAAACAATAGTATTTCTTAGTACCATCATACAATATGCTTGGCTTAATATTTTCTTGATTTTAATACTTTTTCAAACTTTACACCATAAGAATGTAATGGGTCTGTTGATGTTTCTTTAATACAATCAATAATAAACTCAACAGCATCTTTTAAATTATCTAACATATCTACTTTATTCATTATATTACCAACAATTACAGAGGAAAATATATCTCCTGTACCATGATATGAAATAGGTTGTTTAATTCCGTAGTATTCAATTAGTTCATCTTTATTTTGATATACAGCACCAATTTGATTTGCTGAATAACCAATACCTGTTAAAATTACATTTTTAGATCCTAGTTTAAGTAAATCATTAGAAAGCTTATATATATAATCATGGTCATATACTTCTTTATATTCATTGTTTGTCAAAAAAGAAGCTTCTGTAATATTAGGAATAACATAATCAGCAACACTACAAATTCTTTTCATTCCTTCAATTGTATCAATACTTAATGCTGGATACATTTTACCATAATCAGCCATAGCTGGATCAACAATAAATAATCCATCTTCTTTTAGTAATTCATTTTTACATTTTAAGATATAATCAAATTGTTTAATGTCACCAATATATCCGGTATAAATTGCATCAAATTTAATTCCTTCACTAATCCAATGGTTAATAATTTTTGGCATTTCACTTGTTAAATCAAGTACTGTAAAGTCTTTAAAACCAGAAGTATGAGTGCTTAAAACAGCAGATGGTAAAATTACAGTTTCAATTCCATAACTAGAAAGAATAGGAAGTGCTACAGTTAATGAACATTGCCCATAACATGAGATATCTTGAATACTTAATACTTTCATATAATCACCTATAAATAATTTTAATATATTTTATCATATTTCAAATAAATTATATATTATTTTGCATAATGAAAAAATATTTTTTTCTTAGTTGAAAAAAATATATAAATATTATATAATAATATAGTATTTAAATTAAATTATGAAAGAAGGTACTTTTATGGAAAGAAAAGTTGGTACAATTTCAAGAGGAATTAGATGTCCTATTATTCGTGAAAATGATGATCTAGTTAAGATTGCTGTTGATAGTGTTTTAGAAGCAGCTGAATCTGAAGGATTTTCTCTAAGAGATAAAGATGTTGTTGCTTTAACTGAGTCAATTGTTGCTCGTTCTCAAGGAAATTATGCAAGTGTTGATGATATTGCAACTGATGTTAGAAATAAAGTTAATTCTGATACAATTGGAGTAATTTTTCCTATTTTATCAAGAAACCGTTTTGCAATTTGTCTAAGAGGTATTGCAAAAGGTGTTAAAAAAATTGTATTAATGTTAAGCTATCCAAGTGATGAAGTTGGTAATGCTTTAATTACACTAGATCAACTTGATGAAGCAGGTGTAAATCCATATAGTGATGTACTTTCTTTAGAAAGATATCGTGAATTATTTGGATATGGTGTTCATGAATTTACTGGAGTAGATTATGTTGAATACTATTCTAATATTATTAAAGAAGCTGGATGCGAAGTTGAAATAGTTTTTGCAAATAATCCAAAAACTATTTTGAAATATACAGATACTGTTATTACTTGTGATATTCATACAAGAGCAAGAACAAAACGTATTTTAAAAGAAAATGGTGCTAAAACTGTACTAGGTCTTGATGATTTATTAACAGAAAGTGTTAATGGAAGTGGATATAATACTAGATATGGTTTACTAGGATCAAATAAATCTACTGAAGATAAAATTAAATTATTCCCTAAAGAATGTTTTGATTTAGTTGAAGCTATCCAAAAAGAATTCTATAATAGAACAAATAAACACATTGAAGTAATGGTTTATGGAGATGGTGCATTCAAAGATCCACAAGGAAAAATTTGGGAACTTGCAGATCCAGTTGTAAGCCCAGCATATACAAGCGGATTAATTGGTACACCAAATGAATTAAAATTAAAATATCTTGCAGATAATGATTATAAAGATTTATCAGGAGAAGCTTTAAAAGAAGCTATTAAAAATAGTATTAAAGCTAAAACAAATAATCTAGTAGGAAATATGGCATCTCAAGGTACAACTCCTAGACAACTTACTGATTTAATAGGATCATTATGTGATTTAACAAGTGGATCAGGAGATAAAGGAACACCTATTATTTTAGTACAAGGATATTTTGATAACTATACAAATTAATAACAAAAGGATTACAGGTATCTGTAATCCTTCTTTTTTAATTATTAAAAATTATATGTTCATTATTAAATATTTTAGTTATAATATATACTCCAATAGCAATGTATATTGTATTAGATAAAATACATATTATAAATGTAATTGGATTTACACTTAAACTAAATAATTGTACTAAGCATTGTGATACATTAAGTACTGGAACAAAGTAAGTACCTAAAGATGTTGAAGCAGTTGTGTTCATTAAATTACTCATACTTATTAACATGATAATGATCATAAGCGGAGTAGAAAGTGATGTTGCTTCTTTGATTGTTCTTGCATATGTTGATACCATTGTAAGAACAGTAGTAAATAATAAAACTGTTAAAATAATAATTATTAATGCAAGAGCTAAAGTACCTACACCATACATACTAAAACTAAATTCAGTACCTAATAGTTTAGGAAGGGACATAAATAAACCAAGTGCACTTACAATCGCACTAGCTAACGCTGTAATTCCAAGTGAAACAACTTTTCCTAATACAATATGACTTCTTTTAGTAGGTGTAATAAGTAAAGTTGCAATTGTACCTCTTTCTTTTTCTCCAGCAATAGAATCCGCACAGATACTCATTGCTCCAGTAAATAAGAAGACAATAAGTAAGAATGGTAGCATCATTGTGATAGTTTGCATTGTTGTATCTTCATCTGTTGCAAGTGATACAGAGTTTACATTAAATTTATTTGTTAAAGTAGCTTCATATTGATCAAACAAACTTACTAAGATTTGTTGTAATGTTGAAGATGAGATACTTGCAGTATTATATATAATATCAATATTAGGAGCTTGAACATTTGAATTATATATATAATCATTAACTAACTTATCAAAATCATCTTCAAATGATATATATAAGTCAAGTGTATTATCTTTAATATAAGTATTAATTTCTTCTTTAGTAAGTTCTTCTTCATAAACATTTAATGGTAGTCCATCAAAATATGGTTTCATACTATCAGGTAAATTTTCAATATAAATATTATATTCATCAGTAGTCATACTTTCTGTTATAAAACCACCCATTACAGAGTAAATACCATAAATTAAAATTCCTGGTAAAAATAAAGAAACTAACATACGAGGATCGCTAAAGAATCTTTTTAATTCTTTTTTAACAATAGTAAAGATTGTTCTCATTATCTAGATCCTCCTACTTCATCATATATATCAAAGAATACTTCTTCTAAACACTTATCTTTAGTTAGATTTACTAAAGTATCTTCTTTAATCATTTTACCATCCATAATGATTCCTACTCTGTCACATAATTTTTCTACAAGAGAGAAAATATGTGTAGAAAGTAAAATTGTTTTACCATCTTTTTTAAGTTCAAGTAAAAAATCTGTTACAGTTTTTGCAGTTATTACGTCTAGACCATTAGTTGGTTCATCAAAAATAATAATTTCAGGATCATGAGCAATAGCTATAACTAAAGAAACTTTTTGTTTCATACCAGTTGATAAGTCTTTTACTTTTACTTCTCTGAATTGATCAATACCAAATTTTTTAAATAGTCTTTCTTTTCTTTCATTAATTGTTTTATCATCAACATTATGTAGTTTTGAAAAGAAATCAAATAAATATTCAGGAGTAAAGAAATCTTCTAATTTCAATTCACTTGTTAAAAATCCTATTTTACTTCTTACAATATCAGAATCTTTTAAAATATTATATCCATCAACTAAAACTTCTCCTTCATCAGCTTTAATTAATGTAGATATGATTCTAAGTGTTGTTGTTTTACCTGCACCATTTGGACCCAATAATCCATATATTTCACCTTTGTTACAACTAAATGAAAGACCATTTACAGCTACTTTATGAGTTGCATTTGTTTTTTCAATTTTTTGTTGTTTTTTACTTAATTTAAATGTCTTTTTAATATTATTAATTACTAATATATTTTCCATCTTAACCTCCTTATTTGCATATGTATTTTATCATAAAACTATTAAATAACAAAAAAAGATGCTACATTAAATGTAACATCTTTAATAATTCCATAACTATCTACGTTCTTTAATACGAGCAGCTTTAGCAGATAAATTTCTGATGTAGTTAAGTTTAGCACGACGTACTCTACCTAAACGTACAACTTGAATTTTTTCAACCATTGGTGAATGAAGAGGGAAAATTCTTTCAACCCCAACACCATTAGAGATTTTACGAACAGTATAAGTAGCAGAAATTCCACCACCATGGCGACCAATAACTAATCCTTCGAATACTTGGATTCTTTCTTTGTCTCCTTCTTTGATACGTACGTATACTCTTACGTTGTCACCTGCACGGAACTCAGGAATATCATTTCTAAGATATTCTTTAGTAACAGCATTAATTAATTGTTGACTCATAATATATACTCTCCTTATCTTCCATAATTCTTAACATATATAACCAAATTTTATGTCAGCGGAATAATGTGCTTTACTGTATAACATACAGCTTATATATTATAACATATTTTAATAAATATTTCAAGTAGTTTGATTTTATATGACATATTTATATAACCTTATTCCTTGACAAAAATTACTTTTTAACGTAAAATCTATATGAAAGGAAATATATATATTATGTCACTTAGAATTGGAAATATTGATACATATGAAGTGGTTAAAGAAACAGATATCGCATATACATTACATTCACTTGATGAAAATGAAACTACAGATATCTTCTTACATTTTAACCAAACAAAAAATAGATTAAATATTGGTCAACATGTTGAAGCATTTTTATATTATGATCAAAAGAAACGTCTTTGCGCAACAACTGAAACTCCACTTATTACTACTACAAAAGCAGCTTTTTGTGAAGTAATAGCAAAACATAATTCAATGGGTGTATTCTTAAACATAGGTATTGCTAAAGACATTTTACTTTCTTCTGACTTTTTGCCAAGTAACCCAGATCTTTGGCCACAAGTTGGGGATGTTGTGCCTTGTATTATAAAAATTAAAAGAGACCAATTAGTAGCAAAAATGATTGGAAATACAGATGTATTACCTCTTGAAAAAATTGAAATAGGTTCAACTGTTGAAGCTACAATTTATAGAATTTCTCCAGAAGGTATTACACTTTGTACAGATAACTTTAATTTAATCTTTGTTCATAAAAGTTTATTAAGAAGCAAATATCGCCTAGGTCAAAGAATTAATGTAAAAGTAATTCACGAAACAGAAAGAATTACTTATAACGGAACACTTATTCCTAATAAAGAATTAAGTAGACTTGATGATAGTGAAATTATTTTACAGCACTTAAAAACACAAGGTGGTTCACTTCCACTTGGAGACAAATCTAGTCCAGAAGAAATTGCTAGATACTTCCCATTTAGTAAAAGTGCTTTTAAAAGAGCAATTGGAAATTTATATAAACAAAAATTAATTACAATTAAAGAAAATTTAATAACTTTAAATGAAAAATAAGGAGCTTAATTATAAGCTCCTTTTTTATTTTTACTTATAGATGTTTTGATATTATCTGTATAATAACATATATAATTTCTAAATATGTATAATTTCATTAATAATACACATATTTTCTAATTAAAGTTTTTTAATAAATTTTTTATTTTTTTTATAAAAATATACAAATAAAAATCCAAATAATATAAATAATACTCCAATACAACATGAAAATGAAATTGTTAATATTTGAATTTTCTTTTTTAAATTTAATAAATCATGATCAAATTTACTAATTCTTTGATTAATTAAATTAATTGTTTCTAATAATTCATTTTTTACAGATAAAATTTTTGCTTCAAGATCTTTTTTTATAGCAATATCTTGTTCATCTGAATATAATTTTGTTGCTTTATCTGCATTATCAATAATAGTTCTTAATTCGGCAAGCTTTGCATCAACTTCATTTTCATTATAAACTGAATTAAATATATTATCTAAATCCTCATTAACCTTTGATAACTCTTCATCTATATATTTAATAATATCTGTTTTAGTAGTATTTATTAAATCTTCTAATTCTTCTTTTAACGCAGCATCTTGTTCATCAGAATATAATTTTGTTGCATTATCTGCACTATTGATAAAAGTTCTTAGTTCGGCGAGTTTTGCATCAACTTCACTTTCATTATAAACTAAATTAAATATATTATCCAATTCATCATTAACCTTTGATAACTCTTCATCTATATATTTAATAATATCTGTTTTAGTAGTAGTAATTAAATTTTTTAATTCTTCTTTTAACGCAGCATCTTGTTCATCTGTATAAGTTTTAGAAACAGATTCTGCTGCTGAGATAAGTGCATCTAATCTCGCTATTTCTGCATCAATTTCAGGTTTATTTGCTTTTATTGCTAATTTGCTTTCAAATGATGTTTTGGCTTTTGCAAGTTCGTCATCTATATATTTAATTATATCTGTTTTAATTGTAGTAATTAAATTTTTTAATTCTTCTTTTAACGCAGCATCTTGTTCATCAGAATATAATTTTGTTGCTTTCTCTGCATTTTCAATATTACTTCTTAATGCGGCAAGTTTTGCATCAATTTCAGCTTTATTATAAACAAATTTAAATATATTATCCAATTCCTCGTTAACCTTTGATAACTCTTCATCTATATACTTAATTATATCTGTTTTAGTTGTAGTAACTAAATTTTTTAATTCTTCTTTTAACGCAGCATCTTGTTCATCAGAATATAATTTTGTTACTTTCTCTGCATTTTCAATATTACTTCTTAATTCGGCAAGTTTTGCATCAACTTCACTTTCATTATATACAAAATTAAATATATTATCCAATTTCTCATTAACCTTTGATAACTCTTCATCTATATATTTAATTATATCTGTTTTAGTTGTAGTAATTAAATTTTTCAATTCTTCTTTTAACGCAGCATCTTGTTCATTTGTATAACTTTTAGAAACAGACTCAGCTGCTGAGATAAGTGAATCTAATCTCGCTATTTCTGCAGCAATTTCAGGTTTGTTTGCTTTCATTGCTAATTTGCTTTCAAATGATGTTTTTGCTTTTGCAAGTTCGGAATCAATATATTTAATAATATCTGTTTTAGTAGTATTTATTAAATCTAATAATTCTGCTTTTAACGCAGCATCTTGTTCATCAGAATAGTAATTGGCAGCTTCTTCAGCATTCTCTATAGCTGTGTTTAAGGCAGCAATTTTTGCATCAATTTCTGCCTCATTATTTGATATAGCAGTAGTTAATTCAGTTTTTGCTCTATTTAAGTCACTCTTTAATTGTTCTATATTTATATTTATTTCTTCAATATCATCACTAAATTCAGATAAGAAAATATCAATGTTATTTTTTGTTAAAATTGGCTGAATATAACTTTCATAACTTAATTTAGATATAACTTTACTCGTATATTGCTCTGTTTTATTATTAAATTCATAATAGTTATTATTAGTAATATGTATCCCAAAAATAGCAATAATTAAAATAATAAATAAATAAATGTCTCTTTTCTTCATATGATCTTACCTTTATATTTTATATTGATTTTTATAATTATAGCATAAATCATAAAATATATTGATATATATACACTACTATTTATCTATATTAATATGATTAAAAAGGAGTTGATATTTATCAACTCCTTTTAATTTTAAAATTTCAATTCTTCACTATTTTTAATCATTTCTAGATACTTTAAATCTTCTTTAGAAAGTTCAATATTATTAAGTAAATCAGGACGATTAAAATAGGTTTTTTTAAGTGATTCAAATCTTTGCCATTTTTTTATATTAGCATGATGTCCAGATATTAATACATCTGGTACTTTTTTACCATCATATTCATATGGTCTTGTATATTGTGGATATTCAAGTAAGCCTGTTGTAAATGATTCTTCTTTAATAGATTCATCTGTAATAACACCAGAAATTAATCTACTTACAGAATCAATGATAGTTAGTGCAGGAAGTTCTCCACCTGTTAGAATATAATCACCTAATGAAACTTCTTCATCAATGTAATCATTTATTCTTGAATCAATTCCTTCATAATGTCCACATACAATTACAATATGATCAAGTTTAGATAAACGCTCCGCAACTTTTTGATTAAAAGTAGTTCCGCTTGGAGAAGTAATTATTTTATAAGCTTTATCCAAATTAGGAACTTGCTGCATTGCTTGATGAACTGGCTGAACACTAATTAACATTCCTGCTCCACCACCATATGCATAATCATCAACATGTTTATGTTTATCAAGTGCATAATCCCTAAAATCGATTGTATTAATTTCAATAATACCTTTTTCAATTGCTCTTTTGATTATTGAATGACTTTTAATACCTTCAATAAATTCTGGAAAAATTGTAATAATATCAAATCTCATTACATTAATTCCATTTCTTTAATGATGATTTTATCATTTATTTCAATAATATAATCGTTAATAAAAGGTATTAAAATTTTTTTATCTTTAGTTTCAACTTCTAAAATATCATTACTTGGAATAGATATTACATCTACTACTTTACCAATTAAAATATTTTGTTCATTATATACTTCAAGACCAATTAAATCATCAATATAATAATCATCTTCATCAAGTTCTAATTCTTGGATAGTATATATATCATAGTTAATATATTTTTCAACATCATTTATATTTAATAAGTTATTAATTGTAATTAAAACATTATTTTTATGAATTCTAAATGAAGAAATTTTAACAGTTAATTCTGATTTATTTGACTTTAAGATTAATTCATTTCCTTTTTTAAATCTTTGATCAATAAAATCACTTTCTGAAAAAACTTTAAGTTCTCCTTTAATACCAAATGTTCCAATTATTTTACCAATATATGTTCTATTCATCTTCTTCTTCTATTTCCTGTTGTTTATTTTTAAATAATGAAGTTAATGACATAGAATTTAAAATAGCAAGAAGTGAAACACCAACATCAGAGAAAATTGCAAGCCAAAGTGGAATATCTCCAAATGCACTTAATATTAAAACTAAAACTTTGATACCTAATGCCATTATGATATTTTGAAGTACTTTTTTTCTTGTTGCTTTTGCAATAATAATAGATTCTTCAATTTTTTCTAAATTATCACTCATAATTACAACGTCAGCAACTTCAATTGTAGCATCACTTCCAGTAGATCCCATTGCAATACCAACATCTGCTGTAGCAATTACTGGGGCATCATTAATACCATCACCAACATATACTGTTGTACCCTTTTCTTTATTTGACATAATTTCAGTTAAAATATCAACTTTTTTATCAGGTAATAAATCTGTATAAACGTTATCCATTTCCAACATATTTGCAGTATATTCACCAGCAGTCTTATAGTCACCAGTTAACATTGATGTAGTGATATTATTAGCTCTTAAATATTCCATTGTATCGTGAGCTTCATCTTTTAAAACATCGCCGATAACAACAGCACCTAAGTATTTCTTTTCTTTAATTACATATATAATCGCTCCATTTTTATCTAAAATTGGAACTTGTGGGAACATCTCTTTAATCATTTTTCTATTTCCAGCATAAGTAATAGAACCATTGATTTCAGCTTTAACACCTTTTCCTTCTATCATTGCAAAATCAGAAATTATTTCTGGGAAAATTTTATCTCTTCCATAATAATCTACAACAGATATACCGATTGGGTGATTTGAAAAATATTCAACATATGCGATAGTTTTTAATAAATCTTCTGGTTTTACACCATTTTCAGGACATAATTCACGAATTGTAAATGTACCTTTTGTAAGAGTACCAGTTTTATCAAAAACCATATCATTAACATGAGCTAAAGCTTCTAAGTAGTTACTTCCTTTAACTAAAATACCACGTTTACTTGAAAGACCAATTCCTGCAAAAAATGCAAGTGGAACAGAAATTACAACTGCACATGGACATGACACAACTAAGAAAAACATTGCTCTATAAATATAGTCCTTAAACAAAGGCCAAAGTTCTAATTCAGGATTGAATAAATGAATTCCTAGTGGCATTCCAACAGCAAAAATCACTGCAAGTAATACAACTATTGGAGTATATACTCTAGCAAATTTAGTAATAAAGTGTTCTGCTTGAGCTTTTTTAGTACTAGCATTTTCAACTAAGTCTAAAATTTTTGTAATCATAGAATCACTATAAGCTCTAGTAACTTTAATTTCAATAACAGAACCTATATTAATAGATCCACTAATTACTTCATCTTTTACTTTACAACTAATAGGTCGTGATTCACCAGTAATTGATTTAGTATCTAAAACAGATTTACCATTAGAAATAACCCCATCTAAAGGAATCATTTCTCCTACTTGAACAACAATTGTATCTCCAGGTAAAATAGTATCTACATCAACTTCAGTAACTTCAGTACCAATTTTAATTCTAGCTGTTTTTGCTTCTAAAGTAAGTAATTCAGAAATTGATTTACGAGACTTATTAACAGCAGATTCTTGTAAATGTTCTCCAATTTGATATAAAACCATAACCATTACAGCTTCAACATAGTGACCTGTAAAAATAGCACCAATTGTTGCAAGTGTCATTAAGAAATTTTCATCAAAAATACGTCTATTAACTAAATTTTTAAAGAAAGCAATTATTACTTCATGACCAATTAATACATATGTAACAATAAACATTGCATTGGCTACATTATGTAATACTCCATCAATATGACCTTCAGCCATACCTGGTAAAATATATCTAACCATTAATCCGATTAAGAAAATCGCAACACCGATTGCAAGTATTGCAACTTTTTTCTTATCAACTTTATATGATTCTGCTACACGTTCTTTTTTATCTTTTTGAGAGTCTAATACAATAATTTTTGGATCAATTTTATGTGCTACTTCTTCTACTCTTTCAATAATATTATCTACTAAATCTTTATCAGATGTTTCAATAATGAATCGAGTAGTAGCAAAATCAACAAGTAGTTGATCATGTTGCATAGATTTTTTAGCAATTGTTTCAATTTTCATTGCACAATGACCACAATCTAATCCTTTAAGATATAGAACTTTACGATATTTTTCTTTATTTTCTTGTTTTTCTAATTTAACATTTCTTTCATATTTTGTAATACATTTTGTAAGATTATCTAAATTAGCTTTATCATCGTTTGTAAAAGAAACATATATTAAGTCTTTTTCTTTATCTATATGAAATGTTTCTATATTGTCAATTTTATTAATTTCATTTTCAATTCGGCGATAATTCTTTCTATTGTTCATATTTAATATTTTATAAATTAAAATATTATGAGACATAAAAGCACCTCCTCTTTTTTTTATTTCTCTATTATACTACATTTTAATTATTTTGTCAAAAAAATATTACATACATATGTTAATATAATATAGTTTTAATAAAAAAAACAAACTTAATTTCTTAAGTTTGTTTGTTTTTTATTTTGAAATAAACTCAACTTCAAGGTTTTCTTTGTTTCTCATCGCTGCCGCATAAGCAATTGTTCTAATTGCATTTGCAACACGTCCTTTTCTTCCAATAACACGACCTAAGTCATCTTGATGAACTTCTACAACTACGTGATGAAGGTGTCCATCAGCAGTATCAGTTACTTTAACATCTTCAGGATGTGTTGTTAGCGGCTTGATTAATTCCGATACTAATTGTTCGTAATTAATTTCTACCATAAAGTTCACCTTATTCAGCTTTTTTAGAAGAACCTAGTTTAATACCTTGTCTTACTAATAATGATTTAACTGTATCAGTTAATTTTGCACCGTTGTTAACCCATTTTTCTAATTTTTCAACATCGATTGTTACAGTTTCAGGATTAGTTAAAGGATTATATGTTCCAACGATTTCAATGAAACGACCATCACGAGGATTACGTGAATCAGTTGCTACAATACGATAGTAAGGTTTTTTATGTGCACCAAATCTTTGTGATCTAATTTTTACCATTTTAATTTGCCTCCGTTTTAATTTTTCCTATAATATTATAGCAAATTTTTATAAGTCTGTCAAGTAAAATAACTTAACACTATGTATTTAGATACTTAATCATTCCATTAATAAAATCTATTTGTTTTTTAAAATTTTCTATTTTATCGTATGTGGTAATTTTATATTCTTTTTTTACAATTTTTTCAAATTCAGAATATAAATTTGAATTATCATTTAAAATTACATACCACTTTGGATGATATCTTAAATAATCTAAGTATAATTCGTTTTGATATATCTTATTTAATATATTTATATCCATTATTCCCACCAACTATTATAATTTGCATTATATAGTCCACTTCCTGGTTTTGATCCAAAACTTTGAGTAATTTGTAATACTTTTTGAACAGTACCTAAAGTTTTAGAAACATTATCTGGATTTATTTTTTTAACATAATTCCATACTTGTTTCATATTTTCAGATTTAAATAAATTATTAATATTTATGTTTGAAGTAGTATTTTCTGGATTAACATTTGTACGGTAAGTATTCCAAATAGGATCATTTTCACCTAATAATACCCAGTTTTCATATATCTGTTGCCATGTCTTTTTTCCGTTTAATACATCTTCTTTAATTAATGGGTTTTTAGCAATAAATATTCTAAATTCATCCATTCTGCTTTGCAATACTTTTCACCTCATTATATATTATTAAAAAATAAAGAAATTGTGACAAAGTAATATATATTTCATAGAATAAATTGAAAGGATGATAAAGATGTTTTTAAATAAAAAAAGAAATATGACACAAGGTATGCCATATCCTAATTATGTTAAAAATTATAATGAATTTAGTGTTCCTAATAGTTATGATATATCAATGTTACAAACTGAAATTAATGAACTAAAAAGAACACAAAATGAATTATTAAACCGAATAAGTAGATTAGAAAGTTATTTAGGTATTAAAGGAGAATTAAATTCTAGCTTATTTTAGAAATAGTTCTATAAATTGAAATACCTGTTTTCTTTTCAAAATTCTTATCGTATTGTTTTTCTAAAGATTTATTATTTAATATTTTACGATATTCTTTATATTCATTAAGTAATAATTCTTTATTAACTGGATGTTTTGCATTTTTTAAAATTAACCCAAAGAAATTAAATATTTTTACAATTTCATCTGTATTAAATAAATCATAATCTATTTCAAAATCGTATTGAGATTCGTAATCTTTTTCTTTTTTCATATATATACCTCATCTAATAGTATTATATCAAAAATAAAGAATCTATTCAAGATTAATACATATTAGGTTAAAATCCATACTAATTATAATTTTCTACATATTTTATAGTAAGGAGGTGACGTTATGTGTTGTCAACCAAATTATAATTATGGTTATAGCTGTGGATGTGGAACAAACTCTACATTTGGTGGTTATGGTTATGCTTTAATTTTAGTATTATTTATTCTTTTAGTAATTATTGGTACTGCAAGATGGTAGTTATTTACTTGTAAAAAAAGACGTTTTAGTGTATAATTAATCTATATAGGAGATTACTATTATGATTTTAATGAAAGATATTGTACGCGAAGGAAATGTTGTATTAAAACAAGTAGCTAAAGAAGTAGAACTTCCTTTAAGTCTAGAAGATAAAGAAACTATTTGTGAAATGATGAATTATTTATATGATTCATGCGATGAAGAAACATGTAAGGAATATGATTTACGTCCTGGTGTAGGACTTGCTGCTCCACAAATTGGTGTATCAAAAAGAATGTTTGTTATTGCAGCACCAAACGAAAAAGGACAATTTTTTGAACTTGCTATAATTAATCCTAAGATTATTAGTTATTCTGATGAATTAACATATTTACCAGGTGGTGAAGGATGTTTATCTGTAGATAGAGAAGTAACTGGTTTAATTCATCGTCCATATAAAATTAGAGTTCAAGGCTATGTTTATGATTTTGATAAAAATGATGCATTTTTACAAACATTTACTCTAAAAGGATACTTAGCAGTTGTATTTGGTCATGAATTTGATCATCTAAATGGAACTTTATTTGTTGATAGAATTAATAAAGATAATCCATTCTTTGTTCCTGAAAATTCAAAACCAATTAAATTTAATTAAAAAATAACTCGTTCAATTTTGAACGAGTTTTATTTTTCTAATATATCTAAAACAGCATTATAAAAACCATCTTGATCAATCGGATCAGTTACATATTTTGCTGCTTCTTTTGCAAGTGGAGTTCCATTACCCATACAATAACTATGTTCTACTTCTTTTAACATTGATAAATCATTATCTCCATCACCAATGGCAAAAGTATTTTCTTGTTTATAATTATAATATTTTATTACTTCTTTAATACCATCAATTTTAGATGCACCTATAAGCACACCATCAGCTCCATATTTACCAGGCCAATTAATAAATTCTAAATCTGAGAATTTATCTTTAAATGTATCTATTATGCTATTTTCTTCAAAAACCCAAAACTGCTTTACATTATATTTATGATGAAATGGATTTTTATTTAAAACTTCAACATTATGTATTTGAAAGTTTGTAAAAGCAATATTACTAACAACAGTAATAAAGTTTGCAGAAGTATTAAAATCCCCTACATAAGCAATAGGTATATTATTTTCATTTGCAAATGATTCAAATTCTTTTACAATACTTATATCAATTGGTCTTTCATATATAATTTCATCATTTACAAAAACTGTTTGTCCATTATTTGTAATTAATCCTTTAAAATATGGTAAAACTTCTTTTAAATGACCAATAGTATTTACACTTCTTCCTGTTGCTAAAAAAACATCTACATTATTTTCTTTTAGAAGCTGCATAGCTTTTTTTGTAGATGGGTATAAAATTTGATGTCTATTATCATATAACGTTTGATCAACATCAACAAATACTACTTTTCTACTATTCATATATATCACCTTAAAATATTATACTTATATTTTTATTTTTGTCTAATATTTTGTTTTTATAAGTTACTCTTTATTTTCATATTACTTTATAATTTTTGTATTTTTTGATATAATAAGAATAATAGAAAAAAATTATATGAAAGGAGGATTTATGGATAAAAAGAAAAAATATAAACTACCAGATATAAAAATCTTTTCCCTTGGTGGACTTGGTGTTGTTGGGATGAATATATATGTAGTTGAAGTTGGAAATGAACTTTTAATAATGGATTCTGGAATTCTATTTGCTGGTGGAGATGAACACGGTGTTAACTATATCATTCCTGATTTTAAGTATTTAAAAGAAAACGAACGTAAAATTGTTGGTTTATTTATTACCCATGGTCATGAAGATCATATTGGTAGTATTCCATTCTTATTAAGAGATGTTAAAATTCCTGTTATCTATGCATCAGGTATTGCAGTTGGTTTAATTAAAAACAAATTAGCTGAATATCCTGATATAGAGTATAATTTAGAAGAATTCAATGATGATACAATTTATAAATATCGTAACTTCCAAGTATCATTCTTTAGAACAAATCACTCAATTCCTGATTCATTTGGACTTGCTATTAAAACAAGACTTGGATATATTGTAAATACTGGTGACTTTAAATTTGACTTTACACCAATTGGAGATAGAGCTGATTACTACAAGATGGCAAAACTTGGTCATGAAGGTGTTCTATGTTTACTTGCTGATAGTACTAATGCAATGATTACTAATTTTTCTTTATCAGAAAAGAAAATTGGACATAATTTAATGGATTTATTCCAAACTACAAAAGGAAGAATAATTGTTGCAACATTCGCATCTAACGTATATCGTGTACAACAAATTATTCAAGCAAGTCACGCAACTAATAGAAAAGTAATTGTATTTGGTCATAGCATGGAAAAAACAATTGATGTTGCGTCTAAATTAAAATATATTAATGTTCCACAAGGAACAATCATTACAGCAAGAGAATATAATAAACACAAGAATTTAGAAAATGTAACAATTTTATGTACAGGTTCTCAAGGTGAACCGCTTGCTGCACTTTCTAGAATTGCAAATGGTACCCATAAACAAATTAAATTAATGCCTAATGATACTATTATATATTCGAGTAAACCAATTCCTGGTAATGAACAATTTGTTAATAGAAATGTTAACCAACTTATCAAAAGTGGTGCACGTGTAATTAGTAATAACGTATTAACAGGTACTCATACTACAGGACATGCTTCTGTAGAAGAAATTAAATTAATGTTCTCATTAATAAGACCAAAATACTTTATGCCAGTACATGGTGAATACGCAATGTTAAAGTCTCATATCAATGTTGCTGTACAAATGGATGTTCCACGTGAAAATTGTTTTGCGCTTAATGCAGGAGATGTTCTAGCATTTAATGAAAATGGTCCAAGAGTAATTAAAAAAGGTGTATATGCTAATGATATATATCTAGATAACTCTTTATCAGATGTTGATTCATCAATATTAAAAGAAAGAAAAATTCTTGCTGATGAAGGTTTTGTTTCTTTAATTTTTACAATTAATAAGAAAAAAGAAACAAGAGCTGATACTCAAATTATTACTAAAGGATTTGCAGATACTCAAGTTGAAGAAACAAAACAAATCATTAATTTAATATTAGATAGAGCAAATACAAACTTTAAAAATGCTTTAATGAAACAAAAAACATTAAATATTAATGGACTAAAAAATACATTAATCCAAACATTAAAACCATATATATATGAAGTTACAGAAAAATACCCTGTAATACTTCCTATTATTAATGTAATTGAATAAACAAATACCATCCGTTTAATACGGATGGTATTTTAATATATTATTAAATAAACATAATCATATAAATTGGATATGAATATAAGTCATTTTCAAAATTGCATATATTATTATTTGAAAATATATATCCATGGTTTAGTTTATAATTTCCTTCTTTATCTATAAGTTTAGGGATGGCTCTAAATTCATATTTATCTTTTCCAGATTTGATTTCTACCGGAATAACAGATAAATTATCATAATCATTAATTAAAAAATCTACTTCTCCAACCTTTTTACTATCAAAATAATACAATTCATGTCCATGAGCAATTAACTCCATTGCAACTGCTGTTTCATATACAGAACCTAAGTTAACTGATTTTTCCACATTTAATATGGCATTAATATTATTTCTATATAAAATATTTGTTAAAATACCAACATCATTATAATATAATTTAATTAAGTTTTTGCTGCTGGATTCCAATAAAGGAAATTTAGGGTTTGATATAGCTTTAACTCCTAAAGCACATCCTGAATATATTAAATAATCAAATTCATCTTGATATTTTTTTAAATTAGAATCCTCAATGTTTTCAATATCTTTAAACTTTACTCTTTTGACTTTATTTTCCATATATGAAGGCATTAATTCAAATAATCTACGAATTTTTAATCTATGAAGAGCATCATATTGTGCAGCATCATCTTTATAATATTCAAATGTAATATTTTGATTATCTCTTGTACGAAAAACATTTTTATTTGTTACAAATTCTTTGACAGAGTCAGGTAATCCTCCACATATTAAATATTCTTTAAACTTACTTAACATAAACATATGAATATTGTCACTTACTTTTTCTTGATTATCAAAGCAATTTTTTAAATATTCTATGATGTCTTTACCAATATTGTTAGCATATAAAAACTCTTCAAAATCCATTGGATACATTTTAATTTCTTCAATACTTCCCATTGGAATGAAAATATGTTTTAAAGTTATACCAAGTAAAGATCCACTTGCAATATAACGATATTTATTTTCTATTTTAAGTGATTTTAAAAGTGAAATAAGATGCGGATATATTTGTATTTCATCTAAAAAAATGATTGTGTCTTCAATGTTATTAATTTTATCACCATGCAAAGCACTTAATTGTAAATAAAATTCTTTAGTAGTTTTAATGTTTTTAAAATACTGATTTGAATTATAATCATCCATTAAATTTATTTCAATATAATTTTTAAAATATTTTGAAGCTGTTTCTCTAATTATAAAACTTTTCCCAATTTGTCTAGCTCCATTTATGATGAAAATCTTAGAATCTTGATTATTATAGTAATCATATAATTTTTTTTCAATTTTTCTATAATACATGTTTTTTTCCTTTCGGTTTTTCCAATAATTTTTTGATATAAAATATCGGGTTTTCCAATAATATTATAACATAAAATATCGGGTTTTCCAATGTTTTTGCTTTAATTATTCAAGGGTTTTCTAATACTTTTCTATTTTATACATATATTATTTCAAATTTTATATACAATATTCTAATAATGATAATTTAATATACTTATTTAATTTAAAAAGCTAGAAATTAATCTAGCTTATTTTTCTTATTAGGTTTTGTTAATTTAAAATGATTATTTGTTATTTCATTTTTAAATAAATGGAATACTTTCATTGTCATATATGCATCATCAAGTGCATCATGTTCTTGTGGTTCTTTGATTTTTCTTTCTTCAAACCATTCTACTGTTTTAAAAAGTCCGATATCATCTTTAATACTGTAATAATTTTTAATTACTTGCATTAAATTAATAAAATCTTTTCTTTTTGTTATTGGTTTTAAGTTATGCATTTGATATGATTTATCAAGTACACTCATATCATTTTTTCCCCATACATATATAACTGAATTATATAAATCCATAAAGTATTTTAAATTATGATAGAATTCTCTAAAACTTACCGCTTTTCTCATTTGAGTAGGTCCGATATGTAAGAATTGTAATGTTCTTGAATTGATTCCACTTTGATCGAGTGGTTTTACTAAATGAGAATCACAATCAAGAAGTTCTCCATCTTTGTTTTCAATATATATTCCATATTGAATAATTTCAGGAATAAATTCTTTTCCACTTTGTTTTGTATAGTTAAATGGTGGCATTGTAAATTCTAAATCTAAAAACATTCTATTATGTTCTTTGTTTAGTAAATTTACTACCCCTTCTTTAATAGTATCAATATCATAATATACAAGAAGTTTTCTTCTTGTTCTTCTTGCCATTTTAATAAATGAAATTACATCATAAGAATATATATGATGATGTTTTTTCTTATTATCTGTACATCTAAAATAAACATATAGACCGGCAGATAAATATGGGCTATAACGCTTCATTTGGTTTCTGCTTAAATAAAAGTATTCTATTTTATTATTTCTTAGTAAACTAATAATTCTTTGATCTTCATCTACTGTTCTGATTTTACCGTATATAACCTGCATATTTTATCTCCTTTCTATAATTTTAGTTCATTCATTTTTATAAGTTCTAAGATAGCTTGGCTTCTTCCTTTTACATCTAGTTTTTGTATAACATTAGATATATGATTTCTTACTGTTTTACTACTTATATGAAGTTTTTCAGCAATCATATCTGTATCATATTTTTTAACTAAAAGTTCAAAGATTTCAAGTTCTCTTGAGGTTAAAAACCTATTACTTTTCACTAATCTTTCACTCCTCGTTTTATATTATGCATAAAGTGAGTATAAGTGAAATATATATTAAAGTTTTTCTTTGATATTATTTATTACATCAGTTGGCATTCCTAGTGATTTTAATTTATCAACTGTTGCATTTTTAATGTCTTCTATTGAATCAAAGTTTTCTAGTAAAACTTTTTTTCTATTTTTTCCAATACCTTCTATTTCATCTAAGCTTGATGCAAAAGTATTTTTTGTATGAGTATTTCTAAAGAATGTAATAGCAAATCGATGTACTTCATCTTGAATTGATTCAAGTAGTAAAAATAGCATCGATCTTTTATCAATATTAATTTCTTTTAGATCGCTTGTTATAATTGCTCTTGTTCGATGTTTATCGTCTTTAGCAAGTCCCATAACATTTAATTTTACATCAATATCTTTAAGTGCATTTAGCGCTGCTTTTACTTGTGGAATTCCACCATCAACAATTAATAAATTTGGTAGTGGTAAATTTTCTTGTTTAAGTCTTTTATATCTACGAGTGATTACTTCATTCATAGTATGATAATCATCTGCACCAATTACTGTTTTGATTTTATATTTTCTGTAATCTTTTGGCGATTTAACTCCATCTATATATGTAACCATTGCTGATACGCTTGAAGTTCCTTGAATATTTGAGTTATCAAATGTTTCTATTACTTTAGGATACTCAATATCAAGTAATTTACTAAGTTCTACTAAAGGTTCTGTAGTTTTACTTATTTGTGATAGTTTTTTCTTGTGAAGATTTTCTAAATTATTAGATGCATTTTCACAAACTAAATCTACTAATTGTTTTTTAAGCCCTTTAATAGGAATAATTACTTTCTTATTAATTACTTGTTCGATAAGTGATGTATCTTCAATATATGGAATTAAGATTTCCTTTGGAGGTATTACTTCAAGATTTTGATAAAATTGACATATATATGAAACTAACATTTCATCTACACTATCAACTAAATCAAATACTTCACCATTTCTTTCAATGATAGAACCATTACGCATATGGAATACTTGAATATTCATAATATCATTTTTAATTGAATAACCAAATATATCTCTATCAATTCCGTCACTTAGTTTCATTTTTTGTGATTTTAGAATTGATGATTCGATATTATTAATAATGTCACGATATTCTAAAGCTTTTTCGAATTGAAGATTCATTGAATATTGTTCCATTTTATTTTTTAATAGATCAAGTAATTCTTTATTATTTCCATTTAAAAATTTTGATACTTGTAAGATATATTCTTTATATTCATCTTTATCTACTTTTTTAATACATGGAGCAAGACATTGTCCCATATCATAATATAAACAAGATTTTTTAGGAATTGTTTTACATTTTCTAAAAGGAAATACTTTATTTAATATTTCAACAGTATCTTTACATGCTTTTGCATTTGGATATGGTCCAAATATTAAATCTTTTTTTGTTCTTTTTTTAACATCTCGTGTAGATATAATTCGAGGATGGGTTTCATTTGTTATCATAATATATGGATATGTTTTATCATCCATTAACATGATATTATATTTAGGTCTATTTTCTTTTATTAGGTTAAGTTCTAATAATAGTGCTTCTAGTTCTGAGGAAGTTATAATGTATTTAAAATACTCAACATCTTGAACCATCCTTGTTGTTTTGGCATCATGTGAACCAGTAAAATAACTCTTTAATCGATTCGCAAGATTCTTAGCTTTACCAACATAAATGATTTGGTTGTTTTTATCATACATTTGATAACTACCAGGTTTTTTTGGTACAAGTTTTAATTCTTCTTTTATTCTTTCAAGTTTTAACATAGTTCACCTTTAAAATAAAAGATGCTTATAAAGCACCTTTTATTTGTTGTTTATTTTTGCAAGAAGTTCATCAATACGATTACCATATGCTAATGATTCATCATATTTAAATTTAAGTTCAGGTGCTTTTCGCATATTTACACCTCTTGCAAGTTCAGATCTTAAAAATCCTTTAGCACTTTCTAGTGCTTTTTTAGTTGCTTCAATTTCATCTTTATCACCCATTACTGTGTAATAAATTGTAGCAATTCCTAAATCTCTTGTTATAGAAACTTTTGTAATTGATACATATTGAAGTAGAGGATTTTTTGATTCATTTCTTAAAATGTCAGCAAGTTCTCTTTGACAAAGTTTTTCTAATCTTTCTTGATGAAATGCCATACTATTCTCTTTCTGTTTCTTCCATTACGAAACATTCAATGATATCTCCAACTTTAATATCGTTGTAATTTTCAATTGTGATACCACATTCGTAACCAGATTTAACTTCTTTAGCATCATCTTTAAAACGTTTAAGACCAGCAAGTTTACCTGTATAAATCACAATACTATCACGGATTAATCTTACACCACCGCTTCTTACAATTGATCCACTTGTAACGTAGCTTCCTGCAACAGTACCAACTTTACTAATTTTGTAAACTTCTCTAACTTCTGCTTGACCTGTGATTTTTTCTTCATAAACAGGGTCAAGCATTCCTTTTACGGCTGCTTCGATATCTTCTTGAAGTTTATAGATAATATTGTATAATCTAATTTCAATACCTTTTTCTTTTGCAAGATCTGTAATTTGAGATGTAGGTCTAATATTAAATCCAATGATAATTGCATTTGATGCTATAGCTAAGTTAATATCAGTTTCATTAACTCCACCTACACGTGATGCAATAACATTGATTTTTGTCCCTTCAATTTCAATTTTGTCAAGTAATCCTTTAATTGCTTCAATTGAACCTTGAACGTCACATTTAATAATAAGGTTAAGGTTTTTAACTTCTTCATTTGTTTGATTTTTAAATAAATCATTAAGTGAAACAGTTTTTCCAACACCTTTTTCTTCATTGAATTTATTAAGAGTTCTTGCTTCAGAAATTTCTCTTGCTTTCTTTTCATCATTTAGAACCATGAATTTTTCACCAGCAAATGGTACATCATTAATACCTGTGATTTCAACTGGTTTAGAAGGTCCTGCTTGTTTAACATTATTTTTAAGTTCGTCTGTCATTGAACGGATTTTACCATAAGTATTACCTACAACAACAATATCTCCTACTCTAATTGTACCGTTTTGTACAAGTAATGTAGCAACTGGTCCACGACCTTTGTCAAGTTTTGCCTCAACTACAGTACCTACACCTAAACGATTAGGATTAGCTTTGTATCCTTTCATTTCGCTAACTAATACTACCATTTCAAGTAGTTCATCAACACCTTTACCTTGAAGTGCAGAAATTGGAACAAAGATTGTATCTCCTCCCCATTCTTCAGCAAGTAGGTTATAATTAGTTAATTCTTGTTTAATTCTATCAGGATTTGCACCTTGTCTATCCATTTTATTGATTGCAACAATGATAGGTACTCCTGCTGCTTGAGCATGTTCAATAGCTTCTTTTGTTTGTGGCATTACACCGTCATCAGCTGCAACAACTAAAATAACGATATCTGTAATTTGAGCTCCACGTGCACGCATTTCAGTAAATGCAGCATGTCCTGGAGTATCAATAAATGTAATTAATTGTCCATTAACACTTACTTGATATGCCCCAATATGTTGAGTAATTCCACCAGCTTCACCTTTTACAACATGGCTACTTCTGATTGTATCAAGTAATGTAGTTTTACCATGGTCAACATGTCCCATAATTGTAACAATAGCAGGACGAGATACTAAAGATGCTTCATCATCAACAATTTCCATTTCATCAAAACGAGTCATATCTGTAATTTGTTTATCTTTTAACTCATAACCATATTCCATAGCAATAAGTTCAGCAGTATCTCTATCAATTGCTTGTGTAGCAGTAGCCATAATTCCCATTGTCATAAATAATTTTTTAACAAGTTCAGTAGTTGAAATATTTAAAGCTTCTGCAATTTCTTGAGTTGTCATGTTTGCTTCATAATATAACACATTTTCTTCATTATTTTTAGCAGGAATATTACTTTGTCTACTTTCTTTATTAACGTTCTTTTGTTTGTTAATTTTCTTTTTCTTGTCTCTAGAACGTTCTTCTTTTTGATTATTAGTTTTCTTTCCACCTTTAGATTCATGACGTACATTATATTCGTCATTTTCTAAATAATCACCATATTTATTTAAGATATCTTCATCCACTCTTGGTTTAATAATTTCATCATAAACAACTTTTGGTTCTACTTGTTTTACAGGTGTTTCAGCAACTTCTTTAACTTGAGATTTAACCTCAGGTTTAACTGGTTGTTTCTTTTCAACTTTTACTTCTTGTTTAGGTTGTTGTTTATTTTGTTTATCAAGATTAGGTTTAGATTCTTTCTCTACCTTAGTAGTTTTAGGAGCTACTTTCTTTTCAACAGGTGCTTCTTTCTTTTCAACAGCTTTTGCTGGAGCACTTGCTGGTGTTGTTGGAGCTACTTTTGGAGCTTTTGGTTTTGCAGATTTAAATGGATAAGGAACATTAAATTTCTTAGCCAATTTCTTTTCAGTATTGCTATCCACCATTGAGTTTTCTTTTTCTGTAAGACTTAAACCAACATTTTCAAGAAGACCCATAAGTTCTTCAACTGAGACTTTAAAAATCTCTGCTAATTCTTTTACTCGCATATATGTCCACCTCTTTCATTAATCTTCAATATTTGTTGTGCAAACCCATTATCAGTAATAGCAATTACTTTAGGATTTTTTTGTCCAATTGCATTTGCTATTTGATCAGTATCAAATATATCTAACATGGGTACATTATAATAATAACATTTTCTACTTAGTTTATCCTTTGTAGCACTTGATGCATCAGTTGCCACAATTACAAGACGTGCTTTGTTTTCTAAACTAGCAATTACAGCATCGGTTCCAGTAACTAAAAATCCAGCTCTTCTTGCAAGGCCTAAGTAATTAAGTGTTTTATTCATTTAATAATTTTAATAATTCGTCATAGATAGTGTCTGGAACTTGAACTTCTAAATGACGATCTAATACTTTTTTCTTTTTTGCTAGTAAGATTACATCTTTGTTTTTTGAAACATATGCACCATGACCTCTAACTTTCCCAGTTTGGTCAACACATACAATTCCTTCATTTGTTCTTACTACTCTAAACATATCCATTTTAGGATATTGTTCATTTGTAACTGTACATTTTCTTAAAGGAACTTTTTTCATTTTATCACCTATCTTACGTTTGGTCTAAATTTAATTTCCTCACGATATGCAGTTGTTTCATCTTTGATATCGATTTTCCATCCTGTTGCCATACATGCTAAACGAACATTTTGTCCACCTTTACCAATTGCAAGTGTGAATTGTTCATCTGGTACGATAACAGTTGATTTTTTAGTTTCAGGGTCTGCAAGTACTGAAATAACTTTTGCAGGTGTTAATGCTTCAGCAATTAATTTAATTGGATCTTCACTCCATGTAAAGATATCAATTTTTTCACCATTTAAAGCATCATTAATTTGTTTAATTCTATTTCCATTAGGTCCAATACATGTACCTTTTGCGTCAACATTTGGATTGTTGCTATAAATTGCAACTTTAGTTCTATTACCTGGGTCACGTGCAACAAACATTACTTCGATTGTTCCATCACTAACTTCAGGAATAACTTGTTCAAATAATCTTTTAATAATATTTTTATGAGCACGAGAAACATGGATTTTAGGTCCTCTTGTTGTTTCTTCAACTTGAGTAATATATACTTTAAGTGGAGTACCTACATCTAATCTTTCACTTGGAAGTGCTTCATTTACACTTAAGCTTACTCTTACACCTTTACCAATATCAAGTGTAGCGTAACCATTAGAAACATGTAAAATACGTCCTGTAACCATTTCTCCTTCTTTATCTTTAAAGAATTCAAATGCACGTTTATTTCCAATTTCTTTTAAACCTTGATTAAAGATGTTTTTAAATCTCGCTGCACCTTTTCTTGAAATTTCATTAAAGTGAATTTCTTGTTTAATAGTTGAACCTACTTTAACTTTAGCTTTAATAGTTAAAGCTTCTTCTAATAAAATTTGACCTTGAGGACCTTCTGGATAAATTTCTGCAACAACATATTTAAATTCAAAAATTCTTAATTTAAATTGTTCAGGAACAAATTCAACTTTAATATCTCCAGTATATCCCATACTACCACATGCTTTAATTAAAGCTGTTTCAACAACACTTAATACATCTTCAATTTCTAAAGAACGTTCTTGAGCGATAATTTCTAATTCATTATAAAAACTTTTACTTGTCATTTTGACCTCCTAAAATTTTATTGCAATTCTTGCAAATTTAATTTCTTCATATGGGAACTTAATTGTTTTAATTCGTCCCTTCTTATTTATTTCTAAACTAACAATGTTATCTTCTACATTAACAAGTGTACCATACCATGATGAATCATTTTCTATAATAGATTTTAACTCAACATATATATATTTATTTGTAGAATTCTGTAATTCATCAATATTTCTTAAAGGTTTTTCAACCCCAACACTTGATACTTCTAAATAATACTCATCAGGAATAAGATCATCTCTTTCTACTATTTCTTGTAGTGGTTCAATTACTTTTGTAACTTCTTCTAAATCTACAGTGTGTAAAGCATCTACTAATACACGAATAATTTTAAGTCCATCTTCTTTTACTTCTTCAACAGAAAATAAAATTAAATTTTCTTTTTCACAAATAGGTTTTACCACATCATGAATTGTTTGTTCTAAATGATTTAAATTTTTCATAGCTTACTTCCTTTAAATTCGTATAAAAGGTGAGCACATTACATGCTCACCTCATCTGTTACATATATATTATCATACTTTGAATAAAAAGTCAAGTAAATAGGGAATATATATTAAGCTATAATTTTTCTTGATAATTTATTTAATTAAAATATAATTATATAAAATTTATAAAAACGCTTGCGTTATTTGATTTGAAATGATATAATATAATACCAAATATAAAAATATTAAGAAAGGAGAATCATAATGTTAACTATTAAAGTAAATAATAAATTAATAAATGTTATTGAAGGAACACGTTGTTTAGATTTAATTGAAGGTGATAAAAAACAATATATTGTATGTAAAATTAATGGAAGAATATATGAATTAAATAGAAGATTAAGTGAAAAAGACAATAACGCCGAATTAGAATTTTTTGGATTAGAATTACTAGAATCTGGTAAAGCTTACGAAGCTACTCTTAGATATGTTATTGCAATGGCTTTTTATAACCTATATCCTGATCTTAAACTTCGTTTTAGTTATTTCGTATCACGTTCAATTTTTTGTGAAGTTTTAAATCAAGGTGTTTCTCTTAGCTCAATATACAAAGAAATTGATCATGAAATCAAAAGAATAATTGATGCTGATTTACCAATTGAAAGAATTAATATCCCTCTACAAGATGCACGTGATATATATCATAAACAAAATATGTTAGATAAATTAGATATGATAGCATATCGTCCTGAATCTAGTGTTCATTTATATCAATGTGGTACATATTATAACTACTTACATAGCTATATGTGTCCATCTACAGGGTACTTAAAAAATTATATCATAAGACCATTTAGTCCAGGTATTATAATTCAATATCCAAGATATGAATTAAATGCAGAAATTCCTCATTTTCATGAAGAATCAACATACGGTAGAACTCTTAAAAAAGCATATAAATGGGCTACTACTGTTAATTGTGATACTGTATCAAAAATTAATAAAAAAATTGAAGAACAAAAAATTGTTGATTTTGTAAATATATGTGAAATTAAACATAATAATATGTTACATGATTTAGCTCTTAAAATAAAAGATGATATAGAAAATATCAGACTAATTGCAATAGCGGGACCATCTAGTTCAGGAAAAACAACATTTTCAACTAAATTAAAACTTGAACTTGAAAGCTACGGAATTCATCCTGTTACAATTTCTATGGATGATTACTACTTTACAAGAGCAGAAATATCTAAAATTCAAGGTGTTCCTAAAGAGGAAGTTGACCTAGAACATATAAATACACTTGATACAGAATTATTTAATGAACATTTATTCGCATTAATTAATGGTGAAGAAATTCATTTACCTAAATTTGATTTCAATACAGGAAAAAGAATTGATGGAAAAAGTATTCGTGTAGATAAAAATTGTCCGATTATTATTGAAGGAATCCACGCATTAAATGAAAAATTAACGTCTTCAATTCCAAAATATCAAAAATTTAAAATCTTTATTTCTCCTCAAGCACAAATTAATTTAGATGATCATTCACCAATGAGTACAACAGACTTAAGATTAATTAGAAGAATTGTAAGAGATAAACAATTTAGAAATTGTCCCGCTGCTGAAACAATCGCTATGTGGAACAGTGTGAGAAATGGAGAATTTAGATGGATTTATCCATTCCAAGAAGATGCGGATTTTGTCTTCAATTCTGAACTATCTTATGAAATGTGTGTGCTTAAAAAATACGCTTTAGCTTCACTTCAAGAAATACCTGTTACTGCTCCAGAATATTTAACAGCAAATAGATTAATTAAATATTTGAAATATTTTAAAACAATTGATGATGAATCATGTATTCCATGTAATTCTTTAATTAGAGAATTTATTGGTGGAAGTTGCTTTAAGGTATAATAAAACTCCTCATTTTTGAGGAGTTTTTTACATATGTAGTTTTTTTCTTAATTCTTCAATTAAAGTTCTAAATCCAAAAAAGAATATACCTATTATTGTTACACTTGAAACACATAATGAACATAAGCTTGGCCAAAGAGGTTTATAATCCTTAACCAAAATAATAATAAATGGAATAATTCCTAATACACTCATTATTATTAAATATAATATATAACTATGTGCTCTTTTTGGCATTGATAACATTAGTATTGAAGATGTTAAAATAATTGCAACAAAAATAAATGGAATTACATATACTAAACTAAATGTTGTTGGAAGTTCAGTATTCATTTCTATTGAATGTAAAATTAGTTCAACAGTAATGGCTTGTAATATTATTTTAAGTACAATATTGTTTTTTGAAATAATTGTTACACCTACTAAAATCCAAGTAAAAAACAATCCACCTAGCACGATAGTAAACCAATAAACAGGATTTTCTTTATTAATTGTAAGTAAATTTATTGTTATTGTCGAAACAATAATCATTAAAGTAACTAAAATACAAATCTTTAAAAAAGTTCTTTTAGGAGGATTTTCTATTTCATATTTTGGATATTCTTGATATGAATTATCCTCGTTAATTTTATCTAATACATTATGACAAAAAGGACAAGATTTTCTTTCTGATTTAAAAAACACTTTACAGTTCGGACATTTTTTCATCTTCTACCTCCAAGTTATTCATTTCAATTACACATTCTAATCCATCTTTTACAAATTGATCTAATACTTTTTTAAGAAGATTTTTTTCTAAACATGCTAAAGATGCTGTATAAACTAAGGTATCATTATATGAAATACAAGTAGCTCCCATTGGAAGTGACTTCGATGCTCCTAAAATAAATTCAAATCTTTCAATATATTTTTCAAAACCAACCGGACAATTTACTACACCTAGATTTGAGAAATTCATTGTATCCAAATCATCAGCAAGAAATTTATATCCTATTTTCATCACTAATATTTTTAAAAATAGTGGTAGTGCTCTAACAAAGAAGTTTTTTTCTATATTCACATTTTGAACAATTCTTGATTGTAATCTTTCTTTGGTAAGTTCACGTTTAAAGAATGTTTTTGATTCATCGATAAAATCAGCAAATTCCATATTATCTTTAAATTTTGATGAACTTCTAATAAATAAAGCAAAGTTTCTAAGCGTCTTACTATTGAAATATTTCCTAGCGTTAACTGTAACAAATAAAGTATATATCTCATCTTTGGTTAAATCATTGTATTCATTTTGATAAATTGATTGTAACATACAGCTAGATATATATTCAGTTACTGTACAATCGTATTTTCTACATACCTCTTTAATTTGACTAACTGATAGTATTGTATGGTATACTCCAAAACGTCCTTTACCATACATTCTGACATTTTTTATCTTATGTACTTTTGGTTCATTGAATTTAATAATATCTTTTTTATTATAATTTCTAATGAAACTATCTTCTTTTTCATCATAAAACTGTTCTAATTCGTGTGTTAGTATTTCGCCTTTATTTTCAAATATTCCACCAAGAAGTTCAAAATAATAATATAGAATACATTTAAAAAACTCCATTCCACCTTTACCATCTGTAATAGCATGGAATATATCTATAGCAACACGTCTTCCATAATATGTTACTTTAAATAAATATCCATCTAGGGTTTTTAATGTAATCTTACTAAAGATATTTTTATCAACTTCAATAATTGGTTCTTTATTATTTGCTTCTAAATAATACCAAAAAAAGCCTCTACGAAGTTTTACGTTAAACGTAGGAAATCTTTGTAGGGCTTTAGTTACT
This sequence comes from Bacilli bacterium, assembly GCA_045119035.1. Taxonomy (GTDB): domain Bacteria; phylum Bacillota_I; class Bacilli_A; order ML615J-28; family CAG-313; genus CAYVQA01. The sequence goes on along the minus strand of JBGVCU010000037.1, from coordinate 6,331 downwards.
GCTATTTTAAGTAAACTTTCATCAACTTCATCCTTCAAAACAGCACTAAGTCTAAAACTGCTACGTTCTTCTTTACTCCATACAGTTGGAAAAATCTTTCCAGCATTATCTATTTTATACCATTTTGAAGACATGTTGATCCTCCTTTACTTAAGATAAATGATAAATGCAGATTGCACATGCAATTGCTACATTTAAAGATTCGACATCATTATACATTTTAATTTTAAATTTTTCATCAACTAAATTAAATACTTCATCTCTTACTCCATTTGCTTCATTTCCAAAAACAATAGCAAACTTATTTAGATTATTAATATCTTTTATTTCATTACTTGTATTTAATGAAGTTGCTAATACTTTAATATTATTTGCTTTTAATTCATTTATTATTTCTAATAAATCACATCTTACTACAGGAATTTTAAAAATACTTCCTTGAGTTGCTCTTATAACTTTTTCATTATATATATCTACAGTATCTAAACTTGTAAAAATAGCATCAATTCCAAGTGCAGCAGATGTTCTAATAATTGTTCCAAGATTACCTGGATCATTAATATTATCCAGTAATACAATTTTTTTATATTTTGATATATCATATGTTGTATCTAAAATTTTGACAACACCAATAATACCTTGAGAGGAAGTTGTAGTACTAAGTTTATCAATTATTTTTTGGTTAACTAAAAATCCATCAGTTTTAAATTTATCAAAATCTTCTTTATTAGTAGAAAGAATATAATCTAATCGTTTGTGTTTACAAGATTCAGTAACTAAATGATAACCTTCAACTAAAAACTGTTTTTGAATTAGTCTCGTTTTTTTATCTTGAAGTTTTTTTAGTTCAACTATTTTTGGATTATTTACAGATTCAATTACTTGCATTAATTTAAACCTAAAATTCTAACAACGATAATTGTAGTGTTAATTGCAGCTACAACAAAATGAACAAGTAATGTAATATAACCAACTTTTCTTGTTTCTTTATTTCTACATGCAAATCTAGCAACAAAAAATGAAACAATTACAAATAAAATTGGATAAATTACAACCATACTAGCTAAAAGCCAATTGATTTGGCTATCAGTCCAAGTTGATAAATCCCACTGATGTTTTACTGCCATATCAGTGAAAATATTAATAAATTGAATACCAATACCTTGGATAGCAAACCATAATGAACCAATTACTGCAACAATTCCATAAACAAAAATAAATGGATTTACTTTGTCCCAAAATGAAACAACTTCTACTTTATTGATTGTTCCATCTTCTAATACTTCTTCATTATATTTTGTTTTATCATTCTTCTTTATTGCTTCTTTTTCAGTTGATGTAAGTTCAACATATTCATCAAGCAAAGCATATTCTTGTTGTAATAATTCTATTTCTTCTTCTGAACAAGGAAGTTCTGTCTCATTTAATAGAGCTATACTATATTCATTAATTATATTTAATACTTCTTCTTTTCGTTTTAATGCTTCTTCATAATTTTCAGGAATAATTATTTTACTCATACTAACCTCCACTTAAACTATATATATAATAACATTTTTTTATCGATTTTGCAAGAATATAGAAATAGCTTAATAAGCGATATATATAAAAAGGAGCTATTATTTAGCTCCTTTTAAAATCTAATCAGTCTTATTTACCTGATAATTGATTTTGTGCCATTGCTACTAAACGTCTAGTGATTTCTCCACCAACTGAACCATTTTGTCTAGCACTTGCATCTGGTCCTAGGTTAACACCTAATTCATTAGCAATTTCATACTTCATTTGTGATACAGCATTTTGTGAACCTGGAACCACAAGTTTACTTTTGTTATAAGATGAATTATTCATAATTTCACCTCCTTGTCAAAATTAGTATTAACAATTTAGATAAAATTATTTAAATATTTTATTAACAATTTTTGGTATTATAGAATGTCACTTTCTTCAAATACAGAGTAATGTTTATTCATATCTATTTCGATTACTTGAACATTATTTACAGCTGTTTCAATCATTTCTTCATAATTAAAATGATTTTCTTCTTCAATAGAAACATCTAATTTAGGTTTAATTTGAGGATGTTTAGGAACAAAAACTGTACAACAATCTTCATATGGTCTTATTGAAATATCGAAACTTTTAATTTTAACAGCGATATCAATAATATCTTTTTTATCATACATTGCAAGTGGTCTAATAACAGGAATAGAAGCAACATTTTCAATTACACTAATACTTTCTAATGTTTGTGATGCAACTTGTCCAACACTTTCTCCATTTAAAATTGTTAAACATTTTCTTCTTCTTGCTAGTTTTTCTCCAATACGATACATCATTCTACGCATTATTGTAATACAATAATCATTTCTACAATGTTTATATATATTGTCTTGAATTTCAGTAAATGGAACTACATATAATTTAATCTTTCCACCATTAACATATGGAGCTAAAGTTTCTAGTAAATCTACAACTTTTTGTAAAGCATTATCAGATGTATATGGAGGAGATGCATAATGGACAGTTTCAATTTCTAGACCCTTTTTTATACTTAAGTATCCAGCAACAACAGAATCAATTCCGCCACTAATCATTAGAAGTCCCTTACCAAGTGATCCATAAGGTAAACCACCCATACCATATATTACTTTTGTAAAAATAAATGTCCCTTCATCTCTAACATCAATGTTAACTGTAAAATCTGGATTATGTACATCTGCTTTTAATCCTTCAATATTTTTAAATAAAAATCCACTTACCATTTTAGAAATTTCAATTGAAGAATGTGGGAATGTTTTATCTCCACGATTTGTCTCTACTTTAAATGTTTTACCTAAATAATCCTCTTCTAAGATAATTTTTTTAGCAAGTTCTTTTATATCATCCATATTTGAAGCAGTTCTTGCTACAACGGAAAAAGAAAAGATTCCAGGAATTTTTTCTAAATAAGGAATTACATCAGTTGGATTTATACCATTTAAATGTACATAATAACGCATTCCTCTATTTTCAAATGTTAATTCTTTAAATCTTCTTAAAGAACTTTTGATATGGTCATTTACTTTTTGAGTAAATTGTTTTCTATTTGATTTTTTTAAACTTAATTCACCATATCTAATTAAAATGTGATCATATAAATTTTGATTCATAAAGTCCTACTTTCGATATTGTTTTAATACTTCAATAAATTTTTTTGCTTCATCAAGTGTATTATCTAAATGAAAACTTAAACGAATTGAAGTTAAGGCAAGATTTTGATCTTTAGTTTTTTCTAATACTGTTCGTTCTGGTTTTCTTTGCTTATCATTACAAGCTGATGAAATTGAAACATATATATCATGTTCTTCAAAATAATGCATCAATGTTTCTGAATATAAATTATGATAGCTAAAATTTAGAATATATGGTGATGAATTTTCACCACTATTTATTGTGATATATTCTAAAGTTTTTAATTCATTTATTAAATAATTTTTAATCTTTTTAACATGATTAATTGTGTTATTCATATTTTTAAAAGCCTCATCAACACTCTTCGCACAAGCAACACACCCTGGTAAATCAATTGTTCCTGATTTTGCTTGTTGTTGATTAGAACCTTTTAAAAATTCATCTAAAATAATGTTTTCTTTGTAAACAAGCGCTCCTACACCTTTAATTCCATGAATTTTATGAGAGCTTAATGTTAGTAAATCTACTTCATTAGTGTTAAATGAAATATTTAATTTACCAATTCCTTGAACTGCATCAATATGAAGTTTAGTTTTTTTATAAGGCTTAACAAGTTTTATTATTTCATTAATATTATTAATTGAACCAATAATATTATTAACCCACATAATTGATACTAAAACAGTATTATTATTTAAAGAATCTTTTAACATATTTAAATCTACTGTTCCATCATCTAATGTATTAAGATATATAACATCAAATCCTTTTTGTTCTAAATCTTTAAAACAATTTAAAACAGATGGGTGTTCAATTTTAGATGTTATAATTCTTGCATTTTGGTTAGCATATTTATTACAAATACCATATATAGCAATATTATTTGCTTCAGTGGCACCACTTGTGAAAATTACATTATGATTTGTTGTATTTAAATTTTTTGTTACTAAAGATTTTGCTTTATTATATAAATTATTTGCTTTTGTCCCAAGCATATGAGGACTAGAAGCATTAAACCAACATTCACTTGCTGTTCTATTGTATATATCTAAAACAATTTGTGATGTCTTTGTTGTTGCGGCGTTATCAAAATAGATCATAATGTTTTCCTTTCTAAAGTGATTTATTTGTAAAAAGTTAGATTATAAAGTATAATATATATAAATTTGGAGGTATATTATGAAGCATGTAGATTATAAACCAGAAAATGTTTGTTGCCAAAAAATATCTTTTGATATTACTGATGATAATAAAATTACTAATTTAAGTTTCGAAAGAGGATGTCCTGGAAATTTAAAAGCAATTAGTAAAATACTAGAAGGATTCGACTGTGATAAAGCAATCGAAATCTTAAAAGGTAATACTTGTGGACCACGTCCTACAAGTTGTGCTGATCAATTAGCTAGAGCCTTAGAAAAAGCTAGATAAATACTTAAGTTGTTAGTTATACTAACAACTTTTTTTCATTTCATATATATATTGATTACCAATTTTATCTACTTGAACATATATATTCAAATATTTAATTAAACTAAATATGAATGAAGATTTCTTTTTACTAACTTTTGAAACTTTAACAAAATCCTTATAAGTAAATCTTTTATTAAAAACTGGAATAATTTTTAAAAAATCATCTATATTACTAATATCAATAACATCTATCAAGTTATTTGGAACTTGATCAACTCTAATTTTACCTCTTTTATTTTTAAAAGTAGGTTCAATTTGTTGTTGATATTCCTCAATATCAAAACATAATAATTCGAATTTTAAATTAGGATGTAAGATATATTGCTTAATATTATATAATTCATGTAAAAATTCAATAACTTTACCTTTTTTAGGAGATTTTCTTATAAATAAAACTTCTCCATTTTCATCAAATTTTATTATTGTTTTATGAATTATACATGGATATATTATAGTTACTTCATAATTATCTAAAAGAACATCAAGTTTGCTTCGTAAATTATGAAATGCTTTAGTCTGAATTTCATATATTTTATTATCAATACAGATATCTACAATTTTATTAGATATCTTTTTTTCATGATTGAGTGATGTAGGATCAATCATATATTTAATAATACGATGAAGACTATGTTCTTTTCTTTCACCAATAGATAAAATATCATTTGAAACTTCAGCAAGTGTTTTTGCTTGAAGTAAATTATAGTTTTTCATCAAATATAATTCCTACAGGACAATGGTCGCTACCATAGATATTATCTAAAATAAAAGCATCTTTTACTTTAGAGATAGCTTCTTTATTTACAACAAAATAATCAATTCTCCATCCTACGTTGTTAAGTCTTGCGTTAAATCTTGCACTCCACCATGAATATTGAATTTTTGTTGGATATAAATGTCTAAATGTATCTACAAACCCAGTATATAATAATTCACTAAATCCCATTCTTTCTTCTAAAGTAAAGCCTGCATTTTTAGTATTTGTCTTAGGATTTTTTAAATCAATTGGTTGATGAGCTACATTTAAATCTCCACAAATAATTACATTTTTTTCTTTTCTTAGAAAATTTAAGTAATCACAAAAATCTTTATCAAAACTCATTCTATAATCTAATCTTTTTAATTCATTTCCTGAATTAGGTACATATACATTAACTAAATAAAAATTCTTATATTCTAATGTTATAACTCTACCTTCATCATTATGAATATTTTCTTTATATTTTGAAAAATCTAAATATATATTAAGTGGTTGATGTTTTGTTAGAATTAATGTTCCAGAATAACCTGGTCTTACTGCTGAATTAAAAAAATGATAATAGCCATGAAACTCTTTTTCTAACTGTTCACGTTTCATTTTTGTTTCTTGAATACAATAAAAATCTGCTTCTTCTTGATGTAGAAAATCTTCAAATCCTTTTTTTATTTGAGCACGAAGTCCATTAACATTCCATGAAATAAATTTCATACGATCAACTCCTTTTTTCTTAATTATACACTATTTTTCATATTTTTTCAAATATAGTAGTCTAGAATAAAAGTATTGTCTTGTTGTGTTACAATTGATGTGAGACTTTCATAATTGAAAAAAGATCTAAACCCTGATATAATTTTAATAACCACAAAAAAACTTATCAGAAAGGATTTAGATCTATGGTTATTATATCACGAATTCCTCATGAAATCA
>JBGVCU010000036.1:0-81240 GCA_045119035.1 Bacilli bacterium | reverse complement strand
TATGTATATAAAAGGCATCTTCTGTTAAAGTGCAATATTCATTATCAACTAACCACTTAATATTTGTAGGATTAGATTCGTAGAAATCAAAACCAAATCTTTTTTTGAAATTTAACAAATTAATTCCTTCACACATTCTTAAATTAGTTATAATTTGATACTCTACTTCTTCTTTAGCATTTACTTTTTCAACATATGAAACATTATTAATAAGTTCATCAACTGTTTTAATATTTCCTAATGAATTAGCAAATTTAAAATATTCATTTAAATCAGTTGTATTAGAAAAACGATAATTTTCTAAATATGAACTACTACTAAGACCAATTCCTAAATATCTTTCATTACTCCAATATATTATATTATGAAGTGATTTATGATTTTTTTGACAAAAGTTGCTAATTTCATATTGAATATAACCATTTTTTTGTAAATGATTTTGAATTAAATAATAAGCATCTGCTTCTTTATCGGGATCAACTGGATTATATTCATTATTCAAATATAGATGATGAAGTACAGTCTTTTCTTCAAGAATTAAACTATATGCTGAAATATGAGTTGGTTTAAGTGAAATAAATAAGTCTAAATCTTTTAATAATTCATCATTAGTTAAATCTAAGATATTGTACATATAATCTAAATTAATGTTATAAAAATCATGTTTGTGTAATAAATTAATTTTTTCTAATAAATCTTTATAATTACAATTTCGATTAATAATTTTTTGAACTTTAGAATTGAAACTTTGTACACCAATACTTAGTCTATTTATAGAATATTCTTTTATTGTTTTAATTAAATCTTCATTAATATCTTCTGGATTTGCTTCAATAGAATATTCAATTAAATCATCAGTAACTAAATTTTGAGCGATTGAGCTTAGTAATTGTCTTAATAATTTATTTGGAACGCTTGTAGGAGTGCCTCCACCAATATAAATTGACTTAATCGTATATTTTTGAAGAAGTGTCTTTACAGAATTTAATTCTTTAATTAAAGAGTTAATATATTTTTCTTGATTTTCTATATTTGATACTCTTTTAGGAAAATCGCAATAATTACAAATTTTTTTACAAAATGGAATATGGATATATAATCCTATTTTTTCTTTTTCCATCTTAGTCTTCTACTTTAAGAATTGCTAAGAAAGCATCTTGGGAAATTTCAACACTTCCCACTTGTTTCATACGTTTCTTACCTTCTTTTTGTTTTTCTAATAATTTCTTTTTACGAGAAACGTCTCCACCATAACATTTAGCTAAAACATCTTTACGTAATGCAGCAATATTTTCACGAGCAATAATTTTATTATTTACAGCTGCTTGAACAGGGATTTCAAACATTTGTCTTGGAATTAAACCTCTTAATTTTTGTACTAAAGCTCTTCCTCTTTGATATACAAAATCTTTATGTACGATTGCACTTAATGCATCAACTCTATCACCATTTAATAAAATATCCATTTTAACTAAGCTAGATGGTTGATATCCTTTTAATTCGTAATCAAGTGAAGCATATCCTTTTGTAGTTGATTTAAGTTTATCAAAAAAGTCATAAACAATTTCAGAAAGAGGGATGTTGTAGTGAAGTGAAACACGATTATCATCAATATAAGACATATTGATAAATGTTCCTCTTTTATATTGGCAAAGTTCCATAATTGAACCAACAAATTCTTTAGGAACCATGATAGTTGCATTAACATATGGTTCTTCGATTGATTTAATTTTTACAACTTCAGGCATTAATGATGGGTTATCAATTTTGATTTGTGTTCCATCAGTTAAGTTTACATGATATACTACACTTGGTGCAGTGGCAATTAAATCAATACCAAATTCTCTTTCAATTCTTTCTTGAATTACATCCATATGAAGTAATCCTAAGAAACCAGTTCTAAACCCAAATCCTAAAGCTTGAGATGTTTCAGGCTCATAGTTAAGAGCCGCATCATTTAGTTTTAATTTATCTAAAGCATCTTTTAAATCATTATATTTATTTGTTTCAACTGGATATAAACCGCAATATACCATTGAGTTTAACTTACGATAACCAGGTAGTGGATTAGGAGTTTCATTTCCAATTACTGTAATTGTATCCCCAACAGAAACATGATTAACATCTTTAATTGAACATGCAATGTAACCAACATCTCCGACAGTTAAATAATCTCGTTTCTTTTCTTTAGGAGTTGTAACACCTAGCTCAACAACTTCATATACTGCTCCAGTAGCCATCATCTTGATTTTATCTCCAACTTTAATTGTACCATTTACAATTCTAACACTTGGAATAACACCACGATAAACATCGTAATAGGAATCGAATATTAAAGCTTCAACTTTAGCATCAGGATCTCCTTTTGGACAAGGAACTTTTTCAACAATTTGTTCTAAAAGTTCATCAATTCCAATACCTGATTTAGCTGAAGCAAGTACTGCTTCGCTAGCATCTAATCCTATTACATCTTCTATTTCTTTTTTCACTTTATCTGGATCTGCAGCAGGTAAATCGATTTTATTAATTAATGGTAAAATTTCTAAATCATTATCTACAGCAAGATAAACATTAGCTAATGTTTGAGCTTCAATTCCTTGAGCAGCATCAACAACTAAAACAGCTCCTTCACAGGCAGCTAAACTTCTTGATACTTCATATGTGAAGTCAACATGACCTGGAGTGTCAATTAAATGGAAAATATAAGTTTCTCCATCTTTAGCTTTATATTCTAATTCAACGGCATTTAATTTAATAGTGATTCCACGTTCACGTTCTAAATCCATTGAGTCAAGTAGTTGTTCTTTCATTTCACGTTCATCTACTGTTTTAGTCTTTTCTAGAATACGGTCAGCAAGTGTACTTTTTCCATGATCAATATGAGCGATGATAGAAAAGTTACGAATACGTTTTTGTCTTTTAAGTAATTCATTACGTGAAGGTATCATTGAAATTATCTCCGTTCTTTAATATTTTAATTTATACATTTATTATAAAATTATACACTATTTTTATTTTTTTTGCTATTATTTAGAATATTTAATTAACATAATATTTTTTTGTAAAATCGATTTTATAGCGTTCGAGATAAATTTAATGGATAAATGATTATCTCATTTGCTGTAATTTGGGTTAAAGGTTACTTTTACATGATAAGTATTCATAACATTTTTCATTATTAAATTATTATAAATATTTCCATATTCAATTTTTAATACTTTTAATTGTAATAACAGTTCATCTAATGATATTTCGGTATTTTCAATAAATCCGTTTTTTAATATCTTTTCATAAGGAATTATAATATTAAAAATAACATTTGATCTTGCGAAATTTTTTATTTTACAATAGTTGTAAATTATCATACTATTAGGTATAGCACTTTCAATTAAATTTAATCTAGTATCATCTTTTTTACCAATAATAAGCGTCATTATATCACCATATTATTATATGAAAAAAAGTGTCTTTTGTTAGACACTTTTAGACTCTAAAATTTCAATTAATGTTTTAAACTCTGGATAAGCATTAATAAAATCTTTTCTTAATGTTTCGAATTTTTCTGGTTCAATATAGAAAGTATTAATTGCTTTATAGAATTTATTCATCATTACAGTATGTAAAACATCTTCTTTTATAGGTACTAATTTATCGATATCAACATTCGAATTACCATTATGAAAAATGTCCATTAAATTATTGAAATTATTCAATCTATTTAAAATAGCTTGATCTTTAGAATATTTTACTATAAGCTCTTGATATTTAATATTATATTCTTCTTTTGATAATAAGACATTTACATCTAAGAAATCATAACTTTTTAAGTATGCTTTATTTGTTGGTTTAAATATACTTTGTCTTAATTCTTTATAATAATCTATGTCATGAGATAAAACAATATTTAAGTAAATCATTGATAAATAGTTTTTATATTCTGGATGAATTTTATTATTTGATAATATTGAAATTACCTTTATATTTAGTTTTTTATAATCAAGTGTTTTCATATATTCTTTAAAAGGTTTTAAATTAACAAATGATTGTAAAATTACATTATAAATAAATATAGCAATTATAAAAAGTGAAAACCAAATTAAAACATATTTAAAATCATATTTAGATGGATTAATCCAATAAGGGACAATAAAAATAGCTAAACAGAAAATACAAAAACAAATATAAATAACTAATTGTTTTCTATTTAAAAATCCTATAGGATAATATTTTTTATTAGTTATTACTGTTTTACTTGAGATTTTTTTAATTGTAAAAATTTGAAGTATCTCAACAGCAATAAAAATAATCGAAAATATAAAAATTACTACAGCTGCTAAAGATAAATTATCAACCGGATAACTAGGATCACGGTTTGTTACAGTCATCATTGTAGCAAGTAAAAACTGAATGATTATTAATATCATTTTAAACTTATTATTCTCGTTAAAATATTTATTTTGTTTTCCATATAAGAAAATAGTTACTATTGAAAAAATATAAGAAACTAATACTAAATATGAACTAACAGTTATTGCTGATAATGATACAAAAAGTATAACTAATTGTACAATAATAATTATGTGTTTTAAACGTTTGCTTTTTAATATAAATTCATTATTTCCATTTATATTAATTGTATTTCTAACAATTCCTATAATAAATGGAATTGAAGTAATTATTAATAAAAGAAATAAAATTGCTAAAGTTAAAATATTTTGTTCAATATTTATATTATTTGATAGAATCATATTATTTACCTCACTAAGTATATTATAACATTAATCATTTAAAAAAGCACTATTTATACAAACAAATAGTGCTTAATTTTTTATAGTTCTACTTCTATAATATTATTAATTGTAGATTTTTTTAAATCGATAATTCTTTGGTTTTTACTACCTCTAAAATGTAACGTTAAATCTTTCAAATTTTCTATAAATGGTCCATCAATTAAATAATCAGTTAAATTTAATATATCATCTATAGCTTTATTATTCATTTTAATTAATTGTTCATAAGTGTAACCAGAATAAATGATAATATTATGATTTGGTTTATAACGTTTATATTCTTTAATTAATGATAAAACACTTGTTGGTTGAACGAAAGGTTCGCCTCCACTTATAGTTAAACCACTGCTTAGAGGATTTGAAATTAATAAATTAACAATTTCTTTAATTGGTAAGACTCTACCTTTATCAAACGGATGTGTTTTTGGATTATGACATCCAATACATTTATGTGGACATCCTTGAGTAAATACCACAGTTCTAATACCTGGCCCGTCTACAATAGATTCAAGAATGTAACCTGATAATCTAATTTCTGTATTATTCATTGAAATCAACCGCGCTTAAATGTTTAACACGATGTTCTACTTCATCACGTTTTGCGTTGTTGAAACGATCTAATGTACCAACTAAGTATCCAGTAATACGGCGAATTCTATCAAATTTAATACCATTTTCTTCTCTACCACATTTAGGACATACATTGTCGATAATTCCGTTATATCCACAAACTGGGTCTCTATCGATTGGGTGGTTAACTGAACCATATCCAACACCATTTTCTTTCATACAACGAATAATTGATTCGAATGCTTCTGTATTTTTAGCAACGTCACCATCAACTTCAACATAAGAAATATGTCCAGCATTAGTTAATGCATGATAAGGACCTTCAATTTTAATTTTATCGTAAGCTGAAATTGGATAATATACTGGTACATGGAATGAATTTGTGTAGAATTCTTTATCAGTAATACCTTCAATGATTCCGAATACTTCTTTATCAGCTTTAACGAATCTTCCAGATAAACCTTCTGCTGGAGTAGCGATTAAAGAGAAATTAAGCTTATGTTTTTGAGCATAACTATCCATTTTCTTTCTCATAAAGCCAATAATTTGAAGTCCTAATTCTTGAGCTTCTTTAGATTCTCCATGGTGAACACCAATTAATGTTTTTAAAGTTTCAGCAAGACCAATAAATCCTACTGTTAAAGTACCGTGTTTAATTACTTCTGCAATTTCATCGTTTTTATCTAATTTGTCGCTTCCAAGCCAAATACCTTGTCCCATTAGGAATGGAAAATTATAGACTTTCTTAGATTTTTGAATTTCAAATCTTTCTAGTAATTGACCTGCACATAATTCTAATAGTCTTTCTAATTCAGCATAGAATTTAGACATTAATTCTTCATATGATAAAGAATTTTTATATTGTTTCTTTAATTTTAAAGCAATTCTTGGTAAGTTGATTGAAGTGAAACTTAAGTTACCACGACCTGTTGTAATTTCATTTGTTGGATCATATACATTTCCCATAACACGTGTTCTGCATCCCATATATGAAATTTCTGTCTTATAATCACCAGGTTTATAGTATTGTAAATTATAAGGTGCATCTAAGAATGAGAAGTTAGGGAATAATCTTTTTGAAGAAACATACATTGATTTTTTAAATAAATCGTAGTTTGGATCAGTTGGATTATAGTTTATACCTTCTTTAACTTTATAAATTTGAATAGGGAAAATAGGTGTTTCACCATTTCCTAAACCATCAAGTGTCGCATCAAGTAAGCAATCAACAACCATTCTACCTTCAACAGATGTATCAGTACCATAGTTTAATGAACTAAATGGAACTTGAGCTCCTGCTCTTGAATGCATTGTGTTTAAGTTATGAACTAATGCTTCCATTGCTTGGAATGTTGCATGTCTTGTTTCATCGTGAGCAGATTTTAGAATGATTTCATATGATTTACCAGGAATTGCACCAAATGTAGTTTTAATTCTAGTAAACAATTCATCTTGCATACGAGTGTTATCCATTGTAAATGTAGTATCAAATTGATCTTCGATATCAGAAATCATTTTTTTAACATCTTCTTTTTGAACTTCAATTCCTAACACAGCAAGTACTTTTACAACATTTGCGGCTAATAATTTACGATAAGTTTTTCTAACTCCAAGAGCCATGGCGTAATCAAAGTTAGGAACACTTTGACCACCATGTTGATCATTTTGGTTTGCTTGTATTGCGATACATGCTAATGAAGCATAACTTCTAATATCATTAGGTTCACGAATAAATCCGTTTCCTGTTGAAAAACCGTCTTTAAATAATTCAATTAAATCAATTTGACAACAAGTCATAGTTAATGCATAGAAATCTAAATCATGAATATGGATATCTGCATTAGAGTGAGCAAGTGAATATTCTGGTTTAATTAAATCATTAAGATAGAATCTTTTTGCAGATTCACTACCATATTTTAACATAATACCCATTGCAGTATCTGCGTTGATATTTGCGTTTTCACGTTTATTATCATCATGTTCTGAGTGTTTAAAAGTTATGTTATAAAGTGATTGCATTAAATTACTTTTACGTTCACGGACTTTATTACGATCAGCACGATATAAAATATATGCCTTAGCTACATCTGTTTCACCGCTTTCAATTAGTACTTTTTCAACGATGTCTTGAACGTTTTCAATGTTAGGTGTTTTATTGTCGTATATACTTTCTAATACTTGGACAACCTTTTCAGTAATCATATCAACTGTTGCAATATCGTCTTGACCGCATGCAAGTTGTGCTTTATAAATAGCAGCATTGATTTTTCTAGCATCAAATTTTCTTCTTCTACCGTCTCTTTTTATAATTTGTTTAATCATAATGGTTATCCTTTCGTATTTTTGTTTTTTTGGGGAAAAGAAAGAGCCCTACCCTTTTTACCAAAGATAGACTCTATTTTTTCGATTTTGAAATATTATATTTCAAAATAAAACTCAAATCAAGCGTTTTGCTTGCTCTAAAATTACACATAAAAACAAAAAATAACAAAATATTCACATAAAACTTATTAAAATGTTAAAGTGAATTATGAAATATAGAATTTTTTAAATAAAAATGTATTTTTAAATAAACAACAACTAAAAATCGGTCTATAAAAATATTTTTTTATTATTAACTTGCAATTTTTAGAGTTTGAAATTGATAAATGTAGATTAAATTTTTTTCATCTTCTCTAGGAAGGGTTTAAAAAAGAAAGACACCTTGTTTAAGTAACAAAGTGCCTAAGTTTTATTATTTTCCAGATATTGCAAGTTTAGAAATTTTAACACTAGGAGCATGAGTTCCTGATAATGTTTCTTCTAAATTATTTGCAATTTCAACAACATTATTCATCATTTCATAGTAGTTACCAGATACAACAAATAAAGTTACAGCATCAGCAAGTTTTCCGTTTTTAATTAATCTACCAGAAGATTGAACATTAAAATCTCCACTAATAATATCAAGACCAGCATGTAGACCTGAAATATCTGTAATATAAATTCCATCTTCAATTGAAGCGATTAATTCTTCTTCTGTTCTTTGACCTGGTTGTAAATAAACAGTAGTAGTTGAAACTCTTACAGGAGCTGATGTTCCTGCTTTAAATCCGTTACCAGTAGATTTTTTACCAAATACTTGAGCAGTTTTTAAATTGTATAGGAATGTTGTAAATACTCCATTTTCAACAATGTTTTTAGTTTTTGTTGGATAACCTTCATCATCAAAATTGATTTTTGCAACTGCGTTTGGATGGAATGGATCTTCAGTAATTGTGATATTATCACCAAAGATTTTTTCTCCTTCCTTACCAATTAATTTAGTCATTTTCTTAAGTGCTGCTTCTGAAGAAAAAATCCCAGTAAATGCACTTAATAATTGTGACATACAATCTCTATTTAATACAGTTTCATAAAAACCAGTTTTTGCGCTACCAGCATTTAATGCATTTAATGCAGTGCTAGTAGATTCTTTAATAAGTAAATCTTTATCGATTTTACTAAAATCTTTAGCAATGCTTTGAGAATAACCAACAGTGCTTTGACCATTTTCAAATGCTAAGACACCACATACAGCACCTAAATAAGCAAGTTCACGTTTTAAATCTAATCCTTTTGAATTAATAATTCTTGTTGTTGACACATTTTCCATATAGCTGTTATGAGCAACTTTAACAATACGTGAGTCTACTTCTTTTAATTTTCCTTCAAGTTCAATAAGTAAATTTGTTTTATCTAAATTAGTATAACTATTTGCATTTGTTGGTTCGTTAATTACTTCTTGATATTCAGCATTACCATCAAATAAAATTTCTTCTTCATTTGATGTGATCATTTTTGCATTTAAGATAATTTTATTGATGATTTCATCAAACATATCTTCTGTAATATTTTCATAATAAACATATCCCATTTTACCGTTATATTTACCACGAATAGAATGACCAGAGATTACTTTTGTATTTAACGAATCTAATCTACCATTTTCAACTTTAATGTTTTTATTTAAACTTTCACTTGAATAAATTTCAATTTCAGAAAGTCCAAGTTCAATTCCACGATTAATTAATTTCTTTAAATCCATCTTAGTTACCTCCTTTTCCACCAACTACCATATGAGATAGTTTAATTGTAGGTTGTCCTACGTTTGTTGGAACACTTCCACTCATAGAACCACACATACCTTGAGCATGAGCTAAATTATCTGAAATCATTTCAACTCTTAAAAGTACGTCTTTACCAGAACCAACAAGTGTAGCACCTTTTACAGGTTTTGTAATTTTTCCATCTTCAATTAAATAACCAACATTAACAGCAAAGTTAAATTCTCCTGTAGATGGACTTACACTTCCTCCACCCATTTCTTTAGCATATAATCCATACTTAACACTTGCAATAATATCTTCGAATTTATCTTTACCAGGTAAAAAATATGTATTAGTCATACGTGAAGTAGTTTGGAATTTATAACTTTGACGACGTGAAGAACCAGTAATAGGATGATTCATAATTTTAGAATTACGTTTATCAACTAAATATGATTTTAAAACACCATTTTCAATTAATGTACGGTATTGAGATACAGTTCCTTCATCATCTACGTTGATTGAACCCCATTCACCTTCTGAAACACCTTCATCAACTGCATTAACAATATCACTTGCAATTTTTTCACCAAGTTTACCACAGAACACACTTAAACCTTTAGCTACAGATGTTGCTTCTAATCCGTGTACGCAAGCTTCATGTAGAATAACTCCTCCAAAACCATTATCGATTACTACAGGAATATCTCCACCAGGCATGTCAATAGCATCAAGCATTAAAACAGCGTCTCTTGCGATTTTTTGACCAAATGCATAAGCATCAAATCCATCAAACATTTCCATTCCGGCGTTACGTCCGTGAGAAGCATGATTACTTTGCATCTTATCTCCATCTTTTGCGATTGCAACACCACTTACACGCATATTATTTCTATGGTCAGCAACGTTTGTTCCATCATTAGCAAAAACTTCCATATCTTGGATTTTTTTCCAGAAAACAACTTGAACTTGTACTACTTTATCACTATAATCTTTAGCACCTCTAGTGATTTCTTCCATAATTGCAAGTTCTTCAGAGTTATCTCCTTTACAAGGTTTAACAACTTTTACATATTCAGGAATTTTAATTTCTTTGAATTCACTTACTTCAGTAGTTTTTTCTCCATCAAATGATTTTGAAAGTTCATCTGCTACTTTAATTAAATTTTCGTAACTATAATCTGTAACAGACGTATTTACTTCCACATTATTTTTTATAATTCTAACAGCTGCTCCACTAGTTTGAGAAACATCTGATCTTGAAATATTTCCAGAATACATCTCTAATGTTTCAGATGTAGTATCTTCCATAAATACTTCAGCAAATTCTCCACCAGTAGATAAAAGAATTTCTAAAATTTCTTTTTTCTGTTGTTTTGTTAAAGAATTTTTCATATTTTTTCCTCCCTTTTATTTATAAAAAAAGGCAGTATCAATGTACCACCTTATATAACAAATTATTCTTCTTTTAAATCTTCATCTTTAGAATCATCAGATTCTTCTGGATTAATTTCGCTAATTTCTAATTTAACTTGTTTAATTCTTCTTTCAACAACATCAGTTATTGTAAAGTGTAGATTTAAAAAGAACTCTTCGGTCATACCATCTTCATCTTGTTTATATATAGCTGTTTTATAATCTAGTGTTTGACCAATTTCAGGTAATTCATCTGCTAAACCGTAGATAAATCCACCCACATCTGAGTATCTACTTTCAGGAGTTTGTCCTAATTTTAATAATTCAAATAAATCATCAAGTGACATTTCAGAATCAATTAAATAAGAATCATCTTCAAGTTTTTTAATTTCTTCTTCTTCCACTTCATCATGTTCATCGTATATTTCACCAGTAATAACTTCAATAGCATCTTCTAATGTAACAATTCCATCAGTTCCACCATATTCGTCAGTTACGATGGCAAAATGTTTCTTTTCTTTTTGCATCTTTCTAATTAAGTCATCAGACTTCATACTTAAAGATACATATAAAGGTTTAGAAATCATTTTTTCTATATCTATTTCTCTTTGTTCAATTAAAGCTTCAAAGAAATCTCTCTCATTTAAAATACCAATAATATTATCTTTATCTTCTTTATATACAGGAACTCTTGAAAATTTGTATTGAAAGAAAATATTTTTGATTTCTTCTATAGACATACCAAGTTTAATTGCTATCATATCAACACGTGGAACCATGATATCATAAACTGTTCTATAGTTTGATTCAATCATTCCATGCATTAATTCAGCATCTTCGTCATCAATTTCACCTTCTTGAACCATTGTATCAATGATAGATTCTAACTCTTCTTCAGTCATTGTTATTTGTTCACCTTTTTTACGTGATACAAGTTTTTGTAGTGCCATAAAGCAAACAACAATTGGATAAAGAATCTTCATTAAAACATAAAGTAATCCAGAAAAACGTAATGCAAATTTTTCAGGATTTGCTTTTGCAATAGTCTTAGGTAAAATTTCACCAAAGATTAAAATCAATACTGTCATAATTACGGTATTTAAAACATTGGCAAGAGCTTCTCCAGGAATAATTCTATTAAATAAAATTGCGGCTATAGTTGTACCTGCAATATTTACTAAGTTATTCCCAACTAAAATTGTTGACAATGTACGATCGTAATTTTCTGTAATATACAGTGCTTTTTTGGCTCCTTTTCTTTTTTCTTCAAGGAATGTTTTTAATCGTAATTGGTTTGCAGTTGAAAACCCTGTTTCACATGAAGAGAAAAATGCAGAGCACATTATTAAAAATATTAGAGCAATAACTATAATTGTAATTAATGTTGGATCAGCGTTAGCTCCGTTTAAAAATAATCCAAACATTATCGACCTGAGTGGTAACAAGGTAAATTCACCATCCTTATAAAAATTATAGGAATATTATATCATATTTTTTTATTGCTTGTCAAATGTTTTATATTAGAGCCCTCGCATAAGCGTTCGAAACAAATTATGATGGATAAATATTAATTTAAACGCTAAAAAGCGACCTATTGGTCACTTCTTATAGATAATTAAATAAATTGTCAGAGATACCGTTTTTCATAATTTCTTTTACAATATAGTTTTCTTTATTTTTATCGATTGGTTTTCCAGCAAGTTTTGATACATCTCTAATTACACTTCTAATGTTTGCTTCATTTGATAGATCTAAGTTTTTTACCTTTTCTACTAATTTAAATACTTCTTGTGGAGAAATATTATTTTCAGAAATAAAATTTAAAGCTTTATTTATATTCAAATAAAAACACCCCTTAGTATAACATATGCCTAAGGGGTGAAACTTGTTACATTATTTTATTATACGAATTAGCTTCGTAGAAATAATATACTTGTTTATTTAATACTATTTTAATATAGTTATTTTCGTAGAATGTTACTGAGAAATTCGAATCATCTTTAAAAGTAATAATGTATTCGAAATATTCCCTATTTTCTAAATCAGGTCCTGAGTGAGGTTTCTTAAATTCTAATTCACTAAACACCATTACGAAATGAACAATTTCTTCATCATCAAGCGGAAGTAATCTTCCTACTTGTTCTATGTTCTCGATATTTTCTTCTTTTACTCTATCTCTAAAAATTGAGTTTACTAGTTCTTGTTTAGAGTCTAGTTCTGCCATGTAATTTTGATTAGAAAAATAATTATTAATTACTAACATACCTAACAATACAACAATAACAACAGAGAAAACTGTAGTAAGTTTTAAATAAAAGTTCTTTGATTTAAGTTCCTGATAAATAGAGGTTTTAGATGATTTCAATTCAACTTGTGATTTAATTTGATTAAGTTGATCTGGCGCTTCAATATAGTATTGTTCTTTAAGGATTTTCTTTAATTGACGCATTATCTATTTCCTCCTTTCTTATAAATAGATTTAATCTTTTTCATTGATATATTATATAATGAACATACAGTTCCAAGTGGTAAATCAAGATATTCAGCAATTTCGCGATGTTTCAAATCATAAACTAAATGTAAAACGACAATTTTGAAACTTTTTTCATCAAGTATTTCTTCTAATTCTAATAAATAATCTCTTTGTTTAAGTTCATCATTAGATTTAATAAATTCAACCTCATTTTCTTCAATAATATCTTCTTTATTAAGAGTTCTTAATTTATTTAAGGCTAAATTTTTAGTCATTTTTAAAAGCCAAGCTTTAAAGAATCTTCCATCGAATTTATCAAGTTCTTTTAACATTTTAATAAATACATCTTGAACAAGTTCATCTGTATCAAATGAATTTTTTAAAATATTATATGCAACAAAATATACTAAATCTTTGTATTCATAATAAACAAGTTCAAAAGTATCATTATCTCGTTCTTTTAACTTGTTCAAAATTTTTTTATTGATTTCCATCTTATTCACCTATATAACACATGAAATAATAACTTTTATTTATAATATTATAACTTTTTTTAAACTTTTTTTCAAAACAAAAGACTTACCTAAAAAGATAAGTCTTATAGTCTATTTTAGATTTTTTTTGAAATTATAAATCATTCTTCTTCTAACAATTACAAACGTAAAAGAAACAATTACAATTAAAGCAAATAATGTTAAGAAAATATACACAGGTAACATATTTGTATAAGCTTTAACTTGCCCCCACATAATAACAACATTTTCGTTATAAGTTCCGAAGTCATTCATAATTGCACATCTAGCGATTATTTCTTCAGAAGGATATTGTGTTTGTAAAGAATTTAAACATCCAAGATATGGATAAACTAATGCTCTACGCCCTTCTGTAAGCGTTCCAGAAAATAAAAACTCAAGATTATATGGTTCAACTTCTTCCCAAGCGTTTATATCAAGTATAAATGCTGAAGTTCCATCTTCATTTTCTGTAATACAATTATATATTGTTCCATTATAACTAACCATATCTCCGTAAAAATATGTTTCATTTTCAGAATACTCACAGCTTTCAAAATATTCTTCGTTAGTAGGATCAACTAATAAATCACTTGGTTTATCTTTAATACAAGTAAATAACTCATTATTGAAGATAACCATTTCTCCACCAAAGTCGTCTTCTTCTACGTATTCATAATAATTTGAAGTAATACAAAAATCTGTTGCTCCATACCATGAACCAGTTAATGTGAAAATATCATCACCAACAATGTATGGCGTATATCCAATATAATCCATATTGTCTGAAGCATTTTTAGGGTCAGATAAGAAATTTAAAAATTCATAAGCTAAATCTTTATTTGTAGATCCTTTAGGTAATACCCAAGCATCATACCAAATATTTGATCCATCAAGTGGCACACTATATTCTAAAGTTTTACCGACTTTTTCAGCTTCACCGATAGAAAATACAGCATCACCAGAATAAGCTAAATTCATTTGAATCTTATCACCTGATACAATATCATTTTTACCAGAGTCAACTTCAAAACCAAAAATATTTTCTTTTAAATTGATTAATTTTTCTTTAACTCTAGCAATCTTTTGTAAATTTTCTTCTTCAGATCCATTTAAATCAAAAATGTTTTGAATTTTCTCATTATATTTTTGTTTGTTTATTTCATTAGGATTATTGATATAATTATTTTTTAATTCAATAAAATCAGCTTCTTTGCTGTAAGAATGCATAACACCAACAACAAAGGCATCACGAATAGAGTTTTTAATAGAGATTAAATTTTTATAATCTTCATCATAAAAAGCATCCCATGATTCAACATCAGCTCTATCTATTACATCAGGATTGTAGACAATTCCTAAAGTTCCCCACATGTAACCAACTGCATATTCATCAAGATTTACAATTTCATCTCCTTTAAGAACGGTCATATTCTTTAATTTATTTCTTAAAGTACCTGATGCATATTTAGCGTAGTTAGGAACAGCTGTAGCTAAATCATCATAAGGAATTACTAAATCTTCTTTAATCATTTTTTGAATCATATAATCAGATGTACATACTAAATCATATGTACCTTCTTTTTGAAGTTTAAATTGATTATACATTGTTTCATTTGTATCATAAGTATAATAGTTAACTGTTACATTATATTCTTCTTCAAATTTTTCAATTAAATCTACATAATCGCTATCATTTGTAGAAATGTAATCAGCAACATTATAAATAGTAAGAGTTCTTCCAGTAAAACTTTCTTGAGCATTTACACTTGGAACAAATACTAATAAACTAATAATTAATAAAGAGTAAGCTAAAAATATCTTTTTCATTTATTTAGCCCCCTTAAAACGTTTAGTTTTTGTAACTTGTTTATTATTATAAACAGTTACTCCAATTACAACAACAAATACTACTAAAGTAATAATAGTGCTTAAAGCTCTAACTTCAGCTGGAATTGGGTGTTTTACAACAATTTTTTGAATGTATGTAGAAATAGTTTCAAATGATGGTTCTTTTAAATATTGAGTAATAACAAAATCGTCTAACGATAATGTCATTGCAATTAAGAATCCAGAGAAAATACCAGGAAGTATTTCAGGTAGCACTACTTTAAATAAAGCATGACGAGGAGTAGATCCTAAATCAAGTGCAGCTTCATAAATATTCGGATCCATTTGAACTAACTTAGGTTTAACATTTAAATAAACGAAAGCTACAGTTAAAACCATATGTCCAAGTAGTAATGTTCCAAAACTATAACTTGTATTTAAACTCTTAAATACAACTGCTAAAGATAATGCCATAACAATTTCAGCATTAACTACAGGAAGTTGAGTAGCTGCTTCTACAACTTTTTTAACTCTTCTTCTAGAATAATAAACACCTAAGGCTCCAATCGTACCTAAAATAGTAGATACTGTCGCATTCGATAACGCAATTATTAATGTGTTTCGAGTAGCCTTCATAAGTTCTTTATTATCGATTAAATCACCATATAATTTAAATGTAAATCCATTCCATTCTCCAAGTCTTAGTGAATCAGTAAATGAATAAATCATTAAAATAATAATTGGCAAATACATAAGTAGAAGGATTAAACCTAAATATGATCTTGCAGCAACCTTTTTAACAGTTTCTTTTTTTACCATATTGATGTTCTACCTCCTTCTTCCTCTTTTTCAAATCTACGAGAGATTAAAACACTAATACCAATTAAAACCAACATAATTAATGCCATAAATGATCCAAAGTTCCAATCAGCTTGGTTGAAATATAAATCAATGTAACTTCCAAATAAAACTACATTATATTCAGATAAAATATCAGAAATTACATATGATGATAGTGTTGGCATAAATACCATCGTTGTAGCAGATACAATACCAGGCATTGTCATTGGTAAAATAACTCTAAAGAAAGTTTGAATACTATTTGCCCCTAAGTCACGGCTTGCTTCAATTTGATTTTTATCCATCTTTAACATAGTAGTATAAAGCGGTAAAACAACAAAAGGTAAATAGTTATATACAAGCCCAATCATCGTTGTAAGATTAGAATTAGCTCCAGTTGACAAGCCAATCCAGTTTAATAAATCACGTGTTGCTGATGTTCTGATGATAAAATTAATCCACATCGGTAAAACAAATAACATTACTATTACACTAGATTTATTATATTTTTTATTTGCAAGAATAAGTGCTAAAGGATAACCTATTAATAAACAAATAATTGTATTTCCAATAGCATAACAAAAAGAGATTAATAAAACATCAATATTTGTTTTATCAGATAAAAACTTTTGAACATTACTGAATGAAAATTCTCCTCCTTTGTTTGTAAAAGCATAATAAACAATAAAGAAAATTGGAATAATTACAAAACAAAGGATAAATAAAATATAAGGAATAGCTAAATGTTTTCTTCTAAACTTCATATTTAGAAAGATCTTCTTTCAATTTAATCTTGATTTTATTTGAATCAATCTTAACACTTACAGTATCATTTTCATTCCATGTCCATTCAGTATCTACAATAAAGTCTTCTTGTTCTTCAGTTCTAATAATTAATTGATAGTGGTCACCTTTCCATACCATTTGAATAATATTACCAGTTATATTTCCGCTATCTAAATCATCGCTAATTTCAATATCTTTCATATCTACAGTAGCAATAACATCGATATCATTTAAATCATATTTCTTTCCGTTTGGAGTATAGAAATATCCTTCTTCATCAAGGTATGATCCTTTAACAAGTTGAGTTACATCACAATCCCATGTAGCTCCAGCAAATACAACTTTATTATGTTTGTTAATATATGCATCATTGTAGATGTTTGCAGTATATTCACGTTTCATAATTTGAATAAGTTCAGGTTCAATTGTTAAAGTAACTATAATATTTGTTGGATAATCTATTGTTGATTGAATTAATACTTCGTTATTTCCAATCATAGCTGTATATTGATAATGAATTCCTTTAAAGATTTTATTAACGATTTTAGCTTTAACTTGCCCTTCTCCATCAGTATGAATAATAATGTCTTCAGGACGAACAACAACATCCACTTTTTCGTTTTTAGCAAAATCATCAATACAATCCCAAGTAGTTCCTAAGAAACGAACTTTTTTCTCATCAATCATTGTTCCTACGTAAATATTAGATTCACCAATAAAGTCTGCTACGAAGGCATTCTTTGGTTCATTATAAATATCCATTGGTGTACCAATTTGTTGAATACAACCATCTTGCATAACAACAATTGTGTCAGACATTGTAAGAGCTTCTTCTTGATCGTGTGTAACGTAAATAAATGTCATTCCTAGTTTTCGGTGCATTTCTTTAAGCTCAAGTTGCATTTCTTTACGCATTTTTAAGTCTAATGCTCCTAGAGGTTCATCAAGAAGTAAAATTTCTGGCTCATTAACAATAGCTCTTGCAATAGCAACACGTTGTTGTTGACCACCTGAAAGAGTAGTTACATCACGCATTTCAAATGATTCTAAGTCTACAATTTTTAAAGCTTTTTTAATTTTTTCATTAATTTCTTCTTTTGTATAATGACGATATTTAGTTACCTTAGTTCCATCCTTTTTAGTAACTTCATAAGGAATCTTTTTAAGTTTTAAACCATACGCAATATTATCATAAACATCTAAATGTTGGAATAATGCATATCTTTGGAAAACAGTATTAAGCGGTCTTTTATAAGGAGGTAATTGAGCAATATCTTCTCCATTTAATAAAATTTGACCTTCTGTAGGTAATTCAAATCCAGCAATCATTCTTAAAGTTGTAGTTTTACCACATCCAGATGGACCTAGGAATGTAACAAATTCTCCTTTTTGAACATATAAATTAAAATTTTCTACAACTACATTATCACCAAAACATTTTTTAACATTTTTCAATTCTAGAATAACATCTTTTTTCATTTATACTGCCTCCAATATTAAAAATTAGGTGGGCTACTAACCCATATAATACGACAAACTTTATCTTTTACATTTTTTAAATAATGATTCTTTGATGAATCATAATAGAATGTTTCCCCTTTTCTAACTCGATGAGTTTTATTATCAATACATAATACAACTTCGCCTTCTAATACATAACCGAATTCTTGACCTTCATGAGGATAGTCAAGATCTGTTTGTTCCCCAGGATTAATTGTAATTAGAATTGGTTCCATTTCATTCTTTTGTGCATTAGGAACTAACCATTCAATTGTATAACCATTATTTTCTTTAATAAAATAATCTTCTTTTGTAAATACAACTTGAGTTTGTTTTTCCTCCATAAAGAAATCACTCATGTTTGTTCCAAGAGCACTTATAATATCATATAAAGTTGATACACTAGGTTCAGCTAAATCATTCTCAAGTTGTGAAATATATCCCTTGGTAAGTTCTGTACGACTAGCAAGTTCTTCTTGAGTAAGATTACAAAGTGTTCTTAATTCTTTAATCTTTTTACCGATTTTCAAAGTAATCAACTCCTTTGTTTACGAATTTTAATTATTTTGTTTAGTAATTCTAAACAAAAACTGATAATATTATATATAAAGTTTTATTATTTTGCAAATGTTTTGTATTAAAAAACTGAATTATTTTATTAATAATTCAGTAAAAATATCTATTTTAAATTTTTATATATTTGTTTAGACAATTTGTTTATATTAAATAGTTGATTACCAATACAATTAGATAAAATAACAATACCTAAATTAGAGTTTTTATTAAACATATAAATGGATCTATAACACCCAACAGCACCGCGATGATAATATAAATTTCCGTTTTCTGTAATATGCCATGCATAACCTATTTTCATTTTATATTTGTTTAACAATATCTTTTTTATAGGTTTTAAAGATTGTTTAATATAATCCTTATTACTTTTTAAACATAATTCTATAAAACTTAAACTATCATAAATATTTGTAGAAAGACCTCCAGCAGATAAAAATACATCATCTTTTGACCATACAAAAGGTTTAGCTTTTTTCTTTCTATAATATGATTCTAATTTATTTTTAAAATCAAATGTAAATTTTGTATTAGATAATTTTAATTCATCTTTAATAAAATTACTCATTATATTATAATAAGAATCATTTTCTATTTTAGAAATAATATTGCCAAGCACAGCATAATTTATATCCGAATAAAAATAATCTTTTTTTCCTTTTATTTTATGTTTGTTTATATATTTAATCAAATATTTTTCATCCTTATTATGATAAGGATTATTTTTAAAATAATTCAATTTTAAAAAATTTCTAATCATAAACTTTAATGAAATAAATGGTCTATATGCTGTGTGAGTTAAAAGATGCTCAATTGTGGGCGTTTGAAATTTTAAATTAAGGTATTTATCCATTTCATCTTCTAGAAATAGTCTATTTTGATTGATTAAATAAGAAATCACCAAAGCAGTATATACTTTGGTGATCGATCCTATATCATATAAAAAATCATTATTAATTGTTTCATTGTTGTTTGAAAACATAAAATAGGATTTTTGGTTATTCTTAATGATACCGATCGATAATATTAAATTTGGTTCAATCTTTTTAAACTGATTAATATAATCAATTATTTCATCATTAAAAATATCCTTCATATTTTTAATCCTCATCTTTTAATGTTCTAGCCATTATCTTTTTTATAGCGTCATTTACAGGTGTGTGTAAATAAATTACATCATATACAGCTTCAATGATTGGAACATCAACTTTATAATGTTTTGCTGCAAAATATGCTGATTCACATGTTCTTGCACCTTCTACAACCATTGACATATTATTAATAACTTCTTCTAAATTTTTACCTGTAGCTAGTTGTACACCAGCTTGGAAATTACGAGAATGATGTGAAGTAGCTGTAACAACTAAATCTCCTACACCAGTTAAACCTGATAAAGTTTTTTCTTTTGCTCCCATTGCAATTGCAAGTCTACGCATTTCTGTTAACGCACGAGTTATAAGAGCTGCTTTAGCATTATCTCCTAAACCTAATCCATGTAACATTCCAGATGCAATAGCGTATATATTTTTTAAAGAACCACCTAATTCAGCACCTATTAAATCGCTTTGAGTATAAACTCTAAAATAGGTTTGATTACTAAAAATCTTTTGAATTCTTCTAGCATGATCGATATTTGTACTTGCAGCTGTAATTGCAGTAAGCAATTGTTCAATAACTTCTTCAGCGTGTGATGGACCAGTTAAACAAACAAATCCTTCTAAATATTCTTTATTTATTTCTTCTTCAACGATTTGGGATACTCTTTTAAAAGTATCGGGTTCTAAACCTTTACTAGCGTTGACGAAAAGTAATTTATTAGATAAATGATTATTGACCTCTTTTAAAACAGGTCTGATAACTTTTGTAGGAACGGAAATTAAAACTATTGTTGAATCATTTAACGCTTCAACCATTGAAGTCGTAGCACTTACGTTAAGTGGTAATATTCCACCAGGTAGTTTTTTTTCATTTGTATGATACAAATTTATTTCATCAATTGTAGCTTGATCTGTATCATATAAAACTACATTATGTTTATTATCACCTAAGATTCTTGCTAAGGCACTACCCCAACTTCCAGCTCCTAAGATTGTAATTTTTTCCATTATTCTTCTTTCTTTCTTAAAATTAGTTTAACGGGAGTTCCTTCTAACATAAAGTTTTCACGTAATTTATTTTCTAAATAACGTTCATATGAAAAATGCATAGCATTTGGTTCATTAACAAATAAAACAAATGTAGGCGGACAAGAAGCAACTTGTGTTGTATAATAAACCTTAAGTCTTGTACCTTTAACCTCAGGTGCAGGATTTAAAAGGTTAGCATCCATTATAACATCAGTAACAACACTTGTTTGTAAACGTCTGTTATAGTTTTCATAAGCTATTTTAATTTGTTCAAATAATGTATGGATTCTTTCATTTTTTAAAGCAGAAACAAAGACAATAGGCGCATAACTTAAGAATAAGAAATGGCTTCTGATATTCTTAATAAATAAGTTCATAGACTTTTCATCTTTTTCAACAGCATCCCATTTATTAACTACAATAATAACGGCTTTATTATGTTCTGCTGCATATCCTGCAATTCTTTTATCGTGTTCTTCAATTGGTTTTGTTCCATCAAGAACCATTAATACAACGCTAGAACGTTCAATTGCTTTAATTGCACGTAGCACGCTATATTTTTCAGCATTTTCATAAATTTTACCTTGTTTTCTAATACCAGCAGTATCAATAACAACATAATTTTCACCATCACGAGTAAATGGTGTATCAATTGCATCTCTTGTAGTACCAGGAATATCTGAAACAATAACCCTTTCAGTTCCTAAAATAGCATTAGTTAATGAACTTTTACCAACATTTGGTTGTCCAATTAAACAAAATTCTAACGTACCCTCATATTGTTTTAGATTTTTTTTAGGTAGTAATGATACTATTGTATCAAGTAAATCCCCAACACCAGCTCCATGAAGTGCAGATACTGGGAAAACATATTCTACTCCTAAATTATAAAAATCATAAACATTATCAATAAATTTAATATCATCAATTTTATTTGCTGCAACAATTACTGGTTTATTAGAACGATGTAATATATTCATTACATTTTGATCATCCGTTGTAAGACCAACACGTCCATCGACTACGAAAACTATTACATCTGCTTCATCGATTGCAAGTTGAGCTTGAGCTTTGATTTCTTCCATAAATGGTAAATCAGAAAGTTCAATCCCTCCAGTATCAATTAAATTGAATTTTTGATCTAACCACTCACATTTTGAATATAAGCGGTCTCTAGTGACACCGCTTAAATCATCTGTTATGGCTAGTTTATCGCCTGCTAATCGATTGAATAGACTAGATTTTCCGACATTAGGTCGTCCAACGATAGCAACGATACCTCTTGTCATATTATTATTTTGATCCTTTTAAGAAATCAGCAAATGCGTTTCCTAATAAATCTCCAATAGTCGATGTTGGAGTTTCATCTGCTTCTTTTGCTTTATAATCATCGAAAGTTTTTCTTTCTTTAGCATTTTCTAAGTTTTTAATACTTACAACAAGTTTTGCTCTTAATGGATCACATTCCATAACGTTAACATCTACTTGTGAACCAATTTCGTAAGCTTCTTCAATTTTAGAAATGCGTTTAGTATTAGATACTTCGCTTAAAGGTAAGAATCCTTCAACGTTTTCGTATTGAACTTTTGCACCTTTTTCTTCACTTGAAGAAATAGTTACAGTAATAGTTTCTCCACGACGTAATTTAATGTTAGCCCAAGTGTTTTCTAAAGTTTGACGGTGAGATAAACTTACACGTTTCTTTTCATCATTGATAGCTACAACTTTAACATTAATAGTATCTCCTTCTTGAACGTTATCACTAACACGTTTATTAGTGAACCAAGAATATTCAACATTTGGCATTAATCCATTATATTCATCAGTTAATTTGATGATTAATCCAGCAGGAATAACTTTTTCAACTGTTCCTTCGAATACATCACCAACATGATATTGTTCTTTTAATACATCCCATGGATGAGCTTTTAAAGCTTTCATTGATAAAGAGATTTTTTCTCCATCAACACTTAAAACTTTAACATTAACGCTATCTCCAACTTTTAATACATCTGCAACTCTTACACGTTTATGATCAATTTCATTTTGATGTAATAATCCAGATACTACACCTAAATTAATAATAGCACCAAAATCTAAAACTTTTTCAACTGTACCAGTTACAACATCTACATTTGCTAAAGCACCAAGAGCAGCTTCTTTTTCTGCACGGCGGATTTTTCTTTCAGCATTAACTTGAGAAGCGATAACTTTTAAATTATCAGTATAAACAGAAGAAATAACTACTTTAATAGTTTCTCCGCGTAATGCTCTTAAAGCATCTTCTGATAATGAACTATTTTTCATAGGTAAGAAGATTCTAAAATCATGATATTCTAAATCAGCTCCACCTTTATTAACATCTACAACTTTTGCATCAATAATTTCATCAGATTCTTTTAATTCAACAAATTCAGGCATTCTTTCTCTTTGTTGGTATAATTTTGTAGATAAAATGATAAATGGTCTACCAGAGTTTTTATCTTTAGCAACTTGTTTAACTAATGCAGTTAAAGAACCTCCTTCGTTATATTTATCAATTAATCTTTGTCCTTCAACATATCCTTCAATGTCGTTAACAAAAATAGCACCTCTAATGTCGTCTCCAAGATCGACATAAACAGCCTCTTTCTTAACGTTGATGATAGTTCCAGTAACTTCTAAACCTTCAGTAAATTTTACATTGCTCATACTTAATAAGCCCCTTTCTTTAATAAATTTAATAATTGTGTTAACGACTTCTTCGACAGACATATTTGAAGAATCAATCAAAACAGCATCTTCAGCTTTTTTCAAAGGGCTAATAGCTCTTGTTGAATCTTTAATGTCTCTGACGATAATTTCTTCTTTAGTTTCTTCTAAAGAAATATTTATACCTGATTCAGCTCTTTCTAGCATTCTACGTTTCGCACGACATTCAACAGATGCGTCTAAATAGATTTTAAGATCTGCATTTGGTAATACAACAGTACCAATATCTCTTCCATCCATAATTACACTTTTTGAATCGCAAATTTTTCTTTGTAAATCTACTAGTGTTTCTCTTACACAGGCAATTTTTGATGGGGTTGAAACATTTGTAGTAATTTCTACACTTCTGATAGCTTCACTAACGTCTTCTCCATCAAGAATAATTTGACCTTTGACAAAGTCTAATGTAGTATCTTTTAAGAAACTATATTCTTCATCAATTTCCATATTAATACCCAGACGCATTGCTTTTAAAGTAATTGCACGATACATTGCGCCAGTATCAATATATTCAATATTTAGTTTTTTAGCTAAATTTTTAGCTATTGTACTTTTACCGGCACCAGCTGGACCGTCAATTGCTATCTTATACATAAGCCTCACCTCAACAGCAAAAATTATAACATACTGTCGAATTTTTTTCAACTAAAAAACTATGAATTTGAACTAGGATCTAAATCTAAATCATTATGGCAAATTACAATTTCATTAGGTTGTCCTAAATCTTCTTTAACCATCTTTTTACCATTGTCAGCAATAGCAGTTCTTAAAATAGTATAATCAATATCCACATATCCTTTTGAACAGAAAATATAACTTTCTAATTCACTTCCAGCATTCTTATAATGAATTACTTCTAAATGCTTTCCTTCATGCATATTTGATTTTACAATCTTTAAGTACATCTTACCAACATGGTTCTTTTTACCTTTATTAATTTCTTCAGGTTTAAATCTCTTAATATTACCACGATGAGTTAGTAATAAAATAATATCTTTTTCATCAATATATTTAGCACCAACAACATAATCATTTGGACGTCCTTTAAGTTCAATTGCTTTTACACCAAATGAAGCAGGTTCAATAATACTGATTTCATTACAATTATAACGATTCATAAATCCATCTTTAGTCGCAATAACAACTTCTTTATCTGAACCAGTACAAATATCAGCACTTACAACAATATCGCCATCACGTAATTTAGTAGCTTTTAGCGCTTTACTAAATCTATTAACAACTAAATTCTTTAATGCAATACGTTTAATTAAACCTTGTTTTGTTGCAATTAAAACATATTTATCATCATTAAAATTATTTACAACAGTACTAAAGATAACTCTTTCGTTTGCTTCCATACCAATTAAAGTACTTACATGATATCCTAAATCTTTATGTTTAACTTCAGGAATCTTATAAATTGGTAAATAAATGTAGTTACCTTGATCAGTAAATTGAAGTAAAGTATCTGTTGTATTTACATTATAGATATCAGTAATAACGTCACCTTCTTTTAACTTAGTAGGTTCATTTTGAGCCGCATAAGCTTTCTTAGTAAGACGTTTTAAATATCCATCATGAGTAATCATTAATACAACATCTTCTTTTGCAATTAAGTCAACTTTTTCAATTACAACTTCTTCAAATTCATCTTCGATTTGAGTAATACGTGGAGTATCTAAAACTTCTTTAGTTCTAATGAAATCAGCTTTAATAGTATTAAGAAGTAAAGCTTCACTTTGTAAGATTTTTTCTAAAGACTTAATTTCTTGTTGTAATTCTTTTTGTTCTTTTTTTAGTTCAAAGATATCAGTGTTTGTTAAACGATATAAGTGTAACATAACAATTGCTTCTGCTTGAACTTCTGTGAAACCATAAATATTAACTAAATTTTCTTTTGCATCAGTTTTATTTTTAGAATTTTTAATTGTTGCAATTACAGCATCTAAAATAGAAACCATTCCAATTAAACCATCTACAATATGAGCACGTTTTTTAGCTTTTTCAAGTTCAAAGCGTGATCTATTAGTTAAAACATCTTTTTGATGTTCGATATAATCTTTTAAAATTTCAATGATTCCCATGTGTAATGGTCTACCTTTAGAAATAGCAACCATATTAAAATTATAATTTGATTGAAGTTCTGTTGTTTTATATAAGAAAGATAAAATTGTTTCCGGATTTACATCTTTACGAACATCAACTACAATTCTTAAACCTTCTCTATCTGACTCATCTCGAATCATTTTAACACCATCAATGTTTTTTGCAATAAGTTGATCATTCATTTTTTTGATCATCATAGCTTTATTTACATCATATGGAATTTCTGTTATAATGATTTTATGTTCAGATTTGTTAGATTCAATTTCAGCTTTCGCTTTAACAATAATCTTCCCTCTACCAGTAGTATATGCTTCTTTAATTTCTTTAATGCCATGTACAATAGCTCCAGTTGGAAAATCTGGACCTTTTACAATTTGCATTATTTCATCAACAGTAGCTTCAGGATGATCAATTAAATAAACACATGCATCTAATACTTCTCCTGGATTATGCGGAGGTATTTCTGTTGCATAACCGGCGGAAATTCCTGATGACCCATTAACTAAAAGGTTAGGGAATTTTGCAGGAAGTACAATTGGTTCTAATTCTTCATCATCAAAGTTTGGAACAAAACCAACTGTGTGCTTATTTAAATCTTCAAGTAAAAATTCGGCATATTTAGAAAGTCTAGATTCTGTATAACGCATTGCAGCAGCAGAATCGCCATCGATACTTCCCTTATTACCATGCATATCAATAAGTGGTAAACGAATTTTCCATTCTTGACTCATTCTAACCATTGCTTCGTATACAGCAGTATCACCATGTGGATGATATTTACCAATTACATCCCCTACAATACGGGCAGACTTTTTATATGGTTTATTAGAAAACATCCCTAATTTCCACATAGCATATAAAATACGACGTTGTACTGGTTTTAATCCATCTCTAACATCTGGTAAGGCACGTTCTTGGATAATATATTTTGAATATCTACCAAAACGATCTCCCATTATATCTTCTAAATATTCTTCAAGTAAAGTTTCGGTTGCGAAAGATGCAATACGTTCAGATATTTTTTTACTCATTTTCTTTCGCCTCCATATCTTCTAAAATAAAATTGTCATCGTAATCAAATACAACATTTGAATCAATCCATTCACGACGAGGCTCAACATCGTCTCCCATTAATACAGAAACTCTTGAATCAGCATCACCATATTCACCAATTTTAACGCGAATTAAAGTACGGCGAGCTGGATCCATTGTAGTTTCCCAAAGTTGTTCGGCATTCATTTCACCTAAACCTTTATAACGTTGAATTTGAACATTACGTTGGTTTCCAATTTTTTCACGAAGTTCTTCATCACTCCATGCATATTCAATTTGATTTTTAACAGTAACTTTATATAATGGTGGAGTCGCAATATAAATTTTTCCAGCTTCTACAAGTTCTGTCATGTATCTAAAGAAGAAAGTAAGTAATAATGTTTGGATATGAGCTCCATCGGTATCGGCATCGGTCATGATAATGATTCTCGCATAATTAGATTTAGTAACATCAAAGTCACTTCCGAATCCTGCACCAATTGCATTAATAATAGTCATTATTTCTTCATTCTTTAAAATTTCATCAATCTTAGCTTTTTCGGTATTAACAACTTTACCTCTTAAAGGAAGGATAGCTTGGAATGTTCTATCACGTCCTTGTTTTGCAGAACCACCTGCTGAATCCCCTTCGACTAAGAATAACTCATTGAGTTCTGGATTCTTTTGTTGACAAGGTGTAAGCTTACCTAGAAGCATAGTAGGTTTTTGTTTAACTTGTTTAATTAAACGAACTTCATCTCTAGCTTTTCTAGCTGCTTCACGAGCTTTAGAAGCTCTAATAGCATTATTAATAATAACGTTAGCAATTTCACCTTTTTCAGCAAGGAAGAATTTCATTTGCTCAGATACTACTGTTTCAACAGCAAATCTAGCCTCAGGTGTACCTAGTTTATTTTTTGTTTGTCCTTCAAATTGTAAAATTTGTTCTGGAACACGAATTGAAATAACCGCTGTTAAACCTTCACGAATATCTGTACCTTCAAGATTTATGTCTTTTTCTTTTAAAGATCCAATCATTCTAGCATGTTCGTTTACCGCTCTAGTAATACCACCTCTAAATCCTACTTCGTGAGTACCACCATCACGTGTACGAATATTATTAACAAATGATAAAACATTTTCACCATAAAATTTTTCACAATATTGAATTGAACATTCAATATAAATACCACTTACTTCACCTTTAAAGAAAGTTGGTTCATGAATAGCTGATTTACCAGTTGTTAATGTATTAACAAACTCTTGAATACCATTTTCAAAATAGAACGATTCTGTTTTAGGAGTTGTTCCTCTTAAATCATGTAATTCTATTTTTAAACCTTTAATTATGAAGGCTGATTCTTTTAATCTATTTGCTACAGTCTTATAATCAAATATAGTGCTTGAGAAAATTTTTCCATCTGGTTTAAAATGAATTGTAGTACCAGTTCTACGAGTATTACCGATGAAACGAGGTTTACCAATTTCTTTACCACCACGAAGGAATTTTTGATTATAAATTTTACCATCACGATGAATAGTAACTTCTAACCATTCACTTAAAGCATTAACTACACTTGAACCTACACCATGCAATCCCCCAGAAACTTTATACCCACCGCTTGAGTCAAACTTACCACCGGCATGTAAAGTATTAAAGATAACCTCTGGAGTTGGAGCACCAGACTTATGTTTACCTGTTGGAATACCACGACCATCATCAATTACTTCTACGGAATTATCAGGCATAATCTTAACAACAATATTTTTTGCATAACCACCTAAAGCTTCATCAATAGCATTATCAACGATTTCCCATACTAAATGATGTAACCCACGAGTATCGGTTGAACCAATGTACATCCCTGGTCTTCTACGTACCGCTTCTAACCCATCAAGTATCTGAATACTACTCTCATCATAGACTTGTTTCTTAGTTTCTGCCATAGATTTTTACCTCCTTAATAACAAATTTTTAAAACACTAAATTTATTATATCATAAATTTTAAAAAAACGCAAAAAATGCATTTTTATTTTATACAAAAAATATCGACATTTTTTTCAAGATTGAATAAAAAATGCATTATTTTACGCATTTTAATTGAAAAAATCGCTATTTTTGGTATAATTATACTGCTAAAGGAGAGATTAATATGAACATTTATCTATCAATTTTATTATTGATTATTTCCTACCTTTTAGGGTCAATTCCGTTCGCTTTAATTACTGGAAAACTTGTTAAAAAGTTAGACTTAAGAGAACATGGAAGTAAAAACTTAGGAGCAACAAATACCTTTAGAGTATTAGGGTTAAGATGGGGTATTTTAGTAATGATTTTAGATACTTTAAAAGCCGCATTAATCGTTATTATTGTACAACATAATCTATTTAATATTAAAGATCAAGTATTTCATCCTCTTATCTATGGACTTACAGCAATCATAGGACACATGTTTCCAATATACTGTAACTTCAAAGGTGGAAAAGGTGTATCTTGTACAGCAGGTGTTGTTATTGCCTTTAATCCGTTCTATTCTTTCTTTGCATTAATTGCTTTTATAGTAACAATTCTTATAACAAAAATAGTGTCAATTTCATCATTAGTAAGTGTAACTGCTGTTTTAATAGGCGCAATAATTCAAATATGTATTAACTATAATTTAGATAGTTTAATGTATCTAATTTTAGCGATTATTTCCTTTACATTCTTATTTTATTCTCATAGACAAAACATCATTAGACTTATAAAACATCAAGAAACAAAAGTAACTGATATTTATAACTCACATCATAAAAAATAAAAGACCCAAAAGGGTCTTTTTAATTTTCATCATCATCTTCGTCATCGTTTCCAGTAAATATTGCAACAATCGGAATTAAAAAGAATATTAACCAACCTGGATGCCAATAACCGAATAATCCTAAAATAATATAAGAAATAATAACAATAAATGTAGTAATACCATTTGCACTTTTCTTATTATCTCCAATACCATATAAAGCAATTGGAACAAGTGGAATTAATAAAAATAATAACCATGTAGGATGCCAAATCCCCCATACAAATCCAATTAATAAATAAACTGCTGTAACAATTAATGGCATTGCTCCAGTAATTTTACCTTTTATAATATTTGATTTGTATTTTTTAGAATTTATATTTTTTACAACATAAATGTTTTTATCAGAATAATTTTTAAGTTCTTCACTATCAATTTCTTTTTCTTCATTATTTATATTAATATTAATTTTCATATCTTATCTCCTATAGTTTTGTTATTTTCTTTAAAATACATGTGTCATGGATAACCAATGATTCACTGAATTCCACTTCTTCTATTTCAGAAGAATCATAAATCTCGATATTTGCACCGCATACTTTTTTGGCTTTTACATTGTGTAATTTAATATTAGTAGCTTCTATTTCATTCACTTCTGTTTTATTTGATTTAATACTTATACAATCCCCATAAATATTATTAAATTTTGAACTTTTTGAATCCACCACTAAAACATCTGTATTTAAATCTCCATCAATTTGAATAGCTCCACTAACAGTAACACTATCCGCAGATAAATTACCATCAATTTTTATTGCTCCAGAAATGTGGAATGTTTTACATTTAATATCTTGATTAAAACTTGCTGCACCAGAAATCTTTATAGAATCGGCTTTTACATTTTTCTTAAAATTTGCTGTACCAGATACTTTAATATCTTTCGCTGTAATTTCATCTTTGCAACTACATGCACCAGATATTTTCAAACAATCGTAATCACCACCATTAATTGTTCCAATGCCTGTTATATTACAATTTTCCATATAAATTCCTCCTATAAAGTCTTTGCTATAATGCTAGCAACATCATCTAAATTAATTTTTTTAATGATCTTTAGATTATGATCAATAAATGAATTTTGATTTACAATTAAAATATTATTTATACCATTTGATTCAATAATATAAAAAATATCATTTAATGTTATATTTTGAGAAATATTATGTTCAATATAATTACTATAATCTATTATATCTTGATTAGTTGAAAATATATAAATCAAAATTACATCAATTAAATCTAATTGTTCTTTATTTTTTGAATAACTTTTTAATATAAATGGATCAATCTCTTCTATCATTATAATATCTCTAATATTATACTTGAATTTTTCACTATCTGAATTAAAGAAATCTTTTAATTGATCTAATTGAAACTGATCTTTAAGTTCTAAGATCTTCTTTATTCTAGGCAATATAAGATCTTTTTTAAAGTAAGTTTCTTGACCTGTTGATACACTTTGTTTAATAAACCATTCATCAGGTATTAATCCTTCTCTTTTCCATCTATAAAGTTGTCCATATGAAATATTCATTTCTTTGAGCAATTCTTTTTTAGATATCATATAATCACCTCATTTTTAATATGATATTTAATTTACACTAATATTATAGCGTAACATTGTTACATTGTCAATAGATTTGATAAAATAATGTTATTTTAAAATAAAAAGATGAATCTTAATTGATTCATCTTTATTTATAAATTAATATTGATTACTAAAAAGGACTATACTCTATTACTCTTGCGATTTCTTCTGAAAAATCACTAGATAACTTTATACTAGTTTGAATATCACTAACAAATGAA
Source organism: Bacilli bacterium (assembly GCA_045119035.1). GTDB lineage: Bacteria > Bacillota_I > Bacilli_A > ML615J-28 > CAG-313 > CAYVQA01. Next base: position 49,218 of record JBGVCU010000036.1, on the reverse strand, counting down.
GTTTTAGTTGTTTGAATATAATTATAGATTGTATTATATTCTTCATCAATAGTTTCTAAATCTAATCTTGCAATTACACCATCTTCATATCTAGAATATTCAATTCCATCTTCACAATAATCTGAATAAGAATCAAATGCAATTATTTTATTTTTTTCAAAATCATATTGAACTTTAATAAAATTGAATGATTCATTTGGAGCAAATACATCTGAATAGCTTCTAATTGATCCGTAAATATATCCATCTTCATATTTACTACATACATCAAAAATCATTTCAGCATCTTCATAAACACCTTTTACAGTAATTGTTTTTGAAGGATCACCATCAAATTTTTCACTTAAATATACTTCAGAAAACATCTTAATCATAATAGCAACAGATAATAAATCATCATTATTTTCTACTTGATCTAATTTTCTTCTTACACCTTCACGGCTTTCTAAATTAGGTGTATCAATATTATAAGTATATAAAACTTGAGCTACTTCACTATAAATAGTACCATAGTCATTTTTATCTAATTTTGTTTCTTCAACATTTGGCTTATTTTCAATATTAGTAGGTGGAGTAATTTCAAATGAACATCCACTTAATAAAATAACAAAAAACAATACAAAAATTTTTTTCATAATTTAATCTCGCAGTCTAATAATCTTCTATATATTTAACAACTTATTATATTCTTTAATATATTCTTTAGCAGATTTTTTCCAACTAAAGTCTGTTTTAATAGCTTTTTTAACAATCTCATCCCATTTTTCTGAATGATAATCGCAAATAGCTCTTTTAATAGTATCATACATTTCATTAGGATCATTATATTTAAACGTATAACCGAATCCTTTATTATTTACATCGATGATACTATCTTTTAATCCACCAGTTTCTCTAACAATTGCTATTGTACCATAAGTTGAAGCAATCATTTGTGATAAACCACATGGTTCAGATTTAGATGGCATTAAGAATAGATCACTTCCAGCATAAATCTTTCTTGACATCACTTGGTTAAAAGCAATAATTGCTCTAACTTTTTCTGGATATCTAGCTTGTGCATCTTTTAAGATATTTTCATAATAAGCATCACCAGTTCCTAATACAACAAGTTGAATATCTTCTTGTAAAATACGATCTAGTGAATCCCTTAATGTATCAAGTCCTTTGTGTGAAACAAGTCTAGTTACCATTGAAATAATTGGAATATTTGGATCTACTTTAAGTCCTAATTCTTTTTGAAGTTCTTCTTTATTTACTTTTTTAAGTTCTAAAGAATCCTTATTATACATTTTGTAAATCGCTTTATCTTTTGAAGGATTATAAAATGTAGTATCGATTCCATTTAAAATACCAAATAATTTACCTTCATCCTTAACACGACGTACTTCATGTTCTAAATTATGAGCATATTCTGAAGTTGTAATTTGTTCTGCGTATGTTGGACTAACTGTAGAAACTTTATTTGATGCTTCCATTGCACCTTTCATTAAATTTAACCCATAGTTATATTCAACTAAATAACAATCATTCATTGAAAGTCCAAATACATCTTCCATTAAATCTTTACCTAAATGATATTGACCTTGATATTCAATATTATGAATAGTAAAGATAGTCTTTGTATTCATAAATAATACATTTCCATAATATAAAGTACGTAAATAAATTGGAACTAAAGCAGTTTGCCAATCATGACAATGAATAATATCAGGTATTTCATTTAAATATAACATTAAATCAATTGAAGCTTTAGAAAAATATGCAAATCTTTCTGCATCATCAAAATATCCATATAAACGATCACGTTTAAAATAATATTCATTATCAATAAAATAATATGATACACCTTTTTCAACTAATTTATAAATTGCGCAATATAATCTTCTCCATGATAATGAAATATTAGTTTGACCTACATATTGCATCTTCATTCTTACTTTTGGATCAATCTTTCCATATAAAGGTAATATCACAGATACTTCATATGCTTCTTTACTTGCTTTTGCAATAGCTTTTGGAAGTGAACCTATTACATCACCTAAACCACCAGAAGCAATATAAGGTTGTGCTTCAGACGCAATAAAAAATACTTTTTTTGCCATACGAACCTCTAAACTCTAGAATTTTTACCAATGTAATAAGGGATTTTTTCACATCCCATTAGGTTAGTTCTATCACTAATAATAACATTTTTATCAGTAATTACAGCAGTTAAATTAACATTATGACCAACCATTGTATCTTGCATTAAAATAGAATCTTTTATAACAGTACCAGCACCAACTCTGACACCTCTAAATAAGATACTATTAATTACTTGACCTTCAATTTCGCATCCATCAGCAATAAAGCTATTTTCAATATAAACATTATTACCATATTTAGTAGGAGCTGAGTCACGAACTTTTGTATAAATACCATGACTTTCTTGTTCGAATAATTGTTCTCTAACACTACTATCAAGCAATCTTAAATTATTTTGATAATAATTTTCCATATTAGAAATATGCATATAAAGTCCTTTATATTCATATCCAAATACTCTTAATGATGCAATATTTGGGAAAATAATATCAGCAAATAAATCAGTTAAACCTCTTGAAATAGCATCATCAATTAAACCCATCAATACAGCAGTATTAAATACAAATAAGTTAACAGATAAATTAGCGTTAGTTCCAATTGGAGTTTTTAATTTAGCACTTGTTACACGATCAAATGAATCTAAAGTCAAATTCAAATTAAACATTAAATCGCTAGTAACTTCCATATTTTTATAAGCAACAGTAATATCAGCACGATTATCTTCATGCTTTTCAATTAATTCAGGTAAATTAATTGTATTTACACTATCACTATCTGATAAAACAACAATTTCAGGATGTTGTTTTTCAATATAGCTTTTAATTGATTTTAAAGCTTCAAGACGAGTTGAATATAAACTATCACTCTTATGTGAACTAAATGGAGGGAATATTACTAAACCACCATTTTTTCTAGACATATCCCATTCTTTACCAGATCCTAAATGATCCATTAAAGATTGATAATTACGTTGAGTAAGTACTGCAACATTAGAAATTCTCGCGCTTACCATATTAGATAAAGCAAAGTCAATTAAACGATATCTTCCACCAAAAGGGATTGAACCAGTTGTTCTTTTGCGAGTTATTTCATAAAGTGATTCAGCTTCAGAATTTGAAAAAATTACACCTAATGCTCTCATTATTTATTCCCCTTTCTGTTTACAGATTCAATATTTTGATCATCCATAATAACTTCATAGTCATCAATAACTGTATCACGTCCAACAACAGTAATACCTTTACTAAATTCTTTATCAATACCAAGTGAAGAATGTTTACCTATTGTTACATTTTCATCAATAATACAATAATTAACATCAGCATTTTCTTTGATAACTGTACCAGAGAAAATTACAGAATCTTTTACTACAGCACCTTTTTCAATAACAACACTTGTTCCAATAACACTGTTAATTACTGTTCCGTAGATTTTAGATCCCCCTGAAATTAAAGAGTTCTTAACAACAGAACCTTTAGCAAGATATTGTGGTTCAATTCCACTATTTCTTGAATGAATCTTCCAATTAGAATCATAAATATCAAATGCTGGACTATCACCAATTAAATCTTGATTTGCTTCCCATAAACTCTTAATAGTACCAACATCTTTCCAATATCCTTTAAAAGGATATGCAAATAATCTTTTACCTGTATTTAATAAATTTGGAATAATATTTTTACCAAAGTCATTCTTTGAACTAGGATCATTTTCATCTTCAATTAAATATTTTTCTAAAATATCAGCTTTAAAAATATAAATCCCCATTGATGCTTTATTACTCTTAGGTTTAGCTGGTTTTTCTTCAAAGTCAATAATTTGACTATCTTCATTAGTATTCATAATACCAAAACGACTAGCTTCATCCATTGGAACTTCTAAAACAGCAATTGTACAATCAGCATTTTGTTGAATATGATATTCTAACATTGCATTATAGTCCATTTTATAAATATGGTCACCTGATAATATTAAAACATGATCAGGATGATAGTTACGAATAAAACTTAAATTTTGATAAATAGCATTCGCAGTACCTTTATACCAATCCATTCTATCTTTTGCTTGATATGGAGGTAAAATATGAACTCCACCAAAAGTTCTATCTAAGTCCCATGGTTGTCCATTACCAATATAATCATTTAAGATTAGTGGTTGATATTGAGTTAATACACCAACAGTATCAATATTAGAGTTAATACAGTTTGATAAAGTAAAATCAATAATTCTGTATTTTGCTCCAAAAGAAACAGCTGGTTTTGCTACATTTGTAGTAAGTGCAAATAGTCTACTCCCTTGACCACCTGCAAGTAGCATTGCAACACATTTTTTGCGGTTATACATACTCTTCTCCTTATATTTATTATATCAATTTAAAAAAAGTTAAAAACTTTAATACACTATAATTATACTAAAAAAATAAATTTTATGGTATTAATTTACTAAACTATTTTTTAAAAATAAAAATACTGTAAGTATTACCTTACAGTATGATTATTATTTATATTTATTCATTGATTCCATAATACGATTAATATCTTTTTCAGATGGTTTACGTCCCATTTGAGAATATAAAGCTTTAATCATATTACGATTAATTGGCGGATTGTCTTTTAATTGTTTTTCGAAAATTTTCTTAGTAATTAAGAATCCTGCTACTAAACCAGCTAATAGACATCCAATAATACAGATTAATAATACCCACCATTTTACCATATTAATAAGTCTCCTTTGATATTTTCTATATCTATTATATCAAAAAATCAATATTTTTTCAAGTAAATTAATTTATTAAAAATATATTTGTTTTATATATTTGTTTAATTAACAAATTATAATGTTTTTTTTTACATATTTTATAATTACTATTTTTTCCTACGCAAGAAACTTGCAAATTTAATATTTAAATGATAAAATATAGTCAAATAATTAATGGAGGTACTATTCATGCCAAGAAAAATTACTGATGCTTGTATCGCTTGTGGTACATGTGCTTCAAACTGTCCAGTTGAATGTATTTCTGAAGGTGACATCTATGTAATTGATGCAGATGCTTGCATCGATTGTGGTGTTTGCCAAGAAAACTGTCCTGTTGACTGCATCGTTGAAGAATAGTTAATTATAAAAGAGAGCTTTAAGCTCTCTTTTATTTTTCGATAATCTTTTTAATTTCTTCTATTTCATTATTATATAAATTAGGATTATTTTGATTAATTTTTTGATATTTAGAAAGTTTTTCATTCCATTTACTAATAAAAGTATTTGATTTATTGATTCTTAATATCGGCCCATATTTAATATCTAAATCATTATAAATAATAGCTTCATTAACATACTTACATAAAATGATTTCATAGTATTTATCTTTATCAAAAACAACTTCTTCATCAATTATTTTAAAATTATTTTCAAATAAATATTTTCTTAGGCGATCTTCATTTTTATTTGGTTGTAAAATTAATTTTTTTAGTTTCTTAGCCTTATCTAAATCTTCATTAATTACTTCAATTAATAATTCTCCACCCACACCACAAAAAGCAATAGTATCAACATTATCATTTAAATCATTAAATCCACTACTTAATGTGAATTCTATACAATTTGAGTCAATGTTTTCGCAATTTAATTTTGCTTGATTTAGTGGTCCTTGTTTATTATCAATAAATTGAACAAATTTTACACCTTTATTTAATGCCATAATACCTAGATAACCATGATCACACCCAATATCTGCAAGGATATCATTTTTATCTATAAATTTATTAACTACTTCTAATCTTTTATTAATCATAATTTATCCTTTTTTTAAAAATAGCTCCTAGATGGAGCTATTTATTTTTAATCTTGTCTATTTAAATGATGTTGTAATCTCTTTAAACGAGATGGATGACGTAATCTGCGAATTGCTCTTGCTTCAATTTGACGAATACGTTCTCTTGTTACATTAAATTCGCGACCAACTTCTTCTAATGTACGAGGTCTATTATCATCTAAACCGTTTCTTAAACGAATTACTTTTTCTTCTCTTGGAGTAAGAGTTTGAAGTACAGCATCAATTTCTTCACGATATGCTTGAGATTGAGTATATTCAAGTGGGTTTAGAGTTTGTTCATCAGCAATGAAATCCCCTAGGCTTGAATCATCCTCTTCACCGACAGCTTCATCAATTGATTTAGGTTCTTGAGCAATCTTTTGAATTTGTTGTACTTTTTCTACAGAAATTTTCATTTCTGCTGCAATTTCTTCTAAAGTAGGCTCACGACGTTTTTCTTGAGTAAGTCTACGTGTAGCACGGCTTAATTTGTTAATTGTTTCAACCATATGAACTGGAATACGAATTGTTCTACCTTGGTCAGCAATAGCTCTTGTAATAGATTGACGAATCCACCATGTTGCATATGTAGAGAATTTGAATCCTTTTGTTGGGTCAAATTTATAAACAGCTTTCATAAGCCCCATATTACCTTCTTGAATTAAATCTAAGAAAGGAAGCCCTCTAAGTAAGTATCTTTTTGCAATTGAAACTACTAGACGTAAGTTTGATTCAATTAAAATATTTCTTGCTTCTTCACCATGAGCAATCTTTTCATTTAATAAAGCAAGTTCTTCTTCACTAATATGACGTCCAAGTTTTTTATATTGTTCAATTTTCTCTTTAGCCATGATACCTTCTTGAACAGTTCTAGCATATTCAGATTCTTGGTTAACATTTAATAATTCAATTTGTCCAATATCTCTTAAATACATTCTAACAGGGTCATCAGCTTGATGATTTCCAGCAACAATGTCATCAAAATCTGAAACTTTAATTTCATTTTCTACGCTTGATGCTAATTCTTCTAATTCATCATCCATTTCTACATCGTCAATGAATGCTTCAAACTCATCATCGCTTTTTTCAATTAATAAATCTTCTTCAGTCGGAACATCTTCGCTATCTCTTGTAACTTCAAAACCATCGTTTTCTAGTTCTTTAATTACATCGTCTAATAAGTCATCAGAATCACTATCGATTACTTCAATAATTTTACTTAATGGAATATATTCTTTTTTCATTCCATATTCTTTAAGTTGTTCTATTTTATCTTTTAATAACATTTCATCCATAGATTTACCCCTTCTTACTATTTCTTTTAATTTTAGTTGTGTCTTTAATTTGATTAATTAAATTAAAGACATTTTTATTTGTTTTATTATTCATTACTTCGGTTCTAATCCAATCTATTGCTTGATACTTAATAAGTTCTTTAATACAATTAATATTTTCGTAAAATGCTCTTTCATTACTTGGATTTTTATATTCAATGCTATTCATAATATCTAAACACATTAGATATTGTTTACTATCTTTATTATTATATAAGATTTCAGGATTATTGATAAAATAACGTTTTGTCACATAATCAGTTTTTTCATTATAATAATGATGAATATCTAGAATAATTGATGTATAATCATCTAACTCTTTACAAATATAGAATAAATCTTCACCGATTGATTCATAAGCTTGACCAAAACGATGATGATCTTTAAACATCTCAGCAATTATTCCACGTAACGCAAGTTGATGTTTTCTCTTTACAGTTCCTTTTAATCTAATTTGACTAATTGGTTGGTTGAACTCTTCATCTATAATTTCATCAATTACAGGAACATTAACAACTTCTTTTACAGGAACATAATTAGTATTATTTGAATTTATAAATGTTTCAAAATCTTTTTTAATAATTTCAATATTTAAACTTAAATCATTAGCAACTTTATTTAAATAATGTTCAATAATAGTACCTTGACTAATACCTAAAATAGTAGTAAATATGTTATGCTTAAAAGTTTCAAGTTTAATAATATCATTTATTAATACATTATCAATTATAATTTTACTTAATTCATATTCATATAAAACATCTAAAGCATTTTTATGATTTGTAGAAAGATATGCTTTTAATTGATCTTTACCAAATTTATTTAAATATTCATCTGGATCCATTCCATTAGGTAAAATAACAGCATTTGGAATCATATTAAACTTTGAAAAAGTAATTACAGTTTTTCTCAAAGCATTAATACCAGCTTCATCACCATCAAAACATAAAATAATATTATTAGTTACATTTAATAATTTCTTTACATGTTCATCAGTAAAAGCTGTACCCATAGCAGCAACGCTATTATAAATTCCTGCTTTATGTCCAGCAATAACATCCATAAATCCTTCAAATACAAAGATTCTATTTTCACTTCTTCCTACTTTTTGTGCATTATAGAAATTGTATAAGATATTTCCTTTATGGAATATCTTTGTTTCTTTAGAGTTAACATATTTAGATTCATTTTTTTGTTCTTCTAAATACGTTCTACCACTAAATCCAACGATTTTATTATATTGATTTATAATTGGAAATATGATTCTTTTTCTAAAAACATCATAATTTTTACCTTGCTGATTTGTATTAACTAAACCTAATTCTATTTGATCAAGTTCATTAACATCCATTCCATTTAATGTTTGATGTAAATCATCCATTGAACTAGGAGCAAGACCAATTTTAAATTCTTCAATAATATCTTTTGTAATACCACGTTTTTCTAAATATTCTAATGCTTTATCAGACTCAGTTGAATTTAATAAATAGAATGAATAGAAATTTTGAGCTTCTTCCATTATTTTATATAGTTTTTCATTTTGATGATTATCTGTAAGCAAATAATTATCAACTGGAATACCTAATTTTAATGCAAGTTTAATTGTTGCTTGTCCATAAGAGATTCCATAATACTTAGAATAAAACGAAATTACATTTCCTTTTTCTCCACAAGAAAAGCAATTAAATATTTTCATATTGTCACGGTCTATAACCGACATCGAAGCATGATTATCATCGTGAAAAGGACAAAGACCCCAATGGCCACCTTTTTGTTTTTTAAGTTCAACAACTTCACCAATGATATCTATAATATTAGCCTGAGCAATGACTTGATTGCTTAACTCTTGTAGATTCATTTAAATCATTCCTTTTTTTAAAATTATAAATCAAATTTACCATTAAAGAATGAGTCAAGTTCATCAATTGAAACACGTACTTGTTCCATTGAATCACGCATTCTTACAGTAACAGTATTGTTTTCTAAAGTATCAAAGTCTACAGTGATACAGTATGGTGTACCAATTGCATCTTGTCTACGATATCTTTTACCAATTTTACCGCTTGTATCAAATTCACAAATATATTTTTTAGATAAATTATGGAAAAGTTCAGTAGCTTTATCATTTAATTTATTTACAAGTGGAAGTACAGCAATTTTAACAGGAGCAAGTGCAGGATGTAAATGTAATACTTCTCTTGTATCTCCTTCAGCTAATACTTCTTCTTCATATGCACTTGTTAATACAGCAAGTAATAATCTTTCAACACCAACACTTGGTTCAACAACATACGGAATATATTTTTGATTTGTTTCAGGATCTAAATATTCAAGGTTTACTTTAGAATGATTTTGATGACATTTTAAGTCATAATCTGTTCTATCAGCAATACCCCAAAGTTCACCCCAACCAAAGAAGAATTTAAATTCAATGTCAGTAGTTGCTTTTGAATAGAAACTTAATTCTTCTTTATCATGATCACGGTAACGTAATCTATCTGCTTTTAATCCAATTAAAGAAACGAAATCTAAACAGTATTGTTTCCAATAATCAAACCATTCTAAATCTGTATCTGGTTTACAGAAAAATTCAAGTTCCATTTGTTCAAATTCACGTGTTCTAAAAATAAAGTTACCTGGTGTAATTTCATTTCTAAATGATTTACCAACTTGTCCAATACCAAATGGTACTTTTCTACGTGTTGTTCTTTGAACATTTTTGAAGTTAACAAAAATACCTTGAGCAGTTTCTGGTCTTAAATATACTGTATTTTTAGCATCTTCGATAACACCTTGATTTGTTTTAAACATTAAGTTAAATTTACGAATAGGTGTGTAATCTAAATTACCACATACAGGACATACAACATTATTATCAATTAAATATTGATATAATTTGTCATTATCCCATCCATCTCCTGTAAGTTCACCTTTTGTAAAATCTTCAATTAATTTATCAGCACGATGACGTGAACCACATTTTTTACAATCTAACATTGGATCACTAAATCCACCTACGTGACCACTTGCAACCCAAGTTTCTGGATTCATTAAAATAGCTGCATCTAATCCTACATTATACGGATTATTTTGAACAAACTTCTTCCACCATGCATCTTTAATATTTCTTTTTAATTCAACTCCTAAAGGACCGTAATCCCAAGCATTTGCTAAACCACCATAGATTTCACTACCTTGGTAAACATATCCTAATCCCTTAAGATAATTAACAAATTTTTCCATTGTAATGTCTGACATAATAAACTCCTTGCTAAATAAAAATTAAACTGCGTAAAATACGCCATTTTATTTTGTAATACATTATATTATAAACCATTTTTCCCTTTTTTTCAAGCAATAAACCTTATATATTAAAACCATTTTTACAAAATAAAAAATAGATCTCTTTTTAGAGATCTATTTAATTACTAGTTAAGACTATTTAGTCCATCCTTGAGCTAATTTAGCTAATACAGTGTTGTAATCGTTATCTGTAATAGTAACACCAGAAACAGATGTAATATCAGAGATATTAGATCCTGCTAACCATGCAGTAGTAATAGCGTTAGCTTGTTCAAACCATTCTAAAGTGATTCCATCACCGTTTTTATCGATTTTAGCAGCGCTCATACCATAATCAGTACCTAATTCTTGTTTAGTTTTAGCGTTCCATGCACCATCTTTAGTTTGTCTTTCATCTAATTTAGCTTCAACAATTTTACCTTCAGCGTTAACTTTACCAGAAGCTAATACTAAGTTGATAGATCCGTTATAAACGTTAGCAACGAAAGTATTGATGATTCCAGCTTTTGCATTTTCAACAGCTTTTTTAGCTAATGCAATGTAATCATTATCAGCGATAGATACACCAGAAATACCTTGGATATATCCTTCAGCATTAACAGCTACATCTGTAGAAACTAATAATTGAGCTTCGATTAATGCAGCTTGTTCGAACCATTCTTTTTTGTTGTTTTCTTGTAAGTAAGCAATATATTCTTCTTCACTTAAAGTCCATTGACCATGCATTCTATAAGCATATCCTAATTCTTTTTTAGTTTTTGCATTCCATGCACCATCTTTAGTTTGTAATTGATCAATATAGAAAGATTTAATTTGATCGTTTTCAATAGTTACAGTAACCCAAGTTAATTGTGGAGCACCGTGGTTATCATTTGCAGCGATAGCTGTAAATTGACCATCAACTACATAAGTTCTAGCAGCAGGAGTGTCATCTCCATCTTTATCGCGGCAAGCAACTAGAGAAACAGCTACTACTAATAAAAATAAAAAGCTTAAAATTTTTTTCATTATTTTTTCTCCTTGTTATATAAAATATATATTTTAGCATTATAATTATACTCTATTATAATGAAAATATCAATGGTTTTACATTGAAAACGTTATTATTCAACACTATTTGACAATAAAAAAAACACAATTCTTTATGGAATTGTGTTTTTAAATATTTCCTATTCTTGATTTTTATGTTCTTCTTCGTATTTTTTTAAATATTCTTTAATAGCAGCAACCATTTCCGCTTTACCAGGTTTACAGTTTTTAGGATCTGCACCTTCTGTAACGATTGCATTTGCCATACCAGGACATCCAGGGTAACCACATGCACCACAGTTTGCACCAGGAAGCATACTAGTTACTTGTTCAATACGAGGATCTTCTTCTACAGCTAAGAATTTAGCAGCAAATGCAATTAATGCACCAAGTGCTGCACCAATAACAGCTAAAACAGCAACAGAGAAAACAATACCAGTAACAGTTAAAAACATACTAGATGATTCCTCCTAATCTTGCAAAAATAATAGCAAGTCCTGCAGCAGCAATTAAGGCGATTGGAGCACCTTTAAATGCTTTAGGAACAGGAGCTTTTTCGATTTTTTCTCTTAAACCAGAGAAAATAAACATTACGAATAAGAATCCAAGACCTGTAAATAAAGAGTAAACTAACATATCTCCAAATCCGTAAGCTTTAGAAATTACAGCATTTGCAGTACCTAAAACAGCACAGTTTGTTGTAATTAATGGTAAGAATACACCTAAAGATTTATATAAAGATGGAGAAGTTTTCTTAATAAACATTTCAAGAATTTGTACTAAAGAAGCAATTACTAAGATAAATACGATTGTTTGTAAGTAAACTAAATCAAATTTAACTAATACAAAATTGTATAGTAACCATGAAACTAAAGCTGAAATAACAATAACGGCAGTAACAGCAAGTCCCATACCAATAGCACTACTCTTTTTCTTAGATACACCTAAGAAAGGACAAATTCCTAAGAATTGAGTTAACACAACGTTTTCAATTAATAAAGCAGTAAAAGCTAATTGAATCATTATTTGTTACCTCCTTCTTTTAAAGCTTTTTTATCTTTAATAACATTAGTAATAGCAGTAATAATACCGATTAATAATCCTAATGTTAAGAATGCACCAGCATTAGATTGGAATAAGCTAATTGGTTTCATCCAACTTGTACAATCAAGTTGTAAGCTTCCCCAAATAGTGATTGTTGCACTACCAAAGAATTCACGAACTAAAGCGATTAATACAACAGCTAAAGTAAATCCGATTGCCATACCAACAGCATCAACAATTGAGCTAATTGGATCATTTTTAGAAGCAAACGCTTCTGCACGCCCTAAAATGATACAGTTAACAACGATTAATGATACGAATACACCTAATTGACTAAATAAGCTTGGTAAGAATGCTTGTAAAGCCATTTCAACTACAGTAACAAGTGTAGCAATAATAACAATATAAACAGGAATTCTAATTTCACCAGGAATAATATTCTTTAATAAAGAAATAATTAAATTAGAGAATACTAAAACGAATAAAATACACATACCCATACCAATTGCTGATTCAACAGTTTTTGTAACAGCTAAAGTAGGACACATACCTAATAACATCATAAATGTAGGATTTTCTTTTAAAATCCCTTTAAGAAGATTTTCTTTTTGATTCATTAGTTTGCACCTCCTTCAGTAACAACTTTTGCAATTAAATCTAAACCAGCTTTAAATGTATTTGATGAAACAGTTGCACCAGATACAGTTGCAAATGCATCTCCACCAATAACTTGACCAGCAGCACCTGCGATTGATGCATTGATTTGTTCATCATAGTCATTATAGTGACCAGTAAATGATGGATTTGAATTTGTTGAAGTAGCTGTAAATGAAGCGATTGTATTATCTTCATTTAATACAACATTTAATGTGAATGTTCCACCAAATGATAAAATAGAATCAACTACATATGTTCTATTTGCAACATCACAACTTACAAAATATGTTGAAGGTTGTTTAACGGCTTTTAATACAGCTGCAGCTTCTTCTTCATTTAATGTTTGATCACAAGTTAACACTTGTTTTCCACCAGCAAATGATACAGTTAAATTAACAACTGTTTCTGTAGTGAAGTTAGCAGAAGTTAAATTAACTTTTGCATTGTATAAATCATAGTTACCAGAAATAACAGCTTCTAAATCTTGTTCACAAGAAACAAGTTTTGCAACTGTAGGAACTGATGCTTCAACACCTAAAGCAGTGATTTGTTCAAAAACTTTTGTTAAACAGTTTTTAACACTGTTTGATGATACTGTTGCTCCACCAATCATAGACATTTGTTCAGCAGAACTAATACCAATTAAACCTAATTTAGTATTTGTAAATTCAGCATCTTTACCATGAGTAGTAATAACAGAGTTACCACTTACTTTAACATTTAAAATTTTCCCGTTAGATGCATCAACTACAGCAATAACTTGAACTTCTGTAAATTGGTTAGAATCTGTAGTAGTAACTACATAAACGTTTTTACCATCATATTTTGCACCATAAGCATTAACAACTGAATCTAATTTGTTATCAACATCAGTTAATTCAGTAACACCTAATTCTGCAAAACTTTTTTCGATTTCTTTCATTTTATTCGCTTCAATAATTGGAGCAGTGATTGAGTTAAGTCCACCTAAAACTAAACCAGCAATTAATCCAATTACACAAAGGAATAATGATAAATATAATGTACGAGGCATCTTTTTCATTAGTTTGCACCTCCTGCACTAACAATTACATAAACTGCAATTACTGCATATAATACAGCAACGCAACTTAATTTAATAATAGAATTTTTATTCATTCTACGAGCTCTAATAACAGCTCCAAAACGATCTAATACAGGTGTAAACATACACATTACTAAGATAGCAGTTGCAACACCATCAGGATACATACCACAATATCTGAATAATCCAGTTAAAATACCTAATCCTACTGCAAATAAAACAGATCCAAGAGGGTTTTTAGGAGTAGTAACTGGTTCAGTAGCCATGAATACTGCACCAAATAATAAACCACCACTTAATACGTTAAATAATACATACCACATACCATAGTCGTTTACTAAAGCGATTCCTAAAGAAACAAGTGCAAAAGTAGCTACATAAATTGCAGGAACTTTCCAGTTAATAACTTTTCTTACTACTAAATAAACATATGCAACAACACATAATAATCCAGATGTAGCACCTAAGCATCCAGGAACCATACCTAAGAAGAAATCCCATAATGATCCATATGGAGCAACAACTTTATCATATGTAATATCTGTTACAGAACCAAAGTTTCCAAGAGGAGTAGCTCCACTTGTAGCTTCTAGCGGATTAAGGTTAAGAGCAGAATCTCCTAAACCAAATGATACGAATAAAATTGCATAAGCGATTAATGCTGGATTGAAAATATTATGTCCAAATCCACCAAATAACATTTTGAATACGATATTAGCAAGGAAACATCCAAATACTAATACACCAATTCCAGTATTTAATGGTAAAAGTAATGCTAAAATAACACCAGGAATAATAGCAAAACTATACCAAGTTTTTGCTAAAATATTTTTGAATCCTTTTGTTTTTAAAATTAGTCCAAAATAAGCAGCTTCAAATACAAAACTTGATAAAGCACCTACTAAAACTAATACTAAAGGTTTAATTAAATCATAGAAACCTAAAGTTAAATCTTTTTGCCATGGTAATAAACCATTTTTAATAAATGTAAAAATCACAATTGGAAGTAGTGCGATTAATACATCAATCATTATTCTGTTTGTTGAAGGACCATTTGTATCAGTAGAACGAACAAATGGAGCTTTTCCTAATAAAAATTTCTTCATGTGAACCTCCTACTTCTTACTTGCGTTGTATTTCCATACAGCGTCTTTTGCTTTTTTCATAGTTTCAGTTACATCAATTCTTGATGGACAAACATATGAACATAATCCACATTGAATACAAGCAGTTGTATTAAGTGCATTAAGTGCAGCATAATCTTTGTCTTCTAAAGCACTCTTAACTTCAGTTGGTGTTAAGAATACAGGACAATTTTCAGCACATTTACCACAACCTAAACATGGAAGTGTAATTCTATCAACTCTTGGTTTAACTAATACAGCAGTTGATGCAGCAAGTAAAACTACTTCATCAAACATAATAGATGTACCAGTCATTGGACCACCTACAACAAAATATGCATCAGTTAATCCATCAACATATCCACCAATTGCTTCAATTACATCACTTGTTTTAGTACCATTTTTAACTAAAACATTACATGGATGTGCAAGTCCTTCACCAGTAAATGTAACCATTTTTTGTACTAACGGTTGATTTTGTTCAACAGCTTCACATACAGCAATCATTGTACCAACATTATTTACAACTACACCAATTTCAGTAGGTAAAGCTTTATAAGTTTTCTTAGTTACTTTTTCAACGATGTAACGTTCCCAACCTGCAGGATATACATCTTTAAGTAAGAATACATTGATATTTTCAATATCTTTTAATGCATCTTCTAAGATTTGAACTTCTTCTACTTTTGTGTTTTTGATACAGATTTTTGCTTCTTTTGCACCACTAGCGATTAATGCATATTTAATACCACGAATTAATTTATCAGTATTAATTTGGATATTTTTTTGGTCACATGTGATATAAGGTTCACATTCTGCAGCATTAATTAATAATAATTCGCTATCTGCAACTTTTTGGTACTTAACAAATGTTGGTAGACCAGCTCCACCTAAACCTACAATACCACAATCATGCATTCTTTCAACAATTGCATCTTTTGTAAGTTCAGTTAGACCGTTTCCAATACTTTCATGTTGTGTTTCTTGGAAATCATTTTCGATTTCTAACATTTCTACCATTTTACCAAATGGATGCCACATTTTCTTAACCCCTTTAACTGTTCCGCTTACAGAACTATGTACAGGATGAGAAAAACGATCAGTTCTAAGTAAGATTTGTTGACCTACTTTAACTGTTTCACCATCTTCTACTAGTCTTTTGTAAACAACATTTCCAGAGACAAGTGGAAAATAAACAAATTTGGGATTTAAAAATGACATCACTTCATTATCGACAGACATATGTTTTCTACCATCGATATGAATACCTTTGATCTTTTTAAACATCATTTTGCTTCTCCTTTTATTATAATATTTTTACGTCTTATTATATCATTTTTCTTGTTAAAAAGCAAATAAAAGATACGTTTAAAATAAAAATTAGCTCACTTTTTCGGTGAGCTAACTACTAAACATTTAATATTTGAGACAAAATTTTCTTACTTCTTGATCTAAAATCTAAATAATCACTATAATAAATGTTAATAAACTTATCTATTTTTTCATATTTTTCATCAAAACTACTTAAAAATTCATCATTTATCTTATCAATATTGTATAGATATAAGGTTTTAACTAATTGAGCATCACTATAATCTAAATCAATAATTTTATTATATTTATGGTTATTACAAACCACTCCACCTTCACGAATACTAAATGATAAATTTTCTTTTGAACCACAGACTAAGCATTCTTTAAAAGATAAACCTATTCCTAATAAATAGGTAAGTCTTAATTCAAAGATATTTAACAATACCTTTGGATATAAAGTATCTTCTAACAAATTGAAAATATCTATAATGAAATCAAATAAAATATTATAATTTGTAATACTTGCATGAAGGACAATTATTTTTTCTAACATACAGCAAGCTATATTATATTTAATCACATCGCTTGAAATCTTATAGTAGCTATTTAGAACAACTGCTTCTGTTAAAGTATTCGGCGTTAAATAATTAGTACGATTAAAATCTAATAGTTGTAATACATTAGTTAAAACCCTTGTTTTACTAGTGTACTTCTGCGCACCTCTTACAATTATTTGTTCTATTCCATCTTTAGTAAGGAGTTTAACTAACATTGCATTTTCTTTATATTCACTTGTTTTAAGTACAATTCCTTGTTTTCTTACTATTCTTTCCATTGCCAAGTTCCAAAGCACGTCGATAGTTCAAATAATCTTCTACTTTTCCTGTCTTTAAAAATTTTTCCCATAGTTCATTCAAAACCAACACCTCTAATATTAGGATAGTCAGTTTTGTTTAATTTATGCTAAATATCTAATTTATATCCGTATTCTTTTAATTGACTTTTTTTATTACGCCAATCAGATTCAACTTTTACAAACAATTCTAAATACACTTTATTTCCTAGGAATTTAACAATATCTGTTCTTGCCATTGTTCCGATCTTTTTAATCATTGAACCTTTTTCACCAATAATAATTTTCTTTTGAGAAGCACGTTCAACAATAATTGTAGCCATTATTTCAGTTAAATTAGGATTCTTCTTACTTTGTTTAAAGCTTTCCACCATAACAGCAACACTATGAGGAACTTCTTTATTTGTTAAAAGCAATACTTTTTCTCTAATTAATTCTTGGACAACAAAACGTTCTGGTTGATCTAGTAATTGATCTTCTGGATAATATTGAGGTCCATAAGGAAGTAATTCAACAATCATTTCAATTAATTTATCAACATTATGATTTAACATCGCTGAAATTGTAATACCACCTTTAAAGTCATAGGCATTTTTATATTGATTAATAACTGTCTTTACTTTTTCTTCATCTTTCACTAAATCTACTTTATTGATAGCAAGTATTACCGGACAATCTGCTTTTTGAAGTTCCTTTGCAATACCTAAATCAAAATCAGTAATTTCAGTATTTCCATCTATTAACCAAATAATCGCATCCATTCCTTCAATTGATGAAAATGCCATTTTATTCATAACTTCTCCTAATTCATTAAAAGCAGTATGAATACCTGGTGTATCTACAAAAATTACTTGTTCATTATCAGTTGTATAAATTCCTTGAATTTTATTTCTTGTAGTTTGAGCTTTTGGTGTAACAATTGCTAGTTTTTCTTTTAAAATTTGGTTAAGTAAAGTACTTTTACCAACATTCGGACGTCCAATAATCGCCACAAAACCTGATTTAAAATTATTCATGTAGATCTTCCTCATTAAATGAATTAGGCAATAATTCACTTACTTTCATTTGATAATAATTTCCATCCATATCAGAAATTGTACAGATAGCATCTTGATTCATTAATTCAGTAATAACTTGTCGACATGCTCCACATGGACTAAATCTATTTTTAGACATAATAACAATTTCTAAAATATCTTCTTTTTTATAGCCATTTGAATATGCTGAAAATAATGCGCTACGTTCAGCACAATTTGTTAATCCATATGATGCATTTTCAACATTACATCCAATCACAAAATTACCATCTTTCATAACTAAACATGCACCAACTTGAAAATGTGAATATGGTGAATAAGAATTATTACACGCTTCTTTGGCTTTTAAAAATTTTATTTCCATAAATTACTCCCTTGTAATATTTAATTTGTTTAAAATTTCATCTTGTAAATTAAACATTACTTTTTCATCATCTTTTGTCATATGATCATATCCTAATAAATGTAATGTTCCATGTGTTACTAAAAAGGCAAACTCTCTTAAATTACTATGACCATATTCTTTAGCTTGTTCAAAAACTTTTTCATTGCAAATTAAGATATCCCCTAGTTCATAAGGAAGAACTCTATCAAGTGATGAGTCAATATTTGCAAATGAAATAACATCAGTAGGACGATCAATTTTTCGATATTCTAAATTATATTGATGAATTGTTTTTAGATCTGTTAAACAGAAATTAATTTCATGTTTTCTTTTTAATCCTAAATGTTTTAAAGTTGTTTTAACAACCTTTTTTATTAATTTTTTGGTATTAAAATCAAATTGATCTATTTCACCACTAACATTAATCTTTAACATTATTATCTCCTAGTTCATATTTTTCAATAATTTTACTTACAATCGGATGTCTCATAACATCATATTTATTAAATGTTACAAATTCTAATCCTTTTATACCTTTTAATAAACCTAACGCTTCAACTAAACCACTTCTAGCAAAATGCGGTAAATCAATTTGAGTAACATCTCCTGTTATAATCATTTTAGAATTAAATCCAAGTCTTGTTAAAAACATTCTCATTTGACTTGTTGTTGAATTTTGAGCCTCATCTAAAATAACAAACGCATTGTCTAATGTTCGACCTCGCATATAAGCAAGTGGAGCAATTTCAATAATACCTTTTTCAACTAGTTTTGTTACTTGTTCTTTTCCTAAAAAATCATCTAAGGCATCATAAATAGGTACTAAATAAGGATCTACCTTTTCTTTTAAATCCCCAGGTAAAAAACCTAACTTTTCACCTGCTTCTACTGCTGGACGTGTAATTACAATCTTTTTTATCTTATTTTTCTTAAGTTCGCTTACTGCATAAGCCATAGCAAGATAAGTTTTACCAGTACCAGCACTACCAGATACAAAAATTACTTGATTATTTTCTATCACTTTTAACATTTGATATTGTGTAAGTGATTTTGGATATATCTTCCTTCCTGTTGATGTATTTAATATCGGTTCTTTTCTTAAATAAAAGTCTAACACAGTTGAAAGATCAATTTTATTATATTTTAAAACATTAATTAGATACACTAAATCTCGCATTTCTAAATTAATTTTTTGTTCATATAATTCTTCATATACAGTCAAAAATTTTTTTAAAAGCTCATCATTATGCTTTTTTTCAGTGATTAATAAAATATCACCATTAAATGATACTTCATTAATAACATCATCAATCTCTAACATTAACATATTTAAATTTATGTTCATCGGCCCTACAAGACTTCGATATAAATCTAAATTAGTAAATTTATAAACATATTCTTCTATTTTTTGTGTTTTATTCAAAGTATCACTCCATATCTTTACTATATTATATCAAAAAATTTAACTTTTGTCTTATCCATTGATAAATAAAAAAGAATGAATCAATCATTCTTTTCAATAGCTATTTGTTCAATTGTTGTATTAACACTTTTAATATATAAATAATTATTATCTTCTCTTTTATCAAGTATCTTAATATCAATTATTTTTTCATCTTCATAATGATGATTTTTATAAAATAAATATTTTATATATTCTTTAGCGTATTCTTCAATTTCAGATATATCGTATTCAATATCTAATTCTACTTGTTCAAAATACGTTTCTTCTACTAAAGAAAAATTTCCTAGTTCATATATTATATTTACATATTTGTAATAGAGCTTATACGGTGCTTTTTCTATTTTATTATGATTATTAAATTTAATATACCGATTAACAAAATAATTATTTGTGTATACTTTTCTTTTATATTTTTTAGGTATAGTATATTCTTTAATTTCTATGCATCTAGCAACCACATTACCAGATACGTTTTCTCCACTAATAAGCAGATCTCCTTTTTTAACCATTTGAAAAAGATCTACATTTCTTATACCACTGGAAATATTAATTTTTAATACATAAGCATTTTTAGATGAAACAAGCTCATTAGTTATAAACGATTCACTATCATCATAATTTTTAGCGTTTTTTACTATATTAATTATTAAATTACCGTTTTCTTTTGAAATATTGATAAACTCATAATAATTAAAAGTTGTTCTTATTTCTTTATTTAATTGATTTAAATCATCTTTTAGAATATAACAATTACCTACTTTATATAAATGATCAATTACAAATTCATATACTTCTTCATTATAAAAACCTTTTGATTTAAATGATATTTTCCTTATTAAAGTGTTAGATGTAAACATTATTAGTATTATCATTAATAAAGATACAATCATTATCCATTTTTTAAAGATAAAATACTTAAAATATTTTCTTTTATTTAATAATTCATATTGAATATTATTATCATTAAAAAAATTAATTGTCTTTTTATTTGTATTACAAACAACATCATTATCTGATATTTCAACATTTATTACATCAATTTCTTTATTTAAAGTATCTAGTGATATTTTAATTATATAAGGATATTTATAAGATTTTAATTTCTTTAATAGTTCCTTCAATTTGAATACACCTATTTTCAATTGTTGTAATTTTTAAAAAATCACCATTAATTTGATAATTATCAATCAATATTGTGTTATTTTTAATATCATAAATATTTGTAAAATTATTTATTTCAATTAAATTTAATTTATAAATTATTGAAAGTTTTTGATCAATTGGTAAAACTTTTGTTAAATCTTTTTTATAATTCAAAATATCACCAATATATTATATTAATAAATTAAACAATAATACCTGAATAAAATAAAAAACTCATCAAATGATGAGTTAGTTACTACTAGTGACGACCAGCTTTACGTAAAGCACGTTTCTTTTCTTTACGAATATCACTTGGTTTCATGAAATGTTGACGTTTACGAGCTTCCACAAGGGTACCTGATCTTGAAACATCACGTTTAAATCTTTTTAAAGCTTCGTCTAATGTATCATTTTCTCTAACGATTGTTTTTGGCATTTTCCTGGTCCCTCCTTCCGCACCATAAATTAAAGCATATAAATTATAACATATTTCTTGAATTTTGTAAAATAAAGTGCGTTTTTTGTAAGACTTATTTACTTAAATATTTCATTAAAATATTTCTTTAAATTATGAAGTGCTTTAGCTCTATGACTAATTTTATTTTTCTCTTCAAGCGACATCTGAGCTAAACTTAAATTATAACCGTTCGGGACAAAAATAGGGTCATAACCAAAACCATTAGAACCTCTTTTTTCTTTAATAATTGTACCTTCTAAAACCCCATTAACATTAATAACAGAATCAGTTGAATAATAAACAATCACTGATTCAAAATAAGCATGAGGACTATTAACATCTTGTAAATCATTAAGTAACTTATTTATATTAGCTTCATCTTTTAATTTGCTATCACTAATTCCTGCATATCTTGCAGAATAAACACCAGGTTTATTACCTAGTTCTACAACACATAGACCTGAATCATCAGCAATTACAGGGATTTTAAATATTTCATGATAGTATTTTGCTTTTAGAATTGCATTTTCTAAAAAAGTTTCCTTATTTTCTATTGGTTCATCCACTTTTGGAAAGTCATTTAAAGAGATAACTTCAATGTTATATTCATTTAAATAACTTTTTACTTCTTTTAATTTTCCCATATTTGATGTTGCAAATAATATTTTTTTCATAAAATCACCTATAGATATTATACAATATTCACAAGAAAAAATCTAATATTTAACTATTTACTAATATCTAATTCTAATCCATTAACTAAAATTTGATTAAACGTAAAGTTCTCTTTAAAAGTAGAAGCAATTGTATTTAATACTTGCTCATTAAAAGATTCATATGATGTGACATTAACATTTAAAATATTATCAACAATATCATAGCTCACCTTATCTGCAACATCTACAACATTAACCTCTTCTGACATTAACAATGACTTCATTACAAGATAAGTAATTACTTCAGTATCCTCATTTACAAAATATGTAACTGGTTTTACATAATCAGTATATTCATAAACCATTGTTAAATCTTTTGAATTTAAAACATCCATTTCTTCAAAAGTTAAATTAACTCCAATATTCTTTGTTAAATAATCAAAATGTATACCATCTAATTCGTTAATTTTTTCACTATTTACTTGTAAGTTAATCTTTTTAACATCATTTACACAGAAATTATATACCAAGCATTCTAGTGTTTTTCTAGATGTTTCAATAAGTAAATCTTCAGATACATTTAATAACATTTCATCATCTTTAATTTCACAATTAATTACTTGTGTACTAAAATAAATAGGTGAATGATATCCTTTTGGAACATCAACTGTTAGTAAATTCCACACTGTTGTAAATTCGTCAATAACTTCTTCTGTTAAAGAAACAGTTATTCCAACTAACTCCTCATCATCATTAAGTAAATACACAAAGCAAGAATCAATATATTTAACATCCTCTTGTTTATTAAAGAAATTCATAAATTTATTATTAGGAATGATAAGACCTAAAATAACCAAAGCTAATAATATAAAAACAATTAGTATTTTTTTCTTCATAAAAGACCTCCATTAATATTTATTCAAATATATTAATAAATATTAATAAGAGTTTAGTTTTATTGAATTATTTTTTTTATTTTGGTATAATATATTTATAGAGGTGCTTATTATGCAAAACAATCAACAATCTTTTTTAGATATCACATATGCTACAATCGACAATTCAGAAAAAACTAGAAAAAGAACCAATTATGCAATTATAGTTTATGTTGCTTTATTTATGATCATTAGTGCAATCATTGGGCTAGTTGTACAACTTGGTTATATGGCCGCTAAAGGTTATACTTTAGATCAAATAAATCCTGAATCTGTACATTTTGATCCAGTTATAACAAAAGATTTAATGTATTTTTCTGGTTCATTTGGTAATTTTGTTGTTTACGTAATCGGATTAATAGTTATCGGATTAATCGCTGGATACATGGTGATAGTAGATTTAAGAGAACTTAAAAATATAAGATTTGGTAAGTTTGTTCAATACATCGTCGTAGGTTTTGTATTTTTCATGATTTGCAACTATGTAAGTGGAATCTTACAAATGATATTTGGACTTACTGAAGAAGCTGGAAATGAACAAGCTATTGTTGAAATTTTAACATCAGGAACAGCAAATTTCATTTTCATGAGTATTTCTGTTATCATTCTTGCTCCAATCGTTGAAGAAATTGTATTTAGAAAATGTTTCTTTAATTTATTTTCAAGAAGATTTAATCCTCTATTAACAATTATTTTTTCAAGTTTATTATTTGGAGCAATTCATATCATTAGTCCATTTATAGAATCTATTGGACCTGCTTTAGAAGATCCTTCTAAATGGAAAAGCGTTATCCAACAATTCCTTTACTTATTCATTTATTCAGCAATGGGTGTAGGTTTAGGATTAACTTATCAATATTCAAAAAGAAATATTATCCCTGTTATTATATTACATATGATAAACAATACAATATCTGTGCTTGTAACTTTACTTATGCCAGAAATGTAAAAAAGACTCTAAAAGAGTCTTTTTTTATTCTTCATTTATTCTAAATTTTAAAGTTTTACCTGTTGTGAAACGAATTTTCTTATAAGATTTAACTTCCATTCTTTCACCGGTATTAGGATTAACACCAATATAACCAGGTTGTTCTTGTTTTTCAAATGTTCCAAAACCATTAATTGTTATTTTATCATCATCAACTATTGCTTGAGCCATTTTTTCAAAAACTTGATTAACAACATCTTCAACATCAATATAGCGTAAACTTGTATTTAAATGAATTTCTTTAATTAATTGTCTTTTAGTCATATTAGTTTATCCTCTCTATTAATATCTTACCATATTTGCCCATAAAAATAAAGTAAAATACTATTTAAAAAGACTATAAAACTATTGAAATTACTCCACCTTTACCTTTGTTTGTGATTTTTTCTAGACTATTAATATATTTATTTTCAACATCACTTGTTACTTCATTTACTTTAACTTTAACTCCATCGCAAATTAAATCACTTAATTTTTGACCAAAGAATAAAGCATTCCAAATTAAATTTGGATCTTTATTATAATCATCTATCATATGTTGAAGTAACATTTTAGCTTGCATCTCTTCACCGATAATTGGTTCAAATGAAGAATCAATTTTAATTTCACACAAATGTTTAACAGGTGCAGTGGCTGATAATTTAATTCCGTATTTTGAACCTTGTTTAATTAATGTTGGTTCATTTAAAATCATTTTATCAATTGATGGGATAATAAAACCTGTATCTTGGTTAATCCAATCATTTAAGTTTGTATATTTTTCTTTAAATTCTTTTAACATTTTATAATTTTGAAGTAATATCATTAAATCTTCTAAATCATTTACAGATTCATTTGTTAATTCAAAAATAATATCTCTGACTTTTTCATCACTAATCTTTGTATTTACATCTACTATTCCACGTCCAGCATCTACTTTAGTTAATTCAACTGATTCAAATAAATTACTACTAATCAATCGGTCTTTAATCTTATAGACATCTTTCATTTTTTGAACTTCTTGAGTTAATTCTTCTAAAGTTTGGATAAAATTATTTTTAGAAGGAATATCCTCATTTAATAAATCCATAAATTTTGGATAATCAATATTTAATTCCTCAATATCAAATTCATCTAAAATAGTTTTTAAAATCAACTCAGTATCTTCAGTAGTTAAATTTTCTAAATCTAAACAAATAACAGAAACATTATACTTTTCTTTTAAAGAACTTGCAAGATCAATTGATGTTTCATCATTAGGTTTTGTTGTATTTAAGATTATGATGAAAGGCTTATTAGCTTTTTTTAAATCATCAATAATTTCCTCTTCTACTGCTTCATATTCTTCTCTTGTAAAATCTCCAAAAGAACCATCACTAGTAACAACAATTCCAATATGACAATGATCATCAATTACTTTTTTTGTTCCAAGTTTTGCTGCTTCTTCAAATGGAATTTCTTCACTAAACCATGGTGTTTTTATTAAACGTGAACTTCCATCTTCGTTTTTAGAACCAATACTAGAAGGTAAAACATAACCAACACTATCAATTAATCTAACCTTCAAAGGGATACTATCTTCTAAGTATAAAGTCATTTGATCACTAGGTACAAATTTAGGTTCTACGGTCATGATTCTTTTTCCCTGACTACTTAAAGGTAGTTCATCTTTTACCTTATTTAATATATTTTCA
Source organism: Bacilli bacterium (assembly GCA_045119035.1). GTDB lineage: Bacteria > Bacillota_I > Bacilli_A > ML615J-28 > CAG-313 > CAYVQA01. Next base: position 22,859 of record JBGVCU010000036.1, on the reverse strand, counting down.
TCTTGAATTAAAGGTAGTACTCTTTTTGTTATAAAATTTCTAATAAAAGTGCTTTTACCACTTCTGACACTACCCACAACTCCTAAATATAATTCGCCACTAGTTCTTTCAATTACATCATTAATATATTTATTACTCATAATACTCCTCTACTTTCTACTTCAAGGTATGAATAAACTCATTATTTTAGAACAAAAAAACAATTATTATTTCTAATAATTGTTCTTTGTTTCTTCTAAGTATTGATTATATTCTTTTAATACAGATTCTTTATTAAAAGGAGTTTCTCCTCTATCAATCATATCAAGTAAATTTCTTAATTCTCTTTCAATGATTTCCACTAATTCATCAGTATATCCATAATCAAATTTATTAAAATCAAATTCATCACGATCAAGAATAATCTTATCTCCACTAGGAAATACTTTTACATCTAAATCATAATCAATATATTTTATACCTTCTTCATCTTTTACATATGGACTACTTAAATTACAATAATAATACACCGCATTATTTCTTAACATACAAATAATATTATACCATTTTTTCTTATAAAAATAGCATACCGCAGGTTCTTTTGTTTTCCATTTACGACCATCACCATCAATAACATTACTACAATCATTAATCATGATAATCATATCTTCAGTTTCTCTTAATACATAAGCAAATTGCCATACGCGATGAAGCAACCCATTGTGTTTATAACTTATTATTTCTGTAATCTTATTCATAGGTCTTCCTCACTAACTAGATATATTATATCAAATTTTGTGTAAAATTTAAAGTAATATGTAAATTAAAAAGACTCAAATTATAAAATTCGAGCCTTTTTAACCTTAATTTTTTACTTTATTTTAATTTTCTTTTACGTTGATTAATGCCATTAAACGGTCATATTCAGAATCTAATAAATTATAAATGAATTCTTCAAAAGGTTGAGGATTTTTATTTACTTTGAATTCTTCTAATAATGTAAAATATTCTAAACGTCTCTTAACAGGAATACTAATTGGTAGTAAACCATTTTTCATTAAGATAAAGTTCATCATTAATCTTGATAATCTTCCATTACCATCTAGGAATGGATGAATTTTAGCTAATTGTAAATGTGCATAGCAAGCAAGTTTGATTGGATCTTCTTCAGAACCGTTAATTTGATCAAAGTATTTTCTCATACGATCATATACTTTAATGTAGCTAGGTGGAGTATGATTTGATCCTTTAATACTGATATCTACATTTCTGTATAATCCACCAGGTAAATCATTAACACCTTTAATTAATGTAGTATGAACATTTTTTAATAAATCTTCAGAGAATTCTTGATTATTTTCAGCAGCTTCTTTAACATCTAAGAATGCACAATAGTGATTATAAACGCTACGTTTTAAATCTTCGTTACAACTTACAGCATGTCCACGAACGATTTCCATGATTTCTCCAATAGGTAATTCTTTTTTACCATGTTCAATACTTATTGAGTTTCTAGTATAAACACAAGCAAAATTAAAATTAAAGAATTCAATTTCTTCATTTGTAAGCTTATGTTTATTATCTTCAATAAATTTTCTTTTTTCTTGTAATGTCATAATAATTCCTCCTCACCATATTTTAACATATTATACTACATAATTAAAAAATAATAAAGTAAAATAATAATATTTTTAAAACGTTTTCAATTTTTTTATAAGAAAAATAAAAAAACTAGCTTTTAGCTAGCTTTTTTAATACACTTTTGCTTGTTTTGAATTCTTTTTTCAATGTAATATGCAATACCATAGAATAAAAGAGTACTACCAGAAAACGCAAAAAACACTGCAAAGATCATTAATCTTTTTAAATGATCAGGAAAAATACTAAAGTTTTCACCATTAATAAAAGCCCAATCATATGGATCTGATAAATCTTCTGAATAAGCATAATTTGCAACAAATGCAATTGCAATAACAAATAAAATAACAAATATACAATAATGATATTTCTTAATATCTAATTTTACATTACCAGTAAATAATGCAACAATCGCATATAATAATAATAAACCATGATATGTTAATGTTTGAATAACTTGATAACTAAGTGCCCCAGCATCTCCAAATGCACTTGCAGGGTAAATTAAATAAATTAGTGTTGCTGTCATACTTACAGCTAAAATTTGTGGTCTTAACTTTTTCATTCTTTCATTATATCTTGAGAAAATAATTAAGATTGATGCCATTGTACAAAAATGAAAAGGCAATTTATCCGTATTAATACTACCTTCTGAAAGTGGCATAATAAAGAAATCCAAAATATAAACAAGTAAAATAACTATAGATATTCTGTTTAAAGATTTTTCAACAACATCATCAGATTTTTTTCTTAAAATAACTGTTGTAATAACGCATGCAGAAATTATAATAAATAAGTAAATAAAATGCCATAATGAAAAAGCTGATATTTGACCAGGTTTATCATCGCTAAATAAATCAACTAAGAATTCGTACATTTTTCTTCTCCTTTTTTACATAATTTGTTAATCCACACTTCTTCTTTAGGTAAGAAAATTAACTCTAAAATCGTAGATATAATAACAACCATTATAACTCCAGCAATACCAATTGTTGCTGTATTTATAAATGGTAAATCTTCAAAAGGTGCTTCTAATAAATACATAGCATTAGGTGCATCTAAATCAAATAATCTAAATAGATTAATAATAAAAATTCCATCAATAATAAATACTAATAAACCAACAACTACACTTTTTAAATTTTGAAGTGTATTAATTTTAACATATTTCATAACAAAAACATATAAACAACCAAATAATAAAGTACTATGACTAAGTAATCCTTTTAAAACATAATAATCGGTAATATCTGGTGTAGAAAGATAGATTTCATTAACAACAATACCTATTGTTCCACAAAAGAATCCAACGTAAAACATAAAATCAGCAAAAATATGACCGATTGTAGAATCTTTCTTTATACAAAAAGCATAAATTACTGAGATCCACATCATAATATGACAAGGATAAATTGCAAATAGATGAGAACTATTAACTTCTGCAACACCTGTTGTAAAATAGCTATACCAAATATCACTATAATGTAGTAATACTGTTGTAAATGTAACTATTTTTAAAATTAAATCTTTTGTTGACTCAGTTTTTATTTTTTTATGACAAATATTTAAAATAATACAACTTATTAAAAGTGATATTAAATAATAAATAATTAATACTTTCATATTTCACTCCAAATATAAATAATCTATTAATTAAACACAATAAGTATTTATTTTTATTTAAATTTTTTAATTTTTTTAATAAAAAAAACATCCAATTATAAAATTGGATGTTTATTATTATTTTTTTATTTAATAATCCATTTTACTAGATTATTATAATCCATAAATCCTACTTTACGATCTACTAATTCTCCATTTTTAAATAAAATTAATGTTGGAATACTTGATACACCATATTCTCTAGCAATATTTGTAAAATCATCAACATCAACTTTAATTACTTTAACTTCTGGATGTTCACTAGCAAATTTTTCTAAAATAGGAGAAATCATTTTACAAGGTCCACACCAAGTTGCAAAAAAATCAACAACAACTAATTCACCTTGAATTTCTTCATTAAAATTATGATTTTTTTCTAATAACATACTTTACCTCTTTCTTATTTTAATGTAATTACAGTAACACCAAGTCCACCTTCGCCTTCGCCACCATAACGACTAGAGGCAATATTAGGATTTTTAGAAACAACATCTTTAACTAAATTTCTGATTGCACCAGTTCCGAAACCATGAATAATATTTGCAGATTTTAAACCTGTAAGTAATAAATCATCAATATAACTTAATAATTCATCTTTTGCTTCTTCATAGCGCATTCCTCTTAAATCAAGAGTCATTTTTACATTTTTTTCAGACTTTTTAATACTGTTATTTGTATTTTTTACTTTTGTTTGTACATTATACATTTTTTTAACTTCATTAGGATTTATATAAAGCAATTCTTCTTTCTTAAATTCCATTCGCATATTACCTAATGCAACAGTAATTTTATTACCATTTATTCTTTCTACTGTTCCGTATTGTTCATATTTAGGAACATAGCAATCATCACCTAAATGATAAATATGATTTTTATCACCTTTTACTTCTTTTTTATGTACATCTAAAGTATTTACTTTATGTTTTACTTCAGCTACTTCATGAAGTTTAGGATTTTTTTCTTTTAAAATTTCAATTTCATCAATTAATTGTTTCGAATCAAATCTTGCTTTTTCAATAATACTATTAGCTTTATCATAAGCATCTTTTAATAATTTATCTTTTGAAGATTTAACTCTATTTAACTCTTTATTTAATTCTTCTTTTAATAAATCATTTTCTTTAATTTTATCAGCAAGCATTCTTTCTTTTTCTTGAAGTAATTGATTTGTTTGTTCAATTTTATTAACCATATTTCTTGATTCATCATTTGATTCATCAAGTAAAGCTTCAGCTTCTTTTAAAACATCTGCATTTAACCCTAGCATTCTTGCAATATTAAACGCATTACTAGAGCCACTTACACCAAGTAGTAAACGATATGTAGGTGTTAAAGATTTATCGTTAAATTCCATTGAAGCATTTATTACACGTGGTTCATTAAATCCAAATATCTTAAGTTTAGAATAATGAGTAGTTGTAATAAAACTAATATTATGATCTAGTAAATATTTTAATATCGCAATTGCTAAACTTGAACCTTCTAAAGGATCTGTACCGCTACCTATTTCATCAAATAAAACTAAAGATTCACTAGTAATTTTATTTAATATTTCGATAATTCTTGATAAATGTGATGAAAATGTTGATAAATTTGATTGAATACTTTGATCATCACCAATATCACAAAATACATCATCATATACTTTCATTGTTGAACCTTCATTACATGGAATAAGTAAACCATACTTAGTCATTAAAGAAAGTAATCCAACAGTTTTTAGTAGAACTGTTTTACCACCAGTATTAGGACCTGTAATAATGATTCCTTGATAATTATTACCAAAACTAATATCATTAGGAATAACTTTTTTTACATTAAGCAATGGATGTCTTGCCTGAATTAAATTTAATTTATGTTCTTTTGTTAAAATTGGCTTAATAGCTTCCATTTGTTTTGCTAAAGAAGCTTTAGCAAACAGCATATCTAATCTTTTAATAATTTCAAAATTATGATTTAAATCTTCAAACGAATATCCAATTTCTTTTGATAAAGATCTTAAAATACGATTTTCTTCTTCTTTTTCTTCATTAATTAGTTTTTCTTTTTCTAGACTTAATTCAACAACTGCAAACGGTTCAATATAAAATGTTTGTAAACTAGCTGATGTATCATGTGTAATACCTTTTACGCTATTTTTATATTCAGCTTTAACAGGTAAACAGTATCTATTATCTCTTACAACAACAAGTTGTTCTGATAATTTAGAAGATAAACTATTTTTCAATTCATTCAGTTTACTTTTAATTTTAGCATCCATTCCTCTAAGTTTAGTTCTAATAGATTTTAGAGTAGGACTTGCAATATCAAAAATTTGTCCATCATAGTCAATTGTATTTTTAATTGATTTTACTAAATAAGAAATATCTTTAAATGACTCAACTAACATTTCAAAGTTTCTTAATGTTAATTTTTCTTTTTGAACAAATCCCAATAACTTTAATGCACTTTCAATAGTAGATGAAAGTTTAACAACTGAATAAATCTCAATAGGAGAAAGAATTCCACCAATACTTGCTCGATAAATTACTTCATCAAAATCTAAATCAATATCAATAAATAACTTATCAAACTTATATAGAATAGTTAAAACTTCATTTACATCATTAAGCTCCATTTCAAGATATTCAACATCACTACTAGGAACTAAATTATCAATTTCTTCTTTAACTTTTGGAGTAACAGCTAAGTTTTTTAGTTTTTCCAATATAATTGGAATCTCTAATTTGATATAATGCTTATTAAATTCATTCATAAAATACTCTTTCTATTCCAATTTTTAAGGAAATTCAAATTATTTTTTAACATTTATTGCACAAAAATATTTTATATGGTATAATATATTGAGGAATTTTTTTGTTAGGAGGTTACCGATGGAAAATAATCAACTTAACAATAGTTTAACTATTAAAATATCTAACGAACAAATTAATGAAATGTTAGAATATTACCAAGGTTACACAACATATAATACAAATCCGTATGCAATTGCAAGAGCAAAACTTGCAAATGTAACCATAACTTTTTATCGTACAAATAGTGTTTTATTTCAAGGAAAAGATGCATCAAGTGAATACAACTTTTGGGCAAATAAATATGGTTTAGATGAAGTAATCTTACATGAGGATGAAATTAAACATAAATACTTCGATCTATCTTGTGTAGGAAGCGATGAAGTAGGTACTGGGGATTACTTTGGACCAATCGTAGTTTGCGCAACTTATGTATCTAAAGAAAACATCGAACGTCTTCGTCATCTTGGTGTAAAAGATTCTAAACTTTTAACAGACAAACAAATGATACCACTTGGTCTTGAAATTGCTAAAATAATACCTTATGTAATTTTAACTCTTTCACCTGAAAAATTCAATACTTTAAAAAACACTGAAGATAACCTAAATTATGTAAAAGCTGTTTTACATAATAATTGTATAAATAGTATACTAAAAAAACACGAAAATTGCAAGCCGCAAGCCATTTTAGTTGATGCATTTACAACAAGAGAAAAATACTTTGAATATTTACAAAATGCCAAAGTAGTTAATCATGATGTAACATTAATTGAAAAAGGAGAAAATGCGCATTATGCAGTTGCAGCTGCTTCTATTTTAGCCAGAGTAGCATTTTTAAAAGAACTTAAAAACTATTCAAAAGAATATGGAATCGAATTCTTAAAAGGCGCAGGTCGCGAAGTAGATCGCTTAGGAGTTTCTTTTGTAAAATCTTATGGATATAATAATCTTTCAAAAGTTGCTAAATTAAAATACGCTAATACTGAAAGAATTAAAAAATATTTTGTTGATAATAATTTAAAAATGCGTTTAGAACAATAAAAATAGGACTTAAAAAAGTCCTATTTTTTTAATTCTTCTAATTTTTCTTTAAAATCACTTGGTAATTCACTATCAAATTCCATATATTCATTTGTTGTCGGATGAGTAAATCCAATTGTTTTAGCATGTAAATATTGTCCATTTTTTCCAATTACTTTTTTAGGTCCATATAGTGGATCACCAACAACTGGATGACCAATATATGCTAAATGAACACGAATTTGGTGAGTTCTACCAGTTTCTAAACGACAACTAATAAGAGAAAAACCATCAAAAGATTCTAATACTGTAAAATGTGTAACAGCATCTTTACCATTTTCAACTACGGCTTGTCTTTGACGTTCTTTAGGATCTCTTCCAATAGGAGCTTCAATTCGTCCTTTTAAATGTTCAAATGTACCATATACAATAGCATAATATTCTCTTTTTGATGTTTTATCTTTAAGTTGTTTTGCTATTTCATTATGTGATTTATTATTTTTACAAACAATTAGTAATCCAGATGTATCTTTATCAATTCTATGTACAATACCAGGTCGATATAATCCATTGATATCAGATAAACTTTCTACATGATACATTAAAGCATTAACAAGAGTTCCTGAAGTGTGTCCTAAGCTAGGATGTACTACCATACCACTAGGTTTATTAATTACTAATAAATCACTATCTTCATACACAATTTCTAATGGAATATTTTCTTTATTTATATCTTCTGTTACAATTTCACGATTTGTCATAATGATTTCATCGTTTGTTTTTAATTTATATGAAGGTTTTACAACTTTTTCATTTACAGTAATACAATCTTCATCAAAATATTTTTTAATTTCACTTCTTGTAATTTCTTCGTCAGAATCTTGGATTACTTTTGTTAAATACTTATCGATTCTTTCATTTTCATAAATATCTGATACTATAAACTTACGATAATCCATTTTCTTCCTCACTTTTTTTATCTTCTTTTTTACTCATAAAAGGTAGCAAACCATCTTTTGAAATAAATAATACATAGATAGCTAACATAAATACACCAATTGTTAAAAATGTATCCGCAACATTAAAAATTGGAAAATCCATAAAGCCAAATTCAAAGAAATCTACTACACCTTTTTCTCTAAAAATTCGATCAATTCCATTCCCAATAGCACCACCTGTAATAAGAGCCATGGAAATACTGTAAATTTTATCTTTTTTAAGATTAAAATCTTTCATTAAATAAAGTAGCGCACCACTTGCAACAACACTTACGATTGCTAGAATCCAACGATGATCACTTAAAATACTCCAAGCAGCACCTTCATTATAAGTAAAGCGGAAATTTAGAAGTGGTTTAATAAAGATTACTTGTTGAAATAATTCCATATTATTTACAACAATAATTTTTGAAATTTGATCTATAATAACAAGAGCAATAACAATTAAATAGCCAATAATCATCGAAATTTCCTCCTTAAATAAATTTAATTATAATATTAAGAATAATAACAAACACATTTACAATAACAAAAATATTCATAAATGAATTAGTTAAAAAGCTTACCTTATCAAATTCACTAAAGAATTTAACAACACTTTCGTCTTCTTCTTTAGTAAATTCTTTGTAAAGCAATATATTTAAATATGAATTAAAAACCAATAATACACTAGCAATAATCCCAGCAATAAAAACTAAAATTGTAAAAATTGGTCTTGCTGTTGAAATAAATTTAAACAAATTAATAAAAATAATAATAAATGGAAGAAAAGTAACAAAATGAAATAATAAACTATATCGATCTATTCTTTTTTCGATAGCATTATCTATATGAAGTTCATATAGTTTTTTATTTTGAGCTTTTCCAGACAAATATAAATCTTTTATTTTCATCTTTTCACGCTTTCTACCCAATCATCAAAAGAAAGGAATTCATTATTATTTAAATATAACTTATAAGCATTTTGAGTATCTTCTAAAACATCTATTTTATTTTGAATAGTAAATAGATAATTTATTGCTTCATCAAGCGTTCCTACAGGAATATAAGCTAATTTTGTATTATTTAATGTTTTATATGCACGATAACCTTCTTGAAAATTAGTTTCATCTAGAAGCGTTGTTTCATCATAAAAATTAACAATACTTCCATAAGCCATGTATCTTGTATCAAAATCGTCAATAAACCAAATACCATTTAATATATAAGGAATATTATCATTTGATACTTTAATATTTGTATCATAATTATGAATCATCCAAGTATCGTTACTTGAAACACCAATATATGAATAATCATAACCTTGTCTACGAATAACAGGAGCTAAGAAAATATCAGCATTATAAACATCTGCACATAATACTTTTTGATAAATTCCACCGATTTCTCCAACCTTACCTAAGTGATCAATTGTTCCAGTTCCAACAATTTTTAAATTATTCGTTAAATCAAATTGTTTATATAATGCATTAAATATTTGTAATGCTTGAAGTAAACCACCACTTGGCCCATATGTATGTGCTTTATTTATTGTATAAGATGGTAAAGCTTCTTCTATTACAAAATAATCATAGCCTGAAAAACCAAATCCATATGCAGTTTCACCATAATAATTGATATATTCATTTTTAGTAATAGTAAAGCTAACTTCTTTATTATTTCTATTAACTACTAAATCATAACTATCTGTAGAACCAATTTTATCAGTAACAGATTGTAATGTATTTTCTTTTAATGAAATACCATTAATTGAAGTAATTATATCACCTATTTCCAAAGTATCTTTTGATAAATAATTATATACACGATCAATAATATAACCTTCTAAATGATATTTAATATTACAATCTACACCATATTTTTTTGCTGTTTCATAACCAATTATAAGCGAATTAGTTATACTAACATTTTTTTGAATTGTACCAGAGGCTCTTTGTTCAACATTTGATAAATTAAGTTGTTTGTATGTTTTTGAAATCGTTGATTTTCTATCACATAGAGCAAGAATATACTGTAATATAGATACTCTTTCATAAGAATAAACACTTACAGTATTAAAACTACCACTATAATCACTTTCACCATCAATTTCAATTACACTTTCTACTTCATTAATATAAGCAGGAGAAGTCACATCATATGGCAAGTGAATTACACTTAGTAATACGATTAATAAAGTAAAACTTAAATAGATACCTACTAAAAGTTTATGCTTTTTAATTATTTGCATTTAACAATCTCCAAATCAAATGATTCAAGTTTTCTTGTTTTAACTCCAGCAGCTTCTAACATTCTTTTACTAGCTACATCAGTAGGTGTTCCTGAATATTTATCACCCATATAAACAATTTCTCTAATTCCACTTTGAATGATAAGTTTTGCACATTCATTACATGGGAAAAGTGTAACATAAATTGTTGCATTTTTTAAAGAAACAGTAGAGTTAAGTATAGCATTAGGCTCTGCATGAACTACATAAGGATATTTACAATCTAAGTAATCTCCTTCTCTATCCCACGGAAACTCATCATCGCTACATCCATGAGGAAATCCATTATACCCGATTCCGACAATTTTTTTATCCTCATTTACAATACATGCTCCAACTTTTGTACTAGGGTCTTTACTTCTTTTACTAGAAAGAATTGCAACACCCATAAAATATTCATCCCAAACAATATAATTCTTATCCTTCATTATTTTCCTCCTGACATCTAATATCAGCTTTAATTTGTTCAATAATTTCCTCAGTTAAAGGACTTTCCTTTTTATCACATTGTAAATTACAACCTTGACATTTATCAGGTAGTTCTAATCCTTCTGGCACTTTCACCTTTGAATTAAGATAAGTACTTCCAACAAATACTAAAATAACAATTATTAAAATAAGAATCTTTATCATTAAAGTTTAAGTCCTAATTCATCTAATTGTTTTTGAGCAACAGGAGTAGGTGCTTCACTCATTGGACATTTTGATGAAGCAGCTTTAGGGAAAGCAATAACTTCACGAAGAGTATTATTATAAGTCATAATCATTGCAAGTCTATCAAGTCCTAAAGCGAATCCTCCGTGAGGTGGAGTACCATATTTTAATGCATCCACAAAGAATGAAAATTGTAATTTAATGTCTTCTTCACTAAATCCAATTGCTTTAAACATTTTTGCTTGAGTTTCTTGGTTATGAATTCTAATAGAACCTCCACCAAGTTCATATCCATTTAATACAACGTCATATGCTTTTGCACGACATGCTCCTGGATTTGTAAATAATAAATCTTCATGTCCAGCTTTTGGTGAAGTAAATGGATGGTGAGCTGCCATATAACGTCCTTCTTCTTCAGAATATTCGAATAAAGGCCAGTTAACAACCCATAAGAAATTAAATTTAGTTTCATCAATTAAATTTAATTCTTTAGCTACAGTTAAACGAAGCGCACCAAGTGCAAAATTACATACTTCTAATTTATCTGCAACAATTAAAATTAAATCATTATTTTCAACATTTAATCTATTAATTAATGATGCACTTAATTCTTCTGTTAAGAATTTATTAATGCTTCCAGAGAATTGACTATTTTCATATTTAAGCCAAGCAAGACCAGATGCATGATATTTTTTAGCAACAAGTGTTAAGCGATCAATTTCTTTTCTTGAATATTTGTTTGCAGCATCTTTTACAACGATACATTTAATATTTCCACCATTGTTAATTGCATTTTGGAAAACAACAAAATCCATTGGTTTAACAGTTTCTGTAATATCTTGTAATAACATTTCAAAGCGTGTATCAGGTTTATCAGAACCATAATTATTCATTGCATCATCATAATTCATTCTAATAAATGGAGTAGGAATATCAATGTTTAATACTTCTTTCCATAAATTTTTTAACATGCTTTCACCTAAAGCATAGATGTCTTCTTCATCAATAAAGCTCATTTCAACGTCTAATTGAGTAAATTCTAATTGACGATCTGCTCTTAAATCTTCATCTCTGAAACATCTTGCAATTTGGAAATATTTTTCAAAACCAGCAACCATTAATAATTGTTTGTATAATTGTGGTGATTGAGGTAATGCATAAAATTGTCCATTATAAACTCTTGATGGAACTAAGAAGTCACGAGCACCTTCTGGAGTAGATTTACCTAACATAGGAGTTTCAATTTCTACGAAATCACGTTTATCTAAGAAATTACGAAGAGCCATACAAATTTTATGTCTTGTAATTAAGTTTTGTTGTAAAACTGGTCTTCTTAAATCTAAATAACGATATTTCATTCTTGTATCTTCTAAAGCATCAGTTTTATCTTGAATTAAGAATGGAGGATTTTCCGCAGTATTTAAGATTTCAAAATCACTTGCAACAACTTCAATTTCACCAGTAGGAATATTTAAGTTTTTACTACTTCTTTCAACAACTGTACCAGTTACTTTTAATACATATTCATTTTTTGCACTTTCAGCAAGTTCATAACAACTATTATTTGGTTCAACTACAACTTGTGTAATACCATATCTATCACGTAAGTCAATAAAAATTAATCCACCTAAGTTACGTTTTTTACTTACCCAACCAACTAAAGTGACAGTTTCACCAACATGTGATAATCTTAATTCTCCATTATTTCTTGTACGCATAGTTACTTTCTCCTTTTAAATTAAAGAATTCATTAATTTCATTAATATTTAATGTTTGTTCTGTTTTATTTACTGTATCTTTTACTTTTAAAATATTATTATCAACTTCATCTTGTCCAATAATAATAATATATGGACTATTTACTCTATCTGCAAGTTTAAATTGAGGTTTTAAATTATGATTACGATAATCAATTTCAACTTTTAATCCATTTTTACGTAAATAATTTGCAAGTGATAATCCGTTATTTTTAACTTCTTCACCTAATGTAATAACTACTACATCAGCTAAATTTAATTCAGTTACAGAGTTATCTAATAAAACTAATCTATCAACTCCAAAAGCAAAACCAATTGCATTTGTTACAGGACCACCAAGTTCCTTAGATAAACCATTATATCTACCACCAGCTGCAATCGCTAAATTATTTAATTTAGATGTTTCATCTTTTAAAATAATCTCAAATACGCATCCTGTATAATAATCAAGTCCTCTAACTAAATGATCATCTACAACATATGGAATATCTAATAATTCTAATGTTTCAGTGATTTTATTAAAATATGCTCTATCTTCTTCACTTAAATATTCTTGGATAGATGGTGCTGTTAATAAGGCTTCGTTATTAGCATCTACTTTACAGTCTAAAATACGTAATGTATTTCTTTCATAACGATCTTTACAGTCAGCACACATTGTATCTAAGTATTTAGCAAAATGTTCTTTTAACGCTTCAATATATCTAGTTCTACTTTCTTTTGCACCAATTGTATTGATATGAACTTCGCAATTTTCAATACCAATTTCTTTTAACATCATATAGCACATATTAATTGTATCAGCATCAAGTAAAGGACTTTCATCACCAAATACTTCTACACCAAATTGAGTAAATTGTCTAAAACGTCCAGCTTGAGGTCTTTCATGTCTAAACATCGGACCACAATAGTACATTTTAGCAAGACCTGGATTTGCATACATTTTGTTTTCAACATAACTTCTTGTAACTGCTGCAGTTCCTTCAGGTCTTAATGTGATATTTGTTTCACCTTTATCTTTAAATGAATACATTTCTTTCTTAACAATATCACTACCATCACCAACACCTCTAACAAATAGTTCAGTTGGTTCCATAATTGGAGTAATAATTTCACTAAAACCAAAACGTTCAGCTACATTTTTACATTTTTCAATAACACTGCTATATTTTTTTGCATTAAATCCAAAATAATCTAATGTTCCTTTTAATTTTGTAATTGCCATAAAAAATTCTCCTTTATATAAAAAAAGGTGACTAAAAAATTTCTGAAGACGAATATTCGCGGTGCCACTTCAGTTTAGATTTTAATCTACCCTCATTGTTCCATTAACGCTTGGATCACGCTTTTCTCGTGAGTTGTCAATTCAGTCATTGAAAAGATCAATTATATATTAACTATTGTTTATTATAACAAATTTTGTATTATTTTGCAAGTAGAATAGTTTATAATTTAATATTAGACTAAACATATTAATTCTTTTTTAAATTACTATAACCTTTAACCAGCAAATCTTTTCCTATTTCTTTATTAATATTGTTAATTAATTTATCCAAATTAATACTTTTATCAATATCATTAAAGTTATCATAAATAGATAACTGTTTAATAACCCTATTTACTTCAATTAATTTAGACACTCCAACACCAAGTAGTCTTATAGGTGTTACATCATCATAAGCATTATCAAATAACTCTATAATTGTATTATAAATAATTTTATAATCATTTACAGGTTCTAAAATAGTTTTACTTCTTGTTATTACTTTAAAATTATTATATTTTATTTGTAAATTAATTGTTTGACCAAGTAATTTTTGTTCAATTAATCTATTAGAAATAATTTGTGATAACCTTAAAAGTTCATCTAGCATTATTCTTCTATCAAACAACTCATTTTCAAATGTTTCTGAATGACTAAGTGACTGATAAGTATCATGGCTATTTGGATCTACAACACTATCACCATTTCCATATGCTTGATTTAATAAATAATTGTATGATAAATCACCAATAATAGTTTTTAATATAGAAACATTTTCATATTTAACAAAATCTTCAATTGTTTTTATTTTTAAAAATTCCAATTCCTTTAAAGTCTTCTTCCCTACCCCCATCATTGATGATATTGGAAGTGGCCATAATTTTTCTTTTACTTCTCTTTTTCTTAAAACTGTAATTCCTAGTGGCTTTTTATAATCTGATCCTATTTTAGCTAGTAATTTATTTGGTCCAATTCCAATGCTACATGGTAAATGTAATGTGTTATATAAATAATCTTGAATGTTTTTAGCTAAAACTAATGGATTTATCTTCTTACATACATCTGTTACATCTAAATAAGCTTCATCAACACTTGCAACTTCTACAAGTGGAGTAATTGAAAGAAAATATTCAACAAATTTTTTATGATATTTTTCATATAATTCATAATGTGCATCTAACAAAATTACTTTTGGATATAATCTTAATGCTTCACTTGTAGGCATCCCAGAAGTAATTCCGTATTTTCTTGCATTATAACTAGATGTTAAAATGATCCCTTTATAAGAAGCTCCTTTTGAAGCAACAGCAATCGGTTCATTTAACAAACTAGGATTATTGATTAATTCACATGATACAAAGTAGCAATTCATGTCAATATGAAAGATAATTCGCGCTTTATTCATAAGAAACTCCTTTCTTTAATAAAAATATAAAGTTAATTATTTGGTTTTTTTAATAAATTGTGTTATAATATATACAATTTTAAAGAGGTGAGTTTATGTCTAAAAAAGATAAAAAACAAGTAGAAAACAAAAAACACTTAATCGAATCTCACAAAAGAGTAGATGGTACTAAAGAATACATGTTCACTAAATCTCCATCTAAAACATTAGTTGGAAGAATTATTATGTTTGCTATTTTAGCAGGAATGGTTGTTTTACCACTTGTTGCTTTAATCGTTGAATTAATTAAAGCTATTTAATAATTTTTAAATTAAAAGACCACATTGTGGTCTTTTTTTATTTTATTTAAGCAATAAACTTCATTTTACTTTGTTTTTTATGTTCTAATCGTAATCTATCAGAAATCATTGCAATAAATTCCGAATTAGTAGGTTTAGATTTATTATAACTAATTGTATAGCTAAATATATCTGTAATTGTATCAACATTTCCTCTTACCCAAGAAATTTCAATAGCGTGTCTAATAGCACGTTCTACACGAGATGCAGTTGTGAAAAACATAGACGCTAGTGTTGGATAAAGAATTTTTGTTACAGAACCTAAAATTGAAACATCACGATAAACTATTTTAATTGCTTCTCTTAAATATAAATAACCTTTAATATGTGCTGGAACACCAATTTCATGTAAGATTGATGTAATTTCATACTCTAAATCATCTTCATCTTTAATCTTATTTTCTACTTTATTAAAATCTTTAGCAAAGTTAACTAATAATTGATTAAAGTGATCTAAATTTAATGGTTTCATTAAAACATAATCAACTTCTAATTCACTTAATTTAGAAACAACATAATTACTTGTGTAATCTAACATTACAACAACTCGTTTTGGTAAATTGTAAATTTCTTTTGATTTACGAATCTCTGTAATAATATTTATTGCATCAATTCCTGATAAAAAGAAATTAATAAGTAGTACATCAACTTCTTGTACTCTTAAAGCATTTAATAAATAACTAGAATTAGTAAATCCCCCTACATAACTCACGTTATCATTTGTGTTAAAGTAGTTACTGATAATTTGTAATTTTTCTTCTGTTTCGTCAGCAACTAATAATTTAATTTTTGTCATATAATATCCCCCTTATGCAAAAATATTTTATCAAAATAAAGGGGCTAAATCAAGAGGTATGCTATAAAAAAAGACTTCTTGTCTTTTCTTATCTTAAAATAAAGTGGATTTTTGAGTAAAATTTAGCAAAATTAGTCGATTATTTAATTTTTTTCACAAGATTTTCTTTTCTGGGCCTTTCAAATGTCGAATTTTGTTACATTATAGCAGTAGTCTCAATCAATGATCTATCTTCATCCATGAAACTTACATGAACACCGTATCCTATACGCGGATTATCGACAACAACATGCGAAACAGCACCAATCAAATATCCATCTTGCACAATAGGACTTCCACTCATACCTTGAATAATACCACCACATGTTTCAATTAAATTATCATCAATAATTTGTAATTTAATACCTTTTATCGCTTTATCTTTTTGATAATCTACATCAATAATTTTAACATCAAATCCTTTAATTATATTATCATTAATTACTGTATAAATTTTTGCTGGTCCAAGTTTTGCTTGAGAGATGCTTGATAATTTAATTTTTTGTCTATTCTTATAAAAACTACTATCTTCAATTAAACCATAGACACCTGTATTTGTATTACTTTTTATTAAACCTAATACAGTTTTACTAATTGAAGCTCTTTTTTCACCAGGAACTCCAACAGTACCTTTTTTAATACTATTGACTGTTGATTTTAGCAAAGTTCCACTACATTCTACTTTTATTTCTTTATCTTTTATACCGTGTCCTAAAGATGCAAATGTATTAGTTGTTAAATCTACATAAGTTAATGTACCAATACCGACAATACTGTCTTTTATAAAAAGACCTAATGTTTTTTCATTATTAACTGTTTTTATTACATCTACTTCTGTATTAATTACTTTGTTATCTCTAAGTAATGTTAAATTTAATGTATCATTTTTTATAACATTTAAGCAATTTAAAAGATTTTCTATATTAGATATTTTAACATTACCAACCATTAATATCTTATCTCCAACTTTAATATTACTTTTTTCCCATGGCTTTACAAATCCATTTACAGTTTCTACATCATATTTTCCAGAAACAATTACACCTGTTTTGAAATTTAAACCAATACTATCTCCACCAAGTACAACTTCTTTTTGTTTACCTAAAACAATATTTTGAAAAGAAAAAATACTTAAATAAGAAAGAATTAAACAAATAAAAATTTTTTTCATATATCCTCCTTTCTATCATTATTATTTACTAAAATATAAAATTAAAAAGTGTCTCTAAATATTGGCTTAAAGACACTTTTTTGGTTATTTAATTTTATTTTGTCATAACTAAAGCCACTATTATTATTAATAATAACTTTAATTTAAAACATAGAAAAATTTACTTATTTAAAAATTCATCAATTTTCAAATTATATTCATCAATTATTTCTTCTTTTGTTCCACTAAATAAATAAGTATTAGGTAATGATTTACTTATAATGTTTAAATTTAAATTATTTTGATAACAATATAATACAATATCATTATATAATCCGTTATTTTGAATATTTTCTTCAAAAACAATTAATTTAGAGTTATTTGGTAATTTACTTAATACATCTTCATCTAAAGATGTTAACACATTAGCGGAAATTAAACCAATTTCTTGATTACTAATTTGATTTTTAATTTTAGACACATTTATACCAGATGCAATAATATTAATATCTTTAATTGGATTAATAATATCCCATTTTAAAATATTACTTTCATGTTTAAAAGATGGTAAATATTTTGGATATCTAATAAAATAAACACCTTCATTATTGTACGCATAGTCTAAACATTTAATACTATCTTCTATAGAATTTGGATCAAAAATGACTACACCTGGAATAGTTTTAAGGAAGGCAACATCATAAATACCTTGGTGAGTATCTCCATCTCCTGCAACAATACCGCATCTATCAATCATAAATACAGCATGTTGTTTAGATCTTGCAATATCATGTAAAACTTGATCATATGCCCTTTGCAAAAAGCTAGAATACATAAATACTAAAGGTACATTTCCTGATAGACTAATCGAACTTGCCATAACAACAGCTAAATCTTCTGCAATTCCGCAATCAATAAATCTTTTTCCAAATGTAATTTCTAATAAACTAAGTCCAGAACCTAAAGACATTGCAGGTGTAATAATATAGGCATTTTTCCATTCATCTTTTTTCTTTAAAATATATTCAGATAAATGTTCTCCAACAGCTAATTCATTTGATTCAGATTGTTTTCCTTTTTCAATATCAAATGGAGTTGTATTATGCCATTTACCAATAATGTCTGTTTCAGCAGGAAAATATCCTTTACCTTTTTTTGTTTTAACGTGTAAAACTACTGAATTCTTTTTGTTTTTTGCATATGTTAAATATTTTACTAACTCTTTAATATTATGTCCATCAATTCCTTCAATATAAGAATATCCTAAAGATGTAAAAAATTTATTTTGATAAACATAAGATTTTAAAGAACCAGACACTTTTTTAGCAAATTTTAGTAAAAACCTTGGTGTAATTCTTTTAATAGCTTTATAACTTCTTCCACTTCTTACTTTATTTAAAGTTTTAGCTAAAGCACCGACATTTTTTGAAATACTCATATCATTATCATTAATAATAATAATCATTTTCTTATCAGGATGAGCTCCAAGTAAATTTAAAGCAGAAAATGCAAGTCCATTTGTTACAGAAGCATCACCAATAACAGAAATTACTTCTCCGATATTTTCAGTTGTTTCTTTTGAATATAAAAACCCAAGTCCTGCTGCAATTGATGTTGAACTATGTCCACCTTCAAAAACATCATGTACTGATTCAGAGTATTTAGCAAAACCAGATACACCATCTTTTGTTCTTAAATTATCTAAAGAACGTCCTGTAAGTAATTTATGAACATAAGTTTGATGAGAAACGTCAAAAATTATTTTATCAACTGGTGAATTAAAGACATAATGTAAAGCAATGGTTAATTCAACAACTCCTAAATTAGAAGCTAGATGACCACCATATTGGCTTACTTTATCGATAATTTCTGTTCTAATAGCTTGTGCTAATTCATCTAGTTCTTTAAAAGACATTTCCTTTAAAGCTTCTAATTGTAAATTGTTTAAATTAACCATTTTAATTTCCTTATATTAAATTGTTAACATTTCAGTAACTAAATTAAATGTATTAGATTCATGACCTAATAAATTTGCAATTAAATCTAATGATTTACGTAAATGATTTTGGAATTTAATAATTGATGTATCAAGACCAAATAATTTTGGATAAGTTGTTTTATCTTTCTTTAAGTCATTACGAACATCTTTACCAAGTTCATTTGCACCTTTTGTAATATCTAAAATATCATCACGAATTTGGAATGCAAGACCAACTTCATAAGCAATAGCTTTAAGAAGTTCTAATTTTTCTTTTGAAGCTTCTGCTAAATATCCAGCTGATAAAACTGCTGCTTCAACTAATGCTCCAGTTTTACCATAGTGAATTTTTTTAATCATTGCTGCATCTAATTCTTCTAAATCTTCGTGTTCGCTGATAATATCAAGTGATTGACCACCAACATAACCATTAGCTCCAGCTGTTTTTGATAGTAATTGAACTAGTTTTAATGCAATTTCAGGTTTAACATCACTTGATGCAATAAGACCGAAAGCTTCTGCTTGTAAAGCATCTCCAGCTAACATCGCTTGAGCTTCACCATAAACTAAGTGATTGGCAATACGATTTCTTCTAAATCTAGCATCATCAAGAGCAGGCATATCATCATGAATTAAACCATAAGCATGTATCATTTCAATTGAAGCTGCCGCATTTAAACCTTTTTCATATGATCCTGTTAAATCATCTAAAATAGATAAAAGTAAAATTGGTCTAAATAATTTACCACAATTTAATACAGTATAACTAATAGATTGTTTTAAAACATTTGAGTAATTATATGTTTCAACTACAGAATGAATTTTATTTTTAACTTCAATTTTTAAATCTTCGATATATTTACTATATTTTGACATTTTGGTAACCTCCTAATTAAATTCCTTTTCGCCATTTTCTGTCATTTTTGTTACAACAACACTTTTAGCATCATCTAATCTTTTTTTACATTCAAGACTAATTTCAATACCTTTTTGATATTCTTTAACAGATTCTTCTAAACTTAATTTATTGCTTTCTAGATTTTTAACAATTTCTTCAAGTTCAGAAATTAATTGTTCAAAACTTTTATCTTTCATCTTAACCTCTTCTTTTTATACTTTCTTTAATAATAGTGGCATTAAATTCACCATCAGAAAGTGATACTTTAATATTATTATCAAGATTTAAATCATCAATTTTTGAAATAATGTTTTCATCTTGATAAATTACTGAATAACCTCTTTCCATTATATTAAGTGGATTTAGGATAATCAATTTTTTTATTAAATTATCTAATATAATTTGTTTATTATCTAAGATATAATTAATATTCTTATTTAATACATTAATATTTAATCTATTATAATCATATGTTGATTTATTTAACAAATGATTAAATAAATTATTATTTTTTAAATTTAACTCATTTAAATAATTTTCTTTTTGATTTAAGATATTAATTGGTGAATTATTATTTAATCTACTAACTAATAATTCATAATTTCTTTTTTTAACATCTAGTAATTCATCAAAATGGTTAAACGCATATGAATTAACTAAAGATTCATATTTCTTATAGTTAAAAGACATATTATTGATTAAAGATTGTTTAATTCTTAATCTATATGTATTAATTAATTCATAACAATCTTTCTTTTCTTTAGTAAGTGCAATTGCTGCTCCAGTTGGAGTAGGTGCACGAAATGATGAAACAAAATCACATATTGTATAATCTGCTTCATGACCAATACCAGTTACAGTTGGAATTGGACTATTAAATAAAGTTCGAGCTAGTTCTTCATCATTAAAACACGATAAGTCTTCAAAACTACCTCCACCACGACCAATAATTAAACAATCAGCTAAATTATCACTATAAACTTGCTTTAGAGCTCTAACTAAATCACTTGGAGCATCCTTCCCTTGAACTAAAGCAGGATAGACAATAATTTTAGCAAGTGGAAGTCGGCGATTAAATGTTGAAATGATATCTCTTACAGCATCTCCTGTAGGAGAAGTAACAACCGCAACTGTTTTTGGATATTCAGGTATTTTTTTCTTATGTCTATCATCAAATAAACCTTCTTTAAATAGTTTATCTTTAAGTTCTAAAAACTCTTGATATAATAGTCCTATACCATCTTCGGCCATCTTCTTTACAATAATCGCATAGGTACCTTTTTTTTGATATACTTGAATTTTACCCATTACTTGAACATTCATACCATCACGAGGTTCAAATGTAAGTGATTGATTATCGTAACTAAACATCATAGCCGAAATTTCTGAATTATCATCTTTTAAAGAAAAATAACAATGTTTTCCACTCCATTTAAAATTTGATATTTCCCCTTTTAAATAAACTTTATCTAAATAAGGATTAGCTTCAAACATTCTAGCTAAATAATTATTTAGATAAGATATTGTCAAAAATTTATTGTTTTCCATTTAAAGACGCCTTAATATTTTCTAGCACTTTATTATTAAATTTTTTTGCAGGGAAATCTTCAATATCGACATATTCACCAGTAATTTCAATAGCTTCACTGATTATAACTTCTTTAGGAGTTTTTGTATATAACATTTCAAATGTGGCTAATCTTAAAATAGCTCTATCAACAAATGATAATCTATCTAGTGTCCATTTTACCATATTTTTTGAAATCATATCATCAATTTCATCAATATGATTTAATACACCTTCAACTAACACATTATAAAATGTTTCCTCATATTCAAATTCTTCTTTGTTACCATGAAGTTCATTAAAAACATCTATTTCATTGATTTTTTCATCTTCTAATAGATCTTTCATTTTACTATGATCAATTAAATCGTGTTGATATAATGTCATCATGGCTAATATTCTTGAGTTATGTCTTTTCATATTATGAATTTTCCTTTTTTTAATTTTCTCTATCATTTATTATACTATAAACTGGAAAAAATTTCAACTAAGATAATATCTATAAATTAAAAACTCTTGTTGTGTTACAATTGATGTGAGACTTTCATAATTGAAAAAAGATCTAAACCCTGATATAATTTTAATAACCACAAAAAAACTTATCAGAAAGGATTTAGATCTATGGTTATTATATCACGAATTCCTCATGAAATCA
>JBGVCU010000035.1:0-2241 GCA_045119035.1 Bacilli bacterium | reverse complement strand
CTAATCCAATATTATTCATTCTTCATAAATGAAATTTCAAATTATAAAATTAAAGTTCTTATTTTCAGTTTTGTTGTTTTATACAATGACATTTTTTAGATACTCTCATCCTCTTTCCTTTTCATTGTATTTTTATTCAATTTTGTAACAATATATTTATACAGTAAAATATTTACTGAATATTGTAAGAATGTTATTATTTTCTTATAAATATTTTTTAAATAAAGTAAAATAATTGGCTGTGGAATGATAAAAGTGATAGAAACATGCCAAGAATTACATTTTAATATATGTTAAATAATCACTTTACTAATTAGTTGATTGCAAAACTAACTTTAAAAATTGAACAAAACTATTGATAAAAGCTAAGTATAGGAAATAATTGGAGTATGCATAAAAATTTCTAAAAAAGCGCACACTAAAAAAGCCTAAGATAATTACCAAATTTTAAGCTATAACTTTTTTTATTGATAATATATTTTGGGTATCATTTATATTGCTAGCTATTAACACAACAATTAGCTGAGTTATAGCTGATAAAATCACTTCAGATTTAAGTGATTCTGTATTGTTAAGTTTTGTGTACTGTAAAGCAAGTGGATACTTCATCATGAAATTTGTTCTTTCAATGATGGTTCTTGTTTTATAAAGATTATTCCATTCGCTTGAATTTCTTGGAATAACAGTATGCATTCTTATATTATTATCAATGGGAACTTGATAAATCTTGCCACACTTAGATGTTGTGCAAGGATTTTCACAAGTTAAGATATATTGAGTTTTCCCATTGATTCTAGTTTTTTTAGATTTGGGACAAATCCATTTAATCCTATCTGAACGTCCTTTTTCACGTGTTATTCCATCAAATTTCATAAGTAGCTTATTATCATTTGGGCAAGTTGGTACACCATTTTCATTAAATCCAGGCATAGGAGATGATGGCGCCCTGCGTAGCGGGATTATGGGTATTATATTCTTATCTTTATAAAGGTATTTATAATTATCAACAGCATCAAAACCAGCATCTCCAAGAAAGTATTTATATTTAAAATCGTGTTTGGAGAAGAATTTATTTAATGTTGGAATTAGAGATTTTGCATCATATGTATCTTTAGCTTCGCTAGCGGTAGCTGCTTCAGTTATGTCAGTTGATTTATCGTTTAGGAAATCTATATCTCTGATTATACCTAGACCATTTGTAACTATTGAAGTTTTTAAAGCATAACAATAATGACCATTCATATATGAAAGTTTAATATCAGGGTTTGCATAAGAAACTTTAGGCATTTTACTGCAAGCAAATGAATGGGCATTAAATGTTGGATTATTTTTGCTCAATGCTTTACATTGACGAAGTAGTGTATCAAATTTTTTAGGATTATTTTCATTGACATAGGCTTCTATGCCAGTAGTATCAACAATTAAAATATCATTTAAGTATGAATTTATTTCATCGCAAATAGGATCTGTAATTTCAACTAAATAATCAAAAAAATTTTTTAGATCTTTTTCAAATTTAATTTTGAATCTAGAAAATTGTGAAGCATTAGGAACCGTAGTGAAACCGCAAATATCACGAAGTTCTGAACTAAGATTAAGAATGTTTATAAAAAGTGAAGTATCAGCAATTGATAGCATTGATTTAAGAATTAAAGCTGAAATCATAGAAGATAATTTATAAATTCTAGGATGGCCAGTATCAGAATGATAATGGTTATAAAAGCTTTGTGGTATTAAATTTTGTAAATCAATATGTTGTTCAAATAATTTAATTAACTTAGGTTTATCTTGCTGAAAGTATTCATCAATATTTGAATATATGTCAGTAAAAGATAATTGATTTAAATTTGCTTTCAAGGGAGTCCCTCCTAATCATTTGTTTTATTTAGTATGTCCTAAATAAACAAATTTAATTATTGGTGGGGGAAAACTTGAAAAAATGAGTTTGTAAAACCGCACCAAAACAAGGTTTTGGGGGTTATGCAATAGACTACTTTACTAATATTAAGGAGGATACTCTATTGAATCCAAAACTTGAAATAATATTAACTTATTTAGTATCAGTCTTTGCTTTTATTGCTACTATAAAAGCAATAACTGGTAATGCTCCATTATTTAATATTTCATTTTTAGTAGTAAATACTATACTTTGGTGTATTAGTGCTACAATTAAATTATATAAATATAAAAAAATAAAAAGATATATTGAATTTAATTCTATTAATAAAGTCAAGAAAAAAA
>JBGVCU010000034.1:0-68904 GCA_045119035.1 Bacilli bacterium | reverse complement strand
ATATTTTCTAAAATAATTCCTGTCATAATAATTACTTCCTTTCAATAATCATTATAACAAAAAAAGTACTCACTTGTGTTATTAAGAATTGGGGATTCTTACATGAACACAATTGGGTACTTTTATTTTAACATTTATAGTTTTGACAATTTGTTAATATATTGATATAATATTTACTGTGTTTATACACGAATATATATATTAATGAGGTAAATAATGAAAAAAGCATTAAAACAATTGTTTTGTTTATTCTTAGTGTTAATTTCTATGTTTTTTACAGCAAGTTGTGTTACTGTGCCAAATACTCCAGAACAACCTGATGATGAAGAAACTTTAGGTGAAAAACATAATGCATTAACTGTTGAAGGTGCTGTAAATGAAGCAGATGCAGCAGGAAGTGTTGCTGTTTCTATTAAAGTATATGGTACTGTTAAGAATGTTGTTGATTATAAAACTGGTGAAATGTATTTAACAGATGGTACATATACAATTCACGTAGCTAGTGTTGAAGGATATAGAACATTAGAAAATAAACCAACTGCATATGATGAAGTAGTGTTCACAGGAGAAATTTCAACTGTAAATGGTGATGTATATTTTGTTGCAACAAGTGTTGTTGAAGTAATTAATATCAAAGGTGATGATGAAGAAGATTTACCAGAGGATCCTATTAATAAAGTGTTAACTGTTTCAGAAGCTATCGATATAGCTAAAGAAGTAGGTGAAGCAGGAACTAGTGAAAAATATACTGTAACAGGTACTGTAAAAACTGTATCTAACAGCTTATATGGTGAAATGTATATTACTGATGGAACTAATGATTTATATATCTACGGTATTGAAGGATATTCTACAATGGAAGCTAAACCTGTTAAGGGATGGGAAGTTACTGTAAGTGGAATTATTAAAATGTATAAAGACACTCCAGAAATGGGAAAAAGTGATTTAATTAGTTATGTAGAAAAAACTCCTGAAATTAATTTAGAAGATTATAAAGAAATGACAATCGCATCTGCACGTGAAGCAAGCGTTGATACATTAGTTAAAATTACTGGTGTTGTTGCACAAATTACTTACGCTGATGGACTTGTTCCAAATGGTTTATTTGTTGTTGATAATACAAATTCTATTTATGTATATAGTAGAGATGTTGCTGGTCAAGTTGAAGTTGGAAATACTGTAACTATTGCCGGTAATAAAACTTACTATGTATTAGAAACTGAAAAATCAAATGCAGAAAAATGGAATTACACTGGATGTAATCAAATTGATAATGCTATTTTATTATATAATGATAAAGAAATTAGTACAGTAGATTTTACATGGGTAAAAACTACTACTGTAAAAGAAATCATGAATACTCCTTGGAGTGAAGATATTACTACTTCAATTTATAAAGTTAATGCATTAATTAAAAAAGTTGAAGGAAACGGATTTACAAATTATTATATTGATGATTTAGATGGATTTACTGGAAGTTATTCATATTCTCAAGCAAGTGGAAAAGATTTTACATGGCTTGATCAATACGATGGAAAGATTTGTACTGTGTATTTATCAGTAATTAATGCTAAATCAACTCAATCTGGATGTGTATGGAGATTTGTTCCTGTAAAAGTAATCGATGAAGGATTTACTTTTGACATGAAAGAAGCTCCTGAATTTGCTATTGAATATGGTGTTGTTGATTTATTCTTAAATGAATATACAACAGATCCACAAAAAGAATTACCACTTTCTGTAAGCAATGAAGTATTAGGATTTGAAAATGTAGAAATTAGTTATGAATCTTCAGATACAAATGTATTTGATTTTGAATATACAAATCCTGGTGTTGCTATATTCAGAGTAGTTGGTGTAGGCTCTGCTACTATTACAATTACAATTACTGCTACATATGGTGACTATGCTGCAACAAGAACATTAGAAATTACATCACAAAAACCTGTTGAATACGATTATTATAATGTTAAATATGCTATTGATGCTTTAGATGACGAAGTTGTAACAATTAAAGGTGTTGTTGCTGGTGGTATTGCTAATAAAGAAGGATTCTATCTTGTTGATGAAACAGGTGTTATTACAGTAACAACTGCTAAAGCAAATCTTTCTGATATTTCTGTTGGAGATGAAGTAATTATTAGAGGAACAAAAGGTCATAATAAAAAAGAAACAAGTACATGTGCTGGTCAAGCAAATATTTATGATGCTGAAATTTTAGTTAATAATTATGGTAAACATGAGTATTCTACTGCAACATTTATTGAAGGTAAAACATTTGATGATATTAAAGCTTTAAATGTAAATGATGATATTGCAAGTCAAGTATATATCTTAAGAGGTACAATTGTAATAACAGAAACTCAATATTTCTCTTCAATTCAATTTAAAGATGCAAATGGACAAACATTAACTTTATATTGTTCTGATGCTGGTCAATATAGCTGGGCAAAAGACTATTCAGGGCAAGAAGTAACTGTAGAATTTGCTATTTGTAACTGGAATGATAAAACATTCTGGGCTGGATGTTTATTATCTTTAACTACTGATGATGGTGTTAAAGTTAATAATACATATAATTTAGTTGGATAAAATTAAACACAACCCAATTTTTGGGTTGTGTTTTAATATGTTTAAATAAAACTATGTATTTGTGGTGTTATATAAATATATATAAATTTATGGAGCACTATATGATAGATATAATTAAAGAATTTTTTGGATTTGGTGGATATCAAAAAGAACCAGAAGGTTATTTTTCTTGGCAACATTTAACATTTGTAACTGCACTTGTAGTTATTATGACAATACTAGCGATTTACTTTGGTATTAAAAATAGAAAAAAAGAATTATCTGAAAAAAACAAAGTGCTAATATTTGCTGCTATTTTAATAGATGGATTTGAAATATTTAAAATAATAATATTCTGTTTAACAGAAAAGGCTTTTGATCCGATTTTAAGTAATTTGCCATTATTCTTATGTAGTATTCAACTTATTACAATTCCATTGGCTGCTTTTAGTAAGGGACGAGTTAAGGAAGCTTCATTAGACTTTGTTTTCATTTTTGGGTTATTAGGCGCAATCTTAGGAACATATTTAGCAGGTAATAACTATGGAAGTTATCCAGTATTATCTTTTACAAATGTAGTATCAGGAATTACTCACTGTATTTCAGGATTTGCATCTTTATATATTGTAATATCAGGATTATGTAGTATGAAAAAGAAAAATGTTATTATTACATTCTCTATTTTAACTGCATTCTGTATTCTTGCATATATAGCAAACATTATTTTCGATACAAACTATATGTTCTTAATGCAAGGTGATGGAACTCCGTATGATATTGTTTATAATATTGTTAACGGAAATAAAATAATATATCCATTATCTGTAGTAGTGTTATTTTTAATTTATATTTTAATATTCTATGGAACATTCTATTATATTAATTATAAAAAAAGATCAGCTATTTAATAAAAATCATTAATTTAAATTAAAAAAAGTGTATATAATTTGCCATATACGAAAAGGAAGAGTATAATTTTAGTAAGTGAAAGAAAGGAGATTATAAAATATGTTAACAAATATTTTTTCTGCTAGCTTTTATTATTATTACTTTCCAAGGATGTTTGAATAATCCCTTGGTCTTTTCGACAGGAAAGTGGTAAGTGGTTATTGCAAACATATAATATTTGTGATAACTACTAATATATATATATTGTATTATTAGTTATTACAGAAATGTAGTAACTTTTTTTATTAAATAAATTAATTTATATGGGAGGAAATTATGAAATTAGGAAAATTATTTTGTTTAATGGTTGTTGTATTATCAGCATTATGTTTATGTACAAGTTGTAAAGAAGATTTAAAAGAAGTAGCTATTATTAAATACGTTACTGATGCACCACTAGATGATGCAGAACAAGGAATTATTGATGGTCTTAAAGCTGGAGGATTTGTTGATGGAGAAAACATTCATATTAGTATATATAATTGTAATGCAGATTCATCTACTGTAGTATCATCTGTTAGAACAGCTGTTAGTAAAAGTGATTTAATTTTTGCCATAGCTACTCCTGTTGCTCAAGTTCTTGTTCAAGAATTAGAAAAACAAGAAATTGATACACCAGTACTATTTACTGCTGTAACTGATCCTGTTGCATCTGGTATTATTTCCAATGCTCAAAATCCAGGTGGAAATGTTTCAGGTACTTCAGATATTAACCCTGTTGCTGATCAAATTAAATTAGTTAAAGAACTTGATCCAAGTGCAACTAAAGTTGGATTTATATATACGGCTGGTGAACATAATTCAGAAATTCAATTAACAATGGCTCGTGAAGCTGCTCAAAGTATAAATATTGAAGTTGTAGCTCAAGCTATTAATAATGATACTGAAATTAAATCAGTTACAGAATCTTTAATTGCATCTGGTATTAGTGCAATGTATATTCCAACAGATAACAAAGTTGTTGCTAGTGCAAATGTTGTTATTAATGCATGTTACCTAGCTCACATTCCAACAATTGTTGGAGAAGCAAGTGCTTTAGACAAAGGCGCAACTATTACTGTTGGAAGTGTTAACTATTCTGAACTTGGAAGAATGACAGGTGAAATGGGTGTTAAAGTTTTAAACGGAACAAAAGCAGGTGATTTACCTGTTGGATATTATTCTAATAACGATTTAGAAATAAATCTTACTTCTGCTAATAACGCAGGTATTATTATTCCTGAAGAATTAAAGAATAAAGCAACTAAAACTAGATAAGATATAAATATAAAGAGAGGGTGATTATTTTGCAAGGAATTATTGATCAACTTCAAATTGGCTTGCAACAAGGTATTATATGGGCTATTTTAGTAATAGGTGTATATATATCTTTTAGAATATTAGATGTAGCAGATCTTAGTATTGAAGGTACTTTTCCACTTGGTGGATGTATTGCTGCCATATTAATTTTTGCTGGAGTTAGTCCGATTATTGCTACAATTTGTGCATTTATTGGCGGATGTGTTGGAGGTTTATTAACTGGATTTTTACATACAAAATTAAAAATTCCTGCAATATTATCCGGTATTATTACAATGACTGCACTATCTTCAATTAACTTAGTTATTTTAGGTTTTTCAAGTAGTAATGTTAATGCAATGTCAACACTTCCAATTGATGAAACTATTTATACAATTTTTAATAAAATTTTAAAACCTGTATATTCTGCTATTGGGATTCAAACTAGATATGGAATTAAAATAGTAACTATTATTGTAAGTTTATTTATTTTATTAATTGTTTCAGGTTTAATATATTGGCTATTTGGAACTGAAATTGGAATGAGTGTGCGTGCTACTGGTAATAATCCAAAAATGGCTAGAGCTCAAGGTATTGATACAGACTTTATGATTATTCTAGGTTTAATGTTAAGTAATGGACTAATTGCTTTAAGTGGTGCACTTTTTGCTCAAGATGCATCAAATGCAATGACTGAAAGCGGAAGAGGAGCTATTGTAATTGGACTTGCTGCAATTATTCTTGGAGAAATTATTTTTGGTAGAAAACGTTCATTTAAAGTATCATTAATTTCAATTATTATTGGTGCTATTATATTCTTTATTATTAAGCAATTTG
Organism: Bacilli bacterium; assembly: GCA_045119035.1. GTDB lineage: Bacteria > Bacillota_I > Bacilli_A > ML615J-28 > CAG-313 > CAYVQA01. The sequence continues at coordinate 63,270 of JBGVCU010000034.1, read as the reverse complement.
CAATTTATTTAAGAGTAGATCATTTCTTAAATCTATTAATTGCAATTATGCTTGCAGTAATTCTAGCCTTCCCTTTAATTAGATCTAAATTATTTAAGAAAGCAGGTAAAAACAATGCTTAAAATTGAAAATCTAACTAAAATATTTAATAAAGAAGAAGGAATTGAAAATCAAAAGATAGCTTTGAATAACGTATCAATTCACATCAAAGAAGGAGACTTTGTTACAATTATTGGTGGTAATGGAAGTGGTAAATCAACTCTTATGAATATGATATCTGGTGTGTTTGAACCTGATGGGGGACAAATATATATTGATCAAAATAACGTAACTAATATGCCAGAACATAAAAGAGCTAAGTACTTAGGTAGAGTATTCCAAGATCCATTAATGGGAACTGCTCCAAATATGTCAATTTTAGAAAACTTAGAACTTGCTTCTCGTAGATGTAAAAAACCTACTCTTAAATGGGGATTTAGTAAAGAAAATAACTCTGAATTTTTAAAACTTATCCAAGGATTAAATTTAGGTCTTGAAACGCGTCTTGAACAAAAAGTTGGACTTTTATCAGGGGGACAACGTCAAGCATTAACATTACTTATGGCTACATTTGTAAAACCTAAAGTATTATTACTTGATGAACACACAGCTGCACTTGATCCAAAAACAGCAAATAAAGTACTTGATTTAACAGAAAGAGTTGTTAAAGAAAACAACCTTACAACTTTAATGATTACTCATAACATGAAGGATGCTATTAAATATGGTAATAGATTAATAATGTTAAGTGAAGGTAACTTAGTTTTAGATATTAGTGGTGAAGAAAAAGCTAATCTAACAATTGAAGATTTACTTCAAAAATTTGAAAATAGTGGAACAACTGTTTCAGATAAAATGTTATTTTAACAAATATGACTGTTAATATATATATTAACAGTCTTTTTTATTTAATATATGGTATAATAAAGTATGAATTTAATTGAAGGAAACCCTATGTTGTTTAAAAAGAAAAGAAAACAAGTAAAAGACGCAAAATATAAATTAGATGACTATGTAAATTTTAGATATAAAAATGAACTATATTTTGGTTTTATATATGAATCTTTCTTAAATGAAGAAGGTGAAGTTATATATACTATTCAAATAGCAGGACAATGTCCATTCTTTATTTATAACTATAATGAAAAAGAAATAATTGGACTAAGAATAAAAAAGTAAAGGAGTTAAAATTTATGGATATATATGTTTTACAATCTAGATGGAAAATAGAAAACAATAGATTAAAATACTATGGATTAAGAAATAAAGAAAATATGTTTAAAAATGAAAAACATATTAATAAAAAACAAAAAGATATCATAGTTAACTTGCCAAAATCTTTAACTGATGAGGAATTATATATATTAAAAGATTTAATTGGAACTCAAATTGTAAAAGAAAATGAAAAAAGAATAATTCCTAAAAACTTAAATGAAGCAAAATTTTGTAATTCTTGTGTCGCAAATGACTATATAATACCTGGACTTGAATTTGATAAAGATGGAAAATGTCCGATGTGTCAAACAAAAGAAGAAACAAGTCATTTGAAAAGTGTTGTTCCGATCATGAACACTTTTCCTAAATCAAAAAAATCAAGATTTGATGTGGCTGTTTTTTATACAGGAGGAAAAGATTCAACATACTTATTATATTATTTATCTAAACAGCTAAATTTAAGAGTACTAGCCTTAACTTGGGAAATACCTTATATGTCTGATAGCTCTAGAAAAAGTATTGAAGGAGCTAAAAGAATGCTTGATAATGTTGAATTTATAACAAGAAAAGTATCTAATAACGATTTAAGAACTATTTATAAAAAATTATATAAAATAAGCGGTAATACATGTGCTTGTCCATCTTTAGCTTATGTTTTATTTTATCCAGAATTAGTTATAAATAAAGTTCCTTATTTTATTGCAGGTAATGAGCCAGTTCAACTACTTGGTTTATATTATAATCATATGGCACCAAAAATTGTTTATTCATTTGATAAGAATAAATTTCTTAATATTTTAATTAATACAGGAAGAATTTTAACACTACATAAACCACTTAAAAAAGGTCAATTTCATACTTTATCTACTATGAAACAACTTGCGAACGGAACTAATTTCTTTTTAAAAAAATCAAGTTATCGTAATACTTTAGTAGATAATATAACAATTGCAATCCATGAAGTTCCCGGTATTGTAAAACCACTTAAAAAAGCAATAAAATCTTCATCTTGGAGTGGTAATATTCCCGCTTTTGTTCAAGTTGACTTTAATGAAATTTGTGGTGGAAAATATGATTGGTTAAAAATAAAAGAAGTAATTGAAAAAGAGTGTGGTTGGGTTTCTCCTGATTGGACAGGAAAAGGACTTCATACTAGTTGTAAAATTGAGCGTTGTAAAGAACATACTCAATTTAAACGTTTCTATGATATGGAAAGTTCAATGATTCCTTTTAGTGCTTTAGAAATATCTTTAGCAAGTAGAGATAAAAATCTTTCAAAAGATGCTGCTATGAATGAACTTAATGAAGAATTAGGGTTTTCTTTAGATGAAATTCCAGAATGTAAAATAATGAAAGAATATTTTAACTAATGAATTGTATTATATATTATTCAAACACAAATCAAAGTAAATTAGTAGCTGAATACTTTAAAGAAAAATTATCATGGAATATATATGATCTTAATAACCCTAAAGAAAGAAATATTATAATAAATGAAATTTATGAAACAACTGTTATAGTTTTTCCTGTTTATTGTCAATCTGTACCAGATTTTATAAAAAAAATTATTAAGAATATAAAATCAAAATACATAATACCAATAGCAACATATGGAAAAATGTGTTATGGAAATGCTTTATTTGATTTTAAAAAATACTACAAAAATGGGAAAATAATAGCAGCTGCATATGTGCCAATGAATCATTCTTACTTAAATGAAAAAGAAGTAACTTCTTTAAGTAAATTAGATTTAGTAATAGAAAAAATTAATAATAATAATTTGAAAGAAATAAATATTAAAAAAAGCTACAAAAATATATTTGCTCCATTATTAAAGGATCTACGTAGTAGAATGCTTGTTAAAATGGATATTGATTTAACTAAATGCATTAATTGTGGAAAATGTGAAAAAGAATGTATATATGAGGGGATAAAAAATCATAAATTTAACAAGAAATGTATTAGATGTTTAAAGTGTAAAACAAATTGCCCAGCAAATGCAATTACTCACAAAAATAGATATATACTTAAAAAATATTTAAATAAGACAAAACAAGAAGATTTTTTAGTTTTTATTTAATCATCCAATATTTAAATTTAACTGGTTTTAATAAGCCAGTTTTTTTCTTTTTTAGTTATTTGAATTAATATAGTAAATATGATATAATAATAAATGTGATATAATGAAAAAAAGTAGTATGGCTTAACACGCTATATGTAAATTACAGCATTTAAGATATATTAATGATATAATTTTGTTACTTAATTGAAAGGACGTGATTATATATGGACAAGAAAAAATTTGGGTCTTATATTAAAGATTGTAGGGCTAAGAAAAATTACACTCAACAAGAACTAGCTAATCTATTATATGTAGATGTTACAACTATTAGTAAATGGGAACGTGGTGTTACTTATCCAGACATTACTTTAATTCCAGATATTTGTAAAACTTTAGATATAACAGAACATGAGTTAATTGAAGCAAGTCATGATACTGAATATCGTAAAATGAAAAAAGATGCTAAAAAATATAACAACATGAAATTGACTACATTTTGGACAATTAATATATGTTATATTACAGCATTTGTAGTTACATTTATTGTTAATCTTGCAGTGAATCATACTCTATCATGGTTTTTTATTGTTTTAAGCTCATTAGTTTGTGGATATACATTTTGTCCTACAATAACATATTTGTTTTCTAATCATAAGAAATTAATATTTTTCTGTTCTATTTTTATTAGTTTGTTTTTATTATTTTTAACTTGTAGTATATATTCATCTAACTATTGGTTTATGATTCCTACAATGGGAATATTATTATTATATTTTATTATTTTTTATCCTATTTTATTTAAAAGATCTAAAAATTATATAAGTGAATCTTTTTATAACAAAATAAATAGATTTTTCTTATTATCATATATTATTGGAATTCTAATTATACTTTCTTTTTTATATTTATGTATATATCTTTATTCACCATTTAATATAGCACTCGCTTTATTAATTACTTATAGTATCTTTTCTGTACATCTTATTTTTGGAATAATGAGTATATTTAAAATAAATAAAATAGTTTATAAATTAATGGGTGTATTAATAATTGTCTTATTATTTGGTACAAGTATATTTGGTATATGTAGAGGGTTTTATTTAAAATCTACTAAATATAATGGTACTTTAAGTATTACAGAAGTTTATTCAAACATTAAAATTGAATGTACTTCATCAGATATAGCTATTTATCCATCAAATAGTAAAACTTCATCACTTAGCTTTGTTGGAAATAAATATGTTTCATACTCATATGAAGTAATAAATAATGAACTAATTGTATTTCAAAAAGACAACCGAAAGTTTTTTGATAAATTTACTAATTTCGTTAATTTTAAAGTTGTTTTATATTTATCAGATACTGATCTTGAAAATTTATCTATAAATATAACAAGTGGAGATGTTTTAGTTAGTAAAGATTTCACTTTTAATACTTCTACAATTATTACAACTACAGGTGATATTAGATTTGAATCAAATGTAAAAGACGTTTTATTGGTTAATGCAACATCTGGTGATATTTCACTTAAGAATATTAGTTGTAAAAATCTTAATGTAAAATGTACAACAGGTGACATAGAATTATTAAATTCTCATATATTAGAAGATACTTATCTTAAAGCAACTACAGGTGATATTGAAATTGAAAATTTAATAACAAATAACCTAGATATTAATGTATCAACAGGTGATATCGAACTTGAAAATTCTCATATTACTAAACACTTAAATGTTTTAGGTAAAACAAGTGATTTTGATTTCGAAGAATTATCTTCAGGTACAATTAATATAAAACTTACTACTGGAGACATTTGTGGAACTCTAAGTAATGAAATGATTATTCAAGTATCATCTACAACAGGAAAAGTAAAAGTACCTGATTCAAAAAGTGGTGGTTTATGTAATATAAAAGTAACAACAGGAGATGTTATCATCTCATATAGATAATTTAGAGTGTAATAGTTTTTTACTATGAAAATAAAAGAGCTTTTTATTAAAGCTCTTTTTGTTTTAATAACACAAATAAATGGACTTATAAATGAAAAAATGTTAAAATAATATAAATTAATAAAACTTGGTAGTATATATGAATAAAATTAAATGTCTTACAAATAATCAACTTAAAATAATAGCTTGTATATCCATGTTCTTAGATCATCTAGGATTAATGGTGTTTCCTAAAATCATTTTATTTAGAATATTAGGTAGAATAGCTTTTCCTATTTTCGTATTTATGATTGCAGAGGGTTGTTATTATACAAAAAATAAACTTAAACATTTTTTAACAATCTTTATTCTTGGTCTTATTATGCAAATAGTATTATATTTCTTTATGAATATGACAGATTTTTCAATCTTTTTAGTATTTAGCGTATCGATTATTCTAATATATCTATTTGAATATATAGAACAAAATATAATAAAAAAAGATATAGTAAAAACTGTTTTCTTTATAATGCTATTTTTATCTACTTTAGGAACTTTTTTCTATATAACACAAAACTATAACTATTTTGTTGGCAATTATAACTTCTATGGTATAATTAGTCCATTAATAATATATATCTTTAAAAAATATTTAGGTAATTATAATATTATAGCAAGTGTAATTTTTATTTCCTTAGCTTCTGTTTATCATGGAATTCATATAAATTTTTGGGTAAATCATTTAACATTTATAGGTGCTTTATTACTGCTTTTATATAATGGCAAAAGAGGGACTGCAAAGTTAAAGTATTTTTTCTATATTTTCTATCCATTACATTTTATTATTGTATATGGAATATCATTATTAGTATAAAAATTAAAAAGATTAGATTAATTTCTAATCTTTTTATATATCTTATTGCTTTACAAATAAAATTTTGATATAATATAAGTGTAAGGAGGTACATTATGAAATCTAAACATTTATTTTCTATTTTTGTTTGTATTTTATTACTTATTTTTTTAGTTAGTTGTAGTGGTGCAGAAGCACCTGGATATGGGAAAGGTGATTATAGCGGTGGTGTTGAGGCACCTGGTTCTGGTTTAGAGGGTGAAATGCCTGATTCTCCAGGAGAAGATGGATCTGGATCAAATCCTGAATTTAATCCTGTTCCTGGCCAAATTACAGCATGTGCTTATAATGATAATGAACATTACGATTTTTGGTATGGTTTAAGTAGAGAACAACAAGAATCAAAAACTAGTTTTTATAGTTTTCATACAAATTATGAATTTAGTACTCTAAATAGAATTCATATAAAAGTTCCAAAAGATGTTCCAACAAAGGTAAGTTTACTTAATGAAAATAATGAATCAGTTTTTACTACTTTCAGTGATAAGACTGGTAATTGTTATCTTTATTCAAATGAAAAACAAGATGAATATGTAATTCAACTTGAATATACTAATATTGATGGAGAAATTGTTAAAGAAACGAAGATAGTTACTACTGAGACTGAGTTTATATATGAAGGATTAAATACAGCACAAAATATTATTCAATTAATGTTTGTTATTGATGCTACTGGATCAATGGGCGATGAAATGGAATATATTAAAGCTGAAGTTAGTGACATTATTTCTAGAATTTCAACTGCAAATGAAGGAGTAGTAATTGAACTTTCAGTTTTAATGTATCGTGATTATGGGGATAATTATGTTACAAGATATTCTGATTTTACTCAAAATGTTTCAACTCAACAAGCCTTTTTAGCAGAACAAAGTGCTAATGGTGGAGGGGATTTTGAAGAAGCGGTTCACACAGCTATGCAAGAAGCAGCAAGCAAACAATGGAGAGATAATTCAACAAAAATATTAATTCATATTGCTGATGCTCCAAGTCATGATAAAGATGTTAAAGACTGGGATAAAGCTACACTAGAACTTGCAGAAAAAGGTGTTAGAATTATAACTGTTGCTTCTAGTGGAATTGATTTAAAAACTGAATATTTCTTTAGAAGTCAATCAATGATTACAAATGGACATTATGTATATTTAACAAATGATTCAGGAATTGGTTCTAGCCATTTAGAGGCTACTGTCGAAGAAAGACCTACTGTGGAATATTTAAATTCATGTTTGATAAGACTTATTAAAGGATATCATTCAGGACAAATGGAAGAAGCTATATATTATAAACAAGAACAATAAAATAATAAAGCAGTATTATTAAATACTGCTTTTAATAAGAATATCGAGGCTTATATGACAATCAAACAAATAGAAGATTTATTTCATAGTTTACCAATTAACTATAAAACAAAAGATGTAGATAGATTAAATAAAAGATTAATCAAAGAAAAACAAGATGTATCATGTTTAAAAGATTTAGCTTTAGGAAGTTATTTTTATCATAGAACATATTTTCAAGTGTCACTTGGACAAATATTAACATATGAAGATCAATATAAATTTATTGAAGAGAATTATTTATTACTTAATGATTGGTGGCATGTTGATCAACTTACTCAATTCATTAAAAAAGTACCACTTGAATATGCTTTCAAGAAAGCATTAATATATATAAACAATCCACATCCGTTTTTAAGAAGATGGGGATATGTTCAATTTATTCCTACATTAGTTAAAGAAAAAGAAGCTTTTGATTTAATTATTAAATTGTTTAAAGATGATGATCATTATTATGTACAAATGGCAGAAGCGTGGTTAATTTCTTATTTAGCAATATATCATGGTGAAAGAGTATTAGATTATCTAAATGAACAAACATTAAATTATAATATTATTGGAAAAGCAATTCAAAAGTCTTTGGATTCGTTTAGAATTGATAATACATTAAAAGAGAAAATAAAACAAATAAGAAAGAGATATAAATAAATGAGAAATATAATTAATAAATACAAAGGACCATTAATATTGCTTCTGTGTTCATTTCTTTGGGGAACAACATTTGTTGCTCAAAGTATTGGTAGCAACACTGTAGGTCCATATACTTTTACAGGAATTAGATTTATCATAAGTGGTGTTATATTACTAATTGCTTATCTATTATTAAATATAAAAAATCTCAAATTCAAAATAGATAAAAAAATATTTTTACTTGCTATTTTAACAGGAGTTGCATTATCTGGTGGATCTTTATTTCAACAAATAGGAATTGATGCTACAAAGTCTGCAGGGAAAAGTGCATTTATAACATCATTATATATAGTTTTTGTTCCAATTATTAGTTTATTAATTGGAAAGAAAATTAATTTTATTAGCTTAGTTGCTGTTTTTATTGCTTTAACAGGTTCATATCTTATTGCATCAAAAGGAAAATTAGTATTTGAAATTGGTGATATCTATATTTTTATATGTGCAATATTTTTTGCAGTTCAGATTCTACTTGTCGATTATGTTTCAAAACATATGAATCCTATTTTACTTTGTTCAATTCAATTTTTAGTAACAGGAGTAATTGGATTAATCTTTATGTTTATATTTGAACAGCCAAACATTGTTAATATAAAAGAGTCTATTTTCCCAATATTATATGCGGCTATAATTTCTGGATGTTTTGGTTATTTATTACAAATTATTGGCCAAAAAACAACAAACCCAACTTTAGCAAGTTTGATTATGGGGCTTGAAGCTGTATTTGCTTTAATTAGTGGAATAATTATTTTAAAAGAAACATTAATATTAAAAGAAGCAATTGGATGTATATTACTTTTTGTAAGTGTAATACTTCCTCAAATTAATCTGAATAAAAATTCAAATAATAAGGATATTTCTTAGAATATCCTTTTTTATTTACTTGATAACTTCTAGCAATAGCAAAATCAAATGATTCTAAATCATTATAAATGGTAGAACCACTAGCTATATATGTATCAGATCCTATATTCAGAGGAGCAATTAAATTTACGTTACTTCCGATAAATGCTCTTTTACCAATATAGATTTTGTTTTTTTCTTTTCCATTATAGTTACAAGTAACTACTCCACATCCGATGTTTACATATGAATCAACATAAGTATCTCCTACATATGAATGATGTGCGATTTTTGTTGAATCATTAATGTAAGAATTTTTAATTTCTACAAAGTTACCTATTCTTACATTATTTCCAATAGTGGAATTTTTCTTTATAGTTGCAAATGGTCCAATATTAGAATTTTCTTTAACTATGCTATCTAATATAATTGTATTAGGAAAGATTGTAGTATTTTTTCCGATAACAGAATTTTTAGATATATATACTGAATCTATATCTATTATATTAACTCCATTTTTTAGATGCTGTTTATTTATTTTAATTTTTAAGATATTAGTTAATGAATACCTTGATTGATTGTTTTTTATATGAAATGAAAAACATTTTATATTGTATTTAGTAAATATTTCTTTTTTATTAATAATAACTTTACCTATAACTTTTCCTTTTTTTAATAAAGATGTATTTTTATTTAGTGTTAAAAATTCATTTAAATTTTCTATGTACATACATTTATTAATAATTATAAAAGTTCCTGATAAATTTTTAAAAACTTCATTTAAACTATTATATTGTAAAATAGAAGAATTAATATATTTATGTGTTATGAAAACAATATGAAACAATTTATTTTCCATATAGTATTCAATTAATTTTTTAAATAAAATATCTTTAAAATAAAAATCATTATAATATAAAACAATATATTTTTTATTCATATCCTAATACTTTATCAATTTCTAATTTAATATTATTTAATATCTCCTTATTTTTAGATGTGACATATAATCTATGAACATTTTCTGTGCCACTTTTTCTAAAAATATAATCGATATTATTTTGTGAATCTAAAATATCTTTTATTTTTTCAATATTTTCGTTAGTAAGATTTTTTAAATTAATACTTAGTTCAGGGTAAAAATTAATCAAACTATATATCTTATTTAAATCTAAATTATATTTATTAATAATATCAACAACATCAATTGCATTTTTAATACCATCACCGAAATTGCTATTTTGTAAATTAATGATGTGTCCAGATGGTTCTGCGCCTATAATTGAATTAGTTTTTTTCATTTCTTCATATAAAGAAGAATCACCAATATCACTAAGATATACTTTTACATTGTTTTTTTCAAATAATTCAATAACACCTTTGTTCGTTATTTTAGATAGCACAACTTGATTACTTTTAACTAAATATTTATTTATAATATATAAAATAATATCACCTGTATAAATATTTTCAAAATGATCCATTATAATGATTCTATCTGCATCACCATCAAGACTAAATATATAGTTATATTGATGTAAATAGTTCTTAAGATTTGAAATATTAGTTGACCCGCAATTATTATTAATATTAAATCCATTAGGTTTATTATTAATTAAATTATCAAATACATATTGTCCTATATATGAACCAGATCCGTTTGCTGTATCAAGTAGCATATATTTTGTATTAGTTTTTTTCTTTTTAAGATATTCTAAATATTTAAAAATATTTTGTTTATGAAGTTTACCATAATATTTTAAGTCGATTTTTGATTTGTCATTTAATACATAATTTAAATTTTTTTCAATAATTATTTTTAATTCTTCATTAATTTTTTCTCCATTAATGAATATCTTAATTCCATTATCCAAAAAATCATTATGGCTTGCTGTAACGGATATCCCTAAAGTATTATTTAAACATGTATAATATTGAATACATGGAGTAGATGCAATATCTAAAAGATATATATTTTTACCACTTGCAAGTAGGCCTGATATTAAATAATATGTTATGGTTTGACTACTAAATCTTGTATCATAGCCAATATAAATATTATCATATTTTAACATTCCAAGAGCTTTTCCTAAGTTAAGTGCAAAATTATTTTCTATAAAAAAGTTGTGATTATTTCTAATACCATCAGTTCCAAAGTAATTTTTCATTATAAAACCGTCACACTTTTTGCTAGATTTCTAGGCTTATCAATATCTCTTTTTAACAGTAATGCAGTGTAATAAGCTATTAATTGGAGTACTATTCCAAACGGAATAAAACATAAATTATTATCATCAATATCGATAATAATGTCGTCAGTATCCAGTGAATATTTTTTATTTGATATAATTATAACACTTGCTTTTCTTGATTTAATTTCTTCAATATTATGTCTAATTAAGCTTGAATCATTACCACTAATATACACGATGACTGGGAAATTTTCCTCTATTAAAGAAATTGTCCCATGTTTCAATTCTCCTCCAGAAATACTTTCAGAATGAATATAACTTATTTCTTTTAGTTTAAGACTTGCCTCATTACAGATTAAATTATCATAACCGCATCCAATATGAAATAAACTTTGTGATTTATGTATTTTGTTTGCAATTTGTTTAATTAATACTTCATTCCTAAAAACATCATCTATTTTATTAATTACTTTTATAATACTGCTTTCATCGTATAAATTATTTTTTAAACATGCAAGTTTATATAATACAAAAGAGCTAATTGTATATGTTTTAGTTGAGGCCACAGCCATTTCAATTCCTGCATGAATGTTTATATTATAATCACATAATGTAGAAATAGTATTTTTTGAACTATTGGTAATAGAAATAATTTTGTGATTATATTTTTTAATTTCATTAATGACTTTTATTAAATCTGCTGTTTCTCCTGATTGACTAACCACAATAAATAAATCATCTTGATTATAAAAATCATAATATCTGAACTCACTAGATATATATGCATATGATTCTATCTTTGTTATATTCTTAAAAAAATATGCTCCTAAGCTTGCAGCGTGATAAGAAGTGCCACTTCCAATTAATATTACTCTTTTTGAAGAAGTCAAATAATTTTTAATACTTTCATCAAAATTCATTTTAATATGTTTTTTTAAAAGATCCTTTGTTTCATATATCTCTTTTATCATAAAATGATTATAATTATCTAATTCATACGAAATATTTTCTTCTAAATTATCATTAAAATTAACTTCTATTTCTTTATTATCATTAAAAATTTTAAAACTATTCTTGTGAATAAAACCATACTCATAATCTTTTAGTCTATAATATTTTTTAATTTCATTATTAAATCCAATTATATCTGAAGATAAAATTAAATCTTTACCAATACCTAATAACAGAGGACTCTTATTTTTAATGAAATATATTTTCTCTGTTTGTTTTTCTAAAAGAAGACATGCGTAATTGCCTTTTAACATTTTTGTTAACATGTATAGTGATTTAATTGGCGAATTATTTTTGTTTAATTCTTCAAATAAATTAATAATTATTTCTGTATCAGTTGTGGTGTTAAATGTATAATTAGATAAATATTTTGATTTTAATTCTAAATAATTTTCTATTATTCCGTTATGAACTATTGCATATTCTTTGTTACTACTTTGTATAGGATGACAATTGGATAATGAAACATCTCCATGTGTAGCCCACCTTGTATGTGCAATTGATATATTACTTTTAGTATTTCTTTGTTTAATTAAATCATCAATTCTAAAAGTTGATTTAAAAGTAAAAAACTGATTATTAATTAAATCAGTCACTCCACATGAATCATATCCTCGATATTCTAATTTTGCTAATTGCTTTAAAATATTATAATTACTACTTTTACTTAAACTACAGCCAATTATTCCGCACATATCATAACCCCTTTACAAAATTAGTATATGCAACTTCGTTAAAAAACTTTACAAATGGCTTATAACAAAAAAATTTATTTTGTTAATTGTTTATTTATTGCAAAAAAAATACGGATATAGTATAATAAATAAATGTAGATATAGTCTTTTTTTAAAAAGACTTTAAGAAAGGAAGAAGAAAATGGCAAAAAGAAACATTCGTGATTTAGAATTAAAAGGTAAAAAAGTATTAATGCGCGTTGATTTCAACGTTCCAATGAAAAATGGAGTAATTACTGATAAAAACCGTATTATCCAAGCATTACCTACAATTAACTATGCAATCGAACATGGTGCAAAAGTAATTTTATTTTCACACTTAGGACGTGTTAAATCTGAAGAAGATTTAAAGAAAAACTCATTAGAACCAGTAGCAAGAGAACTTGCAATTCAATTACAAAAGAAAGTTGTATTCATCGATGCAACTCGTGGAAAAGTATTAGAAGATGCTATTAATGATTTACAAGATGGTGAAGTATTAATGTTCCAAAATACTAGATACGAAGATTTAGATGGTAAAAAAGAATCTAAAAATAATCCAGAACTTGGTGCATATTGGGCAAGTTTAGGGGATGTATTTGTAAACGATGCATTCGGTACTGCTCATAGAGCTCATGCTTCTAATGCTGGTATTGCTGCAAACATTAAAGATTCAGTAAGTGGATTCTTACTAGAAAAAGAAATTAAATTCATTGGTGGAGCTGTAGATCAACCTGCTAGACCATTTGTTGCTATTTTAGGTGGAGCAAAAGTATCTGATAAAATCTCTGTTATTGAAAACTTATTAAACAAAGCTGACAAAATCTTAATCGGTGGAGCAATGGCTTATACATTCTACAAAGCATTAGGACTTAATGTTGGTACTTCAAAATGCGAAGATGATTTCGTTGATTTCGCAAAAGGATTATTAGAAAAAGCAGAAGGTAAAATTGTTTTACCAGTAGACAACGTTGTTGCAAAAGAATTTGCTGAAGATGCAGCTCATCAAGCTGTTGCTCGTGAAGATTTTGCTGATGACGATATGGGATTAGATGTAGGACCTAAAACTATCGAATTATTTGCTAAAGAATTAGAAGGTGCTAAAACTGTTGTATGGAATGGACCTATGGGTGTATTCGAATTCGCTCCATTTGCTAAAGGTACTTTAGCTGTTTGTGAAATGTTATCTAACTTAGACGCAATCACAATCATTGGTGGTGGAGATAGTGCAGCTGCTGCAATCTCTTTAGGATATGAAGAAAAATTCAGCCACATTTCTACAGGTGGTGGAGCAAGTTTAGAATACTTAGAAGGTAAAGCTTTACCAGGTGTTACTTGCTTAAATGATGTTGAATAATATTGGTGAATAAAATGAGAAAACCAATTATTGCAGGAAACTGGAAAATGTTTAAAACTAGAGATGAAGCTTTAGAATTCATCTATAAAGTTAATAACCAAGTTCCATCAATTGACTTAGTTGATAGCGTTATTTGTGCTCCATTTATTAATTTACGTTGCCTTGTTAAACGTCAAGGAGAAAACTTAAGAATTGGTGCTCAAAACATGCATTACGCTAAAGAAGGTGCTTTTACTGGAGAAATCTCTGGAAGCATGTTACAAACTACTGAAGTATCATATGTTGTTCTTGGACATAGCGAACGTAGAGCAATGTTTAATGAAACAGACGAAGCTATTAATAAAAAATTACATGCTGCATATGAATATGGATTAACTCCAATTCTTTGCGTTGGTGAATCACTATACGAAAGAGAAAATGGATTAACTGAAGAATTAATTAATAAACAAGTAAGAGCTGACCTTGAAGGGCTTACTCCTGAACAAGTAAAACAACTTGTTATTGCATATGAACCAATTTGGGCTATTGGTACTGGTAAAACAGCTACAGCTGAAATGGCTAATGAAACATGTGGATATGTAAGAAGCGTTGTTGAAAGTTTATATGGTAACGAAGTAGCTGAAACTATTAGAATTCAATATGGTGGAAGTGTTAAAGTAAACAATATCGATGAATTAATGGCTCAACCTCATATTGATGGTGCATTAATCGGTGGTGCAAGCTTAGTTGCTGAAGATTTCATTTACTTCACTAAAGCTGCTTTAAAATAGTAAAATAAATAGAGGTTTATTAATAAACCTCTATTGTTTTAAATAGGTGATAAATATGAATGAACTATATAATAAACTATTAAAAGATAATAAAAAAAGTATAAAACAATTTACTGGCGAATATAAAATGTTTCTTGAAAAAATAATCAAAGAAATAAGAAGCTATTCTATTAAAAGTCAATCTACAGAAAAAGTAATTGAAGAAATAATTACAGAATTTAAAAATAATTATGATAAAAATATTCGCTTTTCAAGTTTTATTCCAAGTATTAATAAATATATTGAAACAAAAAAGGAACAATGTATAGAAAATAAAGCAAAACAAAAATTTAATTTGAAAGAAAAAATTTGGATTGCTATATTTATTATTATAATGGTTGGTGTAACCATTTTCGGATTTATTATTAAAAGACCAGTAAAATATGACTGTCCTACTAATATTGTTATTACAGAAAATATTATTAGTTTTGATCCAGTTGAAGCAGCTAATAAATACACTATAATAGTAACTGATATTAATGGAAACTACGTTACACAGATTTCAACAAAATATACAACATATAACTTATCAAACATTAATAGTTTAAAAAATGGAGTCACTTATTATATTTATCTTCAAACAGAAGAAACAAAACTTATGAAAACATCAGATAAATCTGATCCAATTAAATATACAAAAAAATAGTGGTTAAATAATCACTATTTTTTCTTTTTCTATTTATCTTGAAAAAATTATTATTAAAGTGTATAATGTATGAAATCTTAAAAACTTTTAAAGGAGTAATACTTATGAAACTAAAAAGAATAATATTAATAATTATACCTATAGTTATAGTTGCTGCAGTTGGAATAATCATATTACTAAGTGGACTAGGAGCATCTAATGATCCTTCTAGTGGTGATAATAATCCATCAACACCATCTAACCCAGGATCAGACCCAAATGTTCCTGAGCATACACATAATTGGGTATTACAAAATACAATTGAACCGACATGTACAAGTGTGGGATATAAACAATTTAAATGTAGTGAAGATTTATGTATTGAGACATATGAAGAAGAAATAGAAATATTACCTCATACACCTCAAATTATTGATTCAGTCGAGGCAACTTGTTATGAGACAGGTTTATCTGAAGGACAAATTTGTTCTGTATGTGAAACTATTTTAGTTGAACAAGTTGAAACTCCTATATTAGAACACGAATATGTAGATAATTTTTGTATTCATTGTAATGGTGAATATTATACACCAAACAGTTATTTTGATTTAAATGAAGATGGAACTGGTTATAATTACGAAAGTCCTTATGATGTAGATACTATTGTAATTCCTAATGAATATAATGGTCTTCCTGTTACAAGTTTTGAACTTGATAGTGACTTGCAAACATCTTTAGAATCAATTGTGATTGGTAATAATATAACAGAGATTACATCTATGCAATTTCAAAATTTTACTAGCCTAAAAAATATTGTAATAGGTGAAGGAGTAAAATCGATTGAAGAATTTGCCTTTTCTAATTGTTCCTCTTTAACAGAAATAATTATTCCAGATAGTGTAACATTTATTGGCGAAAATGCATTTAGTGACTGCGTAAGTTTAGAAAAAGTTGTAGTAGGTGATGGTGTTGAAGTTTTATCAAAAGGATGTTTATATACAGCTAGTGAAGTTATTCTTGGAAATAATGTAAAAATTATTGAACCATATGCTATTGCATATGCAGAAAAAGTAAGTATTCCAAATAGCATTGAATATATTGCAAAAGATAATTTTATAAATATTTCTGAGTACGGTTCTGTTACAGAATATAATGGTGGATATTACATTGGTAATGAAGGAAATCCGTTTTTAGTTCTTGTTGATACTGTTGAAATAACTACTCCAACATTTGATATTCATGATAATTGTAAAATTATCTTAGAAGAAGCTTTTGAATCTCAATCAAACTTAGAAAAAATTACATTATCAGATCGCATTACACAAATCGGACAACGTGCTTTTGTTGGATGTTATAATTTAAATGAACTTAAAATTGGAATTAATGTAAAATATATCGATGAAGATATTTTAATAGGAGCTGAATCATTAAAATCTCTCCATATTCCTAGTAATGTTATAAATATTAAACATAATTCATTCCCTTATGCTACTTCAATTACTGTTGATTCAGCTAATAGAGTATATGATTCTAGAAATGGCTGTGATGCAATTATTGAAAAAGCAACCAATACATTAATTGCCGGTTCATCAGTAACATATATTCAAGATACTGTAGAACATATCGGTGAATATGCGTTTTGGGAATGTACATTTTCATCTATTAAGATACCAGAAAGTGTAAAAACAATTGGAAATAGCGCCTTTAGTGAATGTGATAATTTATATAGTATAACTATTCCTGATAGTGTTGTTGAAATTGGTCATAGTGCTTTTTCAGGATGCAGCTATTTAAAAACAATTAAATTAGGAAATGGCTTAAAATATATTCCAAACAATATGTTTATTTCTTGTACATATCTTCAAAATGTAGTAATAGGAAATAGTGTAGAGTTAATTGATTATAGTGCATTTGAATCTTGTAATATGTTAACTGAAATCTATTTACCAAAATCTATTAAAACATTAGCTCCTGGTGCATTTGCTAATAGTAGTATTTCAACTATCAATTATGAAGGCTCACAAGAAGAATGGGAAAGCATTGAAAAAATTGACGCATTCATAGGCATGGATGAAGATGTTGAAATAGTTTACGATTATATCTTAGAAGAGTAATGTTTTAAACAAAAGTTAATAGTTTGACAAATTGATGTATTTGTGATATAATACATAAGGTTAAAAAACCAGTGCGATAAAGGCAGCATTCACATGTCTTAGAAGTCTTAGATTATCACACATTGGATGGTAGTACCCTCGCTGCTTAGGAGAAAACACTTGGATAATCTATCTTAGAAGATGGTATGAATTTTTATCGACAACATAGCTATTTAGGAGGTAAAAAATATGGCACGTTATACTGGACCAGCTTGGAAACAAGCAAGAAGATTAAGATATTCTTTACTTGAAACTGGTGAAGAATTACAAAAAAGAAATTATGCCCCTGGGCAACACGGACAACGCCGTGCAAAATTATCTGAATATGGTATTCAATTACAAGAAAAACAAAAGGTACGTTTCACTTACGGTGTAGGAGAAAAACAATTCAGAAACTTATTTAATAAAGCTGGAAAATTACAAGGTAAACATGGGGACAACTTCTTATTCTTATTAGAATCAAGAATTGATAACTTAGTATACCGTTTAGGTTTTGCATCTACTCGTAGACAAGCAAGACAACTTGTTAACCATGGACATGTATTATTAGATGGTAAAAAATGTGATATCCCATCATTACTTGTTAAACCTGGACAAGTTATTTCATTAAAAGAAAAAGCACAAAAATTTGCTATCGTTCAAGAAGCTTTAGAAAATGCAGTATCAAGAGTTCCTTTCGTTTCTTATGATGAAAATGGATTCTCTGGAACATTTGTAAGATATCCTGAAAGACATGAAATCTTAGCAGATGTTAAAGAAAACTTAATCGTTGAATTCTACAACAGATAAGATCAATTAAATAGCAGTAAAATTATCAGTGTATTAAATAATACACTGATTTTTTAATTAAATATTTGATATTTTTAAAATAATAATATATAATGTTATTGTAAAATTATATTAAAGGAGAAGTAGTATGAAAAAAGCAAGAGAATATCGTCAAAAAGCACATTTATATTGCGAAAATCAAATTGGTACATTAGCACTATCATACTTTATTATTTCATTAATCGTTGGAGCATCTTCAGGTATTGGTTTTATTATCGTAGGTCCACTTACTGCAGGGTTTGCAATGTTAATTGTTAAAAATTATCAAAATCAAAAAATTGAAGTAGCAACATTATTCGATGGATTTAAAGATTTCGTAAAATATTTAGTATTAGGTCTATTACAATATATTTATATTTTATTATGGACTTTATGTTTAATTATTCCAGGAATTATTAAATCATTCTCATATTCAATGGCTTATTATATTTCACTTGATCATCCAGAACTTGACGCAGATCAATGTATTACAAGAAGTAGAGAAATTATGGATGGACATAAATGGAAATTATTCTGTCTTCAATTTAGTTACATTGGATGGATGTTCTTATGTTTCTTAACATTTGGTATTTTAACATTCTGGGTATATCCAAGAATGGAAACTGCTAAATATGACTTCTATTGTGATTTAGTAGGAAAAACAGAACAACCATTAGTTAATGAACCTGTTGAAGCACAAGAAGAATATACTGCTGAATAGAAACAAAAAGATTATTGTTTAAAAACAATAATCTTTTTAATTTATTAGTTGTATATATAATGTATTGACATTTACTTTACATTTTAATATAATACTATTGGAGGTGTTTTATGAATAAAACGTCAAATTTAAATGTTCGTATTGATGAAAATGTTAAAAAAGCATCAGAAAAAATATTTGAAGAGCTTGGATTAAATATGTCTACAGCAATTAATATTTTTTTAAGACAAGTAATTAGAGTAAAAGGAATTCCTTTTGAAATTAAGTCAACAACTGTAAATTCTGAGACTTTAGAAGCAATTAATGAAAGTATAAAATTAGCAAACGATTATACTAAAGGATATCCATCTATAGAAGAATTAAAAAAAGCTTTAGAGGTATAGTATGCAGTTGCAAGTAAAGTTTTCGAGTAAATTTTAAAAAGATATTAAACTTGCTAAAAAACAAAATAAAAATCTTAATAAACTTTTCGAAATAATAAACAAACTTGCAAATAAAGAAATACTTGATAAAAAATACAATGATCATGCATTAACAGGATACTACATTGGTTTTAGAGAATGTCATATCGAACCTGATTGGTTACTAATTTATTATATTGAAAATAATACACTTACATTAGTTTTAACTAGACTAGGTAGTCATTCAGAACTATTTATAAGATAAATGAAAAAGATTAAACTGACTTTTGTTAGTTTAATCTTTTATTTTATTTCTATATTATTTAATTTCTACTTTGTGAGATAATCCGTCTAGTTTAATTTCTAAATAGTTAGATTTATTATTAGTATCAATTAATTTATCATCAACAAATATATTACCTTTTGTATTATAAATTCTATAAATTACATTTTCATATGTTTTGTAATTATTTGTAACATCAACATCAATTAATAAACTATCATTAATTTGAGTTGTTTTTATATTATATGAAGTTAATATATTATTTCTATAATCATATGATTTACCATCATCGTATATATGTTCATAAGATGAATTTCCAGGGAAAATATTAAATACTATATTATTTTGTTCATTTATATGATTAATATTATCATATGTTGGAATAAGTGAAGAATCTTTTACATATATTGGACAAGTATCAAGTGGTGCATCTTCTACAATATATTGATTACCAGCATATGTTTTATGATTATTAATGTTATACCATGTGCCTTTAGGAAGATATACCATTCTTTTCGTTTTTCCTTGTTCTAAAACTGGAGCTACCATAATACTATCGCCAATCATAAATTGATCATTTAAATTATAAGTATTTTCATCATCTTGATAGTAATATACAAGTGGTAACATTACTGGTGTATTGTTTTGTTCTCCATGATAAAATAAGTCATAATAATATGGTATTAAACTTTCTCTAATTTTTAAGGCTTTTCTATAAATAGAAATAGTTTCTTTATCAAATGAGAAAGGCTCTTGATCACGTGTCATCATTGCTGAATGGTTTCTACATAGAGGGAAAAATACTCCAACTTGTGCCCATCTAATAAGAAGTTCTTTTGTAACATCTCCTCCAAATCCACCAATATCAGTACCTATAAAACTAAAGCCACTAAGGCTCATGTTACAAAGCATTGGAATAGCCATTTGAAGATGAATCCATAAGCTTTGGTTATCACCTGTCCAAAAAGAAGTATACTTTTGGCTTCCAGCATATGCTGCACGAGTTAAGACGTAAGGGCGTTCATTTGTTGCTTCTTTAAGCCCTTCAAATGTAGCCTTAGCCATTAAGTGTCCGTATACATTATGAATTTCTAAATGATTTGCTTTTTGTCCATCTTTATCAAATTCTACATCATCAGGAAGTGGACCTTCAAATGAAGCTGGTTCATTCATGTCATTCCAAATACCACTTACACCAAAGTCGGTCATAATCTTTTGAGATTTTCCCCACCAACTACGTGTAGTTTCTTTTGAAAAATCAGGGAAGACGCTTTTTCCTGGCCAAACACTATTTACATATACTTCATTGTTACGAGTTGCGAAATAATTATTTTTAATTCCGTCTTCATACATGAAGTAACCTTTTTCCACTTTTGTTCCTGGATCAATTATAGTTACAACTTCAATTCCTTTATTTTTCCATTCTTCAATATTATTTTTTAAATCAAATCTTGATTTATCATATGTAAATACTTTATAGTTATCCATATAGTCAATATCTAAATGAATAACATCAAGTGGTAAATCATTATCAATATATCCATTTATTATTTCATCAACTCTTTCTTTTGTTCCATAAGACCAACGAGATTGATGAATACCTAACATCTTTCTTTTAGGTAGAGGTGTTTTACCAGTAAGTGAAATATAATTACTAACAACATCTTTTAAACTTGGTCCGTAAATAAAATAATAATCTAAATTACCATTATCAGAACCAAAATAGATATATTCAGAATTTTCTTTTCCCATATCAAAATATGTTTTATACGTATTATCAAAGAAAATTCCATATGATGCTACATTGTTAAAAGAAATATAGAAAGGAACTGATTTATAAAGTGTTTTAAAATATTCAAGGTGTGCTGATGGTTCATCAGTGTTCCACATTTCGTATTCATATCCTTGTTTATTTAAGAAACCTGTTTTTTCTCCTAATGCATAATATATATTATTTTGATTATTTACTTTTAAAACTTCAATCTTATGATGATTTACATCATCATCATTTGATTCATGTCCTTCAGCTAAACTTAAAGCTTTTGCTTTTTCCTTTTCTTCGTCTGTTTCATATGTAGATATTGCATGACGTTTGAAAGGATTTCTTTTTCCTTTATAATCTTCACATAATAATTTATCAAAATGATAAATATCTAACATAAGATTATCATATACTTTAATAGATAAAATTCTAGATTTAATAATTAATGAATCAATATTAATTTCAATAGAAAGTTCAACATCTTTAGTTTCCAATTTTTCAATTGCAAAACTATTTGTTTTTCTTTCTAACTCTTCATAAACTCTAAAAATTTTATCATTAATAAATTCAATTAATAATTCTCTATCATTAGATTTAATAAATACCTTATTTTTTTCTAAACGATAAGTAATAGATTTATTCAATATAACACCTACTTTCTTTAAGTATAATATCAAAATATTGAATTTTAGTCAAATAATAATCACTATAAAAGGAGTGTTAATTATCTTAAAGCAAGATATAATAAATGAAATTAAAAAAAGTAATATTAGTTATATTAAACTAATATTCACAGATTTATTAGGCAATATTAAAGGTATAAGTTACCCACTAAATAAATTGAATGAAATTTTTGTAAACTATATTTCAATAGATGGATCAAACATTTTAGGATTTAATAATGTTTATAATTCAACATTATATTTAAAAGCTGATTTAAATAGCTTACGTATAATTAAATTATATAATGAAAATATTGCAGTGTTTTTTTGCGACATATATGAAGATAAAAACAAAGTTCATCCCTTATGTACTAGAACACTTCTAAAAAATAAAATTAAAGAAATATATCCAATAGAATTTAAAGTTGGTTTAGAAATAGAATTTTATATTTTAGATAATACATTAAATAAAATAGATAACAATAAATATTTAGATATATTACATAATAAAAAAAGTACATGTATTTTAAATAAACTTGTATTTTTATTAGAAAAGAATAATTTAAATGTTGAATGTTTTCATCATGAAGCTGGAGCTAGTCAATATGAAATTTCATTAAAATATGATGATGTATTACTTACTTGTGATAAATTTCAAATATTTAAATTATTAGTAAATGAACTAGAGTATAAAGAAAATATAAAAATTACTTTAATTCCTAAACTACAAAATAATTTAGCAAGTTCTGGTTTACATTATAATTGTTCTGTATTTAAAAATGGTATTAATTTATTTGAATCACCTAATAAAATAAATGACTTAACACTAAACTTTATAAATGGTATATTATTACATTCTAAAGAAGTATCATTAATTTTTAATTCAACAATAAACTCATATAAAAGACTAAATAAAAAAGAAGAAGTACCTAAAAAAATCAATTGGTCATATAATAGCCGTAAAAGTATGATTAGAGTACCTATTACAAATAATTTAATAAATAGAATTGAACTAAGAAATATAGATTCTTTAACAAATATATATTTTACAAGTTTTATTATCTTAGAATTAGGTCTTAGTGGTATAAATAAAAAACTTAATATTGATTTAAATAATCTTAAAATTAAAAATAATTTACCTACTTCTTTATTAGAAGCATACCAATTTTATAAGACTTCAAAATATCTTCAAACAGTCTTAAATAAAGAATTATATAATAAATATATGTATTTAAAACTACAAGAAATTTATGAATTTA
Source organism: Bacilli bacterium (assembly GCA_045119035.1). GTDB lineage: Bacteria > Bacillota_I > Bacilli_A > ML615J-28 > CAG-313 > CAYVQA01. The sequence continues at coordinate 39,491 of JBGVCU010000034.1, read as the reverse complement.
ACTCGGTAATAACTAAATGGGAAATAGATAAATATTTATAATACCTAATAATTTCCCTGTTTTAAATTAAAAATGCGAAATTTGGCTTAAAATGGGCCTAATATTTAAAAATAAATAGATGGAATTACTTTAAATTATTTAAAATAAAAAAAATACGTATCTAATTTAATAGATACGTATTTTAATTTATTATCTTAAACTATATCTGTTACATTGATTTTTAATATTAGCTACATATTCGCTAATACTATAGTTATCATCATTCATTGTAAATTTAATTCCGAATCCTTTTGCTCTTTCGATAGTTGGTTGCCAATCATTACCATAGTATGCTTTTGCTTGAGCATATAAATTATTAATATATGTCATATTAAATACTTCATTATTTGAGAATTCTTTTAAATATGATAAATACATATTAATATATTTAGTTTCTCCACTATTTGTAACACTTCTTAAAATAAGTGGATTCTTTTGATCTCCAAAAGAATATTTAGTTGTAAGTGGATCAACTTTACTTGTACCATCACCAAATGGATTCATATCTCTTGTTGTTCCGTAACATCTATCCATATCATATGGAATAAAGATTGCTTTATTAGAACTCTTTAAGAAATATATATAGTAGTTATTATAATTAAAACGATAATCATCAGGGTTACCACACATATATGATAAAGCAGCAAATTTAGTAAACATTTCCATATCACATACAGATTCTAAATCAGATCCTTTTGTATTAATTACATTAATAAAATTAATAAGTGCAGAGTGATCAGTAGTTTTCTTATTAGTTTTGATGTCATAAACATAGAACTTACCTTTAAGTTCATCTTCTTTACCAATTGAATCTAGTGTATCAGTAGTTAAGCTTCCTCCTTTAGAAGTCCATCCAACTTTGTATAGATCTCCACCTAAATCTTCTTCAGGTAAATGTTTTTCTAAGAAATATTCATCAACAGGTTCAGTTAAATCGAAAATACCTATATTTTCTAATTTACCTTTATTTGTAATAGAAAATTGAGCTAAGTTATGTTGTTGAGCTAAATATCCATTTTGTTCAAATAAATCATGAGCTAAATATGTACGAATATGTGTACCATCATAATTTTTATTCCATTTAGCTTCTAGTCCTTCAAGTGTAGCAAAAGTACGATTTTTTCTTTCTTTTCTAGCTTCATCTGATTCCCAAACTTTTCTTTCAGATTCAGTATATTCTTCCTCATCATCAAAAGTTTCACAGAATTTAAATTTATAATGAATTAAAGCATAAATTCCATCATTTTCTGAATAGAAATCACGTCTAGATGTGTTTCCTTTCATTCTTACTCCAACTTCTTCAATAGTAAAGCTATCGTTGTTGATCCAAATTGTTAAATCACAAATACGATAAGTTGGAGATTTAGAACCCATATTTTTAAATTTTTCATAGTCTTTTTGAATCTTTAATAATTCACTATCACTAATATTAATTGTGATTCTAATTTTATTTTTAGGATCAAATAAAGCATTATAAATATCTAAATCATCTGTAAATTGAGGATTATCTGGTAAAACAGGATCACTTGGAACAAGTAAGTCAGGATTAAATTTAGACCATGTTCCATTGTTATAATAGTTAGTTTCACTATTAAAGTTATATTTAGATGTTTCTACACCATCCCCATTATCGAAATATACAACATCACATTCTTTATAGATTAATGCAGTATATATATTATTCTCAGCATAAATTAATTCACTACGATATGTATTTTGTGCATATTCATAGTTAACAAAAATTCTATCCCATCCAGTAGGTAAAACTGCATAAATTGAAGTTTCGCTATAATCATATTGTGGATTATCTTCAACTGGTCCACCATTGTATTCTCTAAATTTTTCATCAACAAAAGAATACATTGGATTTTTTAATACTCCACACATATCGATATGTAAATTTTCTGTTTGTGTAGGATGAGAGGCACCTTCTGGACCACAGTTAAAAATAAAGTTAGGATATTCTTCATCAAATAAGAAGTAATAAATATTATCACTTACTTTAATTGCTTGACGTCCAGGCCAATTTTTATCATTTCCTTCATCATTCCACATATAGTAGTAACAATTACTCCAATGATCAGGAATGTTCATAAATATAGCATTATTAGGAATTCCAGGAATTTCTGGATTAGGATTTTCAGGATTTTCTCCTTCGTATTTTGTTAATGCATTATTTTTATATAAATTATTTTCTGAATATGTTAAATCTTGAGTTTTTTCTAAAGTAATACTATCTTGATAATAATAAGTACTCGCTCTTGAATCAATATATCCGTAGTATAATCCTGATTTATAAAATCTCATTGGAACATTTACTGAAATATCACCAACATTAAATACTAAATATGGGTTTGATAAATCATTACTTGTTGAAAAATAAACAATATTATCCGGATTAATTTTTTCACTAAACCATTTAGTATTATAGTAATATGGTTTTTCTTTATGGAATGTTGTTTCTGGAAGATATGTTGTACCATCATGAATGATGATTGCTTCATCATCTAAAATCTCTCCAACAAAACAATTTCCTTCAGGAACTAGTTCTATTTGTTCATTTGTTTCAATATATGTAACATAACATTTTGTAAATTCATAATAATTTGTTACATATATTTTATCTAGTGTTGGGTCAGTATTTCCTCCTGGCTCTTTATCTGATGGATTAGTACCTGGTTGAGTACATCCAGCTATTAAAAAACAAAGAAGAAATAAAAATAAAATATTAAATTTTTTAATCATTTTTAAACTCCTCAAATTTTATTATACAATTTATTATATCATATAATTAAATATTTTCACATTATTTTGCAAAATATGTATTTTTTGATATACTATTAGCATACAATAGAGGACACATTTATGAATAGACAAGAAAAAACCCCTTTTTACACCGAACTATTAAAATATTCAAAATCAAATACAACATCATTTGATGTTCCTGGTCATAAACTTGGAGAAATTCAAAATGACTTAACTATAAATGGTGGTGAGATTTTATATAAACTAGATGCTAATGCTCCTATAGGTTTAGATAATTTAAATAAACCAAAAACAGTTATAAAAGAAGCTGAAGAACTTTGTGCTGAAGCCTTTGGTGCAAAGAAAGCATACTTTCTAGTAAACGGATGTACATCTGCAATTCAAGTAATGATTATGAGTGTTGTTAAAGAAAACGAATATATATTACTTCCTAGAAATGCTCACAAATCAGTAATTAATGCAATAATACTAAGCGGAGCAAACCCTATATTTATTGAACCTGAGTATGATTATGAATATGGTTTTGCTAAAAACTTAAGTGCTCAAGTTGTAAAACAAGCAATAGATAATAACCCCTTTGCAAAAGCTATTCTTTTAATACATCCAACATATTTTGGAGAAGTATTAGATTTAGAAGATATTATTGATTATGCCCACCAAAAAAATATATATGTGTTAGTAGATGAAGCACATGGTACACATTATGCATTTTCTAATTTATTACCAGATTCAGCAATTTCTAAAAATGCTGATATAGTTGCTTCTTCAATGCATAAAACAGGTCTTTCATTAACTCAAAGTTCTATATTACTGACAAATAAACTAGAGTTAGATACAGAAATTAGAACAATTATAAATATGCTTCAAACAACATCTCCTTCAAGTTTACTTATTGCTAGTATTGATGTTGCTAGAAAAGATTTATATTTTAATGCGGAAAGAAAAATCAAAGAATTATTTGACAATCTTAAATATTTTAAAGAAAAAACAAAAGATTTAAATGTTATCGAAATTTTAGATGAAAAATATTTTTTAGATAGATCTACTTATCAATATGATTTTACAAAATTAATTGTTAGTTTTAAAAAACTTGGCATAAGCGGTTTTAAAGCTTACAAATTATTAAAAGAAAAATATAATATTCAAGCAGAGCTTGGTGAAAAGTTTGTTGTTTTATTTATATTAAGTGCATCAACTACAAAAGAAGATCTTAATAACTTAGCTAATGCTTTAATTGATATGGAAAAATCAATTAATAAACAAGAATTGAAAAATACCCAAATATTTACAAATTATCCTAAACAAATGATAAAACCTCGTGATGCATATAATTCTAAAAAACTTGATGTAAAAATTGAAGATTCACTAGGATATATATCTGCTGAATCAATTATGATTTATCCACCAGGAATTCCTTTAATTGTTGCTGGTGAACAAATCGATCAAAACATTATTGATATTATGTTAGAGTATATCAATGATGGTATTGTGTTATACAAAGATAGCCCTGATGGAATGATTAGGGTAGCTAAAATTTAGGAGGAATATATGTTAAAAAAAGTATCAAACCCTTTTCAAAGTTGTGAAAGTGAATATAATGAAGCAAATGTTGTAATATTTTCATGTCCGATGGATACAACATGTAGCTTTAGACCAGGAACACGTTTTGCTGGTCCTGCTATTAGAACTGATTCATTTGGTGTTGAATGGTATAGCCCATATCTTGATATGGATTTAAAAGATTATAATACTTGTGATACAGGTGACTTAGATTTACCAATTGGTGATGTAAAAAGATGTTTAGATATTATTGAAGAAACAACACAAGAAATTATAAATGATAATAAAAGACCAATGATGATTGGGGGAGAACATTTAGTATCACTTGGTGTATTTAGAGCGATGGCTAAAAAATACCCTGATTTAAGAGTAATTCATTTCGATGCACATACAGATTTAAGAGAAGATTTCTTTGGTATGGAATTATCTCATGCTACAGTATTAAGAAAATGTTATGACTTACTTGGTGATAATCGTATTTATCAATTCGGTATTAGAAGTGGATCAAAAGAAGAATTCGAATGGGCAAAAACTCATACTCATTTACAAAAATTTAATCTAAATGGTTTAAAAGAAGTGATTGAAGAAATTAAAGATCATCCAGTATATATTACGATTGACTTAGATGTACTTGACCCTGCATACTTCCCTGGAACAGGAACACCTGAACCAGGTGGTATCACATACAAAGAATTACTTGATGCAATTTTAGACTTTACAAAACTAAATAATGTTGTTGGTGCTGATATTGTAGAACTTTCACCTCATTATGATGCAAGTGGGGCATCAACTGCTGTTGCTTGTAAAACATTAAGAGAAATGGTATTATTACTTCATAAACAATTTAATAAATAATAATTTTCTTATTAAATACAAAATTATATAAAGTATATAAGTTAAATACTTATATGCTTTTTTACTTATATAAAAATTAATAATGTATGATTTGACAAAATTCTATATATGTGGTAAAATATGTTTGAGAAAAATTGTAATTATATTTACAGTAAGGAAGGAATTAATTATGTTAAATATTAAATATAACGGTTCTAAAGCAAAAGCTGTTTTTAATGGAATAAATTTAACATTTGGAAACACTGGATTAGTTTTTATTTGTGGTAAAAAAGAATCAAGTGCAAAAACACTTGTTAAATATTTAGCAGGTGTTGAATATGTTGAAGGATTAGAAATTACTGTTGATGATTTCGTATTAAATCATCCAGCATTAGTTGATGATTATAGATTATATAACATTGGTTTAGTATTTGCTAACACTCAATATATTGAAAATGAAACAGTATTTGCAAATGTTTTATCTTCATGTGCAACTTTCCAAGATAAAGTTGATGAAAAATATATTCATGAAGTATTAGAAAGAGTTGGACTATTAAAATATAGAAATTCAAGTGTATCAGAATTATCTGAATATCAACTACACTGCCTAGATATTGCTAGAGCATTAGTAAAAGATCCAAAAGTAATCATTGCAAATAACCCAATTGCTAGACTTAACGCTGAAGAAGTAGCAAACATTTGGAAATTATTAAAAGATATTTCTAAAGAATATTTAGTATTTGTTGGTAATGCTTTACAAGCTACTGCAAAAGAAATTGCAGACCAAATTGTTGCATTTGAAGCCCATACAATTAACCATGTTCAACATGAACAAATTACTGTAACAGTTATTAACGAATCAAACGATAAACCACATATTGGATTATATGTTAAAGAAAATAAATTTTCATTTAAAAATTTATTCAAAATTTCTTCATCATTACTTCGTGGTTCAATTTATTTAATGGTATTACTTGGTATTACAATTTCTTTATTCTTAATTACTAATACTACAATGAATAATGATCATGAAAACTTCGCTAGAGCTTTACATGAAAATGAAGTTAATCAAGTAACATTAAAAAGAAATATTCAAAACGCTAATGTTAATACATCAGATGTAATTGATGCATTAGCAAGAGCTCAAATTGATTTTGAATTCCCTGAACTTACTATTCAATGGGGTTATAACTTAGCCGTTTCAGGTGGTGAATTTAAAGCCCATGTTACTGGTACTGGTTATACATATCCAGCTGCATTATTTAGAATCTTAGAATCTGAAAAAGATACTACATATGAACTTCTTCCTGGTTCTTCTTGGGAAGATGAAGCTGAAGGTATTTACATTAGTGAAACTGAAGCTAGCAAATATTTAGACTATATTAATAATCATCGTAATAATAAAGCAAGTCATAATAAGAAATTTAGAGATGCATTTGATACTTATTTCTTCGAAGATGGTGATAGTACAGAAGCTGTATTTAATTCAATTGAAGAATTAGTAGGTAAAAAATTATTATTATCTTATAATAAAGCAAATCTTACTGTTTTACCAATTGCAGGTATCTTTAAAGATAATGAATATAAATCAAACTTAATTATTACTGATAGTTATGATTTTGGTCATCACAATCCTGATTTTGATCAAGAATTATTCTTCTCAATTGGTTTAATTAATTTAACTGATGATTATATGTATAATTCAAGATTTATCGAACGTAATGCAAGTGTTATCCGCAATGAAAGAGAAAACTTAATTGTTGTTACATCTTTAGATAGTGATTATTCTGTATTATTTAACAAAATTACTTCTATGCCAACTCCTGTAAATGTTGCAATTGTAGCAATGGTTATCTTAACAATCGCTGGTAGTGTAATTTTAAGTTATTTATTAATTGCTAACTATCGTAAAGAATTAACATTATCAAGAAGCTTTGGACTTTCTTGTGGTCAAATTATGAGAGTTTCTGCTTTACATAATTTAATTATTGGATTCTTTGGTTATATTTTATCACTTGTATTTGGATTTATTGTTGTTTTAATTTGTAACGCAATATTTAAATCTAATTATGATTTCATGACATTTGGATATTTCCAAATTCCATTATATTCTATTTTAATCGGAATCGGTATTGCTTTAGTATTTAGTGTAATTTTCACTGTATTATCACATAAAGCTTTAAAGAAACACGATTATTTAGTACACTAAAAATATTAAAGGACGAAGTATTTCGTCCTTTATTTTGAAAGGAATTTATATGACAGAAAAAGAATATCGTAAAATAGTCTTTGATACAGAATTGCCTTCATCAAAAAAAGCTCTTTTCTTAGAAAAAATAAATTTACTAGATGAAATTCTAAAAGAAAATAAATATAGTAATATTAACTATAATGGATATAAGTATTTAGGTTCACTTAAAAATGGTTTAATATTGGCTTGTGAAAACACAATAGAAGTAAATTTATTATTTTCATTAAATAAACCAAATAAGAATGAAGTAGTTATCTTAGAAAACTATTTACATAATATTTTATTATTAAATTTTGATTGTGATGTTAAAAGATTAGATTATTTTGAAATAAGCTTTGATGATAATGTTACTTTAAAAATATATATTAATAAATATTTAGAAGAAGTAAATTTAGTTGAATATATTAGTAATAATTATCCATTATATAAAAATTCAATTAGAATTATTAAACAATTAATAATTGAAAATGAAATTCATAATATTACTACAAATCATTTATTAAGTTTATTTAGTTATGGTGTTGAAAATTATTTAGTAGATTTTCGTTACGAAGGGTATATTCATGCTTTTTCAAAAGCATTAGATGATTTTTTAAAAGGGTCATTTATTGATTTACAAGATAAAACATATCTAAAAAATAATTTAGAAAAATCTTATATTAATAAAAGTGAATATACTATTATTGATTTAGATACAAGAAGTAATCTAACAAAAGAAATTAATCAATTTGATTTAAATGAATTTAGAAAATTAAAGAAAGTAATTCAAAAATTAATTTCAGTAACAGATATATTAACTAATAATAAAGATTTATTAATTGATATAAATCCGAAAGTAAACCCACAAACTAAAGAATATATGTGGAGTTATTATATCGAACAACTTAATATTTCTTTAACTGGAGGAACATATAACTCTGAACAAATAGAACAACTTGATGCAAGTTACAAAGCACTTCAAAAAGCGTTAAAAGTAATTGTTGATAAAAAGCTTACAAGTTGCAATATATCTATTAGAACAAAATATCGTTTCTTACTTACTGCTTTAGATAATGAAGATATTGATTTAAATGTTGAAAGCAAGTCTCGATTAAAAAGTATTCTAAAGTATATTCAAGATAATAAATTAAAAGTAAAAATAGTTTAAAAGACACTGTATAATAATACAGTGTTTTTTATATAAAAAAATTATGTATGCATATTGCTAAATAATAGAAAAAAATCATAAAATAGTTTATAATAAAATATAATTTAAAAGCTGTATATTATGTATAGGAGGTAACTATGTTAAAACTTAAGAATATAACTAAAGTTTATGATGCTGGACAGTTACAAGTTCATGCTTTAAAAGGCGTTTCTTTAGAATTCAGAAAAAATGAATTTGTATCTATTTTAGGTCCTTCTGGATGTGGTAAAACTACATTATTAAATATTATTGGTGGTCTTGACAAATACACAAGCGGAGATTTAGTAATCAATAATGTTTCTACTATTAAATATAAAGATCGTGATTGGGATACATATAGAAACCACTCAATCGGTTTTGTGTTCCAAAGTTATAATTTAATTCCTCACCAAACAATTTTACAAAATGTTGAAATTTCTTTAACATTATCTGGTGTATCAAAAAAAGAAAGAAGACAAAAAGCAATAGATGCTTTAATTAAAGTTGGTCTAGAAGATCAAATATATAAACGTCCAAACCAATTATCAGGTGGACAAATGCAACGTGTTGCTATCGCAAGAGCAATTGTTAATAATCCTGATATTATTTTAGCAGATGAACCAACTGGTGCGCTTGACTCTGAAACTAGTATCCAAGTAATGGACATTTTAAAAGAGTTATCAAAAGAAACTCTTGTTATCATGGTTACTCATAACCCTGAACTTGCAAAAACATATTCAACAAGAATTATTAATTTATTTGATGGATTAATTACAGGTGATACAAATCCTTATCATACTGAAGATGTTGTTGTAGAAGAAGAAGTAGAAACTCCGAAGAAGACAAAATATACAGCTATGAAACTACTTACTGCTTTTGCTTTAAGTATTAACAACTTATTAACAAAGAAAACTAGAACAATTTTAACAACATTTGCAGGTAGTATTGGTATTATCGGTATTACTTTAGTAATGGCTTTATCAAATGGTTTCCAAACATATATTGATAAATTACAAGTTGATACATTATCAAGTTATCCTTTAATGATTACTTCGACTAAAATGGATATAGAATCTATTATGGATCATATCCCTGAAGGTATTGAAAAATATCCAACTGTTGAAAAAGTATTTATTAATGAGATTCTTGCAGCAATGACAGATGTATATGCTGTAAATGACATTACTCCAGAATATATTACTGATGTTATTGAACAAATTCCTGATGAATGGTTAGTTGATGTATCTTATACATATGATATGCAATTATCTATTTACAAGGAAAGTGCATATTTAAGTAATGATGGAACAAGTGTTAAAGCAGGTCTAAACATTAGTAAACTAGATGATATGTTTGAATCAATGATGAGTATGGCAGGTTCTTTATCTAGTGGTTTTAAACCTTTTGCTCAACTTTTAGGTAATGATGAATTCTTAAAAGCACAATACGATTTAATTTACGGTGATTATCCAACTGAATATAATGATGTAGTTTTAGTTGTAGATAAATATAACCAAGTAGCTGATATAATGATTAATTGTTTAGGACTAGATCCTTCAATTGTGCAAACTGATGAGCTTGGAAGAAAATCAATTGATTTTAGTCAAATTGTTGGTACAAAATATAAAGTATTATCAAATAATGAACTTTATAAAAAAGAAGGTAATTTCTATACATCAACTGAGTTTAAACAAAATTCAATGACTTATGTTGACATTGAGACATTCAATAATTCGACAACAGAAATTGAAATTTGTGGTGTTATTCGTTTGAATGAAAACTCAACAAGTGGTCAAATGGGGCAAATGTCAATTGTGGGATATCTACCAGAACTTACTGATAGAATGTTTGCGTTAAATGCAGAAAGTAATATTGTAAATGATCAAAAAGCAAATCCTGAAATAAATATGTTAACAGGAAATTTATTTGCAAATTCAAAAAATGTTACATATAATTCTGTAATGAAACAAATTGGTGGTATTAAAGTTCCAAATGGAATAAATTTATATCCTACAGATTTTAATACAAAAGATGATGTAAAAGAATTTTTAAATCAAAAAAATAAAGAATATTATGATGAAGCATATAATGAATATATGTATGAAGTTGGTTTAGAATATTTAGAAAATAATCCATCCAGTGATGAACTTTCTAAAGAAGAAATAATTGCATTAGGTATTGAACATGCAACAAAAGCACAAAAAGATGCTGCAGCAAAAGCTGGAAGAAAAGCAGAAGTTCAATATACAGATATTATGGCTATCATGATTTCTGCAGTTGGTGATATTATTAATGGTATTTCAGCAGTGTTAATTGCCTTTACTTCTATTTCACTAATTGTATCTTCAATTATGATTGGAATTATTACATATATTTCTGTAATTGAAAGAACTAAAGAAATCGGTGTTCTTCGTGCAGTTGGTGCTAGAAAGAAAGATATTTCACGTGTATTTAACGCTGAAACATTTGTAATCGGACTTGCATCTGGATTATTCGGTGTGCTTGTTACTGTATTATTATGTATCCCAATCAATGTTGTTTTATTCAATCTAATGGGTACACACAATATTGCATTCTTAAATCCATTACATGCTACAATTGTTGTAATAATTAGCTTTATGTTAACAATTATCTCTGGTTTAATTCCATCTAGAATGGCATCTAAACAAGATCCAGTAATTGCTTTAAGAAGTGAATAATAAAAAATTAAGCAGTCTAATGGCTGCTTTTTTAATTTGGTAATATTATGTAATTTCTTAAAACCTATTGTCAATAAAAAGTTAATTATGTTAAAATATAGTGGGCAACATAGGAGGTATAGATGAAGAAGTTATTTATATTAATTATATTAGTATTTATGATAGTTTTATCATCATGTAGTAATACATCTAATATTATCCCCCCTATAGAAGAAGAACAAGAAGAAATTATAATAGATAAAGAAGAAATAAAAGATGAAGAAATAATAATTGAAAAAGATGAAAAAATTATTTTAATAGAAGAATTTTTAAATAAAATATACCAAGAAAATGTAAAACAAATACACTTTAATACATTTAATAATATTAATAAAAGTTATTCACTACTATATTTTATTAACATAGATGAACTTATTATTGATGAAAAACTAGTAGATAAGAAATATAAAAGTACAAGACCTGGTATTACACGTGATAAAGTAGAATGGATTGTAATACATGATACTGGTAATAATAAACCCACAGCAAATGGTCTTAATCATAGTAATTATATTCAAAATTCAAACCCTGGACTTTCTTGGCATTATACAGTAGATGAAGAATATATTTATCAACATATTCCGGATAATGAAGTAGCGTATCATGCTGGAGATGGTTTAAGACCAACTGGTACAAAATGGTATAGTAGTAAATATAATAAAACAAATTATGGTGGTGGAAATCTAAATGGAATTGGAATTGAAACTTGTGTATATAGTGGTATAGACTACTTAGAAACAATGGTAACAACAGCAAAACTTGCAGCAAAATTATTATACAAGTATAATTTACCAATTGAGTCTTTAAGAAAACATTACGATTTCTCTGGAAAAAATTGTCCACAAGTTTTAATAAATAGTTATTATTTTCCAGAATTTAGAAAACTTACTTCGTATTATTTAGAAGCATATAAATTATTTAATGATGTAGAAGTAGAATATATATGTGATGAAAATATAAAAAATTATATAACAGAAGATGGCATAATTAAAGATGATATTTTAAAATCAAAGGTTGTTGAGTATAAAATTCGAATTACATATCAAGGTATAGAATATATATATGATTATCAAACAAACGTCAATTAAACTATAAAACATATTATTTGTGTAAATATGAAAATAATGTTATAATTTGAAAAAAGATATATAACATTTGTAGGAGTAAATATATGAGCAAAATAGGACTAGCTATATGTGGTAGTTCTGGAATTGATTATGTTGCCCAAAATCATAATATGAGAGTATTTAGATCCATTATTAGAATTGATGGTAAAGAATATAAAGATTATGAAGATATTAATTCAGAGCAATTATATGTATTATTAAAAAACGCAAAACAGATTGGAACATCACAAACATCAACAGGAGAATTAATTCAAATTATAAAAGACTTTAAAAACGAAGGATATACAGACCTTATTATGATTACTATTTCTAGTGGTTTAAGTGGTACATATCAAAATGTGTGTTTATCAAGTCAAGATATTGAAGGAATTAATGTTCATGTTGTTGATTCATTATCAGTAGGATATTGTGAAGCAAATTTAGGACTTGTAGCAAAAGAAATGATAGAAAAAGGTTATGACGTTTCTAAAATTATTGAAACAATCAACTATTTAGCTCATAATAGTTATATTAGTTTTTTAGTAGATGATTTACATTACTTAAAACTAAATGGAAGATTATCTAATGCTCAAGCATTTATTGGAAATATGTTAAAAATTAAACCGATGTTATGGTTTGATAAAGAAGGTAGAGTTGTTGTCAAAGAAAAAGTTAGAACAAAATCAAAAGCAATGGAAAGACTAATTGATGCCTTTTTAGAAAATGTTCCAAATACTCCTATTAAAGTTTTCTTTAATTATACAGAAGATGTTAATGACTGTTTAGAACTAAAACGAATTTTAGAATCAAAAACAAATGTTTTTGATGATGTTACTATTTGTTCACTTTCTCCTGTAATAGGTGTTCATGGTGGACCAGGAACATTTGGGATAGGATTTACACCTAAAATAGATCTATAAAATAATCAAAAATTATATTGAATCATTCAAAAAAATAATTATAGTGTAAAGGATTATATTATTGAGTAGTTAAAAAAGGTTTGAGAATATTCTCAAACCTTTTATTTTACTTTTTACTTTAATTTTGATGCGATATGACGAGCTACATGAACACCGTTTGCTCCGGCTTGTGCTAGGCCTCTGGTAATACCTGCTCCATCTCCACCTACATATAAATTCTTAATTTTTGTTTCAAAGTTTTTATCAACTTCAGGACGATCACTATAGAATTTTGCTTCTACTCCATAGAATAATGTATGATCGTTTCCAATACCTGGAGTTACATAATCAAGTGCTTCAATCATTTCTATTAATGACTTCATAGTGTTATATGGAAGAACTAATCCTAAGTCCCCTGGAACTGCTTCTGTTAGTGTTGGTTTAACAAATCCTTCAGCAATTCTTCTATCAGTTGAACGACGGCCTTTTTTAATATCACCATATTTTTGAACGATTACTCCACCACCACTTAGTTTATTAGCAAGTTTTGAAATTTCATAAGCAAAATCGTTAGGATTATTAAATGGTTCATCAAATTCATGTGATACAAGTAAAGCGAAGTTTGTATTACGAGAACCTAATTTTTGATCATGATAAGCATGCCCATTACATACCATAATACCATTATGATTTTCAATAACAACATGCCCTGATGGGTTACTACAGAAAGTTCTTACAGTTGTACCTACACTTGTATTGAAGATGAATTTACCTTCATATAAAGTTTCATTGATTTCTTTCATAACAATATCGTTAGTTTCTACACGAACACCGACATCAACTTTATTATTGCTAAATTTAATATCATGATTTTTAAGTGTTCTAACAAGCCAATCTGCACCATTTCTTCCAACACCTAAAATAACATAATCAGCTAAGATTTCACCATCTGGAGTAGTAACACCTTTTACTTCATTATCTTCAACAATAATATCTAATACTTCTGTTTTAAATAAGAAGTCCATGTTTGGTTTCATATGTTCATAAATATTTTTAAGAACTTGTAAGTTAATTTCAGTACCTAGGTGTCTAACTTCACTACGAAGAAGTTTTAAACCATGCGCAATTCCTCTTGCTTCAATTTCTAATACTTTAGGTGTATTTGGATTTGTTGTTTCAGTAGGTGCACCATGTTCTAAATTAATATTATCAACATATTTGATTAAATCGATAACTTCATCATCAGGTAAATATTCAGTCATCCATCCACCAAATTCGCTAGTAATATTGAATTTACCATCACTATATGCTCCACATCCACCAAATCCAGATGTCATTGAACAACTTGGAAAACATCCAGCTTGACCTTTTTTATTTTTTGGACATTGTTTTAATTTCTTTTCAAGAATTGGACATTTACGGTTATAAATATCATGCCCTTTATCTATTAATAGAAATTTTTTATTAGGTGCCTTTAGTAATAATTCGTAAGCAGTAAAAATCCCCATTGGTCCTCCACCAACGATAATAACATCATATTTATTTGCCATAAACCCTCCTTTAAGATAATAAGTTAAATACTAACATATTATACACAAAAAAGAAGAATTTTGCAAATAAATAGAAAAATGTCAAATTATTTACTTTCTATTAAGTTGTTGTTTTTTAATTTACTTATTTTTTTATTTCTAAAAAACAAGATAAAATTTATAAAAAATAAAATAAAACAAAAGCCACTTAATATATATGATAAATATAAATTATCAATTGATGTATTAAATAAAATATATGTTCCAATAAGCAATATTAATAAATAAATATATTTTAAATATTTTTTAGGTCTATAATTTAAGTTTTTAATATATATTAAATTACATAATTTAATAATACCTACCAATGACTCTAAAACTAAAATTAATCCAAAAATATTACTTAAATTAAATTTGAATATATATAAATCAAGAATTAACTTTGGAGTAAGAAAACTAAGTAAAGAAGAACAAATTAAAACAATAGATTCAATTACAACCCACATTATCCATTCTGAATTAACATTTCTTAATTTTCGATATTTTGGTACTACATTGTAAATATAATATAATAGGATAAATAATCCTGTAAATATACTTATAATATATATTGATAAGTCAGGAAAAAGAAACAAAATTCCTGTTCCTAAAAAAATAAACGACAAAAGTAAATTAAATTTCCAATGTTTTAAAATGTTCATTAGTATCCCTTTCTTGTATTTGAATTGACTAATTTATTGAAAAAATATATAATATTTCTACAGAGTAATTAATAAGCGTTAAGTGCTATTTCAAAGGATGATGAAATAGACGAACACATTATGTGGCGGTTTATTAATGTATCCGCTGTATATTGCGGATTCTCTTTATTTTTAAGGAGGTCTTTTTTTATGAAAAGAAAATTAGTGTATGAAATTTGCATTGTAGGTATACTTAGTTCACTTGCAGTTATTTTAGAATCAGTTAGTATCCCTATTTCTTTATTTGGTGGAGTTAATACATATCGAATTACTTTTTATGGTATTCCTCTAATGATTGCGGGAATTTTATTTAATATTAAGGTTGGTACATTAACAAGTTTTGTTACAGCATTTATTACGCAAATTATTATCAGTGAATATGGTATTACTTTAACCACACCACTTTGGATGTTATCGACAATGTGTTGGGGATTGATTCCAAGTATTATTATGTATTTATTCAAATATAATAAAAAACTACTAAGTGTTAGTTTATGTGTAATTGCAGGAGCATTGTTTGCTTCTTTAGTAAACAGTATAGCTTTAATTGTTGATGGTAAGATATATAACTATCCTGTAAATTTAACATTTATTAACATTATTATTAGATTAATACTTTCAATTGTAACAACCTTTGTTTATATCCCTTTATTATATATTTTGACAAATAAAATAAAATATTTTAAAAATATAGGTTAGAATTTCTAATCTATATTTTTATTTTTTATCAGTTGATTTATTTTTATTCTTATGATATAATATAAGTTAATTAAAATTGAGGTATGTATATGAAAAGAGATATAGAATTTAAAGAATTAATCAAGATAATTAGCGAAATAGAGAATAAAAATAAAGAAAAAGTTGTAGAAAAACAAGATAAAGTTATTTATACAAAAGAATATGTTGAAAACAAATTTAATGAAGATATTCCCCTTGTTGATAAATTGAATTTATTAAAAATTTATGAATCTCAATACAACCTACAATCTTTAAGCGATATGCAAAAATTATTTATGACCGAAGCTAAATTACTTGAAAATATATATTTATATGAAGATTATTATAATAATTTCTATACAACAGCCGGAATTTTATCTCAGATGGATTCCTACTTTTCATATAAAAAATTCTCCATACTTGAACTTAGAAGATATCTAACATGGAGAACAAAACTTAGAAAAGGAATATTCACATATACAAACTCAAAATTCATTTATACATATGTTAATGAAATATATAATTTAATTGGGGTAAAAGACGCTAATGAGGGATTTGATATATTAGTATTTTTACTTGATAATTTAATATATTTATCACCAAGAAATGAAAATATTTTTAAACAAATTGTTTTAGAATATATATACTTACATAATATTGAAGTAGAAAAAACTTATTCAAAAGATGTTTTCTTAAAAATATTTATTGAAAACTCTGATCGTGATTTAAATTTATCAATCGATCAAGATATATATAATTATTATGTTAAAAATTATATGACTGATAATGTCTTTTTTGAAAAAGAAGAAAAAAAGTTCAAAAAGATTCTAAGAAAAGTTTTATATAAGTTAAATATTTATTTTAAAGATAATAATCAACATTTTAGTAAATTGATTTATAAAAAGATTAATAATATATATCGATTTGACTATTTAAATTTCTTTGTGTCAAAAGATAAAGTTGATTTATTAAACTATGAAAAACATATAAATTTTGATAACAAAATAAATATTTTATTCCAAGGAAACTATATAAATAGTATAACTTATTATTATGATTTTGCTTATTCAAAAGTAAATAGATATATATTTAGTTTAATTGAATATTATATACGTCTTGAAAAAAACTATCGTAATATAAAAAAGAAAGAATATCCTAGATATATAGAAGTATCATCATTTGATAAATTCGTAAATGAACTAGAATATATTATTGATGATATTGTAAGAAAAGAAGTATATCGAGAATTAAACGATTCAAATATTGAAATTGATTTATCAAAATTAAATAAAATCAGATTAATATCAAACGAAGTATCTTCTAAGCTTATTACAGAATTTGATAAAGAAGAAGATATATATATTGAAACAATAGAAAAAGAAATTGATAAATCATGGAACGGTTTTTATAATGAATTAACTTTAATTCAAAAAGAATTTCTAAAGAAAGTAATAAACATGGATCCGTATTTAGAAATCAATAAATATTGTAAAGATAATAATATTCTTATGGAAGTTTTAATTGAAAGTATTAATGAACTTGCATTTGATTTATTAGAAGATAATATAATTGAAGATATGATGGATGAAGTAGTTATTTATCCTGAATATTTAGATAACTTAAAAGAAATAATAAAGGAGTAAATTTATGACTGAAAAAATTCCTGTTCGTATAGCTAGTGGTTTACTTAACTCTTTAAAAGGAGGAGTAGTTCCTCGCGTAGGTCTACCTTATATATCTGTAGGAAGAAAAGATGAAATTAATTCTTTACTTTCAGATATTGAAACAATAAAAGCAGGTGGTGCAACATGTCGTTTCATTGTTGGTAGATATGGTAGTGGAAAAAGTTTTCTACTTCAAATGATGAAATCATATGCACTTGATTCTTCTTTTGTTGTAGTTGATGCCGATCTTTCTCCTAGTAGAAGATTTTACGGAAACCATAATCAAGGTCTTGCTACATATAAAGAATTAATAAAAAATATGTCTACAAAAACAAAACCTGAAGGTGGAGCACTAAATTTACTGCTTCAAAAATGGTTAAATAATCTTCAAATACAAGTTATGGAAGAAAATAGTATTACAAAAGATAATGAAAATTTTAAGAAATATTTAGAAATTAAAATCTATAAAGTAGTAGATGTATTACAAGAAAATGTTAATGGATTTGATTTTGCTAAAATATTATTAAAATATTACCATGCATATATGGATGATGATCAAGATACAATGCAAAAAGTTTTAAGATTTATTCGTGGTGAATATAGATTAAAATCAGAAGCTAAACAAGATTTAGGTATTTCGAATATAATTAACGATAGTAATTGGTATGATTATTTAAAATTACTTGCGGCATTTGTTGTAAATGCAGGATATACAGGATTATTAATTTTAATTGATGAACTTGTAAATATATATAAAATACCACATAGTGTTACTCGTCAACAAAACTATGAAATGATTTTAATGATGTATAATGATACACTTCAAGGAAAAGCAAAACATCTAGGATTTATAATGGGTGGAACTCCAGAATGTATAGAAGATAATAGACGTGGATTATTTAGCTATGAAGCGTTAAAATCTCGTCTTAAATCTAGTAGATTTACATCAAGTGAAATTAGAGATATATTAGCTCCTATTATTGAATTAAAACCTCTTAATTATGAAGAAATGTTAATTTTGCTTGAAAAGATTGCTATTATACATGGTAAGCTTAATAATTATTCGGTAAAACTATCAACAACTGAGATTGCTGAATTTATTAAAATAGAATATTCAAGAGTTGGTACAACTTCATATATTACTCCACGTGAAGTAATAAGAGACTTTATTGAAATATTAAATATTTTATATCAATATCCTCAAAAAACAATTAAAGAAATTATTCAAAAAGATAACTTCCAATTCGCATCATTTGAAGAAGAAATTGAAGATTTTGCTGAATTTGAACTATGATTTCAATAAAAGATTTTGCTCCTTTTATTCAGGAGTATATATATAAACAAGAGTGGCAATCACTTCGCCCTATTCAGCTTGATGCAGCTGAAGTTATCTTAAATTCAGATGAAAATTGTTTAATTGCATCTCCAACTGCTTCTGGTAAAACGGAAGCTGCCCTATTTCCAATTATAACTAAAATGTATAATAATCCAAAACAAGGTATTGTAACATTATATATTAGTCCATTAAAAGCACTTATTAACGATCAATTTTTAAGATTATCAGAATCTTTAGAAAAAGGAAATATCAAAGTGTTTAGATGGCACGGAGATGTAAGTTCATATCAGAAAGAAAAAGCATTAAATACAGATAATATTATATTACAAATTACCCCAGAATCAATAGAGTCTTTATTTTTAAATCATACATCAGAAATACCAACAATTTTTAAAAATTTAGACTTTGTTGTAATTGATGAAGTTCATTATTTCTTAGATTCATCTCGTGGAATTCATATGATGAGTTTAATAGAAAGATTAGAAAAAATATTAAATAAATCAATAAGAAGAATTGGTTTAAGTGCAACTATTGGTAACTTAGAAAATGCAGCAAATTTTATAAGTTCTAAAAAATTTTCAAAAATTTTAACTAATTTACAAAATTCGACAAAATCCAACATTTTAATGTTATATAATAATGTTGAAAGTATTAGTGATGAAAAAAAATATTATAAATATATCTATCAATTAATTAATGGAAGAAAGTGTATTGTCTTTGCAAATTCTAAAAAAGAAGTAGAAAAAACAGCTCATAATCTAAAAAAGATTAATAAAGATATAAACGGAAATAACTATATTTTAGTGCATCATGGTAATATATCAAAAACATTAAGAGATGAAGTAGAATTAAAAATGAAAAAAGAAGATATGCCAATATCAGCTGTAGCTACAATGACACTTGAACTTGGAATTGATCTTGGAACATTAGAGCGTGTAATTCAAATTGATACTCCTCTTTCTATTTCAAGTTTTGTTCAACGTTTAGGAAGAACAGGAAGAACTAATGGTATTAAAGAAATGTGTTTCTGTTTTAAAAATGAACTTGGTGATGATTCTTTTTCATGGAATTTCATGTATGCAATTAGTTTAATATCTTTATATATTAAAACAAGACATTTAGAAGAAATTTCAATTGATAAATATCCATATAGCACACTTGTTCATCAGACATTAAGTGTAATACATAATAATCCAGGTATATTACCAAAAAAATTAGCAAGTATATTATTAACAATATCTGTTTTTAGTAATATCACACAAGAAGATTATAAACTATTATTAAATTACTTAATAAAATGTGAACTAATAGAAGTTTCAAACAATGGTTTATATTTAGCAAGTGAAGGTGAACAAATAGTTAATAATTTTGAATTCTATTCTACTTTTAAAACAGAGAAAGATTATGAAGTTATTTTTAATGGGAAATTAATAGGATCAATTCAAAAGAAATTACCAATTGGATCTACATTTAATTTAGCAGGATCTAGTTGGGAAATAATTGAAGTAAACACAAAAACTAAAACAATTAATGTAAAAGAAACTACAAAATATCAAGATACATCTTGGGAAAGTAGTGGATTAACAATTATCGATGATGAAGTAATGAAAAATTTAAAAGATATTTTATCATATAAATATGATTTTAAATTTTTATCAAAAAGTGCAAACGATAAATATCAAGAATGTTTTAATGTTTTTAATCAATATGAATTTATATGTGATTATTTTATACAATCGCAAAATAACGAATTTATTTTAATGCCTTTTTTAGGTACAAAAAATTTCTTAACATTATATTATTTGTTAAATTCAAAATTTATTGTAAAACCAATTTTTGAAGGTTTCATTCCACTTGGTATAAAAATTAATACAAATAATTTATATGATGTATTAGAATATATTAATAATATTAATGAAGATACTGAATTTAAATTTGATTTAAATTTTAGTAAAAAAGGTAAATATGATGAATATATACCAGAACAATTACTAAAAAAAGCTTTTAAAGAAAATTACTTAGATATAAAAAATTTAAAAAAGATTTTTAAATAACTAATATAAAAGGGGGTACTATTATGTTATATAAAGATTTAATTAATAAAAGTAATATTATTCAAGATTTAGCACCATGGAAAAATATTAATATTGACAACATTGTTGTTATAGAAATAGATGATGTCACATATACAATTGAAATAAAAAATAACATAATAAAAATATATCCAGATAATTTAAGTAGTTATTTATATTTGGAATATCTTGAAAAAGCAAAAGAACAAAAAAATATATATCTATTAGATGGAATTAAAAAGTCTTTTTATAATGAATCATCAGTATATATACTAGAATATATTTATGCTTCAATGTTAGATAACAAAATGAAAGATATATATAATCAAAACAATGTGAAATTAAATAATAATGATTTATATTGTTCATTTGAGTATAAAAATATTAATAAAGAATTAGAGATTTTAAAAGAAGAAGACTTTAAAAATTTAGAAATTATCTTAGATGAATTAATTAGTTTATTTAATTATATTGATATTAATAGAGTAAATATAAAAGAAGGATCTTTATTATTCTATACAAATAATAAAATTAAATTTATTAAACCACAATTATATATGGTTAATTTAAAGAATAAATTATATTTTCCGATTTTCGAAATAAAAAAGAATAAAAAACTTCTAAAAAAATCATTAAATATTAGTATGCGATATTTAGGACCGATTGTACCAAGTGAGTTTCGAATCATTATATCTAGTTACGATGAAACAGAAAAGAAACTTTTAACACCACTTGCATTAAATGAATTAAATATGAACCATTTGTCAATGTATTTTGATTCAATATTTGAAAAAGGAATCTATCAAAAAATTGAAGTAGGTAATTTAATGTTATATGAGATATTAAAAAAATCTTTATCAAATTATAACTATTCAATTGATTTAACATATATTAATAACAATGAATTATTTGATTTTATCTATGAAGATTTTGAAAGAATAATAATGATAAACAGCAATAGAAAACTATAAAAAGTATATTACTTTAAAAAAATACAAAAAAATGTTATAATACTAAAGATTTATTAAATAACAAAGGAGTGACAGATATGGGAAGAGCTCATGAAGTAAGAGCAGCCTCTATGGCAAAAACAGCCGCAGCAAAATCTAAATTAAACAATAAATGGAGTAAAATCATTTATATGGCAGCAAAAGCTGGTGTTCCTGACCCAGACCTTAACCAACCATTAAAAAAAGAAATTGAAAAAGCTAAAAAAGAACAAGTTACAGCTGACGTTATTAAAAGAGCTATCGAAAAAGCAAAAGGTGGATCTCAAGAAAACTATTCACCAATTAGATATGAAGCTTTTGGTCCTAATAACTCAATGTTTATTATTGACTGTTTAACAGACAATGTTAATAGAACTTATACAGCAGTACGTGTTGCTGTTACTAAAGTTGGATTTAAACTAGGTGCTCCAGGAAGTGTTGCACATATGTTTACAAATACAGCAATTTTCTCTTTCAAAGGATTAAATGATGAAGAAACTTTAGATACATTAATCATGGCAGATTGTGATGTTACTGATGTTGAATTAGAAGATGGAATTACAAGTGTTTATGCACCTAATACTGAATATTCAAAAATCAGACAAGCATTAGTTGATGCTATGCCAGATGTAGAATTCTTAGTTGATAAAACTACATTACTTCCAGAAACTTATACTAAACTTGAAGATGAAGATGATATTAGACATTTCCATCGTTTAATGGAATTATTAGATGACATTGAAGATGTTCAAGATATCTATCATAGCGTTGAAGGTTTAGAAGAAGAATTTGATGAAGAATAATTTCAAAGGAACGATTAAATTCGTTCCTTTTTTATAATAAAATATATATTTTTATATACTGTATATTACACTTCGTTAATATTGTGCGGCTACATGGAAAACATGTAACTTGCTCAATTAGAATATAAATGGTTTTTAACTCTTAAATTATTTTTATACATTCTTCTTCTTTTATAAAAAACATTGACAATGTATTTTTTATTTGATATAATTAGCTTGTAATTGTTTAAAATAACTAGTTTTATCTTTTGTTACATATATTAATATTAATAGAGATTGAACAAAATAAATTAAAATAAAGGAGTATATTTTATGGAAAAACAAGATATTTATAAATATAAAGCACACCTGCAGGTTAATAATTTATTCTTTAAAAATATAGATAAATTTGATAATTATTCAGAAAAAGAATTAGAGGATTTATATTTTCAAGTAAAAGAATTTTTAATGTATGTACATAGAAGCGATAAAACAATGTATCAAGAACAATTACCAGTTATTTTTAAAGAACAAGAAGTTAAAGATTTTAATGATATAAAATTTGCATTTAATGAAATAAAAGAAAATGCAAATAAATATATTGAATTTGAAAAAGATCTAAATAAAGAATTAAAAGAAAAAATTAATATCGAATTTAAAAATAGAAACTTTTTAGGTACTTTCCCTAAATATTATTTAGAAAAAGAAGATCATACTTTAGTTGTTGAATATGATGATGATATATATCTTACAAGTGACAAATTAGTATGCAGAAGAAATGCTGTAGTGGTGAAAATTCCTAATGATTTAGTAACTTCATTAAATATCGATTTAAATACATTTACTCATGAGGATTTAGTATTAAAATATAATAATGAGTTAATGGAAAGAAAAATTAAAGCTTTCTTAATACATTTACCTAATTTAGATTACTCTGTAACTATAAGTGAAGAAGAAATTACAAGAGATTTAAAATATTTTGAAATAATTGATTCTGTACTTGGTGGAATAAAATATTTACCTAAATGGTATATTGAATATAATAAATCATCAAAAGATTTTTCAAAAACATATTTATTATTACTATTATTAATAGGTATTCCAACATTAATCGCATTAACTGCACTATTTAGCTTGAAAGGCCCAGTAATTGCAATTTCATTAATTGGATACTTTGCGCTTAGTTATTATATATCTATAAAACTAGGGGAAAGAAAATATAATAAAGTTCATAAATAAACTATTATTAAATCATTCTTGTTTATTTTTTTGTTAAATCTGTTTTTAGATGCGTGTACTGATTTAGAAGATACTCCTGTTGATATAATTTTTATTCCTACTAAAGATTTATTTTCTATAATATATAAAAAGAATATTGCAGAACCGAATAGTTTATTCGATTAAAATAAATCATTATCTATTGATATATTAGATTAGGATTTTATAAGTTTTACAAATGTTGAACTTACCTATTCATTTGATCAAACTGTTAGATCTGATTATTTTAAGAGATTTGGAATTTCTTTAATTATCGATGGTGAAGTAATTGATGGTGCCTTTATTGTTCATTACTACTATGATTATACTATTCCCAAAGAAATTAAAGATTAATACAAATTATTAATTTTGTAGATAAAGGAACGAATTATTTTGTTCCTTTTTGTTTAAGTATTTTATTATTTATTAATATAATTAAAAATTAATTTAAGTGAAACTCATTGTTTATAAAGTATGTTAATTCTTTGATAAAAAGAAATGCGACAAAATTCATAAATGATTATTTATTCTATTGACAGAAATTTTTCTAATATGATATAATTATGATGTGGGGAAATTATAAAAATAAAACTCTCCAGTGGAGAGTTTTTTACTATATAATTGATATACTTAGTTAATAACTATAATTTCCTAGAAACTATTATACATTTATATAAAAAAAGGGGGATTTTATGAGAAAATTATTAAATGTATTATTATTTTTATTATTTTTATTTGTATTAAATTATACGAACATACATGCAGAGGAACTCGTGTATGTAGATTACGAAGAGGGTAATAACGGTGATGGTAATTTATCTTATGAAATAATTGTATTAAATAATATTGTCTATTATAATGAAAATATTAATCTTAATATTATTTCTAGTGATAGTGATAGTAGTCAAAGCATATCTATTACTCATCCTTCACAAATTGTTGAACAAACAATAT
The DNA here is from genome assembly GCA_045119035.1 of Bacilli bacterium. Lineage (GTDB taxonomy): Bacteria > Bacillota_I > Bacilli_A > ML615J-28 > CAG-313 > CAYVQA01. Next base: position 14,093 of record JBGVCU010000034.1, on the reverse strand, counting down.
CAGTTACTGAAGGAAATACGTATTTATCTTTTAAGAATACTCATACAGCAGGGGAATATATTTTTGATGTGAATGTAAAAGATGGTGAAGAAGTAATATATAGTAAAGAGTTATATATTTATTCTGATGGAGAAGTAGATTGTGTTAGTGTAACTTGTATTGAAGAATGTAGAGATATATATTTTACAAATTTTGAAGCATCAGAAGAAGAATTAATTATTTTAGGAAAATTAGAAGCACCAGAAGATTATACGTTTACCAAAACATATTATGAAGTTGAGACTCTATACATGTCTTTTGTTTATGAAGAAGATTTTATTACCTGTGATGAAGAAATAACAATTGCTAATAATGCTGAAAGTATTACTGTTACAGGAAGTATAAAATGGAAAGATTCAAAATGGAAAGAACCTGATAGCGAAGATATTGATGATAATAATAACAATATACATAATTTAATCAATAATTATGTTTATTTATATGATGAAGATTTATTTTCTAAAGATCTTTTAGCAGTAACACAAACTGATGAAAATGGAAATTTTAGTTTTACAATTGAAAATGATTCTTATAATGAAGCGAATGGTTTAGACTTATTTATTTCATTCGTAGCCGAAAATGATGCATGTAAGGTAGTAGCGCCTTTATTTCGTTCTAAATATGAAATTAGTATTGGTAGATACATTAACGTAAATAATGGTAGCCATATTAATTATGATATAGTGATAAATAAAAATGGTTCTGTATTAACCAATTCTTTTGAAGTTTCTCAAATGATGATTTATCCATATGAATATGCCTATCAGATGTCTGGTGAATATCTACCTCAAATATCTGTCATATATCCAAACACTCAATCTGGTTGCCATTTCAGTGGTATGAATGATATAATTAGAATGGATATTAATTCATATTCTAGTTGGGATGTAGGTATGCATGAGTACGGACATTATGTTGATCATTTCTTCGGTTTTTCAATCATGCCAGGCGGTAATCATTACTTTGGTCAAGACTTGGTAGACGAACATGGTAAGGAACACGGACTACAATTAGCATATAGTGAAGCTATTGCGTCATATATTGGTATATCTACACAATTATATTTTGAATTAAGTAATTTAGGCATAAAAGATGTCGGTGATTTTAAATATAATTCTTATAATGGGGCTAATCAAGATTTTCATTTATCAGATATAGGTGAAATCAGTGAAGCAGGTATCACTAGTTTTTTACTTATGATTACAAAATATACCGATAGCACGCTTGAATATCTTGAAAATATAGATCTTGAATATAATGAAGTTTGGAAGCTATTATTAGGAACAAAAGATAATTTTAGTGAATTTTTAGAGAATTTTTTATTTAGAAATTTTAGTATGTTAGATGAAATTAGTGATTTGTTGGTATATTTAAATTTTTCACCAAAAGAATTTTGTTTTCCGGAAATGTTAGATACAAATAATGAAAATAATATATTCTCTTGGGAAACAAATTATAATACTACTTTAAATACTTCAAAAATTAATAAGTATAGCTTGATTTTCTATTCTGCAAATAGAACGCAAATATATGAAATTCAAAATATTAAAGATAATGATTATTTAGACTATAATTCATTATTAGATAAAGTTGAATATAGATTAACAGAAGAAGATTTTATTGAAATCATGAAACTTGGTGGCGACGAATTATATGTTCAAGTACTTGGATTTAATGATGTACTATTTGAAACAGGGCCGTACTATGGAACTTTAGAAACAATTTCCAAAACAAACATAAATTATATTGTTAATGATATTCCTTATGAAGGTTCATTACAACTAAATGAAAAAGCGTGGTTTAAGTTTATTGCTCCTTATGATGGTGAGTATGAATTTTATTCAGAGAGTTACGAAGATTTATATGGTGAATTATTTAGTTGTATTGTTCCTAATGATTCTATAAATTATATGTGTGACGCGTCTTATGATCAAGATTATGACCAAACACATGATTTTAAAATTAGCTTATTTTTAGAACAAAATCAAGTTGTATATATTCGTCTAAGAGATAATTTTCATGGAGAAGTTCGAGAATTTACTCTTTTTGCTTCTTTACTTGAACATGAATGTGTTTATGAATGTGTTGCAGATGGATTAAATTATCATATATATAAATGTTCCTGTGGAGAAACAAACGGATCACGTCAAGTACACACTCTTGATCCAAATAGTACAACCATTATTGGTGGAGTTGTGTATAAAAGATGTAAATTTTGTCAAACATTAATTAAGCAAAATTCATCAATTATTACTCCAGTTCAAGGGATTAAACCAGATGTAGAAATTTCATCTTGAAAAACATCAAACATTGATAGTGTAAGACGCGAAAACTGTTAATAATAAAAGGAGGAGTTTTATGAATAAAATATCTATAATAAAATCATTAATTTTTATTCTTTTATTGAATATTTTTTTAGTAGGATGTAGCGGTATGGAAAATTCTTCTGATCCAATTTCTAGATTTGAGTCTCAAATCTACTTTAAAGTTAATAATAGTAAACTTAAAAATAATAGAGTGGATGTATGTTTCGGTTATTTGGATAAAAAAGATATAATTTACAGTCTAATTATTTGTGATGTACTAATTAAAGTTTTTGTAGATGACGATACTAATCCCGTTGATGTGATTGAAATTCCTAATAATGATCTACTATCTATGATATATAAAAAACTTGTTTCAAGACCGAATAGTACATCTGATTTTAGTAAACCTATATATATTAATGTACTAGATTATAATATTACAAATTTTATAAAAATTGAGCTTTCTTATAATCAATGTTATGTTGTAAATGATACGGATACTTATTCAGATCCATACATTAGTTATTTATATATGGAAGGTGAAATTAAAGATAATGATTTCATTGTTTCTCGTTATGAGTATAGGGAACCTCTTTATTTACAAAAAGGATAAATTTTAAAATATACTATAATTTTTGAATATAATTAAATTACATATATATGAGTAAAAAATATATTTGTATGGTTCTATAAAATTCATCTGTAATTACACCTGTACAAGGAATAAAACTAGGAGTAAAAATTTTGTTTTATAAAGGAAATGATGAAATATATGATTAATAATTGAATATTATTTTTAAATAAATTATAAAGGAGCAATTGAATGAGTAAAATTAAAAGAATAGAAATGTTATTTGTTATATTTTTGCTGAGTATAATGTTATTTAGTTGTGAATATTCAGTTCCACCAGGAAAGCCAGAAAATATGTTTTGTCGTAAATTTATATATGAAATTAATGAGAATAGTTTATTTGATAATAAAGTATCAATTGGCTTCGGGATAATTGATGTTGAAGATGTAAGAGAAAAATACATTCAAGAGGGTATTAAGTATATTTATCTTGAATATATAACTATCTCTGTTTTTGTAGATAATGAAGAAACACCAGTAGAATTTATGAGATTTGAACATGACGAAGTCTTATCTGATAAATATAATGTAATTAGTGACCCTCTTAGTGCTACTGAAATATATAATAATATCATTGAATTTGATTTATTAAAATATGATATTAAAGAGTATGTTAAATTAGTAATTACCGAAGATCGAAGTTGGGATTGTGCTTTAATAAGCACTCATGAATTATTTATTGAAGCCACAGAAATTGATAATGATTTATATGTATATAATTATCAATATACTAGAAATGATGAAGTTTTTGAAGATAAATAATATTAAATAAATTCTATTTTGTTAGTAAGGTATTTCTAAAAAAATACTATACATTACATAAAATAATTTTAGCATATATTTAACTAATTTCAACTTAATTTGAGAAAGAAATGTTGTTACTTTAAAAATCCTAAATACTTCACCAACTATAATTAATATTGAATTTAATGATATTTATTTTCAAAGACTCTGCTTTCTGATTAAATCGATATATATGTGCTGATTTGTGTAATTCAATAGTATAAATTATCTAGAAAAAAATAAGTTCAAATAAGAAAATAATCACTTATGTGCTTATTTTCTTTTTTATTTGAAATTATTTAGATTTTATGATAAAATTATTTAAGAAAGGAAGTGATTATTATGAATAATTTATTTACTAAATTTAAACTTGATAATGATTCAATTATTGTTTGTACAAAAGATATACATCAAGATATTCAAGAACATTATAAAAATAAATTAATTCCTTTTAGAGTTATGAATTACTCAACTTTTATTAATTATATGTTAGGTGAATTATCATCTAATATTAAGATAAACCTTGTTAAAAAAGGCTATAATTATGAACTTACTAAGGTATTGTTTAATCACTTCTTACCATATTATCATTTAAGCATAAATAATGAAATATTAAATGATGTAAAAGAAGATATATTAGCTGGATATAGTATTAATAAATATATTAAAAATGAGTTAAGTAAAAAAGAAATAATATTTATAAATCCTGATTTAACAAACGATTTAATAAAAACAACTCTTAATTTATATAAAAATATATATACATATGAAACATCTAGCTTAAATAAAAATAATTATAATATATATGAATTCAATAATATTGATGATGAAGTTGACTTTGTTGTTAAATCTATTTCAAATGATTTATTAAATACTAAAGACAATATATATGTATATTACACTAATAAAGATTATTTACCTATTTTAAAATCAAAATTAGATTTAATGAATATCAAATACACCTCAGATATTAATGTTTCTTTTTATGAAACAGTTTATGGTAGAAGCCTACTTTCTTATATTGAAACTCATATTGATAAAAGAGATTCTTTAATAGAATTATTTAATGAAGCAATTAGTGATATTGTAAGTAGATATATAATAAGTGAAGAAAATTTAGAAAAAATATATAAAATCTTTAATGAATATACTACATTCGATATTAATGATTATCCATATTTTAAACCTTTTTTAATGGATTCTTTTAAAAATGAAGATGTAAGTTTAGATAAAGAAATTGTTAATGTCAATTTAATTAGTCAATTACCTACTAGCTTTAATAATAAAAATATATATTTTCTAGGGTGCTGTCAAAATAGTTTTCCTAAATTAGTAAAAAATAGTGACTATTTTAATGATTCTGTAAGAGAAGTAAATAATTTATTAACTAGTAAAGAAATTAATAATTTTAATACTACAAATTTAGTTAATCAAATATATTCTTTAAATAAGGGTATCTTAACTTATAATACTTCCTTTAATCAAATAATTAGTGATGTTTTAATTAAATTAAATAAATTAACATCTATTAAAAATATTAACAATAATGTATCGAAAATTTATGATGAAGTAGAATTTGCTAAAGCACTTGATAATTATTATATTTACCAAGAAGAAAATGATAATTTAACTAGTTTATATCAAAGTAATGTAAAAGATATCTATCAATCTTATTCTAATAAATTTAATGGGACTTTTAAAATTGATAAAAATATCAAACTTTCAGCAACATCTTTAGAAACATTCTATGAATGTAAATATCGATATTATTTAGAAAAAGTTTTACATGTTCCAACTTATAAAGATGAGTCTTCTAGTAAACTTGGAAGTTATTTTCATTTAATGTTAAAAAAATTATTTAATAATGAAATGAATATATCTGATGTTGATAATGAAACAAATATATATATGTTAGATAATAATATCAGTGATGATGAGGAAACAAAATATTACTATAATCGTTATAAAGAGTATGTTGTTAAAAGTTATAACATTATTAATGATTTATATCATAAAGGAACATTTACTAAAATTGAATTTGAAAAAGACATCAAACATGTTTTAGAATGTAAGGTAAATGATTCTACTTACTATGATTTAGTTGAAGGTATTATTGACAAGTATTTTATCTATCAAGTAGAAGAATTACAAAAGGTTTTAATTGTTGATTATAAGACAGGCGATAATAAAATTGATTTAAATCTTTTAGAATATGGCTTAAAAATTCAAGTTCCATATTATTTTTACTTACTTTCATTAGGTAAAGAAAATATGGCTTTATTAGGTGCTTTTATTCAACGCGTAATGCCTAGTAAAATGTATAAACACATTAATAAGAAAACTGTTGATATGCAATATCAAGATGAATTAGTTTATAATGGATGTTTTTCTAGTGAAGATAGTGATTTCTTAAAAAATATTATTAAAAATAAAGATGCATTATCTAAAGAATATATAGATTCTATGATTGAAACAATTAATTTCCTAGTTAATAATTCATTAATGTCAATTCACGAAGGAGATTTTACGATTGATCCGAAAATGATTGATAAAGAGTCTACTTGTAAGTATTGCCCTTACGGAACTATATGTTATAAAACATATCAAGACTTTAAATATATTGAAAAACCAGGAGGTAAAAAATGATGATACCTAAGAAACCAGATAATGTCATTTGGACTACCGAACAATGGAATGCTATATATGATAAAGGTTGTAATATACTAGTAAGTGCAGGAGCAGGAAGCGGAAAAACAGCAGTTTTAACAGAACGCTTAACTCAAAAAGTATTAGATGGTGTTTCTTTAAATGAACTAATTGTTTTAACATTTACAAAAGATGCAGCATCTACTATGAAAGAACGTCTAAGAAAAAGTTTAAAAAAAGTATTCGAAAAAACAAAGAGTAAATTTGTTTATGAACAATTACAAATAATAGATGTTTCTCATATTCAAACATTTGATAGTTTCACAAGTGATATTGTAAAAACATATAACTATCTACTTAATATTCCAAAAAACTTTAAGGTCTTTGATAATCAGTATCATGAAATTATTAAAAGAGAAATTACTGAAAAAGTAATAAATAATTTATTCGAACAAAATGACCAAAATATATTACTACTTGCAAATACATATACACTTAAAAATTCAGATGTATTAGCTAATGCAATTGTAAATATTTTAAAGAAAATTGATTTAATTATTGACTATAATGATTCATATTATAATAAATATTACGATATTAACCATAGTGAATATTTATTAACTATATATGATGAAGTAATTAAATCTAAAATAGAATTGATCTTTGAACATTTAGATGATTCAAAGTTTTATACTGATAAGGCAATTCTTGATAACGTATATGGAATTGAAAAAGTATTAGAACCAATAAAAGATTTAGATTATGTTGATTTTGAATATATATATAATGTATTATCTAGTAAACTTCCTACAAGAAAAAAAGCATTAGATGATGTTGAAGTTGCTGAGTACAAGAAAACAAGAGAGAAATTAAAAAGATTAATTGATAGTACAAAAGAACTTGTTTCAAAAACTAAAGAAGAATTAATTTACGAATATGAGTTGACTAAACCATATTGTAAAGCATTCTTTTATGTTTTAAATATTGTGTTAAATGAACTTAATATATATAAACATAACCACAATATGTTTACATTTAATGATATTAGTAAGTTTGCAATTAAATTATTTAAAGATAATAGTGATATATGTAATAAGTTTAAATATAATACTAAAGAAATTTTAATTGATGAATATCAAGATACATCAGATATTCAAGAAGCTTTAATTCAACTAATCGCAAATAACAATCTATTTTTAGTTGGCGATATAAAACAATCTATCTATAAATTTAGAAATGCTAATCCACGTTTATTTTCACAAAAACTTACAGATTTTGGTAATGGTATAAATGGAAAAGTAATTGACTTAACATCTAATTTTAGATCAAGAGAAGAAGTTCTTTCTAATATTAATAATATTTTTACTCCCCTTATGGAAAAAAATTATGGTGGAGTAGATTATACAGGGAAACAAAGATTAACATTTGGTAATGAAGCATATAATAGTTTACCAAAACCGAATGAATATAACCTAGAATATTTATCATATGGAATGGAAGAGTATAAAGATTTTTCTAAAATTGAAATTGAAGCATTCACTATTGGATTTGATATTTTAGATAAAATGGATAAATATCAAATATATGATAAAGATTTAAAAAATTATCGAAAAGCTAAATATAAAGATTTTTCAATTATTTTATCTAGTAAAAAAGTTTTTAAAGTATTTGAAAATATATTTAAATATCTTGGAATTCCTCTTATTACAACGGAATCAAGTTCTTTTATTAGAAGCGAAGAAGTTGTATTTATAAAATCTATTTTAGAATGTGCTTATTCTAAATGTTATCCTAATTATGAAAAAATAAAATATAATAAATCACTTTTATCAGTATTAAGATCATTTATTATTGAAACAAAAGATGATATTATTCATGATAATTACCAATATAATGAAATTAACTTAAGAAGTTTTAATAAAGAATTAGATGATTTATTAATTAAATATTCTCAAATGATTGAAAATACATCTTTATCTAATATTATAAGTGATATATATAAAGACTTTAATATATATCATAAAATAATTAAAGTAGGTAATGTTACTGAAAGAGAAAAGAAATTAGAATTCTTATATTCTAAAAGTATGGAATTTGATGAATTAGGAATTTTAGAATTTATAAAGTATTTAGAATATATATATTCAGACGATGAACTTGATATTGAATATAAATTTCCAATTGATGGAGTTGATGGGGTTACAATTACGACAATTCATAAATCAAAAGGATTAGAATATCCAATTTGTTATTTTGCAAACTTAGATAGAGGATTTAATTTGCAAGACACAAAAGGATCATTCTTATTTTCAAATAATTATGGATTAATATTAGAATTTGAAAAAGATGGATTAAATAAAGTTTTTGTAAAAGAAGTCTTTAAGAAAAAGTATTATGAAGAAGAAATTTCTGAAAAAATAAGATTATTTTATGTAGCTTTAACAAGAGCGAAAGAAAAAATTATTTTAGTAACTGATACAGAATTTGAAAAAGTTTCTAAACAAAAAATTAACTCTTTAGAAGATATGCTATGTTATTCTGGCGATTATTTAAATATGTTTTATAAATCGATTAATTTAACTGTTAATCCATTATTTAAAAAACAATATACTAAAATTTTTAAAAGAACTCTTTCTAAAAAAGATATTATAAAAGAATATAATGATATTCATCAAGAAACAAAATTAATTAATCATACAAGAGCATCTAAAAAAACATTAAGTTTAAATACAAAAGATACTACTAGTGTACTTGAACTTGGAACAAAATTCCATAATGTTCTAGAAAATATTTCTATAAAAAATGCAAATTTAGGATATTATGACTCATACATAGAGTATAATATTGTTAGAAACTTTTTAAATAGTGATTTAATTAAAAGTTTAGATTTTATTAATGAATATCATGAGTATGCATATTTTGATGAATTTGGTAATAAATCAATAATTGATTTAATATTAGAAACAAAAGATCATTTATATTTAATTGATTATAAATTAAGTAATACTGATGATGAAAATTATCTAAATCAATTAAATCAATATAAAACTTATTTAGAAAAAGTTACAAATAAAGAAATTAAAGTATATTTATATTCACTATTTAAAAGTGAATTTAAAGAGCTTTTTTAGGAGGATTTATGCAAAAGAAAAAGATTATTGCATTTTTATATGACTTTGATAAAACACTATCACCAAAAGATATGCAAGAATACAGTTTTATTCCAAGTATTGGAATGAGTGCTGGAGAATTTTGGGAAGAAGCAAATAGAGTTAGTGTTAAATCATCAATGGATAAAATCTTAGCATACATGTATGTTATGATTAAACAAGCTAAGAAAAATAATGTCCCAATTACAAAAGAATCTTTTATGGCACTTGGTCGTGATGTAAAATTATTCCCCGGTGTTAAATCTTGGTTTAAAAGAATTAATGCATATGGTAAAAGCCTAGGCGTTGAAATTGAACACTATATTATTTCTTCAGGACTTACTGAAATTATTCAAGGAACTACAATTGCTAAAGAATTCAAAAAAATCTATGCTTGTGAATTTCACTATAACGCAAGTGGAAATGCAGACTGGCCTCAACAAGCAATCAACTTTACAACAAAAACACAATTCTTATTTAGAATTTCAAAAGGTGTATTAGATACTTTAGATGACGATACATTAAATAGTAAAATGCATGATGAACAACGTAGAGTTCCATATCGTAATATGATTTACTTTGGAGATGGACTTACTGATGTTCCTTGTATGAAACTGGTTAAACAATATGGTGGACAATCAATTGCTATCTATCAACCAAATAAATTCTATAAAATTCAAAAACTTATCGATGAAGGTCGCGTAAACTACGTATGTCCAAGTGACTATAGAGAAGGTTCTGAACTTGAAGAAATTGTAAAACTAATCATTCAAAAAATGGCACTTGTTAATGAACTTGAAAGAATTAAAACAGAACAAGAAATTGAAAGAAAAACACCAACAATTGTTACTGTTAGCCCAGAGCAAGAAGAAGAGTAAAAATATAAGAAACAATCTATTAAGATTGTTTCTTTTTTTGTATATATCTTTTAACAAAATAAAAAATATATATGGTGATTATAATGTGGTTATTATTTAGTATTTTATCTTTGATATTTGCAAGCTTAATGCAGGTTTTTCTTAAAAAAAGTCTATCTAATGTGGATCCTTATGTTAGTACAATATATAGGAATTTTTTAATATTTATTTTTAGTTTTAGTTTATTCTTTATAAAAGATACAAAACATAAAATATTTAATATATCTAAACATGATTTATTAATGTTAATTATTGTATCGATATGTACATTTTTAGCATATATTTTTTATTTTATATCATTAAGTAAAGGAGAAATTAAAAATGTACTTGCGATTGATAAATTAAGTATAATTTTAGTTTTAGTATTATCTTTTTTTATTTTAAAAGAAAAGATTACTATGTATGATGTAATAGGTACAATCTTACTAATTTTAGGTAGTTTTATAATTGTTTATAAATAGGTGAAAATATATATAATTACTTGACAAAATGACAATTATATGGTAAAATAATTTGAAACTGAGTTTCAAATTACTAAATTTTGTCAAGGAGGAAAAATCATGAATTCATGCAAAAGTTATTCAACTAAACAACGTAGTGTAATTTTAGATAAAATGATGTTAAACAAGAATCATCAATATACGGCAGAAGAACTACTTCATACTTTAAAAAATGATAATACTCCTGTTGGTAAAGCTACTTTATATAGATATTTAGATCATCTAGTACAAACTGGAGAAGTTAAAAAATTCTTTAAAAACGATAATATAGCCTGTTTTTATCAATATGTTGGTAAACATTGTGATGAACATTATCATTTAAAATGTAGTGATTGTGGCAAAATTATTCATATAGAATTAAAACAAATCAATACATTAAATAATAAAATTAAAAAAGACTATGGTTTTTCTGTAGAACCTTCTAGTGTTATTCTATATGGTGTTTGTGAAGAATGTAAGAAGGAGGTAAGAAATGAAAAATAAATTAGTTAAATTAATTCTCATCTTTTTACTTTCATTAACTTTAATTTCATGTTCAGAAATAAGACAAAATGATCGTATTAAAATAGTAACAACAATTTTCCCACAATATTCTTTTGTTAAAGAAATTGTTGGTGATTTATGTGATGTTGAAGTTGTTTTAAAACCAGGACAAGATAGTCATAATTTTGATCCATCAGTAAGTACAGTTATTAATATTAAAAATGCAGATATATTTGTATATACTTCTGATGAAATGGAAACATGGGCAGCAAAGCTTATTGAGTCATTAAATAAAAATACAATTGTTAATGCATCAAAAGGCTTAGAACATTTGATTATGAACGAAGATGACCACGATCATCATGACCATCCAGAGGGTGAACATTTCCATAATCATGCATATGACCCGCATTTATGGACAAGTATTAGAAATTCTATTCATATGGTTGAAAATATAACAAAAGCAATTTGTTTAAGAGATCCGGATAATTCTGAAATTTATAAAACTAATTCACTAAATTTCATTAACGAATTAAAGGAAATGGATCAAGCATTTATTGATTTATTTGGTGAATGTTCAAAAGATAACCATTCTCATCCAACATTATTTTTTGTTTGTCCATTCACATTCTATTATTTTATTAAAGATTATCATTTAAATTATCAAGCTTTATATAATACATGTTCAACAGAGGTAGAACCATCTGCTAATGATTTAATTAATTTTATCAATTTAGTTAAAGCTCATAATGTAAAATATATATTTACAAAAGAATTAATGTCAGAAGATATTCCTCAGAAAATTGTTGAACAAACAAATACATTACTTAGAACATTGCATTCAGGTCATAATATTACTCATGAACAATATCAAAATAATTTAAGATATATTGATATTTTAAAATCAAACTACGAAGTACTAAAGGAGGCGCTACATGGTTCAAATTAAAGCTACAAATCTTAGCATTGGTTATAACTACCATTCAATCTTTAAAAAGATTAACTTTACAATTGAATATGGAGATTTCGTCTGTTTAGTTGGAGGAAATGGTGTTGGTAAATCAACATTAATTAAAACAATTTTAGGTCTTTACCCTGCAATTTCTGGTAAAATCCATTATGACAAAAACACTAAACTTGAATCAATTGGTTACTTACCTCAAAGACTTGAAATCAGTAATGATTTTCCTGCTTCTGTTTATGAAGTAGTACTTTCTGGATGTTTAAATAAGCTTAAATGGAGACCTTTTTATACAAAGAAAGAAAAAGAATTAGTTAATAGAAATATGAAACTTCTTGAAATTGATCGTATTAAAAATAAATCATTCAAAGAACTTTCAGGTGGACAAATGCAACGTGTATTAATTGCAAGAGCAATTTGTGCTACAAATAAATTAATTATCCTTGATGAACCATTTGTAGCATTAGATAAAAAGATGGTTGCTCAACTTGAAGATACAATTAGAAAGATTAATAAGGAATTAGGTGTTACAATCTTAATCGTTACTCATAACTTCCATACTACGTTAAATATTACAAATAAAGTAATAGAACTTAGTGCAGAAGGTTGTAAGAGTTTTACAAAAGAAGAATATCTAAAGAAGATCGGTGAATAATATGTCAATAGTTGATATTTTTAATAACATAGAATTCTTTAAATATCCTTTACTTGTAGGTATTTTACTTACTATTGCTGCATCAATTGTTGGTGTTGTACTTGTTTTAAAACGTTACTCAATGATCGGTGATGGACTTTCTCATGTAAGTTTTGGGGTAATAGCAGTTGCGATGTGTTTAAATCTTGCAAGTGATTTGTCGCTTTTTATTGCAATTCCAATTGTTGTTGTTGTTGCATATATATTACTTATTATTGGTCAAAATTCAAAAATTAAAGGAGATGCTATTATTGGTCTACTTGCTAGTAGTTCACTAGCTATTGCATATCTATTCTTAAATGAATCAGGTACTACAATTGATATTGATAGTTATCTATTTGGATCAATTTTATTTGCAACTAAAAAAGACTTATTAATAATCTTACCTGTTTGTATAATCGTTGTAATTTTCTTTATTTTCTTTTATAACCGTATCTTTTCTATCACATTTGATGAAACTTTTGCGAAAGCTACTGGTATTAATACAAAATTCTATAATATGATGTTTGCTATATTAACAGCAGTAATTATTGTATTTGGAATGCGTATTATGGGAACATTATTAATTTCAAGTTTAATCATTTTTCCAGCTTTATCTTCAATGAGATTATTTAATAAATTTAAGATGGTTATTATTTCATCTGCTATAATCTCTGTTACATGTTTTTTAATGGCTTTCTTCTTGTTCCCTAACTTCCCTTCTGGAGCAAGTGTTGTTGCAATAAACTTATTTGTTTTTGTATGTTGCGCAATAATTGGATATGCTATTAAATTAATTAAAAAATATTAATAAAAATAAAGTATTGTCTTAAATATATAGACAATACTTTTATTCTAGACTACTTGTTGATTTGTCAATGATGTGAGACCAAAATTTAAAAAATAAAAAATCTATATGTTATAATTTATATAACCTAAATTTATAAGTTCCTTACGTTTTTCAATAGGACTTTTCCAATTAAGAACCGAAGTTAATATTCTATT